>NZ_LDIG01000103.1 GCF_015845845.1 Paenibacillus dendritiformis
TTCGAGAAGCATGCCAGCCTGAAGTATAAATATGGCAATCGGAAATTTTGGGCGGAGGGCTACTACGTCAGCACAGTAGGCTTAAACGAAGCAACTGTCGCAAAATATATACGTGAACAGGAAGCACATGACCAAGCAGTTGATAAACTGAGTGTGAAAGAGTATGAAGATCCGTTCAACAGAAACAGTAGCAAGAAGAAGTAAACCAGTTTAACTGGTAAGTGAAAGTGACAAGTTACACTGAGCCTGAACAATTTAATTGTCAGGCTAGCGTCTTTAGGCGCAGTTTGGCAACAGGGGGTTATACCCCAAGTGCAAACCACCCGTTGGACGGGTGGTTTTGATTGTGCGCCTTATTCCTTGCCTGTCTAGCCATGGTGTTGCAAAACAACGAGGGGGAGTGACAAAGCGGCGGGCCGCACTCGAAAGCGCGGCCCGCACCGTTGGTCCCAAGCCGGGGGAAATTATGATTATCCGGCTTAGGGAATTTATTTGCTCAAGGTGTCTGTCAGCACAGGCACGATTTGCTTCTTGCGGGATACGACGCCCTTCAGAAGCGCGGTGTTGTTTTCGAGGTTAACATTGTATGCCTTCTCGACGGCGTCCGCCTTGGAGCCGAGCGCAATGGCCACGGAATTGCTGTTTAAAATATCGGTCACGACGAACACGAACAGATCGAGGCCTTTCTTCGCGATAATGTCGGACAAGGCCGCTTCCACTTCCGCTTGGCGAGACAGCACATCGTTCACGTCCACCGCATTCACTTGCGCGATTTCCACCTTCGCGCTGCCCATGGTGAATTCCTTCGCGTCAAGCGAGAGCAGCTCCTCGATGCTCTTGTCGCTCAGGTTCGCGCCCGCTTTCAGCATTTCGAGGCCGTATTGCTCCGCATCGACGCCGGCGATGGCGGCCAGCTCGCGGGCAGCAGCCACGTCTTGCTCCGTGCAAGTCGGGGATTTGAACAGCAGCGAGTCGGAAATGATGGCAGACAGCATCAGGCCGGCAATATTTTTGCTGATCGTTTTCCCGTTCTCTTTATACATTTTATTCAAGATCGTAGCGGTGCAGCCAACCGGCTCCGCGCGATAGTACAGCGGACCGCTCGTCTCGAAGTTCGCGATGCGGTGATGGTCGATGACTTCCAGCACCTGAACCTGATCAATGTCGTTGGCGCTTTGCTGCCGTTCGTTGTGATCGACGAGAATAACGCCGTTCACTTCGTTCGCCACGGTCTCTACCAGGCGCGGCGCTTGCGCTTGGAACGTATCCAGCGCGAATTGCGTTTCCCCGTTGATGCTGCCGAGGCGAACCGGCTCGACATCGAAGCCCAATTGTGTTTTCAAATCTGCATACGCAATGGCGGAACAAATACTATCTGTGTCTGGATTTTTATGTCCGAAAATAAGAACTTTTTCCATGATGTTTACTCCCTTACATCTATATTCTGGCGAGAAAAGTATACCTTAGAATCCATTTAACAATCAAGGTTACAGCGAATGGCAGACGAGATAATACAATTTGGAAAGAGCCTGACCCCGGCGTACAATGATGTGTTGGCGGTATAGCAATCCTTTACCCCCCACCCAATGACGAATGAATCGAGCGGCCCAGACCAAAGCCGATGACAAGTAACAACCCAAATAACTATAGCTTGTTACAATCCATTCGCTTGTTGTTCTCCCCATTTATTATGAAATATTAGATTTTCAAGAGATTTTCGTTTTTCCCACTTCACTTGTTCTAAAATGGGAGCAGAGGGGTAGTCGTCCGTATATCCAATGGAAATTAAAGCAACAGGGTCAATGTGCGGAGGGATTTGCAAAATATCTCGAACATCATTTTTTTTGTAAAAACTTACCCATCCCATGGCTAAACCTTCTACACACGCCGCTAACCACATATTTTGGATTGCGCATGCTGTAGAAAGAATATCCGTCTCCGGAATCGAATTTCGTCCGAGTACATGCGAGCCCCCGCTTGTTGGATCACAGGTGACACAGATCGTTAAGGGCGCCTCTTTAATTCCTTCAATTTTTAAACTTAAAAATTGGGTAGCGCGCTCTTCTTCGTAATGAATCGCCAAAGCTCGTCTTTCTTTTTCTGTCGCCCAAGCTAATCTCTCTTTGACTTCCATAGAATCCACTATAATGAAATTCCATGGCTGCATAAATCCTACAGAGGGTGCATGGTGTGCCGCTTGTAAAATTCGGCCGATAATCTCTTTAGGTACAGGATTCGGAAGAAAATTCCGAACGTCTCTTCTTTTATAAATGACATTATAAACTGCTTCTTTTTCGATCTCATTAAACATGTGATGCGCCTCTTTCATTCTGTATCGTGTCTCCATCATCCACTGCAGCTATCCTTTGATAATGTGGATTTTTTCTTTCTCTACGTTGTTTTGAAATCGGAAACATCTCGAATTATCTACTCCTCGATCCGTTCACCCTCTAAAGATATCATAGATTCCACATATTCGACAAATTAGATCAATTTTCTACTTATTTTTGATTCTACATTTGAGTCGAGCGACGAGTAACGTCGTGTTTTCATGGACATTTTCATCACACTTCCCTTCGGTAACATTACGATGTAAATGAACGGTACTTCTTATTAGTAACATTTCAACTGAGTGATCGCGCCCTCTTGTCAATCCGCTTTTTTATGCTATAATGATGTCGAATGGACGCCCATTCACGTCATGCACAACAGAAGAAGTTATAGGCAATGGAAGTTTGGTGCAAATCCAACGCGGTCCCGCCACTGTGATAGACCGAATCGGTCTTAAGTCAGGTCTTTTGCCTAGTAACTTTGAAGGACCAGTCATTTCGAGGCGAAAGTGGCTGGTTTACAAGTCTAGTGACGATTACCGCCTCGCTAGGCTTTTTTTACGTTGCAGGAAGGCAGCCGACATTGCTGTCGGCACAGCCGGGTGGTCGCCGCCGAACAGATACGATGAAGTATAGCTTGGCAAGCAGGGACGTTCTTCAAGGCCGAAGAACGGATGCACAGCGGCGTGCAGGTCCCTTTTTTTACCGCCTGCCGATAGCGGCGCCGTGATCGGACGGGTTGACGAATGTCCGGTTTACGGTGTACAGTGTTGGTAGACAATTGAATGATGGCGAGTTGCACAATGGCGTGCACCTATATCATAAGCGAAGAGGCTTTTAAAGGAATCCGTTCTTTTAAAAGTCTCTTTTTTTATTGCCAACGACTTCATTGGAGGTGCCTGTTTATGGACAAAATATCGATGAACACCGACATTTATCTGGGGCGAGGCGCGCTGGATCGCCTGATGGAATGGCGGAACCAACGAATCTTTATCGTCACCGACCCGTTCATGGTCAAGTCGGGGATGATTAACATGCTGTTCGAACGGCTGCATGAGAGCAATGAGCAGTACATTTTCAGCAACATCGTGCCCGATCCGCCGATTGAAATCGTGACGGAGGGCGTTGAAGCGCTGGGCGCGTTCCAGGCCGATCGGATGATTGCGATTGGCGGCGGCTCCGCGATCGATGCGGCCAAGGCGATGAAGATTTTCGCCCAAAAAATATTGAATCAGCACGATATGCCGTTCGTGGCGATTCCGACGACGAGCGGAACAGGCTCGGAAGTGACGTCTTTCTCCGTGATCAGCGACAAGAAGAAAAATATCAAATACCCGCTCGTGTCCGATGACATGCTGCCGCAGGAAGCGATTTTGGACCCGGAATTGGTCAAGAGCGTGCCGGACTTCATTACCGCCGATACGGGAATGGACGTCCTGACCCACGCGATCGAGGCGTATGTCTCCACCAAAGCGAATGATATTTCCGACGCCTTGGCGGAGAAAGCGATTAAGCTGGTCTTTGCGTATTTGCCGAGAGCGTACAAGGACGGCAACGACCTGGAGGCGCGGGAGAAAATGCACAATGCCTCCTGTCTGGCGGGCATGGCCTTCAATATCGCGTCGCTCGGGCTCAATCACGGCATCGCCCATGTGGCCGGCGCGAAGTTCAAGATTGCGCACGGGCGCATGAATTCCTTGCTGCTGCCGCACGTGATTGAATTCAATGCCGACTACAAGCCGGGCTACGGCAAGGAGGAAAGCAATGCCGCGGCGGTCAGATACGCCGAAATCTCCAAGAGCCTGGGACTGTCGGCGCCGAATCCGAAGAGCGGCGTTCGCAGCCTGGTTCAGGCAATCAAGCAGCTCCAGAAGCAATTGCGCATGCCGCAGTCGCTGCGGGAATGCAATGTCGACGAAGCACTGCTCGGAGAAATGAGCGCCTCGATTGCCGAGGGAGCGCTCAAGGACGGCTGCACCGCCACGAATCCGCGCGTTCCGACTGTGTCGGATGTTGTCGAAATATTGAACAAAATGTTTCAATATTAAGTAATCAAATAAATACCATGCGCGTTCAGGTTGACAACGTTTGCAGCTACAAAGTATAGTAAAAGTAACACAAAGGCGTGTTGCATATCAGTCAAAGCAAAGAGGCTTCTTAAAAATTCCACGTGAACTTTTAAGGGGTCTTTATGTGTTTTTATGGCTAATCGATGTTTTATAGGTCCGTGTTCAAAAAGGTCGGTTTTCAGCACCGAGAAGGTTGCAAGAACTCGAAGCGGATCCTTTCGTAGCGAGTTTTGCTGCGCAAAACTTGTAAGGAGCAGCGGAGTGTAGGCGATTACATGAGCAGCTCAAATGTTTCCGCAGGAAACATACTTCGGAAGCATACGCTTTTCGAGAGTGAATGCAAGATTCGATGCCGAGTTCCTTCCTGAATCACTTCGTGATCAAAAGCGGACTTTTTGAACAACCTCTTTCCACGAAATGAGATGATGAGAGTATGGACCAACACAACGAAAAACAACGCGTCATTCAGGAGTACGTGCCAGGGAAGCAGGTCACGTTGGCGCATATTATCGCGAACCCGAACCCGGATATTTACAAGAAGCTGGGCCTGGGGAGCGATGCGCAGGATGCCATCGGCATCATGACCATCACGCCAAGCGAAGCCTCCATTATTGGCGCGGACATCGCGACCAAGGCGGCCGGCGTGCAGATCGGCTTCGTCGACCGCTTCAGCGGATCGCTCGTCATTACAGGCGATGTCTCATCCGTGGAATCGGCCGTGAATGAAGTTCTGCTGGGCCTGCAAAACATTCTCGGCTTCTCGGCTGCGAAGATTACGAGAACGTAGGAGAAGCGCTCATGAAGACCATTATTTTCGCCGGCAGCACCGGCTCGGGCAAGACGACGCTGTGCCAATGGCTGCACGGCCAGGAGATTGCCTACAAAAAGACGCAAGCGGTGGAGACCTTCGACCAAGCGATCGATACGCCGGGGGAGTGCATCGAGAATCGTTATTTGTACAAGATGCTGCTTGTCTCGAGCGTCGACGCCGATGTCATCGGCCTTGTGCAAGATTGCACAAAGGAAGAAAGCTATTTTCCGCCGGCCTTCGCGACAATGTTCGCCAAGCCGGTCATTGGAATTGTGACCAAAACCGAGCTCGCCCGTACTGAGGAGGATATCGCGCAAGCGAGAGCTTTTCTGCAAGCGGCGGGTGCAGAGCGCATTTTCGAGGTCTCAACGGTGGAGAACGTAGGAGTGGACGCTCTTCGGGCTTACTTGGAGGAGTAGGCGGTTGGTTAGCCGGATACAAGCAAATATCGACATAGAGGTGCATGACACATGAATGGAAAAATTGTAATAGTCGACGACGAACCTATTACAAGAATGGATATTCGTGAGATGCTGGAAGAGGCGGCCTACAACGTAGTAGGCGAAGCTTCTGATGGGTTTGAAGCCATCGAATTATGCAAAAAGCATCTGCCCGATCTGGTCATCCTGGATGTTCAAATGCCCATCCTGGATGGGTTGAAGGCGGGTAAACGAATCATTTCAGAGCAGCTGGCCGGCGGAGTTATTCTCCTGACCGCGTTCAGCGACAAGCAGACGATTGAAAAAGCAACCTCTATCGGTGCGCTTGGTTATCTGGTGAAGCCGCTAGACGAAAAGTCGTTCATTCCTATGGTCGAAGTGACCATCGCCAAAGGCAAGGAAATACGCAAGCTGGAACAAAATCTATCGAAGCTGTCGCAGAAGATGGAAGAGCGGAAAGCGGTCGAAAAGGCAAAAGGGATTCTGATGAAGGAAAATGGCTGCACCGAAGAAGAAGCCTACCAGACCTTGCGCAAACTTAGCATGGATCGACGGTGTCCGATGATCGAAATTGCAACAACCATCGTCATTTCCTATGATTGAGATCAAGGAACGGATTCGGCGGCTGTGCAAGCGGCACACGGCACTGACGGAGGCGGATATTATCCGGCTGACGGAGATTGCCGAGTCGTTCGAAATGTCCGAAGTGAAGGATGATGTGTTCATCGACGTCCTGTCCAGCATGGGCAATGAGGCGATCGTGGTGTATCACCGCCGTCCGGATGACGGCAAATCGCTCTACCAGCGCCCGGTCGAAGGCGAGAAGGCGCTGCGCGAGAACGAGCCCGGCGTCTTGCGGACGCTGGAGACCGGAATCATGTCGCAGGGTCTCATCGCCAATACGCAGGAAAATCATCTGGTTCGGCAGACGGTGTATCCGATCAAAAATCAAGACGGCGTCATTGCGGTCGTCATCTATGAAAAAGATGTGAGCGACAATATTCAAGCCCACTTCAATGTGACGGGATCGCAATACGAAGACGGCGAGATGTCCTCGATGCTGACCGCCATGCTGCGGTTCAAGGATTCGATCATCAACCAGCTTGAGGATGCCGTTCTCGTCTTCGACAAGCACGGGTTTTTGAAGCTGAAGAACAAGAAGGCGGACGCCTATTACCGGAAGCTTGGTTATCTGGAGGATATTCAGGGCCTGCATTATGACAACCTGTCGCTGGATCAGACGACGTTCTCCGACGTGATGAAGCAGTATTCCACCTCTCCTTCCTGCCCGTTGACGGCAGACGTGAAGGTGGCCGGATCCTACTATCAGGTGAAGCGGCTGTTCATTGCGGAGCGGGATCTGTGCATCGGCGTCATCCTGCATGACGTCACGGAGATCAAGCATAAGGAAGCGGAGATTGTCTCCAAGTCGGTGGCTATCCGCGAGATTCATCACCGGGTCAAGAACAATCTGCAGACCGTGGCGTCCCTGCTCCGCATTCAGTCGCGGCAGTGCGACAGCCCGGAAGCCAAAAAATGCTTGAACGACAGTGTCAGCCGCGTGCTTGCCATCGCGGCGACCCATGAGCTGCTGTCGACGGAGATCGATGCGCAGGTGGACTTGCTTGACGTCATTCGGCTTATCGCTTCGAATATCGAGCGCTGCTTCGTCGATTGCAGCAATGTCGCCATCCGGATCGAGGCTTCGCAGAGCATCTGCCTGGACAGCGACCGCACGGTCGCGATCGCGCTCATCGTGAGTGAGCTGCTCCATAACAGCTATGAGCACGCGTTCGGAGATTGCTCGTACGGCACGATTACGGTGAACGCGCAGCTGGATGGCGGATTGGTTACCGTGGTCGTGGCGGATGACGGCGTCGGCTTCCCCGTGAAGGACGTGTCCAACAAAAGCTTGGGCTTGTCCATCGTCCGCAGCTATGTGAAGGACAAGCTGAAGGGCAAGCTTGACATCGAATCCGGCCCGTCGAAGGGCACCATCGTGACGTTCACCTTCAAAAAATAAATACGAAACCGGGCTACAAGGATGTAGTTCTGTAAGCAAAGAGGCTTAAGGTTACCCATTCCCGTCCAAGCGGGAGGGGGATATAACTTTAAGCCTTTTTGCGTGCATATATGTGTATCAAGCGACGGGAGGGGAGAGACGTGAACGAGCAACTGCTAAGCGTAGGCATCGATATGGGAACCTCGACGACCCAGCTCGTGCTGTCGAAGCTGCATATTCAGAACCTGGCATCGTCCTTTTCGGTGCCCCGCTTGGTCATTACGGACAAAGAAGTAGTCTACCGGAGCGATATCTGCTTCACGCCGGTGCTGGCGGACAACCGGATCGACGCCGGGCAAATCCAGGCGTTCGTGCAGGAGCAGTACCGGAAAGCCGGCATCCGCAAGGAAGACATCCAGACCGGCGCCGTCATCATTACCGGCGAGACGGCCCGCAAGGACAATGCCAATGAAGTGCTGCAGTCGTTAAGCGGCTTCGCCGGAGATTTCGTGGTCGCCACCGCGGGCCCGGACCTGGAAAGCATCATTGCCGCCAAAGGCGCTGGGGCTCATACGTATTCCAAAGAGCACTCGACGTCCATCGTCAATATCGACATTGGCGGCGGGACCAGCAATCTGGCCTTGTTCGCCGACGGGGAGCTGCTGGACACGGGCTGTCTCGACATCGGGGGCCGCCTGATCAAGGTTGACCAACGGACGCGCGAGATTACGTATATCGCGCCGAAGATCAAGCAGCTTGCGGAGCGCAGGGGCATAACCCTCGCGCTTGGACAGCAGGTGACGCCGGCCGCGCTGGAGCCGATCATCGGGGAGATGGTGAAGCTGCTTGAGGAAAGCGTCGGTCTTCGGCCGCCAGGCGATTTCTACGACACGATCATCACCAACAAAGGGCTGAAGCTCGACCGGGACATTCCGTGCATCTCCTTCTCCGGAGGGGTGGCCGATTATGTGTACCAGGAAGCGGCGGGCGATGTGTTCCAGTATGGAGATATCGGGATTCTGCTGGGGAGAGCGATTGCCGCTTCCCCTTTGACGCAGCGGTTGACCGTGGCGCGCTCGGCCGAGACCATCCGGGCGACCGTAGTCGGAGCCGGCTCCCATACGACGGAGATTAGCGGAAGCACGATTACCTACACGGAAGAGAGCTTCCCGATCAAAAACATTCCGATTCTGAAGCTTGCGTCGGCGGATGAATCGGGGAGCGCCGAGGCGCTGGCCCAGGCTATCGCCGACAAATTGAACTGGTTCAAGCTCAACAATGATCTGCAGCGGGTCGCCATCGCCTTGGAAGGGAAAAAGAACCCAAGCTTCCATGAGGTGCAGAAGTATGCGCGCGGCTTGCGCGAAGGCATGGCGGAGCTGCTGGAAAGGGAGTACCCGCTTATCGTGATTGTCCACCACGATATGGCGAAGGTGCTGGGACAGACGCTGTACGCCCTGCTGGATTACAAGAAGGATGTCGTCTGCATCGACAGCGTGCAGGTCGACAACGGCGACTATATCGACATCGGCAAGCCGATTGCGGAGGGCAAGGTATTGCCTGTCGTCATCAAAACGCTTGTCTTCCATTAATCGAGGTTGAATCAATCCAAGGGGTCGCATTTGAAAGGAGGAGCTTTTGTGATTTTAAAAACGAGACTGTTCGGCCGCACCTATCAGTTCAAAACGCTGATGGAAGTGATGGCCAAAGCGAATGAAGAAAAATCGGGGGATATGCTGGCCGGACTCGGGGCCACGTCTTCGGAAGAGCGCGTAGCCGCCAAGGTGGTGCTGTCCCAGATTACGCTGAAGGACTTGCGCAACAATCCCGCCGTTCCTTATGAGCAGGACGAGGTTACCCGCATAATTCAGGACCAGGTGAACGAGCGCATTTACAGCGAGATTCAGAACTGGACCGTGGAAGAGCTGCGGGAGTGGATTCTGGACGATAACACGACCGAACAAGACATCAAGCGCGTCTCCCGCGGGCTGACCGCCGAGATGATCGCCGCGGTCGCCAAAATTATGTCCAACCTCGACCTGATGTACGGGGCGAAGAAGATTCGGGTGACGGCCCGGGCCAATACGACGATCGGCCGTCCAGGCACGTTGTCGGCCCGCCTGCAGCCGAACCACCCGACCGACGATCCGGACGGCATCATGGCTTCCCTGATGGAAGGCTTGACGTTCGGCATCGGGGACGCGGTATTGGGGCTGAATCCGGTCGACGACTCCGTCGAGAGCGTAACGCGCGTCCTGAAGCGGTTCGAGGAGTTCCGCCAGAAGTGGGAGATTCCGACGCAGACCTGCGTGCTGGCCCATGTCACCACCCAGATGGAAGCCGTCAAGCGCGGAGCGCCGACCGGCCTTATCTTCCAATCGATCGCCGGCTCGGAGAAAGGCAACGCGGCATTCGGCTTCAACGCAGCCACGATCGAGGAAGCGCAGCAGCTCGTGCTGAAGCATGGCCAAGTGTCCGGTCCGGACGTGATGTACTTCGAGACGGGCCAAGGCTCGGAGCTGTCTTCCGAAGCCCACCACGGAATCGACCAGGTGACGATGGAAGCGCGCTGCTACGGCTTCGCCAAGCGGTTCAATCCATTCCTCGTCAACACCGTCGTCGGGTTCATCGGGCCTGAATATTTGTACGACGCGAAGCAGGTTATCCGCGCCGGGCTGGAGGACCACTTCATGGGCAAGCTGACGGGCATCTCCATGGGCTGCGACGCTTGCTACACGAACCATATGAAGGCCGATCAGAACGACCTGGAAAATCTGGCGGTGCTGCTGACGACGGCAGGCTGCAACTTCTTCATGGGCATCCCGCACGGCGACGATGTCATGCTGAACTATCAGACGACCGGCTATCACGAGACCGCGACGCTGCGCGAATTGCTTGGCCTGCGTCCGATCCGGGAGTTCGAGCAGTGGATGGAGAAAATGGGCTTCATCGAAAATGGCAAGCTGACGAAAAAAGCCGGAGACGCGTCAGTGTTTCTCAAGTAAGGAAAGGGGGAAGCTCTCATGAATGAAAAAGACCTGAAATCGATGATTGAATCGATTCTGAACGAGATGGTAGGCAACCTGCCGCAGGAAGCCGCGAAGCCGGCCCAAGCCGAGGCGCCTGCCCAGCAGACCGCCCAGCCCGCACCTGCCCCGCAGACGGCAGTGTCCGAGCCGGTTCCGGCCGCGGCCATGCAGATGGCGCTGCCTGAGGAAGAGCCAGAGGACAGCGGCGAATGTCTGGACGATATTACGGAGATCGACCTGCGCAAGCAGTTGCTCGTTCCCGAACCGGCCGATCGCGAAGGCTACATGAAGATGAAGGAAAAGACGCCGGCCCGCCTTGGCGTATGGCGTGCGGGTCCGCGCTACAAAACCATTACGTCGCTGCGGTTCCGCGCTGACCACGCCGCCGCCCAGGATGCCGTATTCTCTTACGTGTCCGAGGATTTCGTGAAGGAAATGAATCTGGTGGCGATCGAGACGATGTGCCGGGACAAGGATGAATACATTACCCGGCCGGATCTGGGGCGCCAGTTCTCCGCAGAGACGATTGAATATATTAAGCAGCATACGGCCAAGGGCGCCAAGGTGCAGATTATGGTTGGCGACGGCCTGAGCTCGGCCGCGATCGAAGCCAATCTGCGCGACATCGTGCCGGCAATTACCCAAGGTCTCAAGATGTATGGGATCGAGACGGGCAATATTTTGTTCGTCAAGCACTGCCGCGTGCCGTCGATGGACGTCATCGGCGACGTCACCGAGGCTGACGTGGTCTGCCTCCTGGTCGGGGAGCGTCCGGGTCTTGTGACGGCGGAATCGATGAGCGCCTACATCGCCTATAAGCCGACGGTCGGCATGCCGGAAGCGCGGCGCACGGTCATTTCCAACATTCACTCGGGCGGAACGCCTGCGGTTGAAGCGGGCGCGCATATCGCCGAATTGATTAAGACGATGATTGACCGCAAAGCGTCGGGGATTGATCTGAAACTGTAGAGGTTGTTCAAATAAGTATTCGCAAGGAGGCTCGTATGAGAAACGATCCGATTCATGCCAAGGTGTTAGGCGTCAAGCTGATTCCCAACGTAAGTCCGGATCTGGCTGGCACGCTGGAGCTGAAGCCGCATCATAAAAGTCTGGGGATCCTGACCGCCGACATTGACGATGTCACCTATACGGCCCTGGACGAAGCGACCAAAGCGGCTGCCGTCGATGTCGTCTATGCGCGAAGCATGTACGCCGGTTCGGCCAATGCTTCGACGAAGCTGGCGGGCGAGGTCATCGGGATATTGGCCGGCCCCAGCCCGGAGGAAGTGCGCAGCGGCTTGAACGCCGCCGTTGATTACATCGAGAACGGCGCTCATTTCGTCAGCGCCAACGAGGATGACAGCATCACGTATTTCGCCCATTGCGTCTCCCGTACAGGAAGCTATTTGTCCCAGACCGCCAACATCAAGGAAGGGGAAGCGCTGGCGTATCTCATCGCTCCGCCGCTGGAAGCGATGTACGCGCTCGATGCGGCGCTGAAGGCCGCCGATGTATCGCTGGCCGCCTTCTTCGGCCCGCCTTCCGAGACCAACTTCGCCGGCGCCTTGCTGACGGGCAGCCAGTCTGCCTGCAAGGCGGCATGCGACGCGTTCGCGGATGCTGTCCAGTTCGTCGCCGACAACCCGGCGAGCTATTAAGGTAGCGGCCCATGAGACATAACGCGTTAGGGTTGGTGGAAGTCAGAGGCTATCTGGGAGCCATCGCCGCGGCGGATGCCGCCTTGAAAGCGGCGAGCGTCACCTGCATCGGCGCTGAGATCGTCAAGGGCGGATTGGTGACGGTCAAGCTGAGCGGCGACGTCGGCGCCGTGCAGTCCGCCGTGGAAGCGGGAGCCGAGGCGGCGAAGCAGTTGAACGTGCTGCTGACCAGACATGTCATTGCGCGTCTGCATGAAGAGACGGCCGCCATGGTGGCGGGCCCGATTGACGCAGACGCCAATGAACCGCAGGCTGCCGCCGACAAGGCAGCTCCCGCCGGAGGCGAAGCGCCGGCGGCCGGGCAAGCCGCGGCGGCGCCTGCAGCGGCTGAGGAAGCAGCGGAAGCTCCTGCCATGGCGGAAGTGAGCGCGGCTAAGGGCAAGGCTGAGGCAGAGTCCGAGGCGAGCGCCCCAGCGCCGGCAGGCAAGAACGCGGAGGTTAGTCCGGCGGAAGCCGCGGTCCAACCGGGTTCCGGCCGGATCGAGAGCGCATCTGCGGCCGCCGCCAAGCCCGAAGCTTCTGCGCCGGCTGCCGATATGAAGGCCGTTGGGCCAAACGCGCAGTCAAGCGCGCAGCCAAGCCGCAGCAATGCGCCCGCGCCGCGCAAAGAGACGGCCGCCGTGCCGGCAGCCAAACGAGCGAAGAAAACGAAGAAAGCCACCTCGTAATAAAAAAAGTAACGGAGAGAAGGAGTATTGATGGAAGCATTGGATAAAGACCTAAGATCCATTCAAGAAGTCCGCAATCTGATCAAAAAAGCCAAAGAGGCGCAAGCCCAGCTGGCCGCGATGTCGCAGGAGCAGATCGACGCGATTGTCAAAGCGATCGCCGATGCCGGCTATCAGAACCGCGAGAAGCTGGCGAAGATGGCCAATGAAGAAACGGGCTTCGGACGCTGGCAGGACAAGATCATCAAGAACGCATTCGCTTCGAAGCAAGTATATGAGTCGATTAAAGATATGAAGACGGTTGGCGTCCTCAAGGAGGACAAGGTCCACAAGGTGATGGAAGTGGCCGTGCCTGTCGGCGTCATTGCCGGCCTGATTCCATCCACCAACCCGACTTCGACGGTCATCTACAAAGCGCTCATCGCGCTGAAAGCCGGGAACAGCATTGTCTTCTCCCCGCATCCGAACGCGCTGAATTGCATTCTGGAGACGGTGAAGATTATTAGCGAGGCGGCTGTGCAGGCAGGTTGCCCGGAAGGCGCGATTGCGGCCATGACCGTTCCGACGATCCAAGGAACCGATCAATTGATGAAGCATGATGATGTATCCTTGATTCTCGCTACCGGCGGAACCGCTATGGTCAAAGCGGCTTACTCGTCCGGCACGCCGGCTATCGGCGTCGGTCCGGGCAACGGCCCTGCCTTCATCGAGAAGAGTGCGAACATTCCGCTTGCCGTCAAGCGCATCATGGACTCCAAGACCTTCGACAACGGCACAATCTGCGCTTCGGAGCAATCTGTCGTCGTTGAAGCCTGCAGCAAGGAGGCGGTAATCGCCGAATTCAAGAAGCAGGGCGCTTATTTCCTCTCCGCAGAGGAAGCCGCGCAGCTTGGCAAATTCATCATGCGGGCCAATGGCACGATGAACCCGCAAATCGTCGGCCGCAGCGTAGAGCATATCGCGAAGCTGGCGAACCTGGATATTCCGGCGGGCACTCGCGTCCTGATCGCCGAAGAGACCCGCGTCGGCCGCAACGTTCCGTATTCGCGCGAGAAGTTGGCCCCAATCCTGGCGTTCTACACGGAAGAGAACTGGGAAGCGGCGTGCGAGCGCTGCATCGAGATTTTGAACGGGGAAGGCGCCGGACATACGATGGTCATCCATTCCGAGAATGAAGAGATCGTCCGTGAGTTCGCTCTCAAGAAGCCGGTATCCCGCTTGTTGGTCAATACGCCGGGCACGCTTGGCGGCATTGGCGCGACGACGGCGATTGCCCCGGCGCTTACGCTCGGCTGCGGCGCTGTCGGCGGAAGCTCGACTTCCGACAACATCAGCCCGCTCAACCTGCTTAACATCCGCCGGGTCGCTTACGGGCTGAGAGAAATCGAAGACCTGACCGAGAAGCCGGCAGCTCAATCCGAAGCGGCAAGCATCGATCTGGGCGATAAAGAGCAGTTGATCAATTTGATCGTCAAACGCATCCTGGCAGAAATGTAATTCGAAAGGTAGTTCAATAAGCCGCTTTTGATCACGATGTGATACAGAAAGCAACGCGGCATCGAATCTTTTCGTTAACCCGGTTTTTCACAACATTTCATATAAACTATACAACTCATTAGGAGGAATTTAATCATGGCAAACGCAAACGCATTGGGAATGGTAGAAACAAAAGGTCTGGTAGGCGCAATCGAAGCGGCGGACGCAATGGTCAAAGCGGCTAACGTTACTTTGATCGGCAAAGAGCAAATCGGCGCAGGTCTCGTAACGGTCATGGTTCGCGGCGACGTAGGCGCGGTCAAGGCGGCAACGGATGCAGGCGCGGCTGCGGCTGAGCGCGTAGGCGAATTGCTGTCCGTACACGTTATCCCAAGACCGCACACGGAAGTGGATGCTATCCTTCCTAAGGCCAAAGCGGAATAATAAACGATTCCGGACAAGCCTGACGGGTAAGAGGGAGCGGAGATGCGGCGGGTGCCGCATCTTCTTCCCCGCCTGCCGGCCCATCGCCAGCGGCGCGGACGCCCGCGTGTAACCAAAGATGCACGCAATAAAAGGATGTGAAAACATGGCTGTGATTACGGAAAGCGAGCTGCGCAAGCACTTTCGGAATCAGAATCTGAAAGAGGTTGCCGTATATGAGGCTCCGGCGGGCGCGATTCTGACCCCTTCCGCCAAAAGCTTTTTGAGCGATCATCAGATTGAGCTTCGTTATGTGGGAGCCCCCGCTGCAGACAGCCCGGCGCCCAAAAAGGAAGTCAAACTTCAAATCACCAAAAACCTGGATACTCAGCAAGAACCGGCCGAAGGAAAAAAACGTTTCCGCACGCTGTACGGCGGTTTTCTGGAGACGAAGCCGGAGCATATGACCCATTTATATGGCAATATGCTTGTTTTTAAAGATCATCCTCGGATTTTATTCCGCGGGAAGCTGGATTCATTGGAAACCAAAATTTTAGAAGCGCAAATCAGCTGCTCCAAGCTGAACATGACCAAGCTGGTCGACGATTTGGAAGAGATTTTACAGTTCGTGCGAAAGATTGTGCGCTGTGAAGTGTTGAACGAAAGCATCGAGGAATTTCATTTGCTTGGGATGACACCGAAGGAATTGCGCGAGCAGTCCCATTTTCCCAAGAAATACTTTGGATTGGAACATTTTCAACCCAGCTATGATATGGGCGAAGCGGTTGTTGTCATAAATGCGTTGCGCACATTGACGAGGGAGACGGAGCTGCTGGCTTATCAAGCCTTCAAAACGGAGCACGGAGGCGCCGAGCGCGAGGACATCATTCGGACGCTGAACCGGCTGTCTTCATTGTTCTGGATCATCATGTTCCGAATCCGCGTAGGACAGTACAATTCTTGAGGTGAGAATGGTGGATAATCAACTGGTAGAAAGCATCGTGAACGAAGTGGTCAAGCGGGTGCGGGACGAAGCCTGCATCGAAATCGAGGCATCCGGCAAGCATGTGCACTTGAACCGGGAAGCGATTGATGCATTGTTCGGCCCAGGCTATCAACTGACGAAGGCGAAGGATCTGTCCCAGCCGGGTCAATACGCTTGCAAAGAGCGCGTCACGCTGATCGGGCCGAAGGGCGCTCTGCACAACGTCGTCGTGCTTGGGCCGGAACGCAAGGAATCGCAGGTGGAGGTCTCGCAGACGGATGCCGTCGTGCTGGGCATCCCGGTTCCCGTCAGAGAGAGCGGCAAGCTGGAAGGAACCCCGGGCATCGTCATCGCTTCGGGCAGCAACATGATTCGGCTGGAGCGGGGCTTGATCGCGGCGCAGCGCCATATTCACGTGAAGGCGGAAGACGCGGCCAAGTACAACGTGGAGAACGGCGAAATCGTGCAGGTGAAAGTGTACGGCAAGCGTCCGCTTATTTTCGACGACGTGCTGGTGCGGGTGAGCCCGAACTATGAAACGTATATGCATATCGACTATGACGAAGCGAATGCTTGCGGCTTTGTAAAAGGCACGAAGGGCAAGATTTTGAAAAAGACCAACTAAGACTGGGTCTAGGAGTGTGAAATAATGAACATGGAAGCTCCGGATCGGGCAGCGCTGATCGAAGCGGTCGCGGCCGAAGTGTTGAAAAGGCTGCGGCAGGCCGGCGAAGCCGGGACTGCCGCGTCCAGGAAGCAAGCGGTTCTGCTCGCTGCGGAACCGGTCCCGGCACTGGAGAGCGTCCTCCAGCCGCATTATGATGTGCGTTATTACGACGAGACGCTCCGGGATTGCGATCTGCTCCTCATTCCGAAGACATGCATCCAACTCCTGTCCAACCTGGCCCATGGCATCAGCGCGGGCCCGCGCGAGCGGTTCGTGCTGACGATGCTGCTGAAGGGAAGAAAGGTCGTCTTGCTGGAGGAGGGGCTGGCTTACCGGAAATACAAGCCGACAGCGCCTGTCCTGCTGTACAAGCTGTATGACGGCATGGTGGACAAGCTGCGCGGCTGCGGCATCCGTGTGGTCAAGCAGACGGAGCTGCCGGCGGCTTGCCTGGAAGACGGAGCAGCGGGAGCGGAGATTCTGTCCCCGAAGGGGAACGAGACCGCGTGTTCGGAGGCTGAGGTGCTTTCCCAGCCGAAAGCGCTGACCGGCAAAGTCATTACCGAAGCCGAGCTTAAAAAATGCCGTCTCCAAAACAAGACGGAAATCGTCATTGATCGGCGCGCGATTATTACGCCGCTGGCGCAGGATTACATGCGCACGCAGCAGATGCGGGTGCACAGAAGATAACGGGCGAGGTGAACCTATGATCGTGGGAAAAGTGGCGGGCAGCCTATGGGCTACCCGAAAAGACAATAAGCTGAGCGGGCTGACCTTTTTGGTGGTCAAGCCGTTATCGGTGGACGGCGCGCCGGTTCAGCGCGACCATTTCGTCGCCGCGGACAACGCGGGAGCAGGCATCGGCGACACGGTGCTCGTCACGACGGGAAGCGCTGCCCGGGCATCGATAGCCAATCCGGACGTGCCCGTTGACGCGGTCATCGTGGGCATCGTCGATTCGATCGAGGTGGCCCGTCATGAGTAGCGCGATTGGCGTAGTGGAGCTTCGCAGCATCAGCAAAGGATACGAAACGGCGGATCGCATGCTGAAGACCTCGCCCGTGGACGTGCATCATTTGAAGCCGATCTGTCCGGGCAAGTTCCTCATCATTATGAGCGGCGATACCGCTGACGTGCAGGCGGCGATGGATTCCGCGAAGGCGGAAGCGGGCGAATTCCGGATTAGCGATTTTATGCTGCGCGGCGTGCATCCCGGGCTCGTGGACGGCTTGAAGAAGCGCTATTCTTCCCAGCCCGTGGACGCCGTCGGCATTTTGGAGACGTCAACGGTCTCTTCCGGGATTTATGCCTTCAATGAGGCGTTGAAGCAGTGCGATATTTATGTGAAAAGGATGAACCTCGGCATGGCGATTGGCGGCAAGTTCCTCGCCGTGTTCACGGGAAGCGTGAGCGACGTGGAACAAGGGATGAAGGTGATCGCTTCCTCCATGGATGAAAAGCGGATTGTTCATTGCACCGTGCTTCGTTCCCCGAGCGAGGAAATCAAACAGCATTTCCGATAGGCAGTTCAAAAAGCCCGCTTTTGACATAAAAACCGCCTTTTTGAACATTTCCGATATATAGTTCGATACGAACGCTAACACGCATTTCAACACGCACAATAAGAATGGAGGAGCACGTTCGTGGAGATTAACGAAATCATCATTTACGGCATGGTTATTTTCATGATTCTCGGCGCCATCGACAAGTGCCTCGGTTACAAATTCGGGCTTGGCCATCAATTCGATGAAGGTCTTATGGCGATGGGCTCGCTCACGCTGGCGATGGTCGGAATCATCTCGCTGTCTCCCGTGCTGGCCAAGCTGTTAAGTCCGATTGTCGTCCCGCTGTACAGCGCGCTGGGGGCAGACCCCGCGATGTTCGCGACGACGCTGCTGGCCAACGACATGGGCGGATTTTCACTGGCGCAGGAATTGGCGCAGACGCCGGAAGCCGGTTTGTTCGCCGGTACGATTCTCGGCGCCATGCTCGGGCCGACTATCGTATTCATCATTCCGGTTGCGCTTGGCATCATTAAGAAGGAAGATCACAAATATTTGGCTACCGGCGTCTTGGCCGGCATTGTCACGATCCCGATCGGCTGCTTGCTCGGGGGATTGGCGGCAGGTTTTCCGATTATGATGATTGTGTCCAACCTGGTGCCGATTCTGCTGTTCGCCCTGCTGATCGTGCTTGGCTTGTGGAAGTTCCCGCAAGGCATGATCAAAGGCTTCACTATCTTTGGACAGTTCATCGTTATCGTCGCGACGCTGGGACTGGCGGCCGGCATTACGCAGCAGTTGACGGACATCACGATTATTCCCGGGCTCGCGCCGATTGAGGAAGGAATCAAGATTGTCGGCGACATTTCGATTGTACTGGCCGGCGCCTTCGCGATGGTCTTTGTCATCACGAAGGTATTCAACAAGCCGCTGATGAAGCTGGGCAAAATGCTCGGCATGAACGAGATTGCGGCGGCGGGCATGGTTGCCACGCTCGCCAACGTCATCCCGATGTTCGGGATGATGAAGGACATGGATGCCCGGGGCAAGGTGATCAACGTGGCCTTTGCCGTGTCCGCGGCATTCGTATTCGGCGATCACCTCGGCTTTACGGCCGGGGTCGCCAAGGACATGATCTTCCCGATGATCGTCGGGAAGCTGGTCGGCGGCATTACGGCCATCTTCGTCGCCGTATATTTGGCGAAGAAAATGGCGCCGGAACCGAACGAAGGGCAGCAGGAGGCCGCATAAAGGCCGGCTTGCCTGGCAAGCCGCTGCTCGGTAGTGCAACGTTTTCTCTCAATACTGAGCTCTCATATATATATTTGATGCCTCGCAGGCCGATCGATCGGCTGCGGGGCTTTTTTTGCATGGAAAATGAAAGGGAAATCCGCAGCAGTTGCAGTTCAACGCAAGCGGCCTGCTGCTCCGTCTCTTTTCGCATTGCAGCAATTCCGTGCCTCGAAACGATATTCATGAATATATAGGTCTTGGTACCTATGGAATATTGTAAAAAATATGAAATAATAAAAATGACTAAAATTATTAAATATTTACATAACGGAATGACTGCCACGCCTTGTACCTTGTACCTTGTACATCACCTCATTGCCATCCAAGAGCCAACTCCACCCCCTTTTCACGCTAATTACAGCATGCCAAGAGCCAACTGTTAGTGGCAAATTATGACCTTCCTGCATGAAGACAGACCAAAGCTTTTTTTCGACTGCCGGGATTGATATGAAATTCAGGACACGTGACGTTTGCGCAGCAAGCAGTGCATTGAAGATGGGTGACAGATTTTTTAGTTTCAAAACAATAATAAAAGGAGGAGTTTTTGAATGAGGAGTAAGTCGATAGTTGCTGTTTTCATGGTCATAACATTGCTTGCATCAGTTCTTTCGACCAGTGTATTTGCTGAAACGGCAGAGGTTGACAACGGATTAGCTGTAAGTTCAACAAAGCTACTTCCGCACAGCGATGTCATGAAGATCGTTGATATGAATCTGCAAGGATATTTAAGTACGGATATTCAGACACAAGGCAAGACTCTTACAGCTTCTGAAGATTTTATTCCACTGTATGATTTGCAAAATAATATGTTTGCATATATGGTTCCTCTTTTGGAAAACGGAGAGGATATCGGGTACATGACAGTAGGAGCTATTGAAGATGGATATGCCACCTACAATATTTTCATTGAAGATAATATTATTTCCAACATTCTCAGCGAGCTGAATGCAACGAACGCTTCCGACGCAGGCTCCGCTCAACTCGTATTTATACCGCCAATGCAGTACTTGATAAAAAGAGAACTGAATCAAACTGTGCAATATTTTGATATAACGAATATAAGGCAAATTCATGAAGTAACAACTATTATTGAGAAGAATCAATCCGTTATTCAAGATGCTTATAAAAACATCAGAAATGAAGAAAATAGAGAACATATGAGGAACTTGCAACAGGCAAGTCCGAGCTACTCGACGCTTGCAGCCAAAGAAGACGTCAGCTTATATTCGGAACGGACGTATGGAACTTTTGTACCGGTAGAGTTATCTAATCGTGTGTATAGTTATGGAGGCGACCAAAGGTGGTGGGCGGATACTAATAATGAACGAGCAGAACGGGGATGTGGTCCTGTCGCTGCAGCAAATATTACAAACTACTTAGCTAAATTCACAAACTCGTGGAGATACGGGAAATTATATGATGGATATACGTCATATACAGACTTTATGGAACATATGAATACTTTATACGATTATATCAATCCGGGTATGTTTGGTGAAGTGTCTGTTAAGGACTTTGCTTCTAAAGTGGAACGTTATGCCCAGGATAAAGGCGTTTCCTTGAGCCGGGTTACGGACAACTCTTCTTTTACATTAGATAATACGGCAAATTATATTAAAGCGGGGTTGTCGATTGATTCTCCGGTTGCGACACTGAATACAAAAAAATGGTCGAATTATGAATATGAATGGCATTGGATGACGATAACGAAATATTATAGAGATCCTAATGACAACCGATGGATTGCCGTGTCCACTTGGGGGGGACGTCGCAGTATCGATTACCGGGTTCATTTTGATGCAATGAAATACGGATGGTGGCAAGGCGGATTGATATACTTCGAATGACGCTTCTATGTAATGCCATGAAGGGTTGCAATGGCGAATGGAGGTGGATAATGAGAAAGTGGTGCTTGGTTTGCTCGCTCATTGTACTCACACTGTTAGTCGGATGCACCAGTTTCAAGAACGTAAATTCACCGCTTGTGGATGAATTCCGGCAGCGCATGCTTGCTCAATACAGTGAAATTGATCAGGTGAAAGTCAGTTCTGCTCCAATATTGATACATTTTTTATACACGATGAAGAAGCCACATAGTGCGAGCGAGACGAAAGAAATATTTCTGGAAACGAGGGAGTTTGTGAAAACTCCTGGTTTTGACAGCGAAGTCATACACGGGGAATACTTTAAAGCTTATAAAGGGGAACAAAATTACCCGCGAATCGTGATCAGCTTTGCTACCAAGGGGAATAAGGAGAGTGATTATGCATACCGTTCGGACTATGATGTGAAAACAACTTCTGGCCCGGAGCAAGACTCAACCGGTTATTCAACCTGGTATTACAATCCTAATAATGGAGAGATGCCTGTTGAAGTGCCTTAATTCAACGGCCCCTTCAATCGAATCGCAGCGATGAGCAGCACAAAAAAACACCCTTTTGGGGTGTTTTTTTGCTGCCCGATCCGTCCTGCAAGGCCGGCCTCCGAATTTGGTGCGGGGAGAGGGCGAGAGGCAGGAAGCTACGCTTTGCCAGCGGAGCCCAGTTCTTTTATCTTTTCTTTCACTTTGGCAACCAGCGCTTCCTTGGCAGGCATCATGATAGCTCTAGGCTCGCACAGAGACGGGTTCTCTTCCAGCACCGTTCTGATTGCTTCGGCCCAAGCCGTCACCAGCTCCGTATTGTAGTTCACTTTGGCGTGTCCCAGGTCAATCGCCCGCTTCAATTGCGGAAGGGGAATGCCGGATGCGCCGTGAAGCACGAGCGGAATGCGCACCGCTTCCGCAATGGCTTGCATCTCCTTGAAGCCGAGCACGGGCTCGCCTTGATATTTGCCGTGAACGGAGCCGAGCGCGGGGGCGAGGGCATCGACGCCGGCCTCTCTGACGAGGCGCTCGCATTCGGACAGATCGGCATATCGGATCCCACCGACGAGTCCGTCCTCCATTCCTCCGACCGAGCCGACCTCAGCCTCGACGGATACGCCGTGCGCATGGGCGTAAGCGGTTACTTTTTGCGTATTGGCAATATTGTCTTGAATCGGCAGTTGGGAGCCGTCATACATGACCGAGCTGAACCCGGCATCAATCGCTTGCACGCAGCGGGAGAAACTGGAGCCATGATCGAGATGAAGCGCGACCGGCACGGTAATCTCCAGCTCTTCCTTCACCGTCTTCACCATGGATGCGATGGTGGCGAATCCGCCGAGATACTCGATCAGTCGATCGGAGGCGGCCAGTATGACTGGAGAGCGCGCTTCCTCTGCCGCCTGCAAAATGGCTTGCACCCACAGCAGACCATTGATATTGAACTGCCCTACGGCATAGTTCTCCTTCAGAGCGCGTTGAAGCATCTCTGTCATCGGTACGAATGTCATTTTTGTTCCCCTCTTTGTCTATATATAGTCGACCCTTAAAAGAACATCCCCAGCACGAGCACGCTGCCCAATCCCGTTACGGAGAGGACGGTGGTCAGTACGGTCCATGTCGAGAACGTCTCCTTCATCGAGAGGCCGAAGTACTCCTTCACCATCCAGAAGCCGGCATCGTTCATATGGCAGGCGATGACGCTGCCCGCGCCGGTGGCCAGCACCATCAGGGCCGGGTTGACCGTGCTCGCGGCCATCATCGGGGCGACCAGCCCGGCGGTCGTAAGCGCCGCCACCGTGGCGGAGCCCAGACACAGCCGCAGGATGGCGGCGATAATCCACGCGACGAGCAATGGAGACATGCTCGTATTATTGAACAGGGTCGCTACATCGTCGCCGACGCCGTCATCGACCAGCACCTGCTTGAACGCGCCGCCGCCGCCGATAATGAGCAGCATCATCGCAATTTGCGAGATCGATTGGGTTAAGGTGTTGTCGCGATACCCATGAAAATGACAGGGAAGAGGGAAGTCAGCGCGCTGATGCCGAATCCCGGCGTCTCTTCGAGCTTGAATTCCTTTCGCGGACCCAAGGCGCTCAGATTCCCGTCACGTTGATAGACGCCCGGCATCCATTTCATCGCGAATTTATTGAAGACAGGTCCGGCTACAATGGTCGTCGGAATTCCGATAATGATGCCCAGCAGCAAGACTTGCCCGACATTGGCTCCATATGCGACCGAGATCGCGGTCGGAGCAGGATGGGGCGGCAGGAAGCCGTGGGTGACGTTCAAGGCCGCCGCCATCGGGATTCCGAGATACAGGAACGATACCTGCCGATAGCCACAATTACAATGGGCATAAGTCTACCTCCTGACAGAGCAAAGATGTCGATAATGTTAGGTAGATTTACTAAAATTAAAGCGTTTTCGCAAATCGAAAAGATGAATTATAGGAGGGCGTCGTTATCTTCGCCATTCCGGATCAAGCGGCAATGCCGGCAAGGAACCGGTTTGCCGCCGATCCGCAAGGCTCTTTCTGATTACGCGTTGGCACGGATAAGCGCTTCAATCTCCTCAACCGATGGCATCGCTTCGGAGGAACTGTGCCGGCTGACGACAATCGCTGCCGAAGCGCTGCCGTATTGGAGAGCGGTTTCAATATCTTTGCCGGACAGGAGGGCATAGAGGAAGGCCGCGGCATAGGAATCCCCTGCGCCGAATGTTTTCAGCACCTTGCTCTTATAGGCTCGTCCGCGGTACACCTCGCCGGATTTCGTATACGCATAGGAGCCTTCCACGCCGTGCTTGATGACGATCAGCTTCGGCTTGTGCCGGAACAGATATTGAACCGTCGCTTCATTCTCGCCCTTGCGGTTCTCCATTACGTCGAACTCGTCCCGCGTTCCGATGACGATATCCGCTTGCTCCGCGACCAGCGTATAGTACACGGATGTCTCGTGGACCGATGTCCAGGTATAAGGGCGGTAATCCAATTCGAAGATAATCTCAATCTCATGCTTTTTGGCATAATGAATCGCTTGCAGGACCGCTTCCCGGGACGGGCTTTGCGCAAGCGCGGTCCCGGATACCAGCAGCGTCTTCGCTTGCTGAATATAAGCTTCGCTCACTTCTTCGGGCTTCAAATACAAATCGGCCACGTTGTCGCGGTACATCAGGATGCTGCATTCTTCCGGGCTTTTAATCTCCGTGAAGGCCAGTCCGGCTTTGCGGCCTTCCGTATCGACCACCATATGGGAAGTGTCGACGCCCGCCCCGGACATGTAATTGCGAATGAACCGCCCATGCTGGTCGTCGGGAATTTTGCCGATGAACCCGGCCTTCAAGCCCAGTTTGGCGCTTCCGATCGCGATATTAGCGGGGGAGCCGCCGACATATTTGGAGAAGGTCATCGTCTCTTCCATCGGACGGTTATATTCCACTGCATTCAAATCAAGACAGGCGCGACCAATGGCGATAATATCGTACTTCTTGGTGTTATCCATGGCATGAGGCATAGCAAGGACTCCTTTTTTTGATCTTAAAATGCAGAACCGGCTTTATTCAAATGCAGGTTTTGGATATCGTGCCGTCACGACTTTCTTTCTCGTATAGAAATCGACGCTGTCCTTGCCGTTCGCGTGCAAGGTGCCGTAGAACGACGATTTCCAGCCCGAGAATGGGAAGAAGGCCATCGGCGCAGGGACGCCCAGATTGATTCCGAGCATGCCGGCATCGATATTTTCGCGGAAGTACCGGATGGCGGACGCATTGGTCGTGAACAGGCACGCCCCGTTGGCGAACTCCGATTGATTGGCGATCTCGATCGCTTCCTTTAAATTTTTGACGCGAATGATCGAGAGCACCGGAGCAAAAATCTCTTCCTTCCAAATCGTCATCTCGGTCGTAACTTGGTCGAAAATGGTCGGCCCGACAAAATAACCGTCCTCCGAAACCGATTCGCGGCCGTCGCACAGAAGGTTGGCGCCTTCCTCGATTCCTTTCTCGATATACTGATGGGTCCGCTTCAAATTTTCTTCGCGGATAACGGGTCCGAGGAACACGCCGTCATCGAGGCCGTTGCCGATTTTGATGCCGGCCGCGCGTTCGCGCAGCAGCGCGATGAACTCGTCGGCAATGTCCTCCTCGACCGTGACGACGGCGCAAGCCATGCATCGTTCGCCGGCCGATCCGAAGGCAGCGGAGATGACATTCGTCACGGTCTCTTCCAAATTCGCATCCTTCAGCACAATGGTATGGTTTTTCGCTCCGGTCAACGCTTGTACGCGCTTCAGGTTCTCGCTTCCTTTTTTATACACATATTCGCCTACCGGCTTGGAGCCGACGAAGGATACCGCTTTGACGTCAGGATGCTCCAGGATGCCGTTCACTACGTCATGAGCGCCATAGACAACGTTGAAGACGCCTTTTGGCAGTCCGGCTTCCGTGAACAGCTCGACCAGTTTCTCCGTCAGGAGCGGCGTTCTCTCGGAAGGCTTGAGGATGAACGTATTGCCAAGCGCGATCGCCATCGGGAACATCCAGCATGGCACCATCATCGGGAAGTTGAACGGAGCGATGCCGCCGATGACGCCGATCGGATACCGGTAGTTCGCCGCTTCTACATCCGTCGCAATAGAGGAAAGGGAATCTCCCATCATCAGCGTGGGCGCCCCGGCGGCGAACTCGACATTTTCAATGCCGCGCTGCACCTCGCCGCGCGCTTCCGTAAGGTTTTTGCCGTTTTCGATCGTAATCAGGCGCGCCAGCTCTTCCCGATGCTCCATGAGCAACTGTTGGTAGCGGAAAAGAATTCGGGCCCGGCGGGGAACGGCTACGTTTTTCCATTCTTCGAATGCCTTCGCCGCGGCGGCTGCCGCCGCATCCAATTCGGCTCTCGTCGACAGGGGAACCTGCGCTATCACTTCCTTGGTAGCCGGATTATATACGCTTTCATACTGGGCCGTGCTGCTTTCTACCCATTCGCCGTTGATGTAGTTCTTGATTCTTCGGATCTCGTTCATGGTGCTCCTCCTCCGTATAGCAGATCAAAGATATCCAAGAAACCGACAGCTCCATCAAATAAGAAGGCGCTTTCGAAATACGTGCAAAAAATGAAACAAATGCCTTTGTATTAAAGGCCTGTAAGTGTTGTTATGTTTTTGATGAACTCATATCATTTCTTGGTTATCTTTCGAGTACATATTAAGCCTGATATGGGTAGTTGTCAATCAATTTTTTGGTCATCTCATGATTACATTGAACCGTAAATCTATTTTAAAAGTGATTGTTTAGTATGTAATTTGGTAATTGTTGATTAACTTTTGGTTATGTGTTATATTTTTTTGTAAAAGAATAAGGGGGAGGAGCCGATGCGGGAGAAACGGCTGCAGGATATCGAAGACTATATCCATTCGGTGGGAACGGCTTCGTTGGACGAGCTGTGCGAGCACTTCAATGTTTCGAAAAACACGATTCGCCGTGATATTAACAATATTTTGGATAAGGGGACAATCCAGAAGGTCTATGGCGGCGTCACTTCGATGTCCAGCCATTTGGTTCCGTTTGAGAACCGGGATATTACGAATTCATCGGCGAAGACGGCCATTGCCAAATGCGCGGCTCAATTTGTGGAAGGAAATGAACTGATATATATCGATTCCGGCACGACGACGCGCAGTATCGTGGAGCATTTGCCGCGGGTGCCGAAGTTGACCATTTTGACGAACAGTCTTGACATTATCAATGCCGCAGCGAATCTGGAGCATATCACGCTCTTGACGGTCGGCAATTGCTATAAGCGGGATACGAAATCGTTCGTCGGCAACGACAGCCTTCATATTCTCGACAAATACAATATCAACAAGGCGTTTATGGCGGCTACAGGCGTTTCGATTGAGAGCGGATTGACGAACTCGGATATTTTGGAATACGAGATTAAGAAGAAGATCGTGGATAAGGCGCAACGGGTCTACTTGCTGGCCGATGCCTCCAAATTCGGGCGCTCGACGCTGTTGACCTATGCCCCGTTCGATCAAGTCGACACGCTGATCACGTCGGAGCCGCTGCCGAAGGAATATCAAGAGTATTGCGACGAACATGGAATTTCCGTCGTGACGGCGGAACAGGAATCGGGGACGAGGGGGATATAAGCTATGCCAATGCTGCGTTTTGATGTTATCGAGGGCCGGAACGAACAAGAATTGAGACAACTGCTGGATGCAGCCCATGAAGCGATGGTGGAGGCATTCGATGTGCCGTACAACGACCGTTACCAGATTGTGCATCAGCATCCTGCCCATGAGATGATTATCGAGGATACGGGCCTTGGCCTCAAGCGAACCAAGAATCTGGTCATTATCAGCCTCGTCAGCAAAGCGAGAACGAACGCCCAGAAGGAACGTTTATACGCGCTGCTAACGGAACGGCTAGAGTTGGCCTGTGGAATTTCGCCGGATGAGGTGATGATTTCCATTACGGAAAACGGACCGGCGGATTGGAGCTTTGGCCGCGGAGAAGCGCAATTTTTAACGGGTAAGCTGTAAACGAAAATGGAAAACGGGCCTTCAAGCAAAAAAACTCCGGTGACGGAGTTTTTTTTATTTTCCATATAGGTGTTCTGCAAGCAGATACCTCATTCTTTTACTTAGGAAAAGAGAAATGCAGCGCAAACCAAATAATAAAGATAAGGGAAACGCCCCATATCATAAACATGGCCAACAAATGAACCACTTGTTTGTCGCATTCGAGGATGGAGGCCTCGTCATCGCATTCCGACTTTGCTTTCAGCTTGAAGAGCGATCTGAATATCGTAACGCCCATAAATATATAGATCGTAATGAAAGCGACACTCAGTGCCGTATGCATTTTACTCATCCCCTTGACACATAATTGCTATTATTTTGGCCCAAGAAGGATGCGTTTATTCGCTGGAGCCCAGGAAAACATGTCTCCGATCATCAAAGCGGAGGGGGAGGAAGACATCCCCGCTAAGGCTTCCCGCATGGAGATGTCTGTCCCTTGCCGTACTACTCCTCGGCCAACTCGCGGAACGATTTCACTTTGCCGTGGGAGTGCGGAGTTTGTTTGCGGATTTTGTCCGCATTGACACGCCGGTGCTTCGGAGAGGTCATCGGCTCATCCTCCTTCATGATAATGGAACTATAAGGGCGATAACATACGTCATTCGATAGGCCGCTGCACAACCGTAGCGGCCTGCCCGCCATCTGTCGGACAGGCTTCTCCCCATCGAATGTGTCATTAATATGGTTCCGGACTCCTCGTCTTATCCCCGCCAAAGTCAGGAGATGCAGCAGGGGGAAGAACAGGTATAATAAGGTGTAGGAATCAAGGATCCATCCTTTGCGGCTCAATGAAGGGAGAGATGAGGACATGGTATATGAAGCAGACTCCAAGCGTTATGATGCGATGGTCTACCGGCGCTGCGGCCGTTCGGGCTTGAAGCTGCCCGCGATTTCGCTGGGGCTATGGCATAATTTCGGAGGCATCGATTCATTTGAGAACGGACGGGCCATGCTGCGGCGCGCGTTCGATCTGGGAATTACGCATTTTGATCTGGCGAACAACTATGGTCCGCCGGCCGGCTCCGCCGAGCTCATGTTCGGGCAAATGCTGAGGGAGGATTTTCGTCCGTACCGCGATCAGATGATCATCTCGACCAAAGCGGGCTATTACATGTGGGAAGGCCCTTACGGCGAATGGGGATCGAGAAAATATCTTATCGCCAGCCTTGATCAAAGCCTGAAGCGGATGGGATTGGACTATGTCGATATCTTCTATTCGCATCGTCCGGATCCGGATACGCCGCTGGAAGAGACGATGATGGCCCTAGACCAAGTTGTCCGCCAAGGAAAGGCGCTGTATGTGGGCATTTCCTCGTATGATGCGGAGCAGACCAGCGAAGCGATCCGGATTTTGCGGGAATTAGGCACCCCGCTCCTCATTCATCAACCATCTTACTCGATGCTGAACCGCTGGATCGAAGACGGACTCCAAGACGTGCTGGAGGAACATGGCGTTGGCAGCATCGCGTTCTGTCCCCTGCAGCAAGGTCTGTTAACGAATCGTTATCTTCACGGGATACCGGAGGATTCGAGAGCAAAAAAAGCTTCCGGATTTTTAAAAGAGGGAGAAGTGTCCGATCAAGTCATTGCCACGGTTCGCCGACTGCACGAGATCGCGGAACGTCGCGGCCAATCGTTGGCGCAGATGGCGCTTGCCTGGGTGCTGCGCGGCGGGAAGGTGACTTCCGCTCTCATTGGCGCAAGCCGGGTCAGCCAGATCGAAGAAAATGTGAAGGCACTGGAGCAACTAGCGTTCACGGCGGAAGAATTGACTGATATTGAACAAGTCTTGCAGTCATAACAGAGAGACGATACCCCATGTCTTCCTGTTTTCCGATTCCTTTGACACCCCAAGAAACGCTGTGCTATTGTTTTTTTTAGGCATTTATCGAAGTGGCAATGATTTATGTCGTTGCAGCTACATTTGAAAAGGTGCAGGGGGAGAAACTAATGGGAAGATCAAGTTGGAAATGGATGATCGCCGGTTGTCTGTTATTCGGAAGCCTGGCGCCGTTCGCGATGGCGCAAGAGGCGGGGGCGGCAACCGAATCGGCGGTGGAACTCGTGCCGCTGAGGCAGGCGGCGGAATCGATTGGAGCACTCGTTGAATGGAATCAACAGACGAAGAAGATCACCGTAACCTTTGGCGATCGGGTGTGGACGATTCATTCCGAAAGCGGCCGTTCCGAGGTGAACGGAACAGCCGTGACGCTCGACGCCGGCTCTTTGCAAGGCAAGGAGAAGGGGCTCCATTACATAGCTTGGGGAGCCATGAAGGAGGCGCTGCAGATCCAAGGGAAATGGGTGGACGGCAAGGTGCTGGCGGATAAGGCGGATTGGAAAACGCGTGCCGCTCAGTTTACGGTCCAGTGGGCGGCCCTGGCGGAAGCGCCGGAAGAGGAAGCACAGTTGGCCTCTCTCTTGACTTCGGAGCTGAAGGAAGCGACGAAGGTGGCGCACTTATCTAGCTTGGCGAAGCAGATCATCCCCATGGTCGGGAAACCGACGCAATTCGTTCAAGCATCCTCCGATAACGACGGCGTGCACCAGAACGTGCAGGTGCTGTTCAAGACGGATAAGGAACTGATGCTGTCACTTACACTTCGTTATAAGGAGAACGGCTTGTTGAACGATGTGTTTTACTCGTATCTCCCATCCGGGGACTATCAGCCGCCAGCTTATGACGACGCTTCTCTGTACAAGGAAGAGACCATTTTCATCGGTGAAGGGCAATTCAAGCTGCCGGGCACATTGACCCTGCCAACCGCAGCGAATGCGGCGGGCACCTATCCGGTGGTCGTGCTGGTTCACGGCTCGGGGGCCAATGACCGTGACGAGTCGATTGGCGCGGCCAAGACGTTCCGTGACATGGCGATTGGGCTCGCAAAGGAAGGGATTGCCACGATCCGCTATGAGAAGCGGACGCGGGAATATCCGGTTCAATCGGCGGCGATTCCGCGCTTCACCGTGAAGGAAGAAACGGTGGATGATGCGCTGCTGGCGGTGAACTGGGCTGGTCAAGACAAGCGGCTGAACAAGGAACGCATCTATGTGTTGGGCCATAGCCAGGGAGGGATGCTTATCCCGAATATCGTCAAGGCCGACAACGGAAATGCGATCCGCGGGGCTGTCATCGCGGCAGGGCCTTCCGGGCCAATCGAAGATTTAATGATTGAGCAGATGGAACGCCAGCTTCAATATGCCAAAGACAACGGCCAACCGGCGGAAGTCATCGCGGCAGCGGAGGGACAATTGAAGATGTGGCAGCAAATGGTTGCCATCATCAAGGATGAGCAATATACGCTCGACAATCTTCCGGCGAATTTCCCGCTGCCGAACGCTTCATGGTGGATAGATTTCCGCAACCACCACGGTGGAGAGATAGCCAAGGAGCAGAAGGTTCCGCTCTTCATTATCCAGGGGGATAATGATGCTCAGGTCGGCAAAGAGCACCTGGACGGCTGGAAGAAGGCGCTCCAAAGCCGCACCAACGTCCAATACAAGCTGTATCCGAAGCTCAACCACGTATTCGTAGAGAGCGACAAACCGTCCACAGGCCAGGAGTACGTCATTCCAGGCAACGTGCCGGAACAAGTCATGAAGGATATCGCAGCCTGGATTCGCAGTAACTAAATTACTACTCACGAAGAACCGTCCGCAGCGTAATGCTGCAGACGGTTTTTTTTGGGGCAGGTGAACCTGGTATATGTTGTCTGCCTCTTTACAGTCTCTATCCCAAGCAGTCAGGTGAATGTACATGTGTCTTGCCTCTTATGTTTGCTATCCCAAGCAGTCAGGTGAATGTCTATGTGACTTGCCTCACGTTTGCTATCCCAAGCAGTCAGTTGAATGTCTATGTGACTTGCCTCTTACGTTTGCTATCCCAAGTAGTCAGGTTAACATCTATGTGTCTTGCCTCTTACGTTTGCTATCCCAAGTAGTCAGTTGCATGTCTATATATCTTGCCTCTAACCGTCACTATCCTAACTAGTCAGGTGTAGCAAAGGATAGGGTCATACCTGACCAAATGGGATAACGATCAGAAGGAAGCAGAACAGGTCATATCAGACTGGATGGGATAGCGAGATCTGATCGCGCCAAGTGAATAAGATGACAATTGTCATGCGGACATCATGACAGTCCATACTAACCGGCCCGGACCCGAATCTTTATGATAAGGATAGAAGCAAGAAGTAAGGGGGACGCAAGGTGAATGCAGTGATTGAGATGCGCAATGTCACGAAAAGGTTCAAGAATAAAACGGCGGTGAACGGGGTGTCGCTCGACATTATGCGCGGTTCCGTTGTTGCCATCCTGGGGCCGAACGGCGCAGGGAAAACGACGACGATTTCGATACTGCTTGGCTTGATGGAACCGACCGAAGGAACGGTCAAGCTGTTCGGCAAGAACCCGAGTCATCTTCAAGTAAGGCAGCGGATTGGCGCTATGCTGCAGGAGGTCAGTATCATCGACCGGCTGAAGGTGCATGAGGTCATCGAGATGTTCCGGAGCTATTATCCGAAGCCGCTGGCGACGGAGCGGCTGATCGAGCTGACCGGCTTGAGCAAGCCGGAGCTCGAAATGTATGCGGAGAAGCTGTCCGGCGGGCAGAAGCGCAGAGCGGGCTTCGCGCTGGCGCTGGCCGGTAACCCGGACCTGGTCTTCTTCGACGAGCCGACGGTAGGTATGGACGTGGCAGCGCGGCGCCGCTTCTGGGAACAGGTTCGTGTGCTGGTATCCGAAGGCAAGACAGTGCTGTTCACGACGCATTATTTGCAGGAAGCGGATGATGCGGCCGACCGGATTATTTTATTCCATCAGGGGGAGATCGTGGAGGACGGCAAGCCGGAAGAGATTAAAGCACGGCTCCTGAAAAAATCCGTCTCTTTCCGGCTCGAAGGAGATACGGCGGCAGCTTGCGCCAGCATTCGCCTGTGGCCGAATGTGTCGGATTGCGAATTGATCGACGGGCGGATACATATCCGGACGGATGATACCGACGGCGTGCTGGCAGCGATGTTCGAGCGGCAGCTTCCGGCCCGGGATATTCGCATTGATCAAGGGCGTCTGGACGAGGCGTTCGAGCAATTGACTATGAGTTCGCAGGAGGTCGCCCACTGATGAAGCTGTTATTTGTCCAATTCAAGATAGAACTGCTGCGTGTCATCCGCAACCCGTATTTTGTGTTTTGGTCGCTGCTGATGCCGATGGCCTTCTATTTTATCTTTACTCGCATCGTCAATGTTGACGTTGAAAATAAGACATGGTGGCAGGCACATTATTTGATGTCGGTGACCGGATTCAGCGTTATGGGCTCTGCGATTATGACCTTGGGCATCCGCATCGTCCAGGAACGCGAGAACGGATGGACGACGTATATGCGGATTACGCCGTTGCCGGGCATTATCTATTTTGCGGGGAAAATGTTCGGTCAGTTCATGATGCATCTGTTTTCGATTATCGCGATTTTCCTATGCGGGTATTTAGTGAATGGAGTGTCTTTATCCTGGTCGGCCTGGCTTGGCTGCGGCCTGTGGCTGTTGCTCGGCTCGATCCCGTTCCTTGGGCTTGGCGCGCTCGTAGGGACGATGAAGCGGGTGGATACAGCGAGCGGCGTCAGCAACGCGATCTTTATGCTGCTCGCGATTACCGGAGGAATGTGGTTCCCGCTCGACATCTTGCCGAAGTTCATCCAGATGGCGGCGAAGGCGCTGCCGGCCTATCATTTCGGGGGCGGAGCTTGGGAGATTGTGCGCGGCGAGACGCCGCAATGGGAGCACGCACTGTTTTTGGCAGGCTATCTGCTTCTGTTTATGATACTATCTACGTATATCCGAAAAAAGCAGGAAGCGGTGTAAGTTCATGTCCCGGACGAAGTTCAGCTTGTTCCCCAGACAGTTTGGATTTTATCCTTATATATGGTTAATCTATATGACCCTCTTTATTTACAATATGCAATTCGAGCATGGAGTGAAGAAAATCATCGGCTACGCGATGATCGCCTTATTCGTCGTAACCTATCGGCAGCTTTATTTCGCTTCGGGCCGGGCCTATGACTTTTGGATTGCGCTGCAGATGCTGTTAAGCGCTATTCTGCTCACGTTCTATAATCCCAACTATTTGTTTCTTGGTTTTTATACAGCGAACTTCATCTCATTTTATGAGGACAGGCGAAAATTCAATATTGCGTACGGCGTGCTTGTCGCGTACATCCTGTTGCCGATGTTATTCCATTTGCGAGCCATTGATGTGTCGGAGTATATCTTTTTCATCCCGTTTATTGCCATCATGCTGGCATCGCCATTCGGCATGCGATCGATGCACCGGCGCCAGCAACTGGAGAAGGAGCTGGACCAGGCGAATGAGCAAATTCGGGAACTGGTGAAGCGGGAGGAACGGCTGCGCATTGCCCGCGATCTGCATGATACGCTCGGCCATACGCTCTCTCTTATTACGCTTAAGAGTCAATTGGTCGAAAAGCTGATTGCGAAGCAGGAGATGGATCGGGCTCGGGAGGAAGCGCGGGAGATTGGGCAGACCTCCCGGGCCGCGCTGCGGCAGGTGCGCGAGCTCGTCTCCGATATGCGGGCCGTCACGGTTGCTCAGGAGCTGGTGGAGTCCGAGCGAATGCTGGGGAGTGCCGGCATCGAGCTTCAGGTTCAAGGGGAACTGACATTGGAGGGAGTTCCAGACCTGACACAAAATATGCTCAGCCTGTGCATTCGGGAAGCGATGACCAATATTGTCAAGCACAGCCGGGCGAAGAGCTGCCTCATTCATATCGAGCGGACGAACGCGGAGATCCGGATTCGTTTGCAGGATGACGGTATCGGTTTACGCAGCGGAAGCGGCATGGGCAACGGTTTGAATGGCATGTCGGAACGGCTTGCCTTGATCGATGGAAGCTTGTCGCTGGATTCGGATGAGGGCGGAACACAATTGACGGTGACCGTTCCGCTTATCGTCAAGAACGGGAAAGACGGAGGAGGTGCGGCATGATCAGGATCGTTATCGCTGAAGATCAGCGAATGCTGCGCGGCGCACTCGCATCTCTCCTTGATTTAGAGGATGATATTGAAGTGGTTGGGCAGGCCGGCGACGGAGACGAGGCCCTGGAGCTGATCGCAAGGCTGGAGCCGGACGTATGTCTGATGGACATTGAGATGCCGGCCAAGAGCGGCCTGGATGTAGCCGAAGAGCTGAAGCGCCAGCGCTTGAATTGCCGGGTTATTATTTTGACGACCTTTGGCCGGCCGGGATATTTCGAGCGGGCCGTGAAGGCCGGGGTTCAAGGCTATCTGCTGAAGGATGAGCCGAGCGAGCGGCTTGCCGAGGCGATACGCAACGTGGTGCGGGGCGAGCGGGAGATTTCGCCGGAGCTCGCATTTGCTGTGGTTCATGAAGAAGATAACCCGCTGACCGAGCGGGAGCGGGAGATTTTGAAGCTTGCCGCCGAAGGGCGCACCGCGAATGAGATCGCGTCGGCACTGTATTTATCTTATGGCACCGTGCGCAATTACTTGTCCAGCATCATGAACAAGCTGGAGGCCAGGACACGCATCGAGGCCATCGAGAACGCAAGGTCCAAAGGATGGTTATAATCCCTTAGCAACAAGCCAGAGCCGCGTGCGGCTCTGGCTTGTCTCATTTTGGCCGGCACGGCCGGGGCTACGGCGTGCGTGCGTCGCTGACAAGCTTCATCAGCGCTTGGAAGCATTGTACGAGATCATGGGGATCCTTGTAGTCCGCTTCGAACATGAAGGGACCGCCGTAGCCGCTATCCATTAGCGCTTGAAGCACTTCCGCCCAATTCACGATGCCCCGGCCGGGAAGCCAGTGGCGCTCATCCACGCCGTCATAATCCGAGAGATGCAGGGTGGCGATGCGGTTCCCGAAGGAGCGGATGAAGGCTTCCGGCTTCTCCGTCAGCAGATGGTTCGTATCGAAGCAGACGACAGCGTGCGGCGCGCCGTCGATCAAGGCGGCGATCTCGGCGCTGTTCCGGCCGAGGCAGGAACGCGGCAGATCCTCGACGGCCAGCTTCAGGCCGCGCAGATGGGCCCGCTCGCTTAACTCGCGCACGGAGGCAGCCGCCAGCCTCAGCCGCCGTTCTCTTTGCTCATCGGGAATCGGCTCGAAGCTCGGATGAATGACGGCCAACCTGCGCGCCCCAGTCTCGCGCCCAATCCATCACGCGCGTGTGGGCCTCGATGATGGCGAGGCGCTCGGCGTCATCGGGTGCCGAGATGTCCCATGGGTTCCCGAACGGCAGATGAACCGACCAGATCTCGATGCCGGCCTTCCCGGCGGCATCCACGGCCTGCTGGTAACGTGTGTGCATGGCGGGAGTAAGCGCTTCCTCTGGGGGAACATAGTTATCCAGATTCAGCTCAATACAAGCGATGCCTGCTGCTTTTAACTGCTGAAGCGTTACCGATTCCTTGTCGTACCAATACGTGCCAAGTTTCCATGGAGAGTGGGCTTCGGACATAGGCTGCTCGCCTCCATTACGATGGGGATGGTTGCATAGGAACTTTCCCCTTACTCTATCATTGCAATCGGAAGGTGTAAATAAGGCCTGGCTCCTTCTCCCAAGGGTGATAGTGTCGAATTTCCTCCGGCTTTTTTATAGCGATTTTTAGTAGGATTCAAGGGAGGCAGGCAGCGGGTAATAGATAGGAAGAACTCTTTTTGCATCGGAAGCAGGAGAGGAATGAGCGAGAAGGATGTGTTATAGTATACATGAATTTAACATGAAAGGGAGGGATTAGGGAATGAAGTTGGTTAAAGATGAAATCCAGGCCGATGTCGTAATTATCGGCGGAGGATTGGGGGGCGTCGCGTCTGCCTTGTCCGCCGCTAGAATGGGACTGCGTGTGGTGATGACGGAAGAGACGGATTGGATCGGCGGTCAATTGACGTCGCAGGCGGTTCCTCCCGATGAGCACAAGGCAATTGAGACGATGGGCTGCACCCGTACATACCGGGAGCTACGCGAGCGGGTGCGGGCTTATTACCGGGCGAATTATCCGCTCACCGAGCAAGCGGCGAACAATCCCTTGCTCAACCCTGGGCGGGGATGGGTCAGCCGCCTCTGCCATGAGCCGAAGGTGGCGCTGCGCGTGCTGCATGACATGCTGGCGCCGTATACGAGCAGCGGCCGGATTGCGATTCTCTACGAGACGATTCCTGTCGAGGCGGAAACGGAGGGCGATATCGTCCGTTCGGTCACGGTATCGCATGTGCGCACGCAGCAGTTGACCCGCTTGACAGGTTCATATTTCCTCGACGCGACCGAATGCGGCAACCTGCTGCCGCTCGCCGGGGCGGAGCATGTGATCGGGGCCGAGTCCCGCGCGGAGACGGGCGAGCTGCATGCGTCAGAGAAGGCGAATCCGCTTGATATCCAGTCGTTCACGCATGTATTCGCCATCGATTATTTCCCGGAAGGGAACTTTACGATCGAGAAGCCGGAGCAATATGATTTCTGGCGGCAGTATGTTCCGGAGCCGTCCATCTATCCTCTGTTAAGCATGTATACGATCAATGTCAATGATCCGACCAAGTACCGCAAATTCAACCTGTTCTCCGACGGCAAGGATCCCATGCCGCTGTGGACGTACCGGCGGATTATCGACAAGGCCCTGTTCGAGCCGGGCTTCTACGATAGCGACATCACGCTGGTCAACTGGCCGCAGAACGATTACTACCTGGGCCCGATTATCGGCGTAAGCGAGGCGGAGAAGCAGAAGCATCTGGAGAATGCGAAGCAGTTGAGCTTCTCGCTTCTCTACTGGCTGCAGACGGAGATACCGCGGCCTGACGGCGGAAAGGGCTACCCGGGCTTTCGCTTGCGCACGGACGTGCTGGGCACGGAGGATGGCATGGCCAAGGCGCCGTACATTAGAGAATCGCGCCGGATCAAAGCGCGTTATACCATTACCGAAGCCGATGTCGGCAAGGAGATGCGGGGAGAGGCGGGAATTCGCCGCTATCCCGACAGCATCGGCGTGGGCAGCTATCATCTGGATCTTCATACGACAACGGTCTCGCACCGCAAGTTCTATCTGCCAAGCTATCCATATGAGATTCCGCTGGGCGCCTTGCTGCCTGTCCGGATGACCAATATATTGCCGGTATGCAAAAATATCGGTACGACTCAAGTGTCCAACGGCAGCTATCGGCTGCATCCGACGGAATGGAACATTGGCGAATCGGCAGGCTATCTGGTCGCCTATTCGCTGCAGCATCAGGTTACGCCGCATCAAGTGCATGAGGAGCCGTCCCATCTCGAATGCTTCCAGTCGCTTATTCAGGAGAAGGGCATTCAAATCCATTGGCCGGATGGTTTTGAGATGTAGTCTTTGCGGGACGGAAGAGGGGGCGCCGGCCCCCTTTTTCATGTTCGTCCCCCTGCCCGGGTTACGCCGTTGACCAAGCGCCACGCATGTGCCCGCCGAGGCCGGTTCGGGAACGGCACGGGAGAGGCCGCCGCTCAATAGGTCTTCATGCCGGTGCCAAGGACGGCGACACGCTTCGTTCCTTGTTCCTCAAGCACTTTGACGGTGATCTGAGCCCCCTCCTGGAAATTCGGAATGTTTATCATATGAATGGCCGTTTTGATCTCGATTGGAAACGATTCTCCGTTCGGCATCGCCACGTCCAATGCCAGCAGAACAACAGGTTGATCATCGATGTGGGTTGTTGTCGGCGACAGGGACATAATTGTGGCGGTGGCGGGGATGCCTCGCGTCATTACTTCATGCTCTTGTTGTCGCGCGCGCTTTTTGTTGCGCAAGATAGACGATACCACGCACAATACAATGATAATATCGATCACCAAAATTCCAATGATGATCCACAGCGTCGTGTTCTCCATTCGGATTCTCCTTCGTCTCGGACAGGATGCCGCCGGATCCTGCCCAGCAAGCGGCTGAGCGCAGGGCCCGGAGGGGCTTGGACCGCCATGTTGCTGTTAGCGGTATCCCATCTGCATCGTGTTGTGCCATCCCCTTCGCATAGGTTCAGGCATGGAGCGGGGCACGGGCCGCCGCTTCCGCTTCCGAACAATATACAGAAGAGGGGACTTCTATTGTATCAACCATTCATTTCCACCGTCCCGTGACTTTGGATTCATTTTGCGGCAATTCAGGCCCAAAATGTGGAATCGATACAGGACTTTTTCCCGGCATGTTGAAAAAGAATAGGTTGCCGTAACCGCTATAGGAACCAATATCGCCACGGGAGGGCTATCTATGATTGAAATTCGTTTATCGGTTGGCTATGAAGAATATGAAGACGGAGAGAGGATGTCTGCGCTGATCGAGAAGCTGGCAGCCGGAGAGCATAGCGAGCAACTTGTCAGCTTGATTATCGGCGATTGGGGACAGGCCTACGAGAATTCCCCCGACAGCTTCCTCGATACCTTGATTGCGAATCGGGAACGGTTCCCGAACTTGAAAAAGTTGTTCATCGGAGATATGGACTATGAAGATTGCGAGGTCTCCTGGATTATTCAGACGAACCTGTCTCCCTTGCTGAAGGCGTATCCGAATCTGGAATCATTCACGGTCAAAGGAAGCACCAGCCTGAGGCTGGATCCTTTGGAGCATGCGCGGCTGCAGGAACTGGTCATTATTTGCGGCGGACTGCCTGCAGAGGTGCTGGCCGACATCCGCAACGCGAAGCTGCCGGAGCTGCGGAAGCTGGAGCTGTATCTCGGCGTCGATGAATACGGCTTCTCCGGTTCGCTCGATGACGTGCTGTCCGTAACGGAACCCGGTTTATTTCCGAAGCTGACCTATCTCGGGTTGAAGGACAGCGAGATTCAGGACGAGATCGCGCAAGCGCTGGCCGATGCGCCGATTCCGGATCAACTGGAGACGCTTGATCTGTCCTACGGCACCTTGTCGGATGCAGGTGCGGAAGCGCTGCTCGCCGTCGAGCGGGAGCTGATCGCGCTCGGCGCCCTGAACGGATCCGCGGACGAGCAAGGGGCGCGGGCGCAAGAGAGCATTCCGGCGCAGGCGGCGCGGCGCCTTCCCGAAGAGCATGGGCGGATCCGCTATCCGGCTCAATGGTTCCGGGGATATTGCCGTTTGCTCGCCCGGCTTCGGCTGCAGGCGTCATCGCCGGCATCCCGGTGCGCTGGGTGAACGATCCCGCCGACATCGCGGTTATGTTCGACAAGCGGCGCTGCCGGGAGCATCTATCCCGGCATGGCGTACGCATGCCCGAACTCCCTGATCGGATGTGTACGAGCCTCCAGAGGCGCCCGAGATTGTCCTCCCGACGGACCGCTGCTCCATGGGTGCAGCTCGCCCTTAACCGGCTGAAGGAGCTGTCCTTGCTGACCTAGAAAGTCATGCTCAAGGCTCTTCGCCAGGCCGCGTGCATCCGAATTCTCGGACCGGAGACGGTGAGGGGCGGATAGTAGAGCGGCAAGGAAGCGGCCGGCCGTAGTGCTACTCCTGACCGGCTTCATTCAGATAAGGCCGAACATCTTCGATCGGGATGGCAAGTCCGACATCGATCGATTCCTCGCCCTGCTTCACGGTCGAGGTGGCGAAGACGACGGCGATGACGCGGCCTTGCTCGTTCAGGACCGGGCTCCCGCTGTTGCCCGAGTGGATCGGAGCCTGAAACATCAGCACGGGCCGCTCGCGGTCCTGCAGCGGGGTCAGACCGAGAATCTTGCCTTCGATCGCGATATGATAGAAGGCGAGCGGGTTGCCGATGATATGAACTTCGGCGCCTTCCCGCCACCCGGAGTCCGTCTCCAGCGGCAAGGCAGGCAAAGAACCGAGGTTGTCCCGCAGCTTCAAGACGGCTACATCCAGGGCGGCATCGCTTGCGATCACATCGGCGAGATACGTTTGATTATTTTGAAACGTGACCGATCCGGTCTTGTCCTCCCCCATCACATGTCGGTTCGTAATAATGATGCCTTGTGTGGCTACATTGAAGCCCGTGCCTTTTCGATCACGCGCATTGACGATGACGACCGCCTCCTTGTATTGCCGGATCTGTTCACTCTGCGACAATTCCTTGTCCGCATGGAGGAAGCGGAGGGCAGGGAGATTGTAGATCTGCGGCCAGAATGCGATCACATTGCCGAACAGGATCAGGGCCAACAGTACCGTGATCGATTTTGCCATCCATTTTCTCCGCGGACCAGGATCCGGATCTTCCTCACCGTCTTCGTCCTCCCGAATCCACTGCTCGAATTCTGCTGCGGTTAACGGTTCGAAATGGCTGTGCTCCGGCCATTCGCCGGGCCGCTGCCCCATGGCGGAAGGCTCCCGTTCGCCGGAGGCTTCCGTAAATCCGGCTTGGGCCTGTTCCTTGCCCGCCTCTTCTTCCCGGAGGGTGTTGCCTTCGCTGGCGTCCCGATCTTCTATCGTCTCCTTGCCGGCGGCTGAGGCATCTCGTACATCCCCGCTCTCGATTACGGAGCTCCCGGGAACGGACCGCTGTGCCGATTCCTCGGCCGGGGCCGGATTGGACGCTTCCCTCGCCTCCTCGTTCGGCTTGCCAGGATTCATCGCTTTATCCTCCTCGCATCAGATTCGTGGAGAGAACCTGGAATGTGTCATGCCCTTGCTGCAGGGCTTACACGGATATTATAGCAAATCGCCTTCCGGCAACGGAGCAATCGGCTGTCTGAAAGGCGGGACGGGGTGCAAAGCGCGGCGTGAAATAGTAGAATGAGGATGAATCTTGTTGCCGCCGGCCGATCCTGATTGAAACGGGATCTTGGCGGGTACTTATTGTCGGGAGGAGCGTTCGATGCCTGCAGAAGGAGAGATTAAGCAAGCTTACTCGCTCTCTTCGTCAGGCAAAGGGTGGTTCCCCCAAAGCTGATCATGAAGAGGAGGAATCCCCGATGTTATGGGATGTTCGAATCAATGTGCACCGCTACGATCCTTATCATTCCTGGTATGCGCACCCTGGCGCGAGACCGGCGAATCGGAGAGGCCGCTCCCACTGCAAGCCCAGCTTTTATGACATTCTGCATGAGAAGCGGAAGCGGGCCGGCCACCGGGAGCGACAAGCATACCGGCAGGCCAAGCCGGGGAAGGAGCATGCCATCGTTGCCCGGCTAGCTCGGCTCCAGCCTCCGCTCGGGTAGCGACCGCTGCAGCCCGGAACGCACCGCCCGCGTGTTATCGCGACCCGTATTCCGCTGCAGACGGGTGCCGCCATTTACGCGCGCGCGACACATTATCCGAGATGTTCGAGAATGGTCCGGTATGCCGTGACCGCCTCGAAGTCATGAACATTGAAGACGGCCGGATCGACGCCGGACTTGACGAAGACGGCATGATGCCGACGATTGATATAGATCTGTTGCCCGTAAATGCCGCGGGCCATCACCTCCGAGCCGTCGCTGCCGAGCGGTGTCCACCACTGATACTGATAGCCGAAGCAATCCTCGGCTTGCCCCGCCTGCAGGTCGGACCGATCAGGAATGACCGATTCCTTCATCCATTTCTCCGAAATGATCTGCCGGCCGTTCCAGGCTCCCTGGTGCAGGACAAGGCGGCCGAATTTCGCGTAGTCCCGCAAAGCGGCATTCAAGAACGCGAATGCAATCTCATTGCCGTGCAGGTCGGTGTTCCAATAGGCATCGTATTCCATGCCAAGCGGCTGCCACAGCTTTTCCTCCAAATAAGCCGATAACTTTTTCCCGGTCGTCCGCTCCAGCAGCATACATAGCACTTGGGTATCCACGCTCTTGTATTGGTAATGTCCCGGCGGCTGCAAGCGCGTCAGCTTGCGCACGTACTGTGAGATCGGCATCGCCGACTCCCCGAAGACATCGTTCATAAAGGTATAAATCTCCGCATCGGGATCGGCGTAGTCTTCATTGAAGCGAACGCCGGAGGACATTTGCAGCACATCCTTGATGGTTGCTCCTTCATAGCCGCTTCCGGCCAGCTCCGGCAAGTACCGCGTTACCGGATCATGGACGTCCCGCATCGAGCCTTCGTCGAAGGCGATGCCCATCAGGGCCGAGATGAACGATTTGGCGACCGACATCGACGTGGCGGTCGATTCCCGCGTATATCCGTTATAATAACGCTCCGTTAAGATGGTATCATCTTTGATGACCAGCCAACCGGTAGCTTTCACCTTGTCCATATATTCGCCGACGGTGGATGCTTGTCCGTTGTAGCTGTAGCGGACATCGTCCAGATTTTGCAAGTTCTCGGAGAACCGGAACTTGTCCGCCGGCGCGTGAATATCGCGCTTCGGCAAAATATGGTCCATATTGCGGAAATTCCAGGCAATATGATCCTCGTGCAGCAGCGTATCCAGCTTGGAGAGATCGTAGTGGGGCTGGCATGCCCCGGTTTGCGCGGCTGTCTTCATCGTTCTTCAAGCCTCCTATATTCAATCTGTGCGTCTGCGCAGCACTTCCTTCATTGTACTGTATCCTGCGGATGAGAACAAATTTTACCATGAATTCAAGGGGACGGAACAGGAATTGTCCGCTGTGTGTTGAAGTGTTGGGAGAAGGTATTGTTAAGGAACCATTTATAAAAGGTCAGGACCCGGTGCCAAGCGGGCAGATTTAGTATGCGGAAACACGGCTGCCGATGCTGGTTCGGCGCATAGCTTTTTCCGGGTAAGTGGGGTCGGAAAATGGGATCGGTAAATCGGAAGGAGGCATTAACGTGGACACGAGGAGCAGATGCCAAGAGCTGCTGCACAGACAAAAACTTTCGCAGAAAAACGCCGCTGCCCATGTCATGGAGCTGCTGGAACACGAGTTCGGAATTCAATCGCAGATTTTCAGCCATTCCTTACTGGCGGTACAGTGCAGAATGCAGAACAAGGTCTCCTTGCATGATATCCAGTCCTTAATCGCGGACGAGAAAAAATTAATCAGGACGTGGTCGCTCAGAGGGACGCTGCATCTGATGCGAACAGCGGATGCCGCTGTGATGTGGAGCGGGCTCGGCACGGAATGGGCGGCCCGATGGGGAACGTATCTGAATCAGCATGTCACGGAATATGAGAAGCAGCTTGTCTCCGAGGCGGTGCTCTCCTCCTTATCCGATGGACCGAAAACGCGAGAGCAGTTAAAAGCCGAACTGAAGCAATCGTTGACCCTCGAGCCTGCTCTCATAGACTATTTACTGTCTTCGTGGGGCGGCATCCTTAAGGACTTGTCTTATCGGCGGATGGTGATGCACGGGAACCCGTTTGATCCGGAAATCGCATTCCATCTTACAAGCTCGTGGCTGCGGGACCGCCCCGACGTCTATCATACGTATGATCAGGTAGAAGCGCTTGGCCTCATTCTGTTGCGCTATTTACAGGCTTATGGTCCGGCAAGGGCCGAGGATTTTGCGTACTGGTCGGGGGTTACGGTCACGCTGGCGAAAAAAATCTTCAAAAATAGAAGTGCCGACCTCATTTCGATTGGCGACCTGTACGATAACAGAAATATCTATAGAACGATCGCTACGGCCGACGTTCCGACAGTGAAGCTGCTGCCGAAGTTCGATCCTCTGTTATTGGGGCATAAAGAAAAGTTTTATATGGAAAGCGAGCATTATAAAAAGGTTTATGGCGCTGCGGGCCATGTCCATGCGGCTGTCATGCTAAACGGCATGATAGCGGGAACATGGAGAGTCAAAGGTAAAAAAGTGGACATGCGCCTGTTTGGGGATGCAGATGAAGGTTTGCGGGCCGAACTCCGCCGCGAAGCGGAGATAACAGCCTCTTTTTTTAATCAAAGCTCTCGGCTGCATCATGCTGACGGCTAACCCTTCTTCCGTGTTTTCCGAACCTCGAATGCGCCGCTGATTGTCACGCCCGCCGCGTTCGAAGCGGGAGCAGAAACCGAAGCTGCATCCCGACCGGGGCTGCAGCTTTTTGTGCGCAGCGGCACGGCGCTTCACGCCGAGGGCTCGCTATGAATCGCCGGTGGCGAATGAAGCGCGGCGAACAGCGAATAAAAGCCATGCCCAGCGCATCTCTATGTGCCTGAAGGACGTTGCACGCTGCACGGCGGTACCAATCCTGCAAATTTGCAGGATTTACTGCCTTGAGAGGCGCATTCTTGTGCTGATTCCTGCAAAACTACAGCATTTCCCTCCATTAACCTTGCATTCAAGCCGATACGGATGATAATCCTGCCTTTTTGCAGGATTCTCTTTTCCAGCAAAGGGTGCAGGCGAAATTGCTGCATATTTGCAGGATTCCCTTTTTCAACAATCCCTACAGGCGAAAATCCTGCACTTTTCCAGCAATGAGGAGCAGATTCTGGCGGTCCCCGCGAAAGGGGGAGTAGTTTGATCATAAATATTTACGATTTTATATGGTGAAAGTGATTACTTTCACTAATAAGCAAGAATTCCTGTGCTATCATAATGATGTAGTGCACAGTACTGTATCGCTGCAAGACAAATACAACACAAGAGAAGACAAGGGGTTTAAGCGAGATGAAGAGGATGAAGAAAGCGGGACTAATGATGCTTGTCCTGTGTATGGTCGCGATGCTGGCGGCATGCGGAAGCGGGACCAAAGACGGCAAGGAGGCCGGTAATGGAGGGGGGATCGTAACATCCATCGGGGAAGGCGATGGGAAGCACGGTACGATTAAGGTAGAGGTCACGTTTGAGAACAATGAGATTAAAGATATTAAAGTGCTCGAGCAGAAAGAAAACGAGGTATTGGCCGAGCCTGTGTATAAAGAACTGAAAGAGATTATGATCGCTTCGAACAGCGCGGAGGCGGATGCGATCAGCGGCTCGACGGTCACAAGCCAAGGCTACATCGATGCGGTGAAGGATGCGGTAGCGAAGGCGGGCTTGACGCTCGTCGCGAAGCAGGCAACTGGAAAAAGCCAGACAGACGAGCCGGCCGAGCAAACATATGATGTGGTTATTATCGGGGCTGGCGGCGCCGGTTTCAGTGCGGCGTTGGAAGCGAAGCAGGCGGGCGCTTCGGTGGTCCTGCTGGAGAAAATGCCTAGCGTAGGCGGCAACACGCTGATTTCGGGCGGTGAGATGAATGCGGCCAACACGTGGGTGCAGAAAAACTTGGGCATTGAAGACAGCACCGAGCTGTTCATTGAAGATACGCTCAAAGGCGGAGATAATGTCGGCGATCCGGAAATGGTCCGCGTGCTGGCCGAGAACGCGACCGCGGCGGCAGAATGGCTGAAGGATAAAGTGAAGGTGAACTTCCTGGAGGATCACCTATTCCAGTTCGGCGGCCATTCCGTCAAGCGCGCGCTCATTCCGGAAGGGCATACGGGCGCCGAGCTGATTACGAAGCTGAAAAAGCAGTTAGACGCGAATGGTATCGATCTGAAGACGAACACGAAGGCCGAGAAGCTGCTTACGGATGAGAGCGGCAAGGTGATCGGCGTCGAAGCAACCGGAGCGAACGGCGGCACCATCACTTTCCATGCCAACAAAGGCGTCATTATCGCGACAGGCGGCTTCGGCTCCAATGTCGAAATGAGAAAGCAATACAATCCGGAATACGATGAAAAATATATGACGACGGATGCGCCGGGCACAACGGGAGACGGAATTGTGATGGCGCAGGCAGTCGGCGCCGCCCTGACCAATATGGAGAGCATTCAGACTTATCCGGTGTGCAATCCGAAGACCGGCGTTATCTCGCTCGTGGCGGACAGCCGTTTTGACGGGGCGATTCTCGTGAACCAGAGCGGCCAGCGCTTCGTCGAAGAGCTGGAACGCCGCGATGTCATCTCCAAAGCGATTTTGGCTCAGGAAGGCGGCTATGCCTACCAGTTGTGGAATCAGGAAATTGGGGATATCAGCAAGACTGTCGACACGCATAAAGACGAATATGAAATGCTCGTCAAAGACGGTCTCTTGTACAAAGCGGATACGCTGAAAGAAGCTGCCGAATTTTTCAAGATCGATCCGGAAGCGCTGCAGGCGACAATCGACCGCGTCAACAAATTCGCCAAGTCCGGAAAAGACGAGGACTTCAACCATCGCGCAGGATTGAAGGATATGAGCAAAGGGCCTTACTATATTCAAAAAGCGGTGCCTTCCGTTCACCATACGATGGGCGGACTTGTGATCAATAAGACGACACAGGTGATGAACGAGCAAGGCCAGCCGATTCCGGGCCTGTTCGCCGCAGGCGAGGTCACGGGCGTCATTCACGGCAAGAACCGGCTTGGCGGAAATGCGATTGCCGATGCCATCACCTTCGGGCGCATCGCCGGCCAGCAAGCGGCCAAATAAATAGCAAAGGGAAAGAAGCCGAAGCGAAGCCGCAGCATCAAGCTGCGGCTTTCAGATTGAGACAAACTCCCGCGAAATACTGCAACCGCGGGAGTTCTTTACGTTTTTTATCGCTATTTACAAATACGAAATTTTCTATATTATACCATATTAATGCGGTGAATGATTGAAATTATCTCATAAAAAACAGACTGTCGACAATGGCTTTGCCGAGATAGGCCGCCTTGTACACGGTGTCATTCGTCAATTCCCTGATAGGCGGTCGATTCAATTCCGTAGAACCAACTCCTTGTCAGACAACTCTTGCTTGGCCAGCAGCCTCATCTCCTGCGCAAGCATGTCCCGCAAGTACACCGGATTCGGAGAGATCCCCATGAACTCCTCCAATATTCGGCGGTCCCGATGCAAAGGGAGCCCCAGCGGAGCGGCCAGTTCGGCGTGAAGCACCTCCTCGATATGGTCATGCGGATAGAAATGAAGCGGTATGAAGTCCGGCAAACACGGATTGCTGCGGCAGAACGCAAAAAATTCATCATTCAGCCGCGGCGAGCGGATGGTGATGATCCGCCCTGGCGCGCAGCCGCTCCGAAA
>NZ_LDIG01000104.1 GCF_015845845.1 Paenibacillus dendritiformis
TTCGAGAAGCATGCCAGCCTGAAGTATAAATATGGCAATCGGAAATTTTGGGCGGAGGGCTACTACGTCAGCACAGTAGGCTTAAACGAAGCAACTGTCGCAAAATATATACGTGAACAGGAAGCACATGACCAAGCAGTTGATAAACTGAGTGTGAAAGAGTATGAAGATCCGTTCAACAGAAACAGTAGCAAGAAGAAGTAAACCAGTTTAACTGGTAAGTGAAAGTGACAAGTTACACTGAGCCTGAACAATTTAATTGTCAGGCTAGCGTCTTTAGGCGCAGTTTGGCAACAGGGGGTTATACCCCAAGTGCAAACCACCCGTTGGACGGGTGGTCATGATTGTTTTTTGCGGGCGGATGGGGCGTTTCGCTGCTCTTTATTCCACTCTCCCTTTCACTCGTAAAGGGATGCTGATGGAGTAGGATAGTGATGTAAAGGGATGCTGATGGAAATGGATAGCGATGGAAACGGCCCTGCTGCTGAGATAGGATAGCAATGCAAGGGCCTGCTTACGGAATAGGATAGTCACATAAAGGTTTGCTGACGGAAAGGGAGAGTGATGCAAAGGCTAACTGATGGAATGGGATAGCGGCATAAAGGGCCGGGGCATGGGAACATAACGAGAACGCAATGTGAACAGGATGAGAACGTAAGGAGCAATTCGAAGAAAAATTTGGTCACAAGCAAACTTTTTCCTTGTTTTATGAATCTATTAAGTAGGTAGATAAATGAGGAGGAAATCATACGATGGCATCCTATCGAAAAATGAGCGCCATGCTGGCCGTATTATGCATGCTGGTCATGACAGCGCCAACGGGCCGGTATGCCGCCCTGGTTACGCCTGCAGCGGCGGAGCAGAGGGACGGGGATGTGCAGATAAAGCCGGAGCAATTGAACAACGAGATCTTGCAAAAGCTGGATCGCGTCTATCAGCAACTGTCCGGTGCGCCGGATACGAAAATGTCGTGGGTGAGAGTAAGCTCAGGACCGGATGGGCTGTACTTCTTGTCGGACGAGGAAGGGAATCAGGCACAGGTGAAAGGGGAGACCGGGGAAGTATCGATGGCGGTCCTGCATACGAAGGCGGAGCAAGTCTGCGAGGCCTTAAGGTCGGCCGCTGCCAAGGCTGTGAAGGAGATCGAGCCGGCATGGAACGGCGCATTCGATCAAGCGCATCGTACCTATTACAAAGACCGCGAAGTATTCACCACCTTGAGCGGGGATTCCTTACAGGTAACTCTTGATGGCGGCAATGTATCAGGGATTAACTTCACTTGCTCATACGCGAATATGCCTCAGGCGGTGAAAGAGGGAGGAGAGCGTCTGCTGCAGGTACTGGGCAACAAGTCCTTTTCCATCAAGAAAGCAGTGATGTACTCTTCGCATAATAAGCTGGAGTGGAGACTCGAGGCAAAGAATAATAGCAACAAAAAAAGTATTCTTATCTCGCTCAATGCCGTAACCGGCGAAGTGAACGGATATCATCAGTTCTAAAGTCCGTCGAATGCGCTGGCTGCCCCGTAATCGAGAGCGATCCCCCTTACGGGCTCTCATTGGCGGAGCAATACGAAGGCGTGTCCGGCATGACGTCAGGCCCGGAATTCAGCGTCGAGATGGTGGGCAACCGCATCACGAGCATGGGGTACGGGATTCCGATAGACCAGGCTGACGCGAAGGCGCTTGAGGCGGCCAAGGAAGCCGCCCTGGTCACGCTAGACAAGCCCGTGCCGCTCGTTCACGCAAGCCGATCCTTTGCAGCGGACAGGCGCGACGGCACTGCAAGCGATGTGTACAGATTCAACGATGAGAGCAGGACTTCCATGTCGAGATCGGTTATACCTCCGGACGGGTTCTCTCTGTATATGCGTCGGGGCTATTAGAGACGAGGACGAACGACACGGAAGACATCTTCCGCGAATTTAGCGACAAGCAAGTTCTCGATGCCGCCGCCCCGGACGTGAAGAGGCTGTTCGGCATCGATTTGACCGGTTATTTGGTACGGCGGACGCCAGGGACGAACTATTATGCGTTCACAAAGAATGGCGGCCCGGCCATCGAAGGGGAAATGAACCGCCACTTCAAATTCTATCGCCTCGATATAACAGGCAACAGTGGAACGATACAGTAAAAAGAGAATAAGGTTAGAAGGGCTGGCCTGTAAGCACGCTGCTTATAGGTCGGCTTTTTCGTTGTCATAGCCCTATTTCTGTCACTATCCGCATATAGGAGCACATAAAATAATAGATGCTGCCTGTGGGCGATCGTTGTCTTTTTGCTTGGTCCGCTTGGCATCATTTTATATCTGATTCTTCGCCATGTTGACTAGCAGCCGGACTAGAGACTTGAGGAATGAGCATAACGGGAAGAACTGTCTCCTGCCGAGAGATGAGACGGCGGGTTATCATGTTCATGTTTTGCAAAAAAAAGCGGATAAGCGCTTGACGGAGCGGGCGGAGCGTGATACGCTGACTTTGTTTTTATTAATCGTAATAATTACTAATAATCCGGATAGGATAGGACAAGCTCTCCATTCGGCCTTCGCCGTCCCGGAGAGAAGCGGGAAAAGAGGAGGTAGCTATTGATGAACGTTCTGTTCCGTTATGTCACATATGCAGTGACGGTTGTCTGCGCGGCCATGCTGTATCTTGTGTTCACGAATCAGCGCCTGGCTGACGTATCTGTTCCGGTCGATCCGGAATTTCTGAGCGGCGTAACGACAATCGGCATCAGTCTGGTCATTGAGGCGCTGCCCTTTCTTATGCTAGGCGTTGCGGTTTCGGCCATCTTGCATGAATTTGTGCCGGAAGGGCTCATTGCGCGTTGCATTCCGCGCCATCCGCTGGCCGGAGTCGTGGCGGCGTCTCTAATCGGAGTGCTCCTGCCACTGTGCGAATGCGGGATGGTGCCTGTCGTGCGGCGGCTCATTCAGAAAGGAATGCCCGTCTACATCGGAGTAACGTACATACTGGCCTCGCCGATAATTAACCCGATCGTGTTCGCCTCGACGTCGATGGCTTTCCGCAGCCAGCCCGAGATGGCTTATTCCCGGATGGGGCTGGCGTTCGTGATCACGGTCGTTATCGGTCTCGTGCTGTATGCGGCTGTGAAGAAGAATCCGCTCAAGGATGCCGCGGGAGATCAGGAGCATGCGGGAGGCTGCCGGCATGGGGGGCATGTGCCGCATCAAGCCGCACATCGGCTTCCGGCTAAGGTCTCGCTGCCATCCAAGCTGCTAGCGAGCGTCTATCATATGGGGGACGAGTTCCTCGATATGGGCAAGTATTTGTTAATGGGCGCGTTCATCACGGCATGTATCCAGGGCGGCATCGGCCGGGATTGGCTGGCTGCGGCGGCGCCGGAAGGAGTCGGCTCCCATCTGTTCATGATGGGCTTCGCCTATCTTATCTCGCTCTGCTCGACGTCGGATGCGTTCATCGCCGCTTCGTTCAGTTCCTTGTTGGCGCCCGGGGCGCTGCTGACCTTCCTCGTCTTCGGGCCGATGCTGGATCTGAAGACTTCGCTCATGCTGTCCGGCGTCTTCCGCGCGCGGTTCGTCGCCGGACTCAGTCTCTTGATCGCGGTCACGGTGCTGGCCTGCTCGCTAATATGGCAAGCTCTGTTCCTGTAAAAACCTGCCGGCGCTAGTATGCCTGGCCTGAGGCCAAATTTTATCCCGATAAGGAGTGATTTCGGATGTCCGTACGGAAGCGCCCATGGCGGCAGGCGCTGGTCTACTTGCTGAAGTCGGTCAGTATGTTCGGCTGGTCCTTATTCATTTTGTCTCTGTTTTGGCAAGACAAGGTGCACTATTATATTGCCCCCCGCATGGAAATCTGGGTGCAGTGGGGAACCGCCGCCCTCTATGTGCTGGCCGCTTTCCAGCTATATCGGGCGCTGATCCTGTTGTTCTCGCCGGAGGAGGAGGCCGGGCATGCGGATTGCGGCTGCGATCATCACCCGGGCGGCTTCCGCATCGGAAGGCAGGCGGGATGGCCCCTCGTGTTTGCGCTCCCCCTGGCGGCTGCCGTGCTGCTGCCGGTCTCCCCGCTCGGCAGCGCGATGGCGGAGAAGAAGGGCGTTCAGTATTCCATCGCACAGGAGCGGACAGGCGGTCCGGAGCGGGATCGGATGCCCGGCACAGCGGGACGGTCCCCCGGAGCCCTGGCGGAAGGAGCGTCTTCGTCGGAGCTTCCGTCCGTGATGGGGGATGAGCCCGGGGCGACGCCGCAGGAAGCGGGTGAGCCGGAGGCTGGCGGGCCGGCCGCCGAGCAGGAGGAAGAGATGCTGTGGGACGGCCGGTTCCCTTATGACCGGTACACGCTGATCTATGCGAAACACGCGGCCAAGCTTATTGACGATCAGAAAATTGAGATTCCAGAAAAGCTGTTCATCGAGACGATTACGACGCTTGATCTATATAAGGAACAGTTCCAAGGGAAGAAGATTACGCTGCGGGGCTTCGTTCACCGGGGCGAGGGGATGGGGCAGAACCGGTTCGCCGTCGTGCGCTTCGCCCTGGAATGCTGCGCGGCCGATGCGTTCCCGTACGGCATCATGACCGAAGTGCCCGCTGCGGCACGCTTCGCCGATGACAGCTGGGTGGAAGTGACCGGCACGCTGTCGAAGCTGAAGCTGGACGAGGACACGGAAGTGATGAAGCTGGAAGCGGATAACGGCGGCATTCGGCTCATCGAAGCGCCACAGGATCCTTATGTATATATGAACCCGGACTTCTATTTCGACAAAAAATAAAGCAAGGGCGGGCCGGATAAGGCCCGCCTGAAGCTGTGTGTTCGATGGAGGCCCGCGGGGAACAAGCCGGGCTTCCGCATTGACGGGGGGAGGGAATGATGGTAACATACCCATGGGGGTATGCAAAACGATAAAGGAGGAGCCGCGATGTTCGGATGGCTTTTCAAGTCCCGGGCCAACAAGTCTTTTTCGATTACGGCACAGCAGCTGGAAGCGCTGCTGCCGCTGCAGGACGCGGTCATCGTGGATGTGCGCGAACCTTGGGAGTATGCCCAAGGCCATATTCCGTCCGCGCTGAACCGGCCTCTGTCCGGGCTTGCCGCCAAGGTGAGCGGCATCCCGCAGGGGAAGAAGCTGTACGTCATCTGCCAGAGCGGGATGCGAAGCGCCCGGGCGGCAGGATTGCTGCGGCGGCATGGTTATGCGGATGTCGTCAATGTGCGCGGCGGCATGAACCGGTGGACGGGACCCCGGAAATAATCTCTTTTTTTATATTTTTATATACCATATGGGGTATAAAAGGAGTGGATGGATGATGAAACAGCGCAAAATTGTGATTGTAGGCGGAGTTGCGGGCGGCGCGACGGCGGCTGCACGGCTGCGTCGGCTGGATGAGCACGCGGAGATCATCATGTTCGAGCGAGGGGAGCATATTTCGTACGCGAACTGCGGGCTTCCCTACTATATTGGGGGCGTCATTCCGAAGCGGCAGTCTCTTCTCGTGCAGACCGCCCAAGGCATGTCGAAGCGGTTCCGGCTCGATATTCGGACAGAGCAGGAAGTGACGGCCATTGATCGGGAGCGTCATCGGGTTTTCGTTCGGAACGTCAACACGGGGGAGCAGTACGAGGAATCGTATGACACGCTGATTCTCTCTCCGGGGGCGAAGCCTATCGTTCCGCCGAGCGAAGGGTTGAACGAGGCGAAGCAGACGTTCACGCTGCGAAGCATTCCGGACACGGACCGGATTAAGCGGCATGTGGACGAGACGTCGCCGGAGCGGGCCGTCATTGTCGGCGGCGGCTTTATCGGCCTGGAGATGGCGGATAATCTGGCCCATCGCGGCATCGCGGTGACCGTCGTAGAAATGGCCGATCAAGTCATGGCACCGCTCGATCCGGAAATGGCGGCTATCGTGCATCATCATCTGCGGGACAAAGGGATCGAACTCATATTGGGGGACGGGGTCAGCGCGTTCCGGGACGAGGGGCATTCCATCGTCCTGGCCAGCGGGCGCGTGCTGCCGACGGATATGACCATCCTGTCTATCGGTGTCCGGCCGGAAAATGATCTCGCCCGTTCCGCAGGATTGGCCATCGGCGAGAGAGGCGGCATTCTCGTCGATGAATATTTGCGCACGGAGGATCCCGATATTTGGGCCATCGGCGACGCCATTGAAGTGAAGGATTATATTCACGGCAGGCCGGCGATGGTGCCGCTCGCCTGGCCAGCGAACCGTCAGGGCAGACTGGTGGCGGACAACATCTACGGGAAGGGCCGGCCATACCGGGGCACGCTCGGGACCGCGGTGGCGAAGGTGTTCGACCTGACGGTCGCGGTGGCGGGCAGCAATGCGAAGACGCTGCAGAAGCTGGGCGTTCCGTATGAATCCGTCCATATTCATCCGGCTTCCCATGCCGGATACTACCCTGGCGGGTCTCCCATCTCGCTCAAGCTGACCTTCCATCCGGAGACCGGTGCCATTTATGGGGTTCAGGGCGTCGGCAAGCAGGGCGTGGACAAGCGAATCGACGTAGTGGCCACCGCCATCAAGGGCAATCTGACCGTGCATGACCTGCCCGATCTTGAATTGGCTTATGCGCCTCCCTATTCGTCGGCGAAGGATCCGGTCAATATGCTCGGCTATGTCGCCTCCCATGTGGTTGACGGCGAAGTGAAGGTCGTCCACTACAACCAGGTTGACCGGATGGTGCGCGAGGGCGCCTGCCTCATTGACGTGCGGGAGTCCGCGGAGCGGGAAGCGGGCTATATCGAAGGCTCGATCCATATTCCGCTGGGCGATCTCCGCAGCCGGCTGGACGAGCTGCCGCGGGATCGGCCGATTATCGTCAGCTGCCAGGTCGGGCTGCGCGGCTATCTGGCGACCCGCATTCTGGACCAGCACGGCTTCGAGAGCATGAACCTGAGCGGCGGGTATAAGACGTACGCGGCCTATTACGGTGGCCGCAATCCGGCAACCGCCTGCGCGAAGTAAGCAGGAGGCATAATCTTCCGGACAATCACAGAAGTATCGCTTAGGGACAGGGACGTGATGGTTGATCGCGTCCCTGCTGGCGTTGGGGGAAAACCGGGACGAACACGGCAATCTGTGGTAGGATGTGGAAAAGGGGGGATCCGGATACGAAGGAGGTTGACCGCATCGGCGAGCCGGTTCTCCGTACGGGACAGATGCGGTTCAATGACGCGAAATGCGATCCGGCGGGACGTCTGGTAGCAGGAACGCTAAGCCTGATCGAAGGAAAGCTGAGCCTGTCCAAGGGAGAAGGGGAAGCTTCCCTGTACCGCCTGGACCCGGATGGCAAGGTCGTCACCCTGCTGGAAGGCATTACGCTGTCCAATGGAATGGGATGGAGTCCGGACGGCGGAACGATGTATTATATCGATACCCCGACAATGCGGGTCGACGCGTTCGACTATGATGTGGCTCGGGGCGAACTCGGCAACCGCCGTCCCGTCATCCGCATCCCCGATGGAGAAGGGATTCCCGACGGGATGACGGTCGACGCGGAGGGAATGATCTGGGTGGCCCATTGGGGAGGCGCCCGCATTACGCGGTGGAATCCGGAGACGGGAGCGTTGCTTGCGGCCGTGCCGATTCCGGCGGCGCACACGACTTCGCTCTGCTTCGGCGGCCCTTCGTACCGCGAACTGTACGTCACGACAGCGCGTACCGGGATGAAGGAGGAGCAGCTTGAGCAGCAGCCCTATGCGGGCGGCGTGTTCCGCGTCGAGCCCGGAGGGGCCGGCCTGCCCCCGAGCCGCTTCGATGATCGGCTGCTGCCGTGAATCGCGGGGCGAGCCCCGATGCCGGCGAAGGAGTTGGGGGCCGCTCGCCCGGTCGGGCGAGAAGCTCCTCCGGACCGCATCCGCGCGGGGAATGTCATCAGATGTCCATAATGTAATCGGGCATCATTGCGGCCGCTATGCTACAGTTACATGTAGAAGGGACAGCGTCGGCCCGCACGCCGCGTGCAGGATTCCGACTATGGGAGCTGCCTGTCGGCATGAAGTCTGAGCGGGAAGAAAGACTTTTTTGCCCAAGATTGTTATCGGTAACCCTATTATTCCCGGCTCTGATGTACATGCCGTATTCCGGCCGCCTCGTCCTGTCCAGCTACGCAGATCTACTGCAGACGAAGGAGCGAATAGACATGAAGCAGCGCAGTGCATTGCATGGGATTATTCCGCCGGTCATTACGGTATTCGACGAGCACGGTCAGCTCGATACCGCGGGCATGGGGCGGATGATTGACTTTTTGACGGAAGTCGGCGTTCACGGCTTGTTTTTTCTCGGCTCGGCGGGTGAATTCTTTCACATGTCGGCTGGGCAGCGCAAGCAAGTCGCTGAATTCGCGATTCGGCATACGGATGGGCGCCTTCCGGTTCTGATCGGAACCGGCTCAAGCCGCACGGACGAGGCGATCGAGCTCAGCCGCCACGCCGAGTCGGCGGGCGCGGATGCGGTCGTCGTCCTCAATCCGTACGCCGTGAAGCTAAGCGACGAGCAGCTCTACCGTCAATATGCCGACATCGCCGAATCGGTGTCGCTGCCGATATACATTTACAATTATCCGGGCCTGACCGGACAAGAGGTGAAGCCGTCCATCGTGGCGGCCTTGGCCGCAGCCTATCCGAACATTGCCGGAGTGAAGCAGACGGTGCAGCAGATCGAGCCGATTTTGGAGGTGATCCGCGAGGTGAAAAGGCAGCGTCCCGAGTTCGCGGTGTTCGCCGGCTACGATCATCTTCTGCTCGACACGCTGATTGCCGGAGGCGACGGCGCGGTTCCGGCGAGCGCGAACTTCGCGCCGCATCTCACATGCGGGCTGTACGAGGCGTACCGCCGACGCGATCTGGCGGCCGTCGCCGATATTCAGCGCAAGCTGTTCCGGATCGTAACGGAGGTATACCCGTTAGACGCCCCGTTCTTTCATACGATTAAGGAAGCGGTCCGCGCCTCCGGCGTTGATGTTCCGGCCCATGTCATGCCGCCGGCCCGGCCCTTGACTTCGGAACGGCGGCGGGAACTGCTGCAGCTGCTGGAGCGCCATGAGCTGCTGCCCATCCTCCAGGGAAGCTGAACGGCAAGCGGCTTCCCGGCAGAGCGGTCCCGGCCTGACAGCGAGCCGGGTTCCGTGCTGCGGTCATGAATCTGCCGAAGCGCGGCAACCCCTTGTCCTCTCCCGATGGAGCAGGACAGGGGCTTTTATGGCGTTTCAGGGAAGGAAGGCGTTCCTGCCACCTATCACAATTGTTAAGCTCTTCTTCATCTTTTCTTCATGAAATGTTAGCAGGCTGTTCATCAGCGGCGGCTATACTGGTCATCATATTCCAGCTGCTGAAGGATATCTGTCCTGTTCGGAACGGGCGATGGAGAAAGGGAGGAGCTTATGAATCGGAGTGCACGAAGTCGGATCTGGGATCGTCAGCCTCGGGAAGCCCGGGAAGCCGGCCGCTTGACAGAAAGGCCAGCGGGAGCACGCCCGGACGAGACCCGCTTCCTGTGGAAGCTGATGTTTACCGTTGGAATTTGCTTATTCGGCGCTTTTGCGCTCACCATGTGCGGGTTGGCCGCCTTGCGATTCATTATGCATACGGTCGATATTCCGCCGCTGTGGACGCTGTATCGGTTATTGTCTTCACTCATGGATTTGGAAGGAATGGCTCTGTTGGCGACGGGGGTGCTGTTCATCGCGGGCCTTCTGTGGCTGATCGGCGGCGAAGCGGTCTATTACGGGCAGATTAAGGACAATCTCGTCCGTCTCTCCGATGGGGAAGAAGCGATGCCGCTTCCGGTCAAGCGATCGGCGGCGGAGCTGGGCGAGGCGGCGGATGCCGTTAATCGGCTGTCGCGGCAGATGTCTGCGGCCCGGGAGAACGAGCAGGCTGCGGCCGAGCGGATGAACACCCTGATGACCGAATTGTCGCATGATGTGCGTACGCCGTTGACTTCGATTCTGGGCTATTTGCAGCTTATCGCAGAAGACGGCTATAGGGATGAAGTGGAGCTGCGCCATTATATACAGATTGCGCGCGACAAGGCGCTGCGCTTGAGCCGGGCCGTCGATCGGCGGTTCGAGCTGGCGAGACTGCCGCAGGTTCCCGAACGGGAAACATGGCATCCCGTCGATGTGCGCCGGCTGTTGACGCAGCTCGCGGAAGAGTATCAATCCCGTCCGGAGCAGCCGGGGGTCGCGATCGCGCTGGACTGGGCAGACCACGGCGGACAGCCGATGATGATATATGGGGACGGGACTCGGCTCATGGAAGCGTTCGAGATGCTGATTGCCGAATCGGCGCGTGGGGGCCGGCCTTCCGGGCCGATCCGAATCAGCCTGTTCGAGGCGGAGGAGGAGGCCGTCGTGCATATTCGGAACGACGGCGTTCCCGAGGCGGATGCGCCGCGCCGAGAGAAAGGCATGCGCCGGTCGGCTGACCGCCCGCCCGCGCAGAATGAACGGCTTGGCGGCGGTTGGGCGGACGCCCGGGGCATCGTGGCTTCGCATGGCGGAACGGTGGCCGTATTCGGCCATTATCCGCGCGCCGCTTATGAGGTCCGCCTTCCTTTGTTGCGCACCGGGGAGGCCGCCGAGGCTTGACTTGGCCGTCCCGGGACGGGCCGGCGGATTCCCTTTTCCCATCCAAGAGGTCAATGTTATAATGGAACCCAACTTTAAGATAATGAGGTGAGTCACCCAATTGCTTAATGAATGGATTCCTGGCATGTTAGAGTCAACGGATTGGAGCCGGTGGCTGAGCGCCGCCGGAGTATTGCTGCTGTTTTTGCTGTTCCGCAAGCTGTTCACGAACTATGTGTTCGCCTTGCTGATGCGCGGATTGTCGCGCTCCAAGGGGGCCACGCATTTCTTGACGGCGTTCGAGAAGCCGATGCAATGTTTTTTCGTCCTGATCGGCATCTATCTGGCCTGCAAATTGGTCATTCCTCCAGGCGGAGCCTTGCTGCTCGCTATCGACAAAATATACCGCAACGCCTTCATCGTCCTCATCGCTTGGGGACTCTACCATATGGCGGCCCGCTCGTCCAGCATGTTCAGCGGGCTGTCTGCGCGGCTCGGGCTCGATGAGTCGAGCATGCTGATTCCTTTTTTGTCCAAGGTGCTGCGCTTCCTCGTGATCGTCATTGCCATTACGATGATTGCCTCGGAGTGGGGCTACAGCATTAACGGCGTCGTCGCGGGGCTTGGGCTGGGCAGTCTGGCGATCGCGCTGGCCGCACAGGATACGCTCAGCAATTTTCTGGGCGGCATCGTCATTATTACAGAGAAGCCCTTCTCCAAGGGCGATTGGATTATGACCCCGAGCGTGGAAGGGACGGTCGAAGATATTACGTTCCGAAGCTCCAAAATCCGCACCTTCGCCCATTCGCTCGTCACGGTGCCGAATGCGACGCTGGCGGGCCAGGCGATTACGAATTGGAGCCGGATGGGCAAGCGGCGAGTCACGTTCACCTTGGGCGTCGCGCTCGATTCCGATCGCGAGCGGCTGCGGGCGGCCATCGCCAAAATGGACGCCCGCCTTCGGGAGAACGACGCGGTAGATCCGGACGTCATCATGGTCCGGTTCAGCGAGTTCAACGAGAGCAGTCTGGGGATCTTTTTCTATTACTTCACCAAGACGACGGTATGGGCCGAGTATTTGAAGCACAAGGAAGAGATCAATCTGATGATTATGGAGGTGCTCGAGGAAGAGGGAATCTCGCTCGCGCTGCCGAGCCAGCGGGTCTATGTGGAAGCGGCCCCTTCGCCGCAGCGATTTCCGCTGTAAGGCTGCAAGCGGGAGTATAGCTGCAGTAAAATAAAAGAACGGACAAGGGGGGGACAACGATGGAATCGGTCGTCATCGCGGACTATGACCCGGGCTGGGTAAGCGACTACGAGCAGGAGAAGCGGGCTATCCAGGAGGCGCTCTCGGATATCGTCTCCGCGGTGGAGCATATCGGCAGCACCTCGGTTCCCGGACTGGGCGCGAAGCCGGTCATTGATATTATGGCAGGCGTTCATCGACTGGAGGCGTTGACCGAGGGGCATATCGAGCGCCTGGCCGCGATTGGCTACGAATATGTGCCGAAGCCGGACTGGCCGGAGCGCCGATTTTTCCGCCGCGGCCGCTGGCGGGCGGGTACGCATCATTTGCATCTTTACCGGCATGGGGATCCCCACTGGGAAGCGCACTTGCTGTTCCGGGATTATTTAAGGGCCCACCCGGATATCCGGGAGCAATATAGGCAGTTGAAGCTTGAGTTGGCGAGCCAGCATCCGCATGATCGCGTCGAGTATACGCGGCGGAAGGCGCCGTTTATTGAGCGCGTGCTGCGCTTGGCGCGCGAAGAAGACCGAAGCCCGTCCTGATCCGGACGGGCTTCGTCATGAGCGGCGTTCCTGCCGGCGCGGGGGGGGGGCGCTGCGTTGCAGAGTGCGGCTTCCCGGCGTCTTGGCGTCTTAACGGCTTACTCGTAGTCCCGCCATAGAACGAGCGTCGGCGCCGGATCGAGGATCGACTCGTACTGCTCCTTCCAACCGAAGCGGGCGTCGGGATCAAGTCGGCGATAGCGCGCGTATTTTTCCTTGCGGAGGTCCGGGGTGTGCCAGGCCCCGTGCTGGATGCGGAATTCACTGCGCAGTAGGGCAGGGCGAACAGATTGTTCGGGTGCGGCCGCAATGCAGCGCCTGTTCCTTCCATGTATAGGCGAAATGGGCCCGGTACCGGACAAGGAACCGCCGGTAATAGCGGTGGGCGTGCCAGTAATCATCTTCGCGGTCGTGGGTGGACGACCACATGTCATAGAGCCGGAAGCAATAGACGTCTCCCTCGGGGTGGGCGAGGCACGGACGAAGGACTTCCCCGAAGCGGTGCTCGAACGTCTCGTCGGCGTCCAGGTTGAGAATCCAATCCGGCGCGAGGGCCACCGTCTCGTTCCACTGCTGCTCGGCGGAGGCTGATCTCGTCGCTGAAGCGAGAGGCGTCATTACGCACGAGGCGGAGCGGATGAGCGTGCAGGCGCCGAGGCCGCCGACCCGATACAGGCCCGGGCGCACAACTGCTCCAGGAAGGTCCGCTCGCGCTCCTGCTGCTGCTCCGGCGTGAGATGCTCAACGCTTCGGCGCTCGTACAGGTTGTACTCGTCACTGAGCCATACTTGGGGCTGTAAAGGGTCGTCCGACCGCCAGCGCGTCCAAAAGAACTCCGACACGATATCGACGTTCGCCTCGATTAGACGCGTCAGCGTGTGAGGGTGAAGGAGAAGATCGGAATCGACCAGGAACAGGGCGTCGAATCCTTAATCGCGGGCAGCGGAGATGAGCTGGTTTTTATAGGCGGCTGCCTTCCAGATTAAGTCGTCATTCCAGTAATGCGTAATATCGTCGCGCGGGTATGGCTGGGACTGTCGACCCGGGATAACGGAATGAGCCGGCGCTGCCTGGCGGTTGAGAAATTCCCGCAGGAGATCGCTCGATTCCGTTGCGCTGTTGTCATCGATGAACGCATAGTGAAGCTCTGCGCCGGGGCAGTCGAGGTTCTCCAGGCTCCGCAGGAAGAGCCGGAGAATGGCCGGCTTCTGATGCACGGGACTGCCGATCAAGATACGCATGAATGTTATCATCCCCTTGATGGCGCGTTGGAGGCAGCTCTCCGCAGCGTTTTTTATGATTATCCCTTTGTTCAGTTATTGTTTAGTATATTTGACTAAGATGAAAGCGTTCGTGCCTTTCGAATTAGGTCTCAGGTCTGAAGCAAAAGGCGCAGGTTGTTTCTTTTTCTCCCCCGTCCCTTTATAGTGAAGATGACCGTATGGTCGAGTGGCGAGATCCATGGGAGGAGCAGCAGGCTGCGTGAGGCGCTTCGGCATTATCGATGCGGAGACAGGAAGGGACGGGCCTGGCCGTTCCGCCAGGGGGACATGCATGATTCCGGCGTGTCCGATGGATGAGGGGGAGGCCGCTGCGGTCAAGATTGCAAGGGGGAAGGAATATGAAAGCGATCCTTGTCGATGATGAAATGCTAGCGCTGCGACGTATGGAAAAACTATTGAATGAGCAGGATGGAAAGGAAGTGCCTATTGAAATTGTCGGTTCATTTCAAAATCCGCATCTGGCATTGAAAGCGGCGGAGCGGGAGACGATTCATCTTGTCTTCCTGGATATCGAGATGCCGGAAATGGATGGAATGGAACTGGCGGAACGTCTGTTGCGCATTCAACCCCACCTACATATTGTATTTGTGACGGCGTATAACGAATATGCGGTTGAGGCATTCGAGCTGAATGCGTTAGACTATTTATTGAAGCCGGTGCAGCGGACCCGGATCGAGAAGACGCTGAAGCGGCTGGCCAAGCCGGCGCAAACCAACGACGCAGGGAAGCACAGCCAGCTTGAGGGGATGCTGTGCACATTGTCCTATCTGCATTATATTACTCCCCAACAGGAACTGAAGACTTTTCATTGGCGGACGGTCAAAGCGCAGGAGCTATTCGCCTATCTGCTTCATCATCGGGAGCAGACGCTTCGCAAAGATACGATTTTGGATTTGCTGTGGCCGAATTACCGCATTGAAAAGTCATCAGCCCATTTACATACGACGATTTACCAGATTAGGCAGGTCATTAAGCAGAGGGCATTGCGTATCCACATCAAATATATGGATGAGGGGTACCGGCTCGAATTGGGCGGCATGAAGCTGGACAAGGAGGAATGGGAGAAGGCGATGCGTCTGGCCCCGCAGGTGTCTCCCGAGACGATCCAGGAGCATCAGAAGCTGCTGAACGCCTATCGAGGCGATTATTTGGCGGAGCATCAATATTTGTGGGCGGAAGGCGAACAGGAGAGGCTTCGGTTGATCTGGTTCAATCACGCGAAGCAGGTGGCCGAATGCTTGATGCGGATGAACGCATACACGGAAGCGATGCCCCTTTACAAGCAGATCCAGGAGAAGTATCCGTATACCGAGGACAGCTATTTCGGACTGATGAAAATTCATGCGCAGTTGGGCAACTACGGGGAAGTCATCAAGCAATTTCAACTGCTAAGCCACAATTTAAAAGGAGAATTAGGCATTGAACCCAGCAGGGAAGTATTTGCTTGGTACATGGAATGGAAAAACAGCATTTAATCGCGCCGACCGTCGTGGATTCTGCTTCCGCGGCGGTTATTTTTCTTGGGAAGACGATTCAGTATTTGTTCAGAAGGCCATCATAGAATAGTCGATGTTTATGAGAAAAAGTCGAAATTTTAGGTAAAAAATCCAAATCATGTGGGAGTGAAAACCAATCAACATGAAATATACGGGCAGAATAATTGTGACTGCCATGACGCTGTGCGGATGGGCCGTGCTCATCGCATACCTCATGTCGGCAAAAATGATGAATCCGATGTTGGCCGTGCTCACCATTATGATGCTTGGCGTATCCTGGCGATGCGGCAAAATGTATGATGTCGTGAAGTATGAATCGGAGATCGACCCCTTGACATTGGCGTATAACCGAAGAAGTGCCGATGTAATATTTCAGAGGCTGGCTGGCAAGCACCGCAAAAATGGACAAAAAACCGCCGTCTTTTTCTTCGACGTGGATCGGTTCAAGGAAATTAATGACACGTATGGCCACAATGCGGGGGATCGGGTGCTGCGGCTCATAGCGGCCGTGCTGTTGAATACTTACGGCAGCGAGACTGCGCTCGTCCGGTGGGGAGGCGATGAATTTCTGTTCATGGTGCCCTGCTCCGACCGGCGCGAGCTGCGCAGCATCCGCAGCCGCACCATGAACAAGCTGGCCTTGACTGCACAGCAGGCCGCGGTTCCATTTGCGGTATCTTATGGCTATGCGGTATATCCGGAGGAGGGAACATTATTAAGCGATATTGTGGAGATGGCGGACAGACATATGATGCGAATCAAACGAAGCAAGCTCCGCTGCGGCTCTCAGGATACCGCCAAAATGCAGCTTTCACTACAGTAGGGAGATTGGGCAAATGGCAAAACGATATGTTGTTCGACTCGTCTTTGCACTCGTGACCATTCTGTATGTTGTGTTGGCCGGCGGTTTTTTTCGGGAATGCGGGGCGCTACCGAAGCCGGTGCAGGGGGTGCTCGATCTGCGCGGCAGCGGATGGGAACAAGTGGGCCTCGTCAAATTGAAGGGGGAATGGGAATTTTATCCGGACAGGATATTTTCGAACGCTTCCCAGATTGAGGCCCTCGGCGCCAAGCCCGTCTTCATCCAAGTGCCGTGCCCCTGGAGGATCGACAGCGCATGGACGGGACCCCGGCCTTTCTCTACATACGGCACGTACCGATTGCGAATTATGCTTGACAACAGCGCGGAACAGATATTTTCTTTTTATGTGAAATCCATTATGAGTTCCCACAGCATGATCGTCAATGGCCTGCGCATTGGCAGCAGCGGGCCCTCCCCGGACGATTTCCATTCAAATACGCCATACAACACCTCCTATGTTGCCTATGCGCATACGAATAGCAAGGTCATCGATCTGATGATCCAGATCGACCGGCCAGACTCCGTCTGGCAAGGGGCCATCACCCGGCCGATATCGTTTGGACTGCCGCAGCAAGTGAACTTGGAACGGAACCTTGAGCTCATGCTGGAAATGGGCATTCTGCTGACCTTATTGCTGGGCGCTCTTCATACGATACTTATCTTTCTGTTCCGATTGCCGCAGCCCGGGTGGCAATATTTTGTTCTTTTTTGCTTGTCCGCGATCCTGTTCGTTCTCATTTTCGGAGAAAGATGGGGAGCGATGCTGTTGCCGATGCTGTCCTTCTATTGGCGCTACAAGCTGATGACATTGGCGTCGATCGGCATGAACCTGTTCCTGCTGCTGTATGGGTCGCGAAGGCGGCAATGCTATGTTCATCCGCAGATAGCCCGACTCGCGGCATATGTCTCTATGCTGGGAACCGTCGCCGTTTTGCTGGTGAAGAATACGCCTTGCATCTTCGCCGTTTCTGCGGTAACGCATGGAATATTTTTAGCCTTATATCTCTATCTTTTTTATAGGCTGGTCCGCCGTTCGATGGTTGCCGGAAAGTCGTATCCCTTTCTGCTGACGATCGGTTTCGTGGCGGGAGGGATTGCGGTATACGGTGGAGTATTTGGCGTACATGAATCGCTTCGGCTGTGGTACTTCAACTTTATCATCTTTATTTGCGTGCTTGTCTTCCTCCAGGCAAGACAGCACTACATTGCCTATCGCAGAGAGAAGGAATTGGCCAATGCCCTGTCGAACCATAGGCGCTCGAATGAAGAATTTATGGCAGCGACAGCCAAGGAATTGAAGACGCCGCTGCTTGCGATTACGAATTTGGCCCAATCTCTGCTCGAAGGCAACCGCGGCAACCTGTCGGTCAAGCAAGAGGAAGATTTGCATATCGTTGTATTTGTCGCCAAGCATATGACCAGATTGGTTAGCGATCTTCAGGATTGGTCAGATTTGAAGGAAGGAAGGATGCTCATCCATGTGAAAGAACTTGATCTGAGGAGAACCGTCACCGCTGTGATAGAGATTACCCGCTATATTACAATGCCTCGCGACATTGAAATACGCAACAAGCTGGATGACGATCTGCCGCCGGTGCTGGCTGATGAGCAGCGATTGATGCAGATTATGTCTCAGCTGCTGCATAATGCGGTGAAGAATACGAAGAAGGGCACAGTGACGGTATCGGCCCTGGCATTGGACGAAGCAGTGGAGGTTCGTATCTCGGATTCGGGAGGCGGAATGACGCAAGCGGAGATGGAGGGCATCTTCGATGCGTATGAACAGGATGTGCCGCATCGTTCTTCTTTTTTCGACCGAAGGCTCGGTCTGAATGTCACGAAGCGGCTGGTGGAGCTTCATGGCGGAACCATTGGCGTGACTTCAGACATTGGCCGCGGCTCAACGTTCTATTTCCGTCTGCCAATCGCTGAACAACAGCAGGGGGATGAGGGGGAACTTATGAGGAAGGAGGACGGCAAGGCGGCGGTTCCCGTGCGGATGCCGCTGGAATATCAGGAGCAATTCGGCTGGGAGATTGCGGAAGAGATCGTGTTCGATGCGCCTTCTCCTTCTTTTACGGTCGACGAGATTGGGGAGGCCTGCATTCTTATCGTCGACGATGATCCGATTCATCAGAAGGTATTGGAAAATCTGCTCTCTCCTGATCGCTTCCGGCTTACCTCGGTTTCCAGCGGGGAAGAGGCATTATTGCAGATTCGGCACTTCCGGAACTGGGATTTGGTATTGCTCAATCTGATGATCTCCGGCATGTCGGGCTTGGAAGTATGCCGGCGCATACGGGAGATGCATTCCTTGTTCGAGCTGCCGGTTCTGATGTTGACGGGACGGGGACGGACCGATGATGCGCTCGCCGCCTATTCGGCGGGTGCGAATGACTTTGTGGCGAAGCCGATCGACTCTGCCGAGCTGCGGGCCCGCGTGCGGACGCTGCTTCTGATGAAGCATTCGGCGAATGAACGCTTCCGTATGGAAATGGCTTTTTTACAGGCTCAAATCAAGCCCCATTTTATCTTCAACACGTTGAATTCGCTCGTCTCGCTCAGTGAGGACGATCCGGAGCAGATGCGCGAGCTGCTTGTCGAATTCAGCAATTATTTGCGGCAGAGCTTCCGCTTCGATAATGTGGAGCCATTGGTCCCGCTCGAACGAGAGCTTCAACTGGTACGTTCTTATTTATACATAGAAAAGATCAGGTTCGGGGATCGGCTTCAATTTACGATTGAGCTGCCTGAGTCGCATCGGCTGCGCATTCCGCCGTTATCCATCCAGCCGATCGTGGAGAACGCCGTGCACCATGGAATTATGAAACGGATGGAAGGCGGCACGATCCATATTCGCGTCTATATGGAGGACCAGCATTATTGCATCGAGGTCTGCGATGATGGGGTCGGCATCACAGCCGAGCGGCAGGAGCAGCTGCTGGCGAAGAGCGCCACCGGCGGAATCGGGCTCAAAAATATTGACTACCGATTGCGGCAGCTGTTCGGCCGGGGCATTTCGGTTCGCAGCGCCCCGATGGAGGGGACATGCGTCAAATTTTGCGTTCCGTGCGAGACAGAGAACTAAGCAGGGGGCTGACGATGAGGTCTGATTGACCTTAAGGCAGCCCCCAAGCTGTTTTATCAACGCAATTGAACGATTCGCTCAAGGTCAGGAGTTACAGAGATCTCATCACTTTTCTTTTTTTGCGCGGCCCGTCTCTTTTGATGATAATGGCGCTTGCACAAATTTTTCGCATAGTGACGTTCCTTGCAGCCTTCTTCGCTGCACAGTCGTTGTGTTGCCATTCTAGGTCTGCCCATGAGTACCTCCCCTTTTGACTATGTATTTATACCTAATTGTAGATGTTAAGAATGAACAATTTCTGAACCAAATAAGCCAAAAGATACTGGAAAACATAAAAAAAGGATTTAATTGAATAAAAATATAAACTTTTTTTGATATCGTTAACTATAATAATAAGATTTTGTGTTGTCATTTTACAAGGAGTAAATAAAAAGTTGTGGTTCGAAGGTCTCTGGAAACGGATGTTCCTAATATATGACTTTCCTTTTGGATCGGGAGGTTCGATTCGAGGTTCCCCCTGGGCGCAATTTCTGATAGGATAGTCGGTGGAAGCCTTTCCATATAAATATTCAAGGCGATGGATGAAAGAGAGGTGCAGTGCGATGAGTGCAGAAAATTCATCACGCAGCAGCAATGACAAGCAGCATGTACTGGAAGATTGGTCAGCGGCCCGGGAGACCCCGAGAGGGCCGGGGCAGCCCTACCTCCACGGCTACAATGCCAAGGAATTGAAAGCGTGGTCACCCGACACGGATCCGTATGCCCGCTTTTTTCGCTCACGGGTGCCGCTCGCGAAGCGGATAGCACCGTTCGCCCCGACCCAAGCGCATCCGGCGCTGACGTATCAGGCGAAGGTGATGAACTTGTCCGCCGATTACGACAAGGAGGAGTGGTTCGGAGCCTACCGCTATAATGACAGCTTCAGCAGGAACGTCCTGAAGTTCTGGCAGTACCAAGATATTTATGCGGCATGGCATGGACTGCCGGTATATGGTTCACCGGAGGAGGAGCGGCAATACGGCGTCGTGAATCTTCCGAATCCGGCGTATACCGATGCCGCGCACCGCAACGGAGTCATCAGCCTGGGCGGCTGGTTCTGGCCGCGCGACACCGATTTTGGCGAGCTGGTCGAGGAGACGGAGGAGGGACGCTTCCCGGTCGCCGACAAAATGATCGAGATGGCGGCGTATTTCGGGTTCGACGGCTACTTCGTCAACCAGGAGGCGAGCATCAGTGAAGAACATGCCGCCCAATTGATGAAGATGCTGAAATACATGCGCGAGAGCGGGCTGTACTTGAGCTGGTACGACAGTCTGGCGCAAAATGGCGAACTCCAATATATCAATTTCTTCAATGAGATGAATGCGCCATGGGTTCTGGACCAGCGCGACGGCCGCCAGCCGAACGACAGCATATTCATTAACTATGCGTATACGCCGGAACGGCTGGAGAACAGCAATGCATACGCGAAAGAGATTGGACTGGATCCGTACGAAGCGCTCTATGCCGGGGTGGAAAATGACAAATTTCGCTTCGAACGCGGCAATGAGCTGAAATCGATTTTCCGTGATGACGAGGCGCGCACTCCGCGCACAAGCGTAGCGTTGTTCGGCACCGATATGGTATGGCACCGCGGACCGAATCCGTCGGATCCGAAGATGCAGCAATATATCGAGCACCGCGAGCGTATTTATTGGTCCGGCGCCAAAGGCAATCCTGCACAAAGCGGACGCGGCATCGGCTCGGAAGGAGAAAGCTGGGACGGCCTGGCGCATTTTATACCGGAGCGCTCGGTCATCGGTTCGTATCCGTTTGTGACGCGCTTCAACAACGGGCACGGGCTCGCGTTCTTCTTGAACGGAGAGGTGGCAAGCCGCAAAGGCTGGAACAACGTAAGCGCTCAAGAATTGCTTCCGACTTGGCAATGGTGGGTTGATTCCGAAGGGACTCGGCTTGCCGCAGATTATGATTACAGCACGGCCTGGAACGGCGGATCGTCCATTAAAGCGGAAGGATTGCTGGAACCGGGAAGCATCACAGACATTCGTCTGTTCAAGACGGATTTGCCGACAGATACGGACGTGTTGTTATCGCTAACCTGCAAGCTTGACTGGTCGTTTGCCGGGAATTATATGCAAGCTGGCGATCGGGACTCCGCTCTGCTGCAACTGCAAATGCTCTTATACTATCAGGACCAGCCGGAAACGCCGGAAGTACGGTCTTTCGATGCGGTACCTGGTACAGACTGGACGACGCTTGCAATGCATCTTGCTGGAGGAACGAAGCGCCGGATCGCCGCTATCGGCATCCGCATCTCATCCGAAGCGGAGAAGAGCGTTGCGGTCAAGGTCAACTTGGGTGAATTGAAGCTGATCGAGGAAGCGGCAAGGATGCCTGTGCTGGCTGCCCCAACCGGGTTTCAAGTAGAACATGCTTACTTTAGCGAGGAGCAAGCTTCCCTTATCTTGTCCTGGCAATTTGCCGATGACGGTGTTATCGATAACTTATGGTATTACGACTTGTATCGGGTGAAGAATGGGAAGCGGGAAGCGATAGGCAGAATTTTCGATGACGTGTTCTATGTCAAATCCGTCGAGCGGCTCGGAGAGAGCGAGCTTACCCTCGAAGCGGTAGCCGTGAACAAGGAAGGAGTTGCAGGACCGCCGGCCGTCGCCGTATGGTCGTGGGGAGATGGTGAAGCCGTCGATGCCCAGGCTGGGCCGTTCCCGGCTGAGAGCCTGCAGCCTCAATTCAATATGGAAGAGGATATCGTGCTAGAGCCAGGGTGGAGCCGATATTTAAATATCCGCGTCGAGCCAGCGTGGGCGGATAATCTGTCACTGACATGGACCTCCAGCAATGAATGTGCCGTCACCGTCAACGAGCGTGGCCAGATTACGGCCATGGCACCGGGCGAGGCGATCGTCACGGCGGCTACAGGCAAGCTGGCAGGCCAAGAGGGCCCATCGCTGGAGATAAAAGTGAGTGTCGTCTTGCCAGAGGCGGCCCCGGAAGGCGGCGTCACGCTGGAAGCGGAGCAATACGACCGTTCGAACGGACTGTTTGTGCCAGGCGCATATGTGCATGTGCGCGATTTGCATTTCGCCAACTGGATGGCGTTCGATGATGTCGATTTCGGCGCGGAAGGCGTGACCCGCCTTACCGTTCGCGCTGCCGTATTGACGGAAGAGACAAGGATGCTGATTCATATCGGCGATGCGGAGGGCCCGCTGGTTGCGGATATGGAGCTACCATTGAAGGACGGGAAGCTGGCGCCATTCTATCATAACTACTCGATGGAATTGGCCCAGCGGCTTACCGGACGACAGACGCTGTATATCACCTTCCAAAACCCGAATATCCGCCGTTGGCAAATCCGGGATACGGGAATTGCGGACATCGATTGGATCCACTTTTCCTAAAGAGCGCATAGGCTGCCGACCCTGGGCATGACTCCGGGGTTGGCGGCTCTTTTACGTAAAGGAAGAGACTCGCACCAGGGGGAGTATGCCGACGAACTCAGCTCTTCGTTTCCCCTTCACTTGTCAAGTGTTTATCATTCGTTTGGGCTTCATTTGGGCTTCGTTTGTCCTTCGATGGGACTTCGTTTCAGGTTCTTTTCGCCACTCTCCCATCGGCTCAGCTAATGGCCGCGCGGCAAGACTCTACATAGGGATGCCCTATATTAAAACCTCTACACCAACCTCGTACCGATGTCGCAGCAACCTGGTAACAACCTAGCTAGTAACAACCTAACCAGTAACAACCTAACTATATAGAATAAACTATTGAACTTCCATAACAGGAGGGTTTTGTCCCATCATTGTCGAATTCAGAAATACCCTGAATGAGGCGGTGAATGAGATGGATAACAAGGAAGCGCTGGCTGCAGTTGAAGAACGAATAAGAACGACGAAGGATCGCCGCATGTACGAGCGACTTCAAACCGTACGTTTACGATTAATGGGCAAGTCTGTACGCGAGATTGCCACGATCATCTGTCGTTCGGAGAAAACTATTCGCCTTTACATCCGCGCCTATGAAAAAGAAGGGTTGTCGGGCTTGGCCATGCAATTCTCTCCCGGGCGATCCCCACGCCTGACGAAAGAACAGCGGGACGCATTGAAGCAAGTCATTGTGAACCAGGTGCCAGCAGACGTTGGATTCACCGCCAAATTCAATTGGACGTTGCAACTGATAGCAGACTACATTGAGCGTACGTATGGATGTACCTATTCGCTGCGCGGCGTTTCGAAGATGATGGAACATATGGGCATGAGCTATACGAAACCGACGTATACGCTTGCCGCTGCAGACCCTGTTAAACAACAACAGTTTGTCGAAGAAACGTTTCCGGCTCTAAAAA
>NZ_LDIG01000105.1 GCF_015845845.1 Paenibacillus dendritiformis
TTCGAGAAGCATGCCAGCCTGAAGTATAAATATGGCAATCGGAAATTTTGGGCGGAGGGCTACTACGTCAGCACAGTAGGCTTAAACGAAGCAACTGTCGCAAAATATATACGTGAACAGGAAGCACATGACCAAGCAGTTGATAAACTGAGTGTGAAAGAGTATGAAGATCCGTTCAACAGAAACAGTAGCAAGAAGAAGTAAACCAGTTTAACTGGTAAGTGAAAGTGACAAGTTACACTGAGCCTGAACAATTTAATTGTCAGGCTAGCGTCTTTAGGCGCAGTTTGGCAACAGGGGGTTATACCCCAAGTGCAAACCACCCGTTGGACGGGTGGTTTTGATTTTGGTGGGGCTCCTTTTTTTGTTGCATCACGAACGTGCATTCGTATATACTGATCTCGAATATGTGTTCGAGGTGATCGGAATGAAGGACTGGCGAGAGGAATTACAGCGTACAGAGCCGGCGGTAACGAAGCCGAAAGATCCGGCATTATGCCAGTGCATGGCTAACATGAAGGGTAAATGGATCGGAGGAGTGTATACCTGTCTCAGATGCGGGCGTCCCGTGTACGACGCATTCGGAAAAAGATGAGCCCCGGTAATCCGGGGCCCATTCTATCAATATTCCGACTCTCGATAGTGCTTGGCCGCTTCCTCTACAGACACTTCATCATGGACGCGATGCATTTTCTTTGTCAGCTTCAGGATGTCTTCCTTCGACATTCCAGCCATTTCTGCTGCCATAATCGCATACCCGAAACATGCTTGATTGCTCCACAATTCCATGAATATACCTCCCTGCACGTTTGAGGGGCCGCAGCCCCTCGCTAAATTTGTAATGATTGCGACGAAGCGGCCAGCAAGCTTTTCAGCCGGCGCACCTTGTCGCTATCATTGATATATCTTGACGACCGAGCCACTACCCGCCCCCGAAGGGGCGAGTAGTTCCCCCTCCTAACGGAGTAGGGAAATGACGGCGGTTGCGAGTTGGGCCAGAGCCGTGAGAAGCAGGACCCATTCGCGAACCTTGACTCGGTCGTCTTTTTGCTGTGGTGGCGGTTGCGGCGGCCGAGTCTGTTTTTTCTTTTTAGCCATGTGCACACCGCCTTTCTATACTTCATTATATACTGGTACCACTATATAAATCAAGTGTTTTTATACTGGTGACAGTATATTTTTTGTGTTATTATTCAGAAAAGGGGTGAAGCTATGGAGAAGAAAGGTAAGGCTGCGACCAGAGCAAAGGATAAATACAATTCGGCAAACTATGATCAAATTAAATTGTGGGGCCGGAAGGGAGACCGCGAAAGAATCGATGCGGCTGCTGCGAAGAGCGGTAAGAGCAGGAACGCCTTCATCATGGAGGCCATCGAAGAGAAAATCGAACGGGAAGGGTTGGAAAGCCAGACAGAAACTAATGAGCCCCGGGAGTAGTTCCGAGGCTCTTACTAGCATTAATAAGAAGAACCCCGGAGCGATCCGGGGTTCTTTGTGCTCTAGCTTCGATATTCGTCTCAATTTTTTCGATTCTGCTCTGATTATCGAGTTGCAATTTTTTGATTTGGTCAAGCCGGTCTAATATGACCTCAAGAGCAAAAAATAGGGCACCTCCAGCCAAGCCAGCTGCCCACCACCCAATAGCAAGCTCCCATTGAAATTTATCAGTGAGGCTTTCGAAGGCGGTTCCGGCTTTGTAGCCCATGAAAAGGCCGCCGGCAGCCAGTAATAACGCAAAGAAACGAAGTACCAGATCCATAGACAGTCACCCCAATGAATTTATGTTTATGGATAAATTCGACATCCATGCACCCTGATCCTTACAACAGGAAGGTTTTATTATGCAATAAATAAAGCCCCGGATTACTCCAAGGCTTTATCATTAGGAAGCTTTCCCGCCTTACCCGTCTGTTCTTCCCTTCTCCGATATTATAATCAAAGTACCAGCGATCTCCGCGTCGCTTGATTCGTGGTATTTCCATCCTCTTTCATCCTTTATATGATGTTACATCCAGCATACATCATGGGGCGGTACCACGCCCTCCCTTTTTATAATTTCGCCCAATCGAGTAGCGTTTCAATGTGTCCGATGCTGGCGTCACACATATAGGTGAGACCATAGGGGCCGTAGTATCCTGCAATGATCATTCTGCCGTATTTCGTTTCGACTAAAAACTCAAAAGCATAAAAAATGCTCCGACTTTGTTATGATTGATTTTAGAATCTCGCCTTGTTGCAGTTTTATTTCGAGACGGCAGACATCCTCGTTATTCATTACACCCTTTAGTTCATCAAGCGTCATATAGAACCCTTCCTCTCGTGACCATATTTTGACCATATTCGTACCTGAAAGTATCCGAAGTTGTCGGATGCAAAATTAAAAACTTCCTATTAATATAGGGTTATCTGAACTTATCGTAAGCAGACATTTATGAACGTAAAATATACGGCCTCAAAGCGGCTCGCCGCGCGCCTCAGTTCTCGAAGCGTTAAGAAGCCTGTTATATCAACGATTATCGCCCTTGGCCCTTGCTGGTCAGGGGCTTTTCATTTGTTCTGGAGGGCTCTTGAAGCGTTCGTCACCAACCATTCTTTTGGGCATACAGTCAACCCCTCTTTCCGCACGGCGAAACGGGGGGTTTTGATATGTCTCCCGACCGGTGCATCCGTTATAATGAGACTACGCAGCAGTTCTCAATTGAGTCTGGCAATCGTTCATACGGGAGGAATGGCGATGGCTTCACAAGAGACGGCGGAGCGGCACTTGCTCCCAATAAGCAAGACTTGTTCCTGGAAAAGGGAGACGAGCGGCGTGAGCGGCCTTGACACGAATCCGGGCGATCGGGATCGGACCTATTGGCTGCATTCGCTTGAGAGATTGGCGACTCCGGTGTTGAAGGCGCTTGCGGAACGGCGCTTGCGGCGAGACATGCCGCTGGAGAGCGGCGGAGACGGACGCGGCCTGTACGCCGGTCTGGAGGCCTTCGGCCGCTTGATGGCCGGCATTGCGCCCTGGCTGGCGCTGACGGGCGGTGCCTCGGAGGAGGCAGCTCTGCGAGAGCGAATGCAGGGATGGTATATGGAGGCGATCGATGCGGCCACCGCGCCGGATTCGCCGGACCGGCTGAACTTCAGCGAAGGGTATCAGCCGCTTGTAGATGCGGCATTTCTGGCGCAAGGGCTGTTGAGAGCGCCGGAAGCATTGTGGCTGCCGCTGAGCGACAGGGTCCGCCGGCAGGTCATTTCCGCGCTGCGGGAAACGCGGCGCATCCGGTCGCATTATAACAATTGGCTGCTGTTCGCTGCGATCATCGAGGCGTTCCTGCACCAAGCGGGGGAACCCGATTGGGATGCGATGCGCATCGATTACGCCTTGAAGCAGCACGATTCGTGGTATGCGGGCGACGGCGCCTATGGAGACGGTCCGGACTACCATGCCGACTATTACAACAGCTTCGTCATCCAGCCGATGATGGTGGATGTGTTGACCGCGGTCGGCCATCGCTACCCGGACTGGGAAAAAATGAAGGCCGCGGTATGGCAGCGGGCCAAGCGGCATGCCGGGCAACTGGAGCGCTTCATCTCGCCGGAAGGGACCTTCCCGCCTCTCGGCCGATCGCTTGCCTACCGGTGCGGCGTATTCCACTTGTTGGCGCAGCTCGCCTGGCTGGATCAATTGCCTTCCTCCTTGTCGCCGGCTCAGGTCCGCTGCGGGTTGACGGCGGTCATGAGGCGCATGCTGGAGGCGGATGGAACCTTCACCGCGGACGGGTGGCTGACCATTGGCTTCTGCGGCCATCAGCCCGGTATCGGGGAAGCCTACATATCTACGGGCAGCCTTTACTTATGCTCAACGGTATTGCTGCCGCTTGGTCTCTCTCCCGATCATTCATTCTGGCAAGGGGAGGAAGCTTGGACCGCATGCAAGGCATGGTCCGGAGAGCCGTTCCCCATGGATGAAGCGATACGGGACTAGCGAGAGAGCCCAAATCTTGTTGCGTAACCGAATTCAACATCCTCGATCGGGCTTGAACAGCAGGCCCGATTTTTTGTTGTCCGCGAACATTCACCTGGGACATTGTCCCGGTATATGCTGTAACATCGAAACGATACACAGCGAGACAATACGGAAAAATAAATTGACAAAGATAGGAAAACACTTATAATTAAATAAACAAAACATATTGAAAAACTCGGAATAATTCAGTAGTGGAGGGGGAACACAATGAATCTGTTGGAAAAGGAAGCGCTGGCACGGGAAAAGGCAGAGGAATTCGAGCATGCCGCACCGGAAGAAGTCATTGCCTGGGTGGTTGGGGCATTTCCCAAGTTGACCTTTGCGTGCAGCTTCGGTGCGGAGGACGTTGTGCTGGTTGATATGCTGCAGCGCATCAGTCCGTCAACCGATATATTTTATTTGGATACCGATTTTCATTTCCGGGAGACCTATGAGACGCGCGATCGGCTGAGCGAGCGCTACAATCTGGAGTTCGTCCGCGTCGCCCCCGCGCTCTCGCCCGAAGAGCAGGCCGAGCTGCACGGGGAGGCGCTCTGGGAACGAGAGCCGAATCAATGCTGCAATATACGCAAAGTCGAGCCCCTCACCGGCATTCTCGGTCAATACGATGCCTGGATTACCGGAATTCGCCGCGATCAGGCGCCGACCCGGGCGAACGCCAAGAAGGTCGAGTATGATACGAAGTTCGGTCTTATGAAGTTCAATCCGCTTGCCGCATGGACCTCCCAAGATGTATGGAACTACATTCGCTCGCATGACGTCATTTACAATCCGCTGCATGATTTGAACTATCCCAGCATCGGCTGCAGCCATTGCACGCGACAGGTACACCCTGGAGAAGAGCCGCGGGCCGGGCGCTGGTCCGGAACCGGCAAGGTGGAATGCGGGCTTCACCAGTAAATAGCGAAGGGAGAACGAATAATGACTACGATCTTACCGCATGGCGGACAACTCATCTCCAGGCTCGTCCCGGAAGCGGAGGCGGACCGATGTGAGCAGGATGCGAAGGGGCTGCCGGCCATTCGAATCAATCGGCGAACGCTGTCCGATGCCGATCTCATTGCGATAGGGGCATTTTCTCCCTTACAGGGCTTCATGAACGAAGAAGATTACCGCCATGTGGTGGAACGGATGCGGCTTGCGGACGGCACCGTATGGAGCCTTCCGATAACGCTCCCGGTCCAGGCGGAGACCGCAACCGCTCTTCGTATCGGAGAAGAAGCCGCCCTGATCGGCGAGGAGGATGGCGTATTGTACGGAACGATCGAGGTGCAGAGCATCTTCGAGATCGATCCGTATCATGAGGCGGAACAGGTGTTCCGCACGACCGATACCGCTCATCCGGGCGTCCAAAAGCTGCTGGAGCGCCCGGCGTTCTGTGTCGGCGGAAGCATTCGCTTGCTGCGCAGACTAAAGCCGGAGCGCTTTAGCGAGTATTATTTTGATCCCGCCGAGACGAGACAGATTTTCCGGGAACGCGGCTGGCGGACCGTGGTCGGCTTCCAGACCCGCAATCCGGTTCACCGGGCTCATGAGTACATCCAGAAGAGCGCGATGGAGATTGTCGACGCGCTGTTCCTCAATCCGCTCGTCGGCGAGACGAAGTCGGACGATGTGCCTGCGGATGTTCGCATGCGCAGTTATATCAGTCTGCTGGAGCATTATTATCCGGCAGACCGGGTCTTTCTCGGGGTATTTCCGGCCGCGATGCGGTACGCGGGCCCGAGAGAAGCGATTTTCCACGCTATTGTCCGCAAAAATTACGGCTGCACCCACTTTATCGTCGGCCGCGATCATGCCGGCGTAGGCGATTATTACGGCACTTATGACGCTCAGCATATTTTCCGCGAATTCCAACCGGAAGAGCTCGGCATCATGCCGCTCTTCTTCGAGCACAGCTTCTATTGCACCGCTTGCGGCAATATGGCGTCCAGCAAGACGTGTCCGCATCCGAAGGAACGGCATGTCGCCTTGTCCGGGACGAAGGTGCGCGAGATGCTGCGGAACGGCATTTGCCCTCCGCCTGAATTTTCGAGGCCGGAAGTGGCCCGGATTCTCATTGAAGGCATGTCGGAGACCGCCCAGGTGAAGGCATAGGCCCGATCCCTCCATCTTGCTGTGGCGAGCTTTAAATCAATGTATATTTGTCCACCTTGTCCCATATAGATGATTAGTGTCTGTATGGGAACGGAGGTGGACTTTTTGTATGATCAAATGGCCTGAGAAGCGAAGCAAAAAAACGTCGATTCTGTGGATCTCGCTGCACAGCGTGCGTAAATGGCTCGTCAGCCTCTGCCTTGTGCTGGCCGTCATCGCCATTATGACGGCCGAGATGCCGGCCACGAAGACATGGACCTATTGGACGATACCGTTATCCGGCAAGGTCGTCGTCATTGATGCGGGCCATGGAGGTCCGGATGGCGGTGCGGTCAGCAAGCATGGAGTGATTGAGAAAGATATCAATCTCTCTATTGCCTTATATTTACGCGATTACTTGCAGCAGGCGGGAGCGCTTGTCTTTATGACCCGGGAAGGGGACTACGATCTAGCGGCCCCGGACACCAAAGGGTATGCGAAGCGCAAAGCGGAGGATTTGAAACGGCGCGTCAGCTTCGTTCAGGAAAAGAAAGCGGATATTCTGATTAGTCTGCATATGAACAGCATTCCGTCAGGCAAGTGGAGCGGCGCCCAATCGTTCTATACGAAGCGGCATCCGGAGAGCGAGCGCTTGGCCAAATGGATTCAGTCGGAGATCCGGCGCAATCTCGAAAATACGGATCGGGTGGCCAAGCCGGTGGATCGGCGCCTGTACCTGATGGATCACGTCGAGATTCCGTCGGCGCTCGTCGAGGTGGGATTCCTCTCGAATCTGGAAGAATCCCGCAGGCTGGCCGACGAACAATATCAGCGCAAGGTGGCTGCCTCGGTCTACAAAGGAATACTCCGCTTTATGGCAGGGGAAAACATTGGTAAATAGTGTTCCTATGATATAATAGGCTATGTAACGAAGCAGCATGTCCGCCTGCTGACCTTGATAGAGACGAGGTGCCATCATGATCACGAAAGAAGAGATTTTGCAAGCGCTGCATGGATTAACGGAGCCCGTGACAGGCCAGGATTTGACTCATATTCAATGGATTCGCGATCTGATGATCAAGCCGGGAGAAGTGAAGCTGACCGCCCTGATCGCTCCTCAGGCCGCCGACGCGGAAGCGCGCGAGCGGCTTGCTCGCGAGATTAAGACCCGCTTGTCGCCGCTCGGTCTGGATGATGTCCATGTCCGCATCCGCCTGGCGACAGCCGCGGAGCTGCAAGCCATCGGCCTGCAGCCTGCCGAAGATGCGCCGGCACGAGGCCCGGAGCCGGCAGGGCATGGAGCCGGGATGGAGCGGCATCCGCTGTTGGATCCGGCTTCGGGCGTCGAATTCATCGCTGTCGCCAGCGGCAAGGGCGGCGTCGGCAAATCGACCGTCACCGTCAATCTGGCCGCTGCCCTGGCCCGGCTGGGCAAGCGGGTCGGGCTTATCGATGCCGATATTTACGGCTTCAGCGTCCCCGACATGATGGGGATTGAAGATCGCCCGATCGTGCAGGACAACATGGTGATCCCGATCGAACGGTTCGGCGTCAAAGTGATGTCGATGGGGTTTTTCGTGGAAGACAATAGTCCGGTTGTATGGCGCGGGCCGATGCTGGGCAAAATGCTCCGCAATTTCTTCCAGGAAGTGGAGTGGGGCGAGCTCGATATCGTGCTGCTGGATCTCCCTCCGGGAACAGGAGATATCGCGCTGGACATTCACCAGATGATTCCTCACAGCAAGGAGATTATCGTCACGACGCCTCATTCGACGGCTGCCTTCGTCGCAGCCCGGGCCGGTTCGATGGCGCTCCATACGAAGCATGACATCCTGGGTGTCGTTGAAAATATGGCTTACGTCGAGTGCGGGAAATGCGGAGACAAGCAGTACGTATTCGGCCGCGGAGGCGGCGGCAAGCTGGCGGAAGCGCTTCACGCCGATCTGCTGGCTCAGATCCCGCTCGGTTCGCCAGACAACCACCCGGCGGAGCCGGATTTCTCGCCTTCGGTATACAAGGCGGATTCGCCTATCGGCAAGCTGTATACGGAGCTGGCCGAAGAAGTCGTTCGGCGTCTGTCCTGAACGGCAACATGGCTATACACAAAAGGACTCCCGTGCGGAGTCCTTTGCCATATACCGGGGAGGGGAGACCAGTGAACCGGGGAGTCCTATGAACTGGAGCCGCCGCCGCCGGATTCGCCGCCCCCCTCTTCTTTTCCGCCGCCGCCTCCTTCTTGACCGCCCTTGCCGCCTTCCTGCTTTTTCTTCCCCTTTTCTTCCGGTTGAAGCTCTTCCTTGACGACTTTGCTTAATAATTCCATGACTTCAAGCTTGAACAGCGGGCTGCCCATGGCATCCTTGACAAGGGTCATCATCTGCTTGCGATATTCCGGGGTCTTCATCATATCAAGGTAAGCCTTCGTCATATCGGGAGATTTCAGCATTTCGCCGAACGATTGCTGGTATGTCGGATCTTTAATGAGCGATTTATGGAGCTCCTTATTTTCTTTATTGACGGCTTTGGCGAATTCTCCGGCGAATTTGGGATCCTTCATTACCTCCTCGATCACCTTCTCATACTCGGGAGAAACGAGGGTATCCTTCACTGCGGTACGAATCTGCTCCTGCTGCTGCATCGTCAACGCCTGCATCTGCATGCCGCCGCCACCGCCAGATCCTCCGGACGACGCCGATTGCACCGCTTTTTGGCCTTCTTCGCTTTTGAGAATATCGATAACCATGCTTTTTAGTTCTTTATAATCCATGGTGCTCTGGGCAGCGGGCTGTTCGGCTCCGCAGCTGGCAAGAAGCAGCATCATAATGGCGCCAACCATCGCGAGACGGATGAATGATGTCTTCATGGCACGGCACTCCTTTCTGTCCCATTCATACCTTCACGCGTAGTATGGCAGGACGAATTGTGAATTATGTTTGACAGTTATAGTTTTTTGCTGAGAACCTTGGTAAAATAATGAACATTGCGGAGGTGCAGCGCCTTGACGTTGAAAAAATGGTTTTACCTATTTTGGACCACGCTCCTTATTGGAGGCGGAATCACATTAGTGATGGGTCTGTCCCTGCAAATCATTCAGGGAGAGTTCCAAAATTTCAATGGCCCGATGGACGGGGTATTGAATGTCGTGCAATTGATTTTGAGCGGCTTTACCGTAAGCGTATACTCACAGATGGGATTTTTCGCGTATCTCACGCTGAATTTCATTGCCATCGGACTGTTCAAAAAAACATGGCCGTACATACAAGTGGCGCTCACCGTCATTGCTCTGCTGGATTTGATGTTCCTGCGCATGCTGCTTGCGGATAATGGATCGCAGCGGGGCGGAGACGCGATGAACGATATTTTGCTTGGCCTGGCCGTGCTCGCAGTCGCCTTGATCGTCGGTTATTTTAAAGTCAAGGCCACCAACCGGACCGCATTCATTCCTACCTTATTCTTCATGATCGCCATTACGACGGTGGAGACGCTGTCCGCCTTGAATATTAGCGGGATTGCCACCTGGTACGTCTATCTGCCGCTGGCGGCATGCAATGCCTATCAGGTGCTCATGCTGAACCGGATATTGGGAACACCAAAAAGCTGACGTAAATCCGCCAGCTTTTTTTCATGCGGGAAGGCAAAGGTGCATATGCTACATTCCAACAGCTTTATGAAGGTGCTCGCTCATCGTCGTCTTGTCCTCGATTGGCTTGCTTTTCAGGTCGGTCTGCTCAATCAGCTCCGACACGGTGACGAATTCATATCCTTTGGCCCGCAGACTGTCGATGATGGCAGGGAGGGCAAGATGGGTCTGCTTGCAGGAATCGCTGGCATGGAGCAAGACGATATCTCCAGGGTGGGCTTTGCCGACGACGCGCTTGACGATCGTATCGACGCCCGGGTTTTTCCAATCCAAAGAATCGGTGTCCCATTGAATCACCTTATAGTTCAGGTTATCCGCGATCCGGAGCACTCGCTTGTCGAAATCGCCGTTCGGCATGCGGATCAGCTTGGCATCCTGGCCGGTAACCTCCTTAAGAAGTTGGTGGGCAGTCGTAATTTGCTGGCGGATCTCCTCATCGCTCAGGCTGCTGTAGTTGACGTGCTTATGGCCGTGACTTCCGATTTCATAGCCGGCGCTCACCATTTTTTTCACAATATCGGGATGCGTTTTGCTCCATGGAGAGGACAGGAAGAACGTCGCTTTGTTCACGCCTTTTTCCTTTAGTATATCAAGGATCGGCTCGGCCCGTTTATCGCCCCAGCTAATATCGAAGGTAAGGGCAATGACTTTTTTGTCGGTCGGCACACTGTAAATAGCGGAAGGGTTCGATTCGGAGAAGACGGTAATGTTGTCGCTTTCCACATACACCACTCCGGCGGCCAGCAGTGCGGCAGCAATGAGGAAAAAGACGCGTTTGATTTTTTTGCCGCTGAATACGTAAAAAGAACTCATGCAAGTGCGCTCCTCTCGTTACGATGAATAGGATACGAATCATAAGCTGCAAGCTTGTCACGCTTGTTTAGTACACTGTATGCTTGGGGTATTAAAATATGACAGCTCTTGCGGGCGGCAGCCCGAATTGAAACGGCTGCAGACGTCCGGCGCGGAGCGGGAAAGGGTAGAACTTATGTTGTCATTACGTTCATGGCGGAAGACGTTGGCCGAATTGCGCTGGTATTTGGTTGCCTCCGTGCTGCTGTTCGCGGTGGGTTATGCGCTCGGGAACCGGCTTGAAGGGTTGCAGGACTTCGTGACCGGACAGTTGGCCGGCCTCGGACAGGTGAAGGAACAGCTGATGAAGTCGGAGAATCAGGAGCTGTCGTTTTTCGTATTCATCTTTTACAACAATGCGATCAAAGCGGTCATCATCATGTTTGCCGGGATTCTGTTCGGGCTGCTTCCTGCTTTCTTCCTTGTGGTCAACGGGATGGTCATCGGTTTTCTCCTGCGCATGATGGAGCTGATGGGGCAGAACATTACGGAGAACGTGGTCAAGGGGCTGCTTCCGCACGGGATATTGGAGATTCCGGCCATCCTTATCGCTGCGGCTTACGGAATGAAGTTCGGCGTGCTCGTGATGCAGAAGCTGTTCGGATCAAGGTCTCGCCGGGCTAACATTTCTCTCATGGCATGGGCCAAACGGACGGGAGCGGGAGCGGTATGGGTGACGGTTGTCTTGTTGATCGCGGCGCTTATCGAGAGCACCGTTACGTTCAGACTGATGTCTCCGTAACATCGGATGACGGGAAGGAAAGGGGACATCCATCTGCAGCGGGAGTTCACATCGACTTGTGATAAAACTTCGCAAATTTGAGCATAACAGTAAAGCGGCATCCTTTGGCTTCTCGGGAATGATATGCCATTGGAGGAAAGGGCCGCTGCTAGTAACTGCTTCAGGATAAGCGTTGAACTGTCGGTGAGGGAGGTTTGTTGCGATGTTGGGTTTCCTTTTTAATGATAATGAATGCAGAGAATTGGGATATATGCTTCGCAAGGAATTGGATGAGATGCTCTTCGATCTGAGCGATAATCGATTGGATTCGGAGGTGCGCCAGGCGATTTGCCGCCGGTACCGCACCGTGTTCCGCATGTATGCGCGCATTGCGTCGCCGAAGGACTTGTCGAAATACGCCCGCAATCACCGGATCGTTCCCATGTGACCGTGATGCCGGTCCGAGCAGCGGAGGCTTGGCCGGCAGGACCGGGAAGCATCCGGCCGCACCAGACAAAAGCCGAAGAAAGTGTTGACTGAACAGCGGAAATATGATAAATTATTTTTCGTTCCCCTGTCGTTTTATGTGTGATAGCGCATGATAGATAAGGTGAGAACATGAATCGAAAAAAACTTTTAAAAAAAGTGTTGCATTCGGTTCGAGAGTATGATATATTATAAAAGTCGCCGCTGAACGGCGGTGAAGAAAAGAAAGCAACTTACTGATGAAGTTGGTTGCCGGATTGTTCTTTGAAAACTGAACAACGAGTGATGTTTGTGCAAGAGGTCAAATGACCTCGTCAGCAATACATGAGCAAGTCAAACTTGACTTTTATGGAGAGTTTGATCCTGGCTCAGGACGAACGCTGGCGGCGTGCCTAATACATGCAAGTCGAGCGGAGCGGATGGAGTGCTTGCACTCCTGATGCTTAGCGGCGGACGGGTGAGTAATACGTAGGTAACCTGCCCTTAAGACCGGGATAACTCACGGAAACGTGGGCTAATACCGGATAGGCGATTTCCTCGCATGAGGGAGTCGGGAAAGGCGG
>NZ_LDIG01000106.1 GCF_015845845.1 Paenibacillus dendritiformis
TTCGAGAAGCATGCCAGCCTGAAGTATAAATATGGCAATCGGAAATTTTGGGCGGAGGGCTACTACGTCAGCACAGTAGGCTTAAACGAAGCAACTGTCGCAAAATATATACGTGAACAGGAAGCACATGACCAAGCAGTTGATAAACTGAGTGTGAAAGAGTATGAAGATCCGTTCAACAGAAACAGTAGCAAGAAGAAGTAAACCAGTTTAACTGGTAAGTGAAAGTGACAAGTTACACTGAGCCTGAACAATTTAATTGTCAGGCTAGCGTCTTTAGGCGCAGTTTGGCAACAGGGGGTTATACCCCAAGTGCAAACCACCCGTTGGACGGGTGGTTTTGATTTTCGGCGGGGACAAGAGCATGAATCCTATGCCATCGAAGACAGCGGCTATCGGGCCGGAGAATGGCCTGTACGGTTTACATTCCGTTTACATTCGTCGTCTATGATGGACTCCATAGCTTAGTTGAGGTATCAAGAAGGAGTCGATGTTATGAGGAACGAAATCGATCAGACGACGAAAGGCTCGCTAGGCAATTGGCGGCAATTTCTGAATCTCATTAATGAAACCAAGCCGTCCAAGCTCATGTTATTCATCGCCCTGCTGATGAGCATCGGCGGGGCGGCCGTATCGCTCGTCATTCCGATGTTCACCAAGGGGATGGTGGATAACTTCGCCATGTCGCAGCTGGATACGATGCAGATTGCGGCGTTGGCGATCGCATTCATCGTCCAGACGGTGGCCGCGGGCTTGTCCATCTATATGCTCAATCTTATCGGACAACGCGTCGTTGCCGGCTTGCGAGACCGGCTGTGGAAAAAGATGCTGGTGCTCCCGGTGTCCTACTATGACCGGAACAAGACGGGCGAGACGGTTAGCCGCATCACGAATGATACGGGGATTGTCAAAGGGTTCATAACGGAGCATCTGTCCAGCTTTTTTACCGGCATCATCTCCGTCATTGGCTCGCTCATTGTATTGTTGTATCTCGATTGGCAAATGACGGTCATCATGCTCCTCGTAATTCCGCTTGCCGCTTTGGTGCTGTTCCCGCTTGGCAAGCAAATGTTCAACATATCCAAAGGGCTGCAGGACGAGACGGCTTCCTTCACGGCGGTATTAAGTCAAGTGCTGTCGGAAATTCGATTGGTGAAAGCATCCAATGCCGAAGCGAGGGAATACGAGAACGGGCGCAAAGCCATTACCCGTCTCCTTCGCTTCGGCATTAAGGAAGGCGTCGTGCAGGCGTTGATTTCGCCCATTATGTCGTTCGTGCTGATGGTGCTGCTGGTCGTCATTATTGGCTACGGCGGCATGCGCGTATCGTCGGGGGCGCTGACCGCAGGCGAACTGGTCGCTTTCATTCTATACCTGATTCAGATTGTGATGCCGATGAGCCAGTTGTCCATGTTTTTCACGCAGCTCCAGAAGGCGATTGGAGCAACGGATCATATGATTTCGATTTTACAGGCCCCGGAAGAAGATCCTATGCAGGGGAAAGAGGCCGGGCGAGCGAATTTGCCGATCCATGCGGAGCATGTGCACTTTGCATATGCCGAAGGAGAACCTATACTTGAAGATGTAAGCTTCACGATCAATCCGGGCAAGGTAACGGCTATTGTCGGGCCCAGCGGGAGCGGCAAGACGACGCTGTTCTCCCTCTTCGAGCGATTCTACCTGCCGACCTCCGGTGTCATCAAGCTGGGGAATGAGGACATTAATGAATTCTCGCTGCATTCCTGGCGCGCTTTGATTGGATATGTGTCGCAGGAGAGTCCGCTGATCGACGGGACGATCCGGGAAAATATTTGTTACGGGATGAATCGGGATGTGACGGAAGAGGAGCTGAAGCGGGCGGCGGCCATGGCTTATGCGGACGGCTTCATTGAAGAATTGGCCGACGGATACGATACGGAAGTGGGCGAGCGCGGCATGAAGCTGTCAGGCGGACAGCGCCAGCGGATTGCCATCGCGCGGGCGCTGCTGCGCAATCCGCGCATTCTGATGCTGGACGAGGCGACATCGAGCCTGGACAGCAAGTCCGAGATTGTCGTTCAGAAGGCGCTGAACAATCTGATGAAGGGGCGGACGACGCTGGTCATTGCTCACCGGCTGTCCACTGTCGTCGACGCGGATCAGATTTTATTTATCGATAAAGGCAAGCTGACAGGCTGCGGCACGCATGAACAACTGTTGGAGAGCCATTCCATGTACCGGGAGTTCGCGGCGCAGCAGCTCAAAATTCAGGAACCGCACGGGGCTTAAATTTCGGTAACGAGCTATCAACGGGAAAGGCGGTATTATGCGAGATGGCAACCATTCTTGTCGTAGATGACGATCCTCATATTCGGGAATTTGTCACCGTATTATTGCAAAAGGAGGGCTTCGGGACGATGGAAGCCTCCGACGGCATGGAGGCGCTCCGTCTTATGGAAACGGAGAAAGCCGATCTTGTGGTCCTCGATATTATGATGCCGAATATGGATGGATGGGAACTATGCCGCGAGCTCAAAGCGCTGCATGATATTCCGCTGCTGATGCTGACCGCCAAGGGAGACACATCGCAGAAGGTGAAAGGCTTCAATCTGGGAACCGACGATTACTTGGTGAAGCCGTTCGAGCCGATGGAATTGGTCGTGCGCGTAAGGGCGCTGCTGAGAAGATATCAGATTGCGGCATCCCGGATTGTTCACATCGGCCGCGTGGTCGTGAACCGGCAGACATTCGAAGTCACCTCGGGCAGCGATACGTTCTCCTTGCCGCTGAAGGAATTCGAGCTCCTCTTCAAGCTGGGCGCCGTCCCCGGCAGGACATGCTCCAGAGAGCAGTTAATCGAAGAAATATGGGGCTATGATTATGAGGGGAACGAGCGGACGCTGGATGTGCACATTAACCGCCTGCGCGAGCGGTTCTCCTCCAGCGAGCACGGATTTCGCATCAAAACCATACGCGGGCTCGGTTATCGCCTTGAGGTGCTCGAATGAAACGGCTCGAATGGTTCCGCAGGTTCAAGGCAACGAAGACGTGGAGAACAATCAAATTCATAGGCAGCATGGGCGTCTTGCTGCTGTTCATGTTCGCGTCATGGTCGCTTGCCTATCTAATCAACCCGGCACTGCTAAGGTGGTTCGGATGGGAATTGACGGAATACGGGGCCTTTCTCATGACAGGGACGGTAGGTTTCCTGATTCTGTGTGCCGTGACCGGGATCTTTGTCCCTTTTGCGCGCAATAAGCATATTCTCTTCTATCATTCCATCATCGACGCCGTCAACCGGATTTCCAAGGGAGATTTCGATGTGACGATCAAGATGAATGAAGATTTCGAACATGAATACGGCATGCTGATCGAGAGCATCAACAATATGGCCGGCGAGCTGGGAGTGATGGAGAAGATGCGGCAGGAATTTATTTCGAATGTATCCCATGAGATTCAATCGCCGCTTACGTCGATTCGCGGATTTGCCCATGCCTTGCAAAATGAGGAATTGAGCGAGGAGGAGCGGCGACATTACCTCCAGATTATCGAGATGGAGACAACCAGACTGTCCAAATTAAGCGACAATTTGCTGAGGCTGACGTCCCTGGAATCGGAGCATCATCCGATCAAGCCTCGATCGTACCGCCTGGATCAGCAGCTGCGCAATCTTGTATTGGCGAGTGAACCGCAATGGGCGGCCAAAGCTTTGGACATCGAGTTGAGCCTGGATAAGGTTCACATTACCGCAGATGAGGATATGCTGAGCCAGGTGTGGGTCAACCTGATCCATAATGCCATCAAGTTCACGCCGGAGAAGGGCTTCATCCACATTGGGCTGACGGTGCATGAGCCCTATGTAGAAGTGAGGATGGAAGACAGCGGCATTGGAATCGACAAGGAGCATATCCCGCATCTGTTCGAGCGATTCTTCAAGGCCGATGCGTCCCGGAACCGGATGCAAGGAGGCAGCGGATTGGGACTATCCATTGCGCAGAAGATTGTTCAGCTCCATCAGGGAACGATTGCCGTGAGCAGTGAGAGAGGAAGCGGGTCGGTCTTCTCCGTCAAGCTGCCTCTGCGCATGTCGGACCACCATCATCAGGCTGAAAAAGAAGCGCCCATGGTTCGAGCGAACAAGGCTTAGCTTGAGCGTCGTATTCCTTTTGCGCTCACGGCGAACGCGGATATGTTCCCGGAATAAGGCTGCGAAATGCAGCATGATCATGCCCGATCGGCAGCCCGGATCGGGCATGATCATGAGGAACAAGGTGCCGGCCGGTTATCCCAGCCGATCCGGCACGTTGGAGAAGAGGCCGTCGATGCCGGCTTGCCGCAGCATGGCGGCCCACTCCGGCCGGTCGACGGTGTAGGCGTACACCTTGCAGCCTGCCCCATGGCATGCCGCGATGAAGTCCGCGTCCGCGAACGAAAAATGGGGATGGACGCTGTAGACCGGGAAGGGCAGAGACTGGATATATTGCTCCGGACGGCAGAGGCGATCGGCCATGAGCACGCCGAGCTTCACGCCGGGCTCCAGGCGGGCTATCTTTTCCAGCGCCTGATGGTCGAAGGAGGAGACGATAATCCGCTCCAGCAGGCCGCGTTTCTTTACGGCGTCGACAAGCTTTTGTTCGATTCCGTCATAGAAGAAAGGGATGTTCTTAATCTCGATGTTGGTAATGAGATCCTGATCCTGCACCAGATCGAGATAGTCATCAAGCAGCGGGATCCGTTCCTCGTTGAAGTCCGTGTGGAACCAGCTTCCCGCGTCAAGCCCGCTCAGCTCCTCCCAAGTCAGGTCCGCGATGTAGCCTTGGCCTGACGTCGTGCGGGCGACATTTTCATCATGGATGATGACAAGCCGTCCGTCCTTCGTCTGTTGAATATCAAGCTCGATGCCGGCGCAGCCGCGATCGAGCGCCGCCCGAAAAGCGGCCATCGTATTTTCCGGCGCATACCCCGATGCGCCCCGGTGGGCAAATATGAACATGCTCGCCAACCTCCAGCTTCATGATGGAGGCGGACAGGGCAGCGGCGGCATCCACCGCATCCTTGCCCGCCGTGTTCCTGCTTATTTCGGCGCGTTCACCTTGTTGTCCTCTTCGATGAGCTTGTCGATTTTCGCGGTCAATTCATCAACGACCTTCTGCGGAGCGTCTCCCTGGTAGAGCTTCTCGATCGCCGTCGCGACTTCGTTGCGCGTCTCCGGGAAGACGGAGATCAGCGCGCCCCGGGTAGCCGATCCGGCCTTCGTATTCTGAAGCTGCTTCACGGTCGTCAGGAATTGCGGCGCCTGCTCATACTTCTCCTTCAGGACCGGCTCCTCATGCGCGGCCTTCGTAATCGGGAAGTAGCCGGTGCCCGCCGCCCATTCGGCCTGAACGGCAGGGGTCGTTACATATTTCATGAAATCCCATGCCGCTTCCTTCTCTTCTTCGGCGACGCTGTTCATCAGCCAGAGCGAGGCGCCGCCCACGATGACGCCATTGGCCTCCTTGCCGTCCGGCGTCGGCAGGAATCCCGTGCCGACTTCGAAGGGAGAAGCCTGCATGACGCCGGCAATGCCCGCGGTCGAATCCATGTACATGGCGACCTTGCCGGCGCTGAAGGCAGCCCGGATATCATCCCACTGCCGCCCGTAGTTCCCGAGCGTGCCGTCCTTGTTCATATCGTCGAGCCATTGGAAGATGCCGAGGCTTTCCGGGGAATTGAGCAGCGACTTGGTTGCGAGACTGTCGCGACCGTTGCCGTTATCCACGAAATCGGCTCCTTGATTCGCCAGCAGCTGCTCGATGAACCAGCCGTAGATGAGCAATGCGAACCCTTTTTCGTTTTTCCCGTTGTCGGTCAGCTTCTTGGCCATTTCCCGGATTTCCCCGAACGTCTTCGGCGGCGACTCCGGATCGAGTCCGGCCGCTTTGAATTTGTCCTTGTTGTAGATCAAGATAGCGTTTGAAGTGTTGAACGGCAGCGAGTAGAGCTTGCCGTCGATTTGATAATAGCTGAGAATATTCTCCTCCCATTGGGACAAGTCGAATTTGTCTTGGTCAATCAGGTCCTGAACCGGCTGGATATAACCGCTGTTGACCATATACTTCGTTCCAATCTCCTGCACCTGCATCAGCGTCGGCGCCTCGGACGTGCCGCCCACCGCCTTGAGCTTCGTCAACGATTCCTCGTACGACCCTTGGAATATCGCATCGACGAAGTATTTGTCCTGCGATGCATTGTAGTCGCTCGCCATCTTGGCGATCAGTTCCCCGGCATTGCCGCTCATGGCATGCCAGAAGGTGACCTTGATTCGTCCGTCATCCGACTTTCTCGCCTCCGAGCCGGACGAATTCGTGCAGCCGACCGCGGACAGCGACAGCACCGCCAGCAGCAGCATCAGTACGCCTGTTTTTTTCACTTCCATATCCCCCTCGCGAAATTTGATCATGCCGGCTAATCATGTTGATTTATTTATCCTTTTAATGCCCCGGACATCAAGCCGCGCTTGAGCTGCTTGAGGCTGAGGAACAAGAAAAGCAAGGTGGGCACGAGCACGATGACGACGCCGGCCATGACGACGGGCCAATTCGTGTTCGTCTCTTGGGCCTGCATCATTTTCAAGCCGATCTGCACGGTGCGGACCGAATTGTTGGTCGTCGTCAGCAGCGGCCATAAATACATATTCCAGGTCGTCAAAAACCCGTATACGCCAAGCGCGCTCAGCATCGGCAGAGAAAGCGGGACGACGAACGACACCAGATAGCGCAGCCGGCCGCAGCCTTCCAATTGGGCCGATTCATGCAGCTCCTGCGGCAGCGTCAGGAAATGCTGGCGGAGCAGAAAGACACCGAAAGCGAGCGCGAAGAACGGCATCGACAACCCTTGATACGTATTGACCCAATTGAAGCCGACGATGGTCAAATAGTTCGGAATCATCGTCGCTTCCCATGGAATCATCATCGTCGATATCAACAGGAAGAACACGAAGTTGCGCCCTTTGAACGGAATAAAGACGATGGCGTAGGCCGCGAGGCTGCATACGATAAGCTGGCCGATCATGACGGTGAGCGAGACGATCAGACTGTTCACCATGAATTTGAGCAGCGGCACGCTTTTGAGCGCCATCGTGAAATTGTCGAATACGAAGCTGGCAGGGAACAGCTTGCCGGTCATAATTTCCTCGGTCGTCATCAGGCTCGCCAGGAGAGCATAGATAATCGGGAAGAACATGAGGCCAGCCGCGGCCAGCAGCAAGATGTAGAACACCCATTTCTGGTACAGCGCCATTCTCATTGATAGTGCACCTTCTTTTCGCCGACTTTGAACTGAATCAGCGTCGCCAGCAGCACGATCAGGAACAGAATAATCGCTTGCGCGCTCGCGATGCCGAATTTGTAATGAATAAAGGCGTTCTGATAGATGGAATAAACAATGAGGTTGGTTGATTCTGCAGGTCCGCCCTTGGTGAGGATATCGATCTGGCCGAACGATTGAAAAGAATGGATGACGGTCACGATGATGACAAAAAACAGGGTCGGCGAGACCATCGGCAGCGTAATGCGGAACAAGCGGGACCAGTACCCGGCGCCGTCAATGCGGGCGCTCTCGTAAATGTCCTCCGGTATGCTCTGCAGACCGCCGAGGAGGATGATGTAATTGAAGCCGACGCCCATCCAGATGCTGGTCAACGCGATGGAGATGAGCGCCCACTTCGGATCGGTCAGCCAATGGATCGGCGGCAGTCCGATCCAACCTAGCATATGATTCAGGAACCCGATGCTGGGATGGAACAGGAACAGGAAGATCATCGAGCCCGCGGCCACCGACACGCCGACCGTGGAAGAGAAAATAACGCGGAAAAACTCGATTCCCCGCAGCTTCTCGCTTGAAATGACGGCCAGGAAGAAGGCGAAGGCGACGCCCAGCGGCACCGTGTAAAGCACGAACAGGAATGTGCCGGTCATGCTTGTCAGGAAACTGTCGGACTGGAACAGGCCGGCATAATTATCGAAGCCGACGAACATGACGGGAACGCCGCGAGCGTTCGTGGAGAAGAAGCTGTAATAAAGCGTTTTCAACATAGGGTAGAACGTAAAGGCCGATAAAATGATGAGCATCGGACTTAAATAGAGCATACCCGCTGCCAGGAGGCGCAGCGGCGAATCTTTCTTGCGGAAGGTTGTGGCAGATGGCTCCATTAGACTATTCCCCTTTCTTAACCAGCGCAACGGTCAGAAAAAAAGAAGACCACAGAACGACCAAATGGCGGCAGCCAATTGGAACAAGCGTGGTCTTCTCCGTTTCCCGAAACCGGAATATTAACTTGCATCCCAGTATAATTCACACAATATTAAAAATCAATACAAATTATGGTTGTTCGTAGTGATACATGCGCTTGACGCGACGGAGAGGAGGTTGACGGGGCGGCGGGAGGGGATTACGATAGCGGTAGAAACAGCAAGGTTAGCGTATCAGAGAAAAACAGAGCCAGACCGAAGGGAGAGCGAGCAATGCACTTCGCCAACCAGGCCATCCTGCCGGCCGTAAGGCAGATGAAGGATATGGAAAAGCTTCTGGTCAGTCCGTTCGAATACATTGTGCTTTTGGATGTTCATATCGCTCAGTTGAAGCCTATTTTTCAGATGGTTCGCCCGCATAACAAGAAGCTGCTGCTGCACGTGGATTTGATTCAGGGGCTGCAGAACGACAGCTACGCGGCGGAATATCTGTGTCAGGAATTTACGCCGTACGGGCTATTGTCGACGAAGGCGAGCGTAATTATCCGCGCGAAGCAGAAGGGCGTCGTCGCCATTCAGCGCATTTTCCTGATCGACAACAGCTCCTTCGAGAAGAGCGGCGCCTTGCTGGAAAAGACGAATCCCGACTATATCGAGGTGCTGCCGAGCCCGATGCTGCCTTATTTGAAGCAGTTGAAGACCGGGCGCGACATACCGCTTCTCGCCGGCGGCTTCATCCGGACCGAAGAAGATGTGAACAGGGCGCTTCAAGCGGGCGCCGTGGCGGTCACGACCTCCAGCCAGACGCTCTGGCAGCAGTATGCCGCCGGGGAGCGCGCCGGCAATAGCGGCAATGGCGGTGAGCCCATCGTATAAAGTCCCCGCTTCCTACTCATGTTATAGATGACCATCTATGAAATGATGAGGCAAAGGAGGAAGGGCCATGACCAATTACCGGGACAGCCGCCGGAAGAATCATCTCAACGCCTTCGAGGAGCAGCCGGATCTCGTCGTCGGCAAGACCAATGCGTCTGCCGGCAAGAACGAAGACGTGGAATTCTCGATCGAGCAGGCGGACGCCGACGATTTGGAGGCGCTTGAGCGCGCCAGACAAGCGGATGAACGGGCGGAACGTCCATGAGACACATCGAAGCCAAATTCCAGGACGAATCGAAGGCCGAAGCTTGCGGGCGCAAGCTGAACGCGCTGCGGGCGCATGCCATTCAGGTCGCTCCATGGGAAGACGGATATATCGTATCCGCCGATGTGAACCATGCCGTGCTGGATCAGGCGCTTGCAGTGATGCGCGATTATGAGGGCACGTCCTTGTAAGGCAACAGAACTCCTGCGGCGAGCGGGTAAGACCGCTCGTTGTGTGGAGTTTTATTTTTGTGTACAATAAATAGAATGTGCGGACGGTTATCAATCGTACGGGGGAACACCGTCAAACTTGTCGGCACCGATCTTATTCATAGGGGGAATACCATCGTGCGCTGGCATGAATTAACGATACATACAAAGGAAGAAGCGGTCGAAATGATCTCGAACTTCCTGCATGAGGCGGGAGCGGGAGGCGTCTCGATCGAGGAATCCGGAACGCTGAACAAGGAGCGGGACACGACCTATGGCGAGCTGTATATCGCCCCGCTGAACGATATTCCCGAAGGCGAGGCGAAGATTCAAGGCTATTTCGCGGAAGGAACGGATCTGGCGGCGATCGAGGCCGAGGTGGCCGGCCGCATTCGGGAGCTCCGCACGTACGGAATCGATCCGGGCGAGGCTTCCCTGTCCTGGCGCTCCGTTCATGAAGACGATTGGGCGGATGCCTGGAAGCAATATTTCAAGCCGGCGCGCATTACAAGCAAGCTGACGATCAAGCCGTCCTGGGAGCCTTATACGCCGGCGGAGGAGGAGATGGTCATCGAGCTCGATCCCGGCATGGCCTTCGGCACCGGAACCCATCCGACGACCTCGCTCTGTCTCCAGGCGCTGGAAGGCGTCATTCAGGGCGGAGAAGACATTATCGATGTCGGAACCGGCTCCGGCATTCTGGCGATCGGGGCGTGCAAGCTCGGCGCCCGGCATGTCCTCGCCATCGACCTGGATCCGGTAGCGGTCAAGAGCGCCCGGGAAAATGTGGCGATGAACGGGCTCGATGACGCGGTTACCGTGCGGGAAGGCGATCTCCTGCACATGCTGAAGGCGAGCGGAACGGACGAAGCCCCGGCGCTTGGCGTAACGCTCCCTGTCCAGATCGTGGTCGCCAACATTTTGGCCGAGGTGATTCTGCTGTTCGTGGAGGATGTGTTCGCGGCGCTGCAGCCGGGCGGAATCTACATTGCCTCAGGGATTTACAAGAACAAAGAAGAGGCGGTAGAGCGGGAGCTGATCCGCCACGGCTTCCACATCGACGGGAAGCATCGCGAGGAGGATTGGGTTGCGTTCGTGGCCAAAAAACCAATGTAAACAGAGAGCCCTGTAATAGAAGAAAGCGAGGGAAGGTATGGATTTTTTGAATAATTTGTTCGCCGTCAAGCTGGAGATGCTGCCGTTTCTCGTATCGGTGCTGCTGATCGCCTTTACGGTCCATGAATTCGCGCATGCCTATTTTGCCTGGAAATTCGGGGATCCGACAGCGAAGATGCTGGGCCGCGTCAGTCTGAATCCGGCAAGGCATGTCGACTTCCTGGGCATGCTGTTCTTCGTCATCGCTGGCTTCGGCTGGGCGAAGCCGGTGCCGGTGAACCGGGATAACTTCAAGCATCCGCGGCTGATGGGCATCGTCGTGTCGGCCGCCGGACCGATCAGCAACCTGCTGCTGGCCTTTATCGGGACCATCGTGATTCATCTCGGCCTCAAGTTGGGCTTCGTGCAGTTGGGATCTCCGGATCGCGTCCATCTCGCCGTCTATTACTTTTTGAATTATTTCATCACTTATAACGTGCTGCTGTTCCTGTTCAATCTCATTCCGCTGCCGCCGCTGGACGGCTACCGCATTGTCGAGGATCTGGCGCCGCGCAGCCTGCGTCTGCGGTTGCAGCAGTTCGAGCAATGGTCGATTCTTATTTTCTTCATGCTTGTATTCATTCCGCCGCTGCGGAACATGACGCTTACGCCGCTCTTCAGTTTGATTGAACCGATCGTCTTTAACTTTTCGCGGACCGCCGCTTATCTGGTCGGCATGTAGAATACCGTTCCGGCAGGCGGATGCATGGCGTGGACTTTCTGGAAATATTGCTGCAAATCTAGCGCATTGCGCGCAAAACGTGTATGATGAGGAATGTTGATTACGATGCAAAAATACTTTGTCAGCCCCGAAGCGTTCGGGGATCAGCACATACGGATTACCGGCGCGGACGCGCATCATATCGTCAATGTGATGCGGGCCAAGCCGGGCTTCACTTTTCTGGTGAGCGACGGCGCCGGCCGCGAGGCCGTGGCCGTGTTCGAGAGCGGCGACGGCGAGACGGCCATCGCCCGGCTGGAGGAACTGGTTGCTGCCGATCGGGAAGCCGCAGTCGAGGTGACTGTCGCCCAGAGCCTGCCGAAGGGCGACAAGATGGAACTGATTATACAGAAATGCACGGAGCTGGGAGCGGCGGGATTCCTTCCGTTCCTGTCGGAACGCACGGTCGTGCAGTATGACGCGAAGAAGGAAGCCAAGCGGCTGGAGCGCTGGGCGAAGATTGCGAAGGAAGCGGCCGAGCAGTCGCATCGCAATCGCGTTCCCGCCATTGCGGGGCCTGCGGCCTGGGCGAAGCTGACCGGGCAGTTCGCGGACTATGATCTCGTGCTGATCTGCTATGAGGACGAGCAGGGAACGCGGCTCCGCGACGTGCTCGAGCCTTTCCGCGAAGCGCAGCGCGGCCGGGAGGCAGCCCGCATTCTGGTCGTGATCGGACCGGAAGGCGGGTTTTCGCTGCGCGAGGTGGAAGCGGCCGCGGCGGCCGGCGCGGTCTGCGTCAGTCTCGGGCGCCGCATTTTGCGGACGGAGACGGCGGGCATGGCGGCCTGTGCCTGCATCATGTATCAATTCGGAGAAATGGGAGGAAGTTGAACAATGCCATCGGTAGCGTTTTATACGTTGGGCTGCAAGGTGAACTTCTATGATACGGAAGCCATTTGGCAGCTGTTCAAGCAAGAAGGTTATGAGCAAGTCGACTTTGAAGCGACGGCTGACGTCTATTTGATCAATACATGCACCGTTACGAATACCGGCGACAAGAAGAGCCGCCAGATTATCCGGCGGGCCGTCCGCCGCAATCCGGACGCCATCATTGCGGTGACCGGCTGCTATGCGCAAACCTCCCCGGCGGAGATTCTCGACATTCCGGGCGTCGATCTCGTCATCGGCACGCAGGATCGGGACAAGCTGATGGATTACATCGCCCAGCTTCAAGCAGAGCGCCAGCCGATTAACGCCGTGCGCAACATTATGAAGACGCGCGCGTTCGAGGAGCTGGACGTCCCGGATTTCGCGGAGCGGACACGCGCATTTTTGAAGATTCAGGAAGGCTGCAACAATTTCTGCACCTTCTGCATCATTCCGTGGTCCCGCGGGCTGTCCCGCAGCCGCGACCCGCAAAGCGTCCTCAACCAGGCCCGTCAGCTCGTGGCGGCAGGCTACAAGGAGATTGTGTTGACCGGAATCCATACCGGAGGCTACGGCGACGATCTCGAGAACTATGATCTGACTGATCTGCTCTGGGATCTGGACCGCATCGAGGGGTTGGAACGGGTGCGCATCAGTTCGATCGAAGCGAGCCAGATCGACGATCGGATGATCGACGTCCTGAACCGTTCGTCGAAAATGTGCCGCCACCTTCATATACCGCTGCAGGCGGGCAACAATGAAGTGCTGAAGCGCATGCGGCGCAAATATACAGTCGAGGAGTTCGGCGACAAAATTGCCCGCATCCGCGAGGCGATGCCGAACGTCGCGATAACGACCGACGTGATCGTCGGCTTCCCGGGGGAGACGGACGAGCAGTTCCGGGAAGGCTACGAATTCATGAAGCGGGTCGGGTTCTCCGAGATGCACGTCTTCCCGTACTCCAAGCGTACCGGAACGCCGGCGGCGCGCATGGAGGATCAGGTGGACGAGGAAGTGAAGCATGCCCGCGTTCACGATCTGATCGATCTGTCGGAGCAGATGCAGCTCGCATACGCCGAGAAATTCGTCGGGCAAGTGCTTGACGTCATTCCGGAACGCGATTATAAAGGGGCGCCGGGAACCGGTCAAGTGATGGGCTATTCCGACAACTACCTGCAGATCGTGTTCGACGGCGACGAGTCGCTCATTGGCCGGCTCTGCCGCGTCAAGGTGACGAAGGCCGGCGTGAACGAATGCTTCGGCGTGCTGACCCGGGTGCTCGGGGAAGAAGCGGGCGCGCAGGCAGCCAATATGTAATGAGGTAGAACACAGAGGATTCCACTGTCGCTTCGTGTGCAAGGAGCAGGTGAAATCCTCTTTCCTTTCGGTTACGATATACATATTCATCAGTTTCAATAGTGCTGGCGGTAAGGGACCTGAGCACGCCGCACACTTTTTACGTTGGAGGATGTTCGCTATGAAAGAAATATCGGCGGGAGGCGTCGTGTACCGGCGGCGCGGAGAGCATATCGAGTTCCAGTTGATCCAGGATCGTTACGGCAAGACTTCCTTGGCCAAGGGAAAAATGGAGCCTGGAGAGACCGTAGAGCAGACGGCTCTGCGGGAAATTCTGGAGGAGACCGGGATTGAAGGGAGCATCGTCGGCAAGCTGGACACGATCCGCTATCAATATACGTCGCCGGAAAGCCGCACGGTGGACAAAGAGGTTCATTATTTTCTGGTCGAGGCGAAGGCCGGGCAGCTTGCGCCTCAGGTCGAGGAGATTCACAGCGTCGAATGGTACGATCCGCAAGCGGCATGGGCCAAGCAGACCGATTCCGGGTATGATAACAATGACGTCATTCTGAGCAAGGCCTTTGCGCAATTGGGGATTGCCTTGTAAACGGCCGCTGCTTGTCATGCGGGTCGGCGAGCGCAAGTGTCCTGCCCAGATGCCGGGAACAGGTACGCATTCTGAATATGTGCAGTAATCGTACGCTTTCAACTCTAATCTGATTGCGAAGGGTGATTACAGATGAACGAACAAATCCGATTGGCCAGCCTGATTGACCACACCTTCCTGAAGCCGGAAGCGGTGCGGAGCGATATTGAGAAATTGTGCGACGAGGCGCGGCAGCACGGCTTTTACAGCGTCTGTGTAAATGGGACCTGGGTTCCGCTCTGCCGCGAGCGGCTTGCCGGATCCGAAGTGCGCATCGCGGCCGTATGCGGGTTCCCGCTCGGAGCCGCCGCATCCTCCGCCAAGGCGTTCGAAGCGGCCAGAGCCGTGGAGGACGGGGCGTCGGAGATCGATATGGTGCTCCAGATCGGCCGCCTCCTAGACGGCGACGTGAAGGCGGTGGAAGCCGATATCGCCCAAGTGGTCCGCATGGTGGAAGGGAAGGCAATCGTCAAAGTCATCTTGGAGACGGGGATCCTGACGACCGCGCAAAAGATCGAGGCGTGCAAAGCCTCGGAAGCCGCAGGGGCGCATTTCGTCAAGACGTCGACCGGGTTCGGCCGCGGCGGGGCGACCGTCGAGGATATCCGGCTTATGCGGGGGAACGTGTCGCCGCATATCGGCGTGAAGGCTTCGGGCGGCGTAAGGGATACGGCGACGGCGCTCGCCATGATCGAGGCCGGCGCGACCCGAATCGGAACGAGCTCGGGAATCGCGATCGTTACCGGAGCCGGTCCCACAGCTTCAGATAGCACAGCGGGAGCGCCAGGACAGAGCTCGCAATATTGAATACCGTCTGGGCGCGGGCGATCTGGGCGGCCGGATCGTCGGTGAACCAGGCGGACAGCGCATGGAGCTGGCCGATTAGCGGATAGAACAGGATCGCCCCGCCCACATTGAGCACGATATGGCTCCAAGCCACGAATTGGCCATGGCGGCTTCCGCCGAGCGATGCGATGAGCGCGGTGAAGCAGGTGCCGACATTGGAGCCGATGACGATGGCGATGCCGATCTCGACCGGCAGCGCGCCGGTAGCGGACAAGCCCATCGCCATGACGATGATGGCCGCGCTGCTGTGGACGACGGCCGTAATTATCATGCCGGCCGCCAGCGCCCAGAGCAGACTGTCGTTGGACCGCTCGAGGAACCAGGTGAACATGCCGCGGTGCTGCAGCGGCCCCCCGATCTGCTTCATCCATTCGATGCCGAGCAGAATGAGGGCGAACCCGGCGGCGGCCAGCGAGCCGAACTGTAGCGGATGCAGCAGGGAGGCGAGCCGCTTCGGCAGGGGCAGGCGGTACTCGCCGCCCAGAATCGCCGCGCTCCAGCAGGCGAGCGAGCCGATGAGCAGCGGCAGCGCGTAGCGGCTGATATTGAGGCCGATCAGCTCCGTCGTCAGGCAGGTGCCGACATTCGTGCCGAGGATGATGCCGAGCGAGCGCGAGAAGCTCATCAGCCCGGCGTTCACCAGCCCGATGGTGATGACCGTGATGGCGGTGCTGCTCTGCAGCAGCGCCGTCATGCCGGAGCTGAACAGCATGCCGTGCAGCGGCGTCCGCGTGGAACGGTGCAGGAAGCGGTTCAAATAAGGCCCTGCCCATGCGTGAAGGGCGAGCTCCATCGTTTTCATGCCAAAAAGAAACACAGCCATTCCGCCTAGCAGCGGATACCAGATTTCTGCGAACATATGCCGGACTCCTTCGTCATTTCCACACACAATGCGGGTTCTATCATTCGAGCTGGAGCAGCTTGAGAGGAAACAAGTGAACAGCCTATACTGTCACTGTATGCTTGCGGATGGACAACAATGACAAGCCCGGCTGAAGCCGAGAGGGGACATGCAATTGAAGCAATCGACAACAGCAACCGTAATCTTGACCCGGAACCGCAAAAAACGGACGGAACATGGGCACCCGTGGGTGTTCCAATCCGAAGTCGAGCGCGTGGAAGGCTATCCGCAGCCGGGGGCGCTGGTGGATGTCATGAACGCCCAAGGCCAATATGTGGCGACCGGATACTATAACCCGGCTTCCAAAATCATTGTGCGGGTCATTGGCTATCAGGCCGCCGACGCGATGGATGCCGGATTTTTCAAGGAGCGGCTGCGGCACTGCCTGGAGCATCGCAACCGGTTCCTGCCCGGAGCGACGGCATACCGGCTCGTCTATGGCGAAGCTGATTTTCTGCCTGGACTGATCGTCGATCGGTTCGGCGATGTGCTCGTCGTGCAAATCTTGACGCTCGGAATGGACCGGGCGCGCGATTCGATTGTGGAGGCCCTGGTCGAGGTGATGAATCCGCGCGGCATTTACGAACGAAGCGATGTGCCGATTCGGGAAAAGGAGGGCCTCGAACAGAGAAAGGGCGCGCTGTACGGGGAATGCCCGCGCCATGTGCAGATTACCGAGAACGGACTGCAGCTTGAAATCGATATTGTCGAAGGGCAGAAGACAGGCTATTTCTTCGACCAGCGCGAGAACCGGGCGGCGATAGCGCCGCTGATGACCGGTTGGGGAGCCCGCAGCGGGATTGCGCTGACCGATATCGAGACGGAAGCAGGCGTACGCACCGTGCCGGTCAACGCGAACGGCAAGGAAGTAACCTTTCCGTGGTGGGACGGAGCCACGGTGCTGGAATGCTTCTCTCACACGGGAAGCTTCACGCTGCATGCTTGCAAATATGGAGCCAAGAAGGTGACTTGTCTCGATATTTCCGAGCATGCGATCGAGAGCGCGAAGCGCAATGTGGAGCTGAACGGCTTTGCGGATCGGGTGGAATTCGTGGTGGCGGACGCGTTTGCGTATTTGCGCGAGCAAGTGCAGGGAAGAGAGGAGCGGATGGAGCGCGGGACGAGCAAGGCGAAGACGGATACGTCGAAGCCGATGACCGCGGGCGGCGGCCGCACCTGGGACGTCGTCATTCTCGATCCGCCCGCGTTCGCCAAGACGAGGCAGGCGGCGGAAGGGGCGTACCGCGGCTACAAGGACATCAACCTTCACGGGATGAAGCTCGTGAATGAGGGCGGATATTTGGTGACGGCGAGCTGCTCCTATCATATGAAGCCGGAGCGCTTCCTGCAGGCGATCCGGGACGCCGCCCATGACGCGGGCAAGGTGCTGCGTCTCATCGATTGGCGCACGGCGGGGAAGGATCATCCGCAGGTGGCCGGGGTCGAGGAAGGGCATTACTTGAAGTTCGGCATTTTCGAAGTCCGTTCCAGACGATAGCATGACGAAGAAGCACCTCATGGCGAATTGCCGCGAGGTGCTTTTTGCGGTTGCGGCAGGACGACGGAATGGACAAGCGGCGCTTATGGAGCCGGATTGGTGACGAATGCGCCGCCCAGCCAGCGAGCATATCCCCGTTCGCGGGCCCAATTGATCTCGCCGCTGCGCACTCTCCGGCCCGCCTCGGTGAGCAGCAGCCGCCCGGCGGACGGCTCGACCGGCCGCAGCGGCTCCGGCAGCGGCTCGGAAGCCGCGGACAGGGATAATAGCGGGACTTCTCCGGAAGTCAAGCGGCGCAAATATCCCCAATACTGCATGTCGCCGAGTCCGTATTCCGGCACATGCGGCCGGATATGCCCATACAGCTCCAGGAAGGAGCCGGCTCCTTCGGCGACGGCATCCAGCGTCAGCCGTTCCACGACGCCCAGCCCGTCGTCGCGCGAAGGGAAGCGGCGGAGATGGAACCGCATCGCATCCACGACGGCGTCATAAGGAGCTTCCACTGAGCCGGATTCGTCGATCCAGCGCACCAATTTGCGCGGATTCGGGCTCGTATACGCCAGCCAGGCATGGTGCATCCATGAGATCGCTTCCATGTTCAGCCGAATGCCGCGCTTGCGGCAGAGGGCCAATTGGTCCGCGTCGAGGGCGCCGAAGCCGTCGTAGCGGTCGCGCCCGGGCATGGCGGCAATATCGATCCAGTAGACGGCCGCATCAGGATGCTCGCGGGACAGACGCTCCGTCAGCCGCAGCAGCATCGTGATATCGAACAGATCATGCTCGAACCAGAGGGCGATTTCCGGTTGCCGCAGCACGTCCGCTTTCCAGGACCGCTCCTGCTCATTGCTCATTTGAAGGTAGAGGGATGCGGGCAGGCCGCACATTTTTTCCAATTGAAGCGCGCGGTAGGCCAGATAACGTTCAAAGATGGGATAGACGGGTCCTTCGGTCAGCAGCTCGCGATAGACCCATACTTCTTCGTTCCAGCGCTCCCGGGCGATCGGACGAAGCCGTTCTGCCACAATATCTCCATTCACGATATGAATCACGCGGTGTGCCTCCTTTTCTCTCCGGCGGTATCGTCAGCCAGGGGCTTGAATTCCTTCCTGCACATTCCAAACGTGTGTTCCAGTCCGCTCGCGATAATATGCTATAATAAAGCAAGGTTTCCGTAAAAGAGACGATTTGCGAAGTCTCTGTCTACTGAGGACTACCGGGAATTCGGTCTTTTTGGACTTATTCTTATTCTTATTTTTAATCCTTTCTTGCGATTTGTAAATACACTTTTACACACGGCATTTGTGGAAAAAGCCAGCAGACGGCATGGCAGCGTACATATCTATTGGTCAGTTGTACGAGAAAGCGGGGGATATACATTGGCTTTGCATTTCGTAATCGGACGATCGGGGAGCGGCAAGTCGGCTCATCTGCTGAATGAGATCCGGCAGAGGCTGGAGGCTCAGCCGGAAGGTCCGCCCATGATTCTGCTCGTGCCCGAGCAGGGAACGTTCCAGGCGGAGCATGCGCTCGTCACTTCGGAGCGCCTGTCGGGGATGCTGCGGACGCAAGTCCTGAGCTTCCGGCGCTTGGCGTACCGCGTGATGCAGGAGACCGGAGGCACGGCGCTTACGCCGATTGGAGAGGAAGGCAAGAAGATGCTGCTGTACAAAATTTTGCAGCGGCGCAAGTCCGACCTGCCCCTGTTCGCCGGAGCGGCGGAGCAATTCGGCTTCATCGAAAAATTGAATGATCTGTTCGACGAGATGAAGCGGTACCGGATCCAGGCTTCCGAGTTGAACGAGCATGCCGCGTTCGTCCAGGAGCATGTGGACGGCCAGCCGCTCCTGTCGGCCAAGCTGCACGATTTGTCCGCCGTGCTGCGCGAGTTCGAGACCGAGCTGGAGCAGCATTATTTGGACGGAGAGGATGTGCTTGTCCGGTTGGCGGAAGGCATTCCGCACTCGGACTATGTGCGCGAGGCGGAGATATGGATTGACGGGTTCAACGGCTTCACGCCTCAGGAATATGCCGTGTTGGCATCGCTGCTGCTGCATGCCCGCCGCGTCACCGTAGCGCTCTGCCTGGATCGGCCTTACGCCTTGGGGGAGGAGCCTCATGAGCTGAACCTGTTCCATCCTACGGCGACGACCTTTCTCAAGCTGAGCAGCATCGCCGACACGCTCGGCGTCGAGACGGGTGAAGTTATACAGCTGGGCGGACAGGGCGGATTGCCAAGATTCGCTTCCTCTCCGATGCTCGCCCATCTGGAACGCCATTTCGATCGGCGTTCGGCTTATCGTCCTGCCTCCGCTGGCGGGGAGCAGGCGGCGATTCGCGTTCATGCCGCGGTCAACCGCCGGGCGGAAGTGGAAGGAGCGGCGCGCGACATTTTGCGCCGGGCGCAGGGCGAGGGCGTCCGCTGGCGGGAGATGGCCGTCATGGTCAGGAACTTGCCGGATTACGCGGAATTGATCGACACGGTCTTCGGCGATGCGGGCATTCCTTATTTCACGGATCAGAAGCAAGCGGTACTCCATCATCCGTTCGTCGAGATGACGCGCGCCGCGCTGGACATTCTGATCGGTCACTGGCGCTATGACGCGGTGTTCCGCTTCGTGAAGACGGACTTCGTCCTGCCTGAAGACGGGAGCGTGACGAGGGAGTCATTCGATCGGCTGGAGAACTATGTGCTGGCGTGCGGCATCGAGGGCTCGAAATGGACGAACGGACGCCCGTGGCCTGCCGAACCGCGGCAGTCGCTGGATCCCGACGATCCGGCGGCCGAAGAAAAGGCCGAGAGCGTGCCGGAGCAGGCGCCGGAATGGGCGGAGCAGTGCCGCCGCCGGATTGTCGAGCCGCTCTCTGGCCTGCAGCGCTCGCTCGCGCGAAGTCGGCATGTGCAGGACATGTGCGAGGCGCTGTACACGTTCTGGCTCCGTCTCGGGGTTCCGGACAAGCTGGAGCGGATGAGCCAGGAGGCGCTGCTGGACGGCGACGTGCAGCGTTCCCGGGAGCATCGCCAGATCTGGGGGGAGATGCTGGATATTTTGGACCAGATGGTGGAGATGCTTGGCGGAGAGAAGATGCCGCTCGAGCTGTTCGCCGGGATGCTGGAGACCGGCTTCGAGAGCGTGAAGCTGGCGCTCGTGCCTCCCGCGCTTGATCAGGTGCTGATCGCATCCATGGATCGGACGCGTTCGAGCCAGATCAAGCATCTGTACGTGCTTGGAGTCAACGACGGGGTTATGCCTGCCCGTCCGATAGAGGATGGGCTGCTGACCGAGTATGAGCGGGATCTGCTGCTCACGATCGGGATGGAGCTCGCGCCCGGCATCCGGCGCAAGCTGCTGGACGAGCGCTTCGTCATCTATCATGCCTTCACTTCGCCGAGCGAGAGCCTGTGGCTCAGCTATGCGCTGGCCGACGAGGAAGGCCGATCGCTGCTCCCTTCGGAGACGGTGAGGCAGATCCGGGGGCTGTTCCCGGGCATGCAGGAGGAGCTCCTGTTGGCGGAGCCGAATGAATTTGTGCCGGAAGCGGAGCAGGCCGATTTCATCGCCTATCCGGAAGCGGCGCTTAGACATTTGATCGCCCAGTTGAGGGAATGGCGGCAAGGCCGCCCGATCGCGGATCTGTGGTGGGATGTGTACCGTTGGTTCGCCGCGCACCCGGCTTGGCGGGATCGGCTGAAGACGGTGCTCGGATCGCTCGCTTACCGCAACCAGGCGCAGGCGCTGACGGCCGACACGAGCCGGAAGCTGTACGGGCAGCTATTGCGGACGAGCGTCTCCCGCATGGAACGGTTCGTCGCCTGCCCGTTCTCGCATTTCGCTTCCCACGGATTGAAGCTGAAGGAACGAAGGCTGTATCGGCTGGAGGCGCCGGACATCGGCCAGCTCTTCCATGCGGCGCTAAGCCGATTCGCCGGCGAACTGCAGGCCCAGCAACGCTCCTGGGCGGAGCTGACGCCCCGGGAATGCGAGGCGGAAGCGGATCGCATCGTCGATCTGCTGGCGCCCCGGCTTCAGGGGGAGATTTTGCTCAGCTCCGAACGGTACGGCCATATATCCGGCAAGCTGAAGCGCATCGTCGGGCGGGCCGCGGCCGTGATGGGCGAGCATGCCAAGCGGGGGCAATTCGAGCCGGTGGCGCTGGAGATGGATTTCGGGCCCGGCAAGCCGCTGCCGCCGCTCCGCTTTACGCTGGACAACGGCTGCACAATGGAGATTATCGGCCGCATCGACCGCGTCGACAAGGCGGAGAGCGAGCGGGGCGTCCTGCTGCGGGTGATCGATTACAAGTCGAGCCAGACGGACCTGGCTCTCCATGAAGTGTATTACGGGCTGTCGCTGCAGATGCTTACCTATTTGGACGTGCTCCTTACCTTTGCGGAGGAGTGGCTCGGCACGGAGGCGACAGCCGCCGGAACGCTTTATTTCCATGTGCACAATCCGCTCCTCCAGGCGGCCAACGGCTTGAATGAGGAGCAGGCTTACGAGCAGCTCCTGAAGCGATTCAAAATGAAAGGGCTCGTCCTGGCCGACCGCGAGGCCGTCCGTCTGATGGACGGCTCGGTGGAGCAAGGGCATTCCCAGGTGCTTCCGCTGGCGGTGAAGGCGGACGGATCGTTCTACAGCAATTCCTCCGTCGCGACGGAGGAGCAGTGGGAGCTGCTCCGGGGGACCGTCCGTTCGGTCATCCGGGATATCGGGACGCGCATCACGAACGGCGATGTGGTGATCGAACCGTACCGGAGCGGCACGGCGACGGCATGCGATTTTTGTTCCTACAAGCCGGTCTGCCAATTCGACGAATTGGTGGACGGCAATCAATATCATCTGTTGCCGCGGCTGGGCAAAGACGAAGTATGGGCGAAGCTGAAGGGAGGCGAAGCGGACGATGGACATGAACCGCGATGAACGGAATAGCCGCGAATACGAGAGCGGCGGCGAGGCTGGCGGGACTTCCCGCTTGCCGTCGGCCGCTGCCGCCGGGGAGGATGGCGAAGCGCGCGTCCTGACAGCCGATGCGGCGTCCGCGGGCGAAGCGCCTGCGGAGCTGCCGCCGAGGCCGGCCGAGAGCACGTGGACCGAGGAGCAGTGGCAAGCCATCGTCGACGGCGGCGAGAACATTCTGGTCGCGGCGGCCGCCGGCTCCGGGAAGACGGCCGTATTGGTCGAACGCATTATCCGCCGCATCAGCGACGAGGCGGCGATGCTGCATGTCGATCAACTGCTCGTCGCCACCTTCACGAAGGCGGCCGCGGCCGAGATGCGCGAGCGCATCCGGCTGGCGCTGGAGCGCAAGCTTGAGGCGAACCCGGAGTCGGAGCATTTGCGCCGCCAGCTCGCCCTGCTGAACCGCGCCTCGATCACGACGCTGCATTCCTTCTGTCTGGAGGTGATTCAGCGGCATTTCCAGGCGGTTCAGTTGGATCCGGCTTTCCGGGTCGCGAACGAGACCGAGATCGAGCTGCTGCGCCAGGACGTGCTGGAGGAGCTTTTTGAAGAGCGTTATGCCAGCAAGGAGCCAACCTTTGCGCGGATGGTCGATTGGTTCAGCGGAGAGCGCAATGACGAGGCCGCTTTCCGGCTCGTCCACCGGCTTTATGATTTCTCCCGCAGCCATCCGTGGCCGGAGGAATGGCTGGACAGCATGACGGCTTCGTTCAGCCCGGCGGACATCGCCGAGCTGGGCCGCTCCCCGTGGGCGGACAGCATTATGGCTGCGGCGCGGCTGACGCTGAACGGCATCGTCGAGCTGCTGCGCCAGGCGATCGCCCTGACGACGGCTCCGGGCGGTCCGGAGCCGTACCGCGCCGCGCTGGAGCAGGAGCTGGCCGGAGCGGCTGCCTTGGCGGACGCGGCCTCGTCCGTCCCGTGGGAACGGATGCATGAGTCGTTCGGACTGCTGAGCTTCGGACGGCTGGCGGCCTGCCGCGGGGATCAATACGACAAAGAACTGCAGGAGCAGGCGAAGCGTCTGCGCGATCAGGCGAAGAAGCGCCTGCAGCAGGTGCGCGACGAGCTGTTCCGCCGGACGCCGGAGCAGTTCCTGCAGGAGCTGCATGCGATCCGGCCGGTGCTCGAAGCGCTGACTTCCGTCGTGCGCGAATTCGGCGCCCGGTTCGAGGCGGCCAAGCGGGCGAAGGGATGGCTTGATTTTGCCGATTTGGAGCATTACTGCCTGCGCATTTTGCGCGATCCTTCCTCCACGCCGGAACGGGCGGTGCCGTCCGCGGCGGCGCTGCTGTATCAGGAGCAATTCGCCGAGATTTTGCTGGACGAGTATCAGGATACGAATATGGTCCAGGAAGCGATCGTGGACTTGATTACCCGGCCCGGACACGGCAACCGGTTCATGGTGGGTGACGTGAAGCAGAGCATCTACCGCTTCCGCCTGGCGGAGCCGGGCCTGTTCCAGAGCAAGTATACCTCCTACGGGAAGAAAGGACGCGGGGATGGCATCCGCATCGATCTGGCCCGCAACTTCCGCAGCCGCCAAGGCATCGTCGATACGGTCAATATGGTGTTCCGCCAGATTATGAACGCCGACGTGGCGGAGCTGACCTATGATTCCGCGGCAGAGCTCGTATGCGGGGCGTCCTACCCGTCCGCCGAGGAGATAGCGGCCGAGAGCCGCCGCGGCCGGGAAGAGTTCGGCATGCCGTATTTCGCGACCGAGCTGCTCCTTATAGACAAGGGCGTGCCGGCCGCGGCGGACGAGGCGGCGGAGGACGAGGACGGCGAGACGGAACGGGCCGCATTGGATGCCGCCGAGCTGGAGACCGCGCGCCTGGAGGCGAGGGCGATCGCTTCGCGCATCCGCCGCATGACGGGGGACGAAGGGGAGCCCCCTTATCTCGTGTATGACAAGGAACAGAAGCGGATGCGCCCGGTCACGTACCGGGATATGGTCATTCTGCTGCGGGCGACCCAAGCCTGGGCGCCGCTGATGATGGAGGAGCTGAGACGGGAAGGGATTCCGGCTTATGCCGAGTTCAGCACCGGCTATTTTACGGCGACGGAAGTGGAGATCGTGCTGTCCCTGCTGCGCGTGATCGACAATCCGCAGCAGGATATTCCGCTCGCCGCGGTGCTGCGTTCGCCGATCGTCGGCTTGAAGGAGGAGGAGCTGGCCCGGATTCGGCTGTACGGGAAGGGCAAGCCGTTCTATTACGCGGTCATGGAAGCGGCACGGGCGGAAGCGGAGGACGGTTCTCCGGCGGCGATGCAGTTGGAGCTGGAGCTCCCTCTGGCCGCGGATGAGGGTGCCGATTCGGCCCCTCGGCAGGGCGGCGGGGAGTGGCAGGCGAAGCTGAACCGCTTCCTCGACCGGCTGGAGCAATGGCGGAATGCCGCGCGGCAAGGGCGGTTGTCCGACTTGATCTGGCGAGTGTACCGGGAGACGGGGTACTACGAGTGGGTCGGGGGACTGGCCGGCGGCCTGCAGCGCCAGGCGAACCTGCGCGCTCTGTATGATCGAGCCCGGCAGTATGAATCATCCTCGATCCGGGGACTGTTCCGCTTCCTGCGGTTCATCGACCGGATGCGGGATACGGGCGGGGATCTCGGGACGGCCCGCGCGCTCGGCGAGCGGGAGGACGTCGTCCGCATTATGACGATTCATAAGAGCAAGGGGCTCGAATTCCCGGTGGTCATCGTTGCAGGGCTGTCGAAGCGGTTCAACCAGCAGGATCTGAACGCGTCCTTTCTGATGCACAAGCATCTCGGCTTCGGTCCGAAGTACGTCGACGAGGAGAAGCGGGTCGCTTATCCGACGCTGCCGAATCTGGCCATTCGGCGGCAGATGAGGCTGGAGCTGCTGGCCGAGGAGCAGCGCGTGCTCTACGTGGCCTTGACCCGGCCGAAGGAGAAGCTGATTCTGATCGGCACGGTGCAGGACGCGGAGAAGTCGATTCGGAAATGGGGCGAAGCGCTTGATGTCGAGCGGCTGCTGCTGCCGGATTATTTGGTGGCGGAAGCCCGATCGTATCTCGATTGGATCGGGCCCGCGATCATCCGGCACCCGGCCGCGGCCGAGTGGCGCCGGTATGCCGGCCTGCCGAACCGGAACGGGGAATGCCTGCTGGATGATCCGTCCCGGTGGCACCTGGCGATGGTGCCGGCATCGGTCATTGCGGCGGGCGAACGTCTGGCGGACATGCCGGAGGATGAAGAGCGTGTGCGCCGCATGAAGGCGCTGCGCCGACTGGAGACGGAGGACGCGTTCCCTCGTTCGGCTTGGGCGGAGCAGATCGGGGAGCGGCTATCCTGGCGCGATCCGCACCGGATCGTCACGCTGCTGCCGTCGAAGACATCCGTCACCGAGATGAAGCGGCTGGCCGCTTCCGATGATTGGCCTCCGGAGGACTGGCTTGGCGCTCCGGCCGGACCGGAATTTGAAGCGAAGGGTTCAGAGACGGAAGCGGTGACGGAGCACGGTGATAGAGAGGGGGCGGAGCCGGCGAAGGGCGGCAAGGAACCGGCCGCAGCGCCCGGAGCGGCTGCAAGCGGCGATCCGGCGGCGTCCGGACCGTATGCCGATCCGTCCCGCACCTTGTATCTGCGGCGGCCGAGGTTCATGGAACGGCGCGGCATCACGCCGGTCGAGCGGGGGACGGCCTACCATCTGCTGATGCAGCATCTTCCGCTGGATCGCCGGCTGACGCCGGAAGAGGTGAATCATACCCTCGACGATCTGGTAGCCCGGCTCATTATGACCCGGATGCAGGCGGACGCGCTGGATGCGGAGAGCGTCGCCGCTTTCTTCGACAGCGAGGTCGGCCGGCAGTTGGCCGAAGCGTCGTGGGTGAAGCGGGAGCTGCCGTTCAGCTACGGCCTGACCGCAACGGAAGCGTACACGATCGAGGGCCTGCGCCGGCGCGAATCGATGGCGGCCGCCGCGGAAGCGCTGGGGAGCGGGACCGCTTCCGCACCGGGGACTGAGCCGCGCTTCGTCGCAACCCCGGCCTTCGCCGCGATGGATTCATCCGGGCAGCTCGATCGGGAGACGGTGCTCGTGCAAGGAATTATCGATTGCCTGTTCGAATGGAACGGAGAGCTGGTTCTGCTCGATTACAAGACGGACAAAGTGCTGGCCCATCGGGGCGGTCTCCGCGGGCTGACGGAGCATTACCGGTTCCAGCTAGAGCTGTATGCGCGGGCAATTGAAGAGATATGGAAACGGCCGGTCAAGCGGAAGGTGCTGTACTTCTTCGACGCGAAGCAGGCTTGCGAGCTGTAACGATGAGTGGCGGGCGGCTGCGGCCGCCTGCCAGCCCCACCTATGGTTGGTTTGATTTCGTTTGGCGAGGATGGTGACAGATTCATGCGTATTTTACATACCGCGGATTGGCATTTTGGACGGACGCTGGAAGGGCGGAGCCGTCTGGAGGAGCAGGCGGCGTTCGTCGACGAACTGGTGGCGCTGACCGAGGAGGAGCGGGTCGATCTCGTCCTGATTGCCGGGGATGTCTACGATTCCGTCAATCCTCCGGCTGCCGCGGAGCAGTTATTTTATGAGGCGGCGGCCCGCTTGTCGGACGGGGGCAGACGCCCGATCGTCATTATTTCCGGCAATCATGATCATCCGGAACGGTTATCGGCTTCCGCCCCGCTCGTCGGGGAGCGGGGCGTCTGTCTTATCGGACAGCCGACGCTGGAGGCGGTCGTTGTGCCGTGCGCCCGGACGGGGGAAGAGGCGGTTATCGCGGCCCTGCCTTACCCGTCGGAAGCGCGGCTGGGCGAGCTGCTGTCGGATGAGGCCGAGGAGCAGGCGGTGCGCCGGGCCTACAGCGCCCGCGTCTCGCAATTGCTGGCGCGGCAGGCGCGGCGGTTCCGGCCGACGGCGGTCAATCTCGCCATGAGCCATCTGTATGTGCTGGGCGGAGCGGAGTCCGATTCGGAGCGCCCGATTCAGGTCGGCGGCGCCTACACGGTCGATCCATCGGCCTTCGCCTGCCAGGGCGCGCCGGCCGCGCCCCAATATACGGCGCTGGGGCATTTGCACCGGCCCCAGTACGTCAAGGGGCCGGGCGTGATTCGCTACAGCGGCTCGCCGCTCGCCTACAGCTTCTCCGAGGCCGGACAGGCGAAGTCGGTGACGCTGCTCGATCTGGCGCCCGGCGCGGCAGCGATCCCCGAGGAGCGCTATCTGTCGTCGGGCCGTCCGCTCGCGGAATGGAATGCCCGCGGAGGCTATGAGGAAGTGATGCGCTGGATCGAGGAAGGGCGGGACAGCCGCGCCTGGCTGGACGTGAGCCTGACGCTGACCGAGGCCTTGACGATGGATCAGATTCAGAAGCTGCGCCGCGCCCATGACGGCATCGTTCATATCCGGCCGGTCTATGCGGAAGCGGAACGGGAGGCGGAGGACGAGGTGCGGCTGAGCGAGCTGCCGGTGCAGGAGATGTTCCGCCGTTTCTATGAACGGCAGACCGGCGGCGCGCAGCCGGATGACGCGCTCGTCGCCTGCTTCCTTGAGCTGATTGAGGCCGAAGCCGAAGAGAAGGAGGAGAGCGCATGAAGCCGATCGAATTAAGGCTGGCCGGACTCCAGAGCTACCGCGAAGAGCAGCGGATCGACTTCGAGAAGCTGTGCGAGACCGGGTTGTTCGGCATCTTCGGCCCGACGGGAAGCGGCAAATCCTCCATCCTCGACGCGATGACATTGGCGCTGTACGGCAAGGTCGAGCGTGCGGCGGGCGGAACTCAGGGGATTTTGAACCAGATGGAAAATACGGTGTCGGTCTCCTTCACCTTCGCTCTGCACGGCGCGGCCGGCAAGCGTGTGTTCCGGGTCGAGCGGCGCTTCAAGCGCACCGGCGACGTGACGGTGGGCAGCACCTTGACCCGCTTCATCGAGCTCCGGCCGGAAGGCGATATCGTGCTGGCGGACAAGCTGGCGGATGTGAACCGCTGCGTGGAAGAGCAGATCGGGCTGAAGATGGATGATTTTACGCGGGCGGTCGTGCTGCCTCAGGGCAAATTCGCCGAGTTCCTCTCTTTGAAGGGAAGCGAGCGGCGTCAAATGCTGCAGCGGTTGTTCTCGCTGGAGAAATACGGCGATGAACTGGCTGCCCGGCTCGCCCGCCGCGTGAAGGAAACCGATGTCCGCTTGAAGACGTGCCTGGCCGAGCAGCAAGGGCTGGGCAACGCATCCGAAGAGGCGGTCCGCGAGGCGGAAGCGGCGTTGGCCGCGGCCGTGCGCCACGCGGAGGAGGCGAGAGCCGCCCGCCTGGAAGCGGAACGGGTTCACCGGGAGCTGACCGAGCTGCGGGAACGCCTTCAGGAGCGGGAGCGGCTGCTCGCGAGAAGGGGCGAGTTGGAGCAGGAGGCGCCGAAGCGCGCGGCGGAACGGATGGAGCTGCAGCGGGCGCGGGAAGCGGAGGCGCTGCTCCCGTATGTCCGCGAGCTGGAAGAACTCGAAGCGCGGCTGGAGAAGGCGGCCGCCGGGCACGAGGCGGCCCGGGCCGCCGCAGCCGCCGCTGCGGAGCGGGCGGCGCAGGCGATTCGGGCGGCCGACGATATGCTCCGGCGCAAGGAAGCGGAGGAGCCGGAGCTGATGAGCCGCCATGCCCGCCTGCAGGAAGCGGTCCGCTTGTATCAGGACAGCGTGCGGCTGCGGGAAGAGGCGGAGCAGTGGAACGCGAAGCGGGCCGAAGCCGCCGGCCGGGCGGAACGGGCGGAAGCGGAAGCGGCGCGGGCCCGCGAGATGCTGTGGAAGGCGGCGGATCGGCAGGCGGAGCTGCGCGAAGCGATGCAGGCGCGCGAGAAGCCGGCCGAGGAGCGCGAGCGGTTCCAGCAGGCGGTGAGCGAGCGGCAGCTGCTGGTGGTGCAGCATGGCCGGTCCCGGGAGCTGCAGGAGAGCTGCGGCAAGCTGGCCGCTCGGACGGAGCAGGCCGGGCAGACATGGCTCGAGCTGCTGCAGACGTTAACGGGCCATGTGCTGGCCGGACAAACGGCGGCGCTGGAGGGCCGGCGTCTTGAGTCGGCGTGGCAGCGGCTCCATGCGCAGGCAGGCGATGCGCTGGAGGAAGCGGAACGCGAGCTGGCGGCCGCGAGGGAACGCCAGTGGCAGCAGGCCGCCGAGGAGATGGCGGCCAAGCTGGCCTCCCGTCTGGAGGACGGCCAGCCGTGTCCGGTCTGCGGCTCGACGAGCCATGCTCATCCGGCACGGATGCCGGCCGCTTCCGAAGCGGTCCGTGAAGGCTGGCCGGAATGGGAGGAAGCGAGAGACAAGCGGCGGGAGGCCGTGAGGCTGGCCGACCAGGGCAAGGAGCGCTGCGCCGGGGCAGTGCGCCAATGGAGCGAGCGGTTGGCGGAGCTGAACAGCAGGCTGCGGCCGATGCTCCAACACTGGGAAGAGGGCGCTGCCTCCCTGCCGTCAGCGGCGGCGCAGATGGCGGCCGCCTTGGAAGAAGGCGTTCCCGTTCCGGGCGCGCCGGACGGCTCGCTCCCAGGCGGCCAAGAAGCGGATGTCTCCTTGGAGGCGGCGATATCGAGCCTGCAGGAGCGGACCGCCGCCTGGGAGCGCGGCATAGAGCAGAGCGTGCAGCGGATGGCCGACAGCCAATGGGAGCTGCAGCAGGCATGGTCGGCATTTGAGTCGGCCGAGGCGGCCCGGCGGGAAGGCGAGGCCGAATGGAAGCGGGCCGAAGCCGAATATGCACGTTCAGCGGAGCGATGGGCGGCCCGATATGAGCCGGCCGGCTGGAGCTTGAGCGAGATGGATGCGATCGCCGAGCGGTGGCGGGAGGATGAAGCCTTCGTGAACGATTGCCGGGCCCGGCTGGACAAAGGGGCCGTCTATGTCGAGGAGATGCAGCAGCGGCTTCGTCAGCTCGAAGCGGACATCCAGCAGGCGGAGATGCAGCGCGTCCAGGCGGAATCCGAGCTCAATGGCGTCAACCGGCTGCTGTCCGAGTACCGGCAGCGGCTGGAGCCGTGGGCAGGCGGCCCGCCGATCGAACGGCAGGCGGCCGAGACGGAAGCGCAGCTCAATGCGCTGCGGGAACAAGCCGCCCGTACCGCCAGGGAAGCGGAAGCGGCCCGCCAGGCCCAGGGGGAGGCGGAACGGAGCGCGGCGCTGGCGGAGCAGCAGCGCGCCGACCTGGGCGATCGGGCGAAGGCTGCACGGGAGCGCCTGGACGTGAAGCTGGCCGCTTCCCCGTTCGAGGCTGCCGGTGAAGTAATGGCCGCCCGCCGCGGCCCGGATCGCTGCCAGGAGCTGGAAGAGGGGCTGGCGGCCTATGACGAGGAGCTGCGCGATCTTCAAGCGCGTCTGTCCCGTTTGGCGGAGCAGCTCGGCGGCCGCACCGTGTCGGCAGCGGAGTGGCAGGAAGCGAAGGAGCGGTGGGAGCTGGCGGTCGAACGGGACGAAGCGGCGCTTGGAAGCCGTGCCCGGGCCGAACGCGACGCCGAGCATATTCGTAGCAAGCATGAGCGCTGGATGGAGCTTGAGGGCGAGCGAGTGCGCATGGAGGAGCAGCTGGGAAGACTTCAGCAGCTTCAGAGCATATTCCGCGGCAACGCCTTCGTCGAATTCATCGCGGAGGAGCAGTTGATGCAGGTCAGCCGGGCCGCGTCGGAACGGCTGAAAAATTTGACCAAGCAGCGCTATGCGCTCGAAGTGGATTCGGGGGGCGGCTTCGTCATCCGGGACGACGGCAACGGAGGAATCCGGCGGCCGGTATCCACGCTGTCCGGAGGCGAGACCTTCCTGACCTCCTTGGCGCTCGCGCTGGCCTTGTCGGCCCAGATTCAATTGCGGGGGATGTATCCGCTCGAATTTTTCTTCTTGGACGAAGGGTTCGGCACGCTCGATCCCGAACTGCTCGACACCGTCGTCACCGCGCTGGAAAAGCTTCATCACGATCGGCTCGCGGTCGGGGTTATCAGCCATGTGCCGGAGCTCCGGGCCCGCTTGGCGCGCAAGCTGACCGTGCTGCCGGCGGAGCTGACCGGTTCCGGTTCCCGCATCCGGATGGATGAAGCGGATTGAAACGGCGGGCAGACACGGAGTGTGAACTTCGTCACAGTAACAGTTGTGAGCCGCTGTTATAATACAGATAGCCGACATCTTATCCAATGGCACCTCGATGACCGTACTGCTTCTGCAAGCGGCGCGCTCTTTGCAGCCGCATTTCGCTTGCAGGGGCACTACGTTCATAGCGTCCGTGACGCTGCCCGCTTGCGAGCGGGGGACGAGGTGCTCTTTTTTTTTGTCTTTCAGAGGATGGGGTTTGCGTCATCCGCCTTTCTGGCCGGCCCCCCTTTTTTTGAAGCGAACGCCACAGAGCCGTTCCCTCCTCTGCACCCTTGGGCGAATACAGTATCGTATATCAACTTTTCGTGCAGAAAGTGGGAGAGCGTGATGGAGAAGAAGGTTACGGGCGTGAAGCCGATTGTCAAGCCGGCTCCCGTCGAGAAGAAAGGGTGTGCGGCGGGAGAGAAGCACCCGATGTATGAACTGTGCCTCAAGCATATGCACCGGTATGTGAAGGTTACAACCTATGACGGCTGCTGTTATCACGGCATTGTCGAGCATGTGGACGACGAATATCTTTACCTTGCGGTTCCGGCGGGGCAATGGATGCATTACGGGGGAGCTGCGGCTTCGATGGATCACGCCTTTGTGCCGTACGGCTTCTATGGAGGCTATCCCGGCTCTTACCCGGGCTATTATTATGGCGGCTTTTATCCGGGGTATTACCCGTTCGGCTACTACCGGCCGTTCAACCGCTTGATTTTGCCGCTGGCTGCGCTGACGGCCTTGGCGCTGCTGCCGTATTATTAATCGGGGGAAGGCTTGTCTGCTTCGGTCGACCTACCGATGCAGACGGGCCTTCTGTTACGTTCCGGATATGTGCAGCGTTGCGATCCAATCGACGATCGTGCCGGCCGTTTCCCGAATTTGCTCATCGTCCGATATGGTCGCGCCCTTGTCCTTCTTTTGCATGCCGTAATCTCCGAACTGCGCGTGATTGCCTCCCTCGATGACATGCTCCTCGAAGGAATCCGGCATATAGGATTTACTGTTCGTATACCGCTCCAGATTGAGCACCCCATCCTGGGAGCCATAGATGGACAGCACCGGGATGTTCAGTTGGCTGATGTCGCTGTTAGGGTATGAGGCCAGAAACACGATGCCCTGAACGTTGATCGTGCTGTTCTTCACATATTCAGCCGCCATCGTACCGCCGAGCGAATGTCCGCCGATAATATTGATCCCGCGGGGATTCAAGAGCGGAAGTGCGCGCTTGGCGCCCTGAATATCGAGCACCGCCAGATTGAGCGGCATTTCGATAATATACGTATTGACCCCTTTAGCCGCCAAGGAGCGAGCCAGCACCGCGTAGCTTTCCGGCTGGACCAAGCCTCCCGGATAGAAAATAAAGTTGGCCGCCGGCTCGGCGGTCGTCTCGAACCGCAGCACGCCGTCTTCCTTCGTCACGGTGACATCTTCGCCGGGAGCCATGGCCTGCTCCGCCTTCGTGCCCGCGGGATAGGGGCGCAAATAGATGGCGAGAGCTCCAAACAGCACAAGCAGGACGGCAGCGGCCCCGATAAGGATGCGCGTCCCTCTGCGGCGCTTCGGCCGGTTATGAGGTGAAGACACCGGGATAACCTCCTTTCAGTTGGACGAGCCCTCAGTTTTTGATATGATAACAGTATTCGAGAATAACCTGCTGATCCGCTATCATATGGTGAGAAAAATAGAAGGAGGCCGTTCAAATGGACTGTATTTTTTGCAAAATTATCGAAGGTTCGATCCCTTCCAAAAAGGTACTGGAAAATGAGCATGTTGTCGCCTTTCACGACATTACGCCCCAAGCGCCTGTACATATTCTTATTATCCCCAAAAAGCATATCGCAACTATGAACGATGTACAAGCAGAGGATGCTGTCCTTATGGGAGAAATTCACTTGGCTGCCCGGCAGATCGCCCGGGACCTGGGCATTGCCGATTCGGGCTACCGCTTGATCAACAACTGCGGGAAGGACAGCGGACAGGTTGTGTTCCATCTTCACTTTCACCTGCTTGGAGGAGAGCCGCTGGGCGCTCTGATTGGGCCGAAAGCGTAACGGACAGGAAGGGGATGGGAAGGACCGGATCCCCATTCCTGCTTTCCGATGCATGATTCTAGACAGATTGCGCCGTCAAGGTTGACACTCACTTTTACAATCACATATAATGTAGGTTGATAACCGTGTTGTTGTTCTTGGACGGTCTGGTCGGAGGGAGGGAAAACTGGTGTCTGAAACGAAAGTTCGCAAAAACGAGACAATCGATGCTGCACTTCGTCGCTTTAAGCGCTCCATTGCAAAAGATGGCGTATTGGCTGAAGTTAAAAAGCGTAAGCACTATGAAAAGCCAAGCGTTAAGCGCAAGAAGAAGTCCGAGGCTGCCCGCAAGAGAAAGTTCTAGGAGGAATTAGCACCAATGGATCTTAGCCAACGATTGAACGAAGATATGAAGCAAGCGATGAAAAGTCAAGACAAGTTCAAACTCTCCACCATCCGGATGGTACGTTCGGCGATCAAGAATGTTGAGATAGATGTTAAGAGAACTTTGAATGACGATGAAGTGCTTGAGATTCTAGGTCGTGAAATCAAACAGCGGAAAGATGCCCTCCAACAATTTGAAAGCGCAGGTCGAGACGATTTAGCTGATTCATTGAAAGACGAAATCGAGATTTTGACGCAGTATCTTCCTGCCCAACTTTCCGAAGAAGAGATTAAAGAGATTGTACAGAAGGCTATCCAAGAGACCGGTGCTTCTTCGAAAGCCGACATGGGGAAATTGATGGGTGCCCTGATGCCGAAGGTAAAAGGGCGCGCCGACGGAAAGCTGGTCAATACGATAGTTCAACAATATCTGCAGTAAGCGTCTTTGACAGCCTTATGCAACGAACAAAAACACTCCTTTTCACGAAAGGGAGTGTTTTTTTCTAGCGATTTCCTGGAACGGACGTGAGGATTGTAACGTATTACTGCATAGACTGTCTGAAAAGGGAAGGGGGTACACTAGAGAGATGAAACACCCGTTCAAGCACCGATTTGCAGCCATAGGCCTCCTGTGGCTGATGACCGCGGCCGTTCTCGCCGGCATGCTGGGAACCGCTGTCTCGCCGGTTCAGGCCGAGGGAGAGGCGGGCAAGGGCAGTGCGGTCGTGATTCCAATCAAGGGGACGGTTGACCCGGTCATGAAGTCTTTCCTGTTCCGCGCGCTGGAGGAGGCGGAGCAGCTTCAGCCGGAAGCGGTCATTTTCGATATGGATACTCCCGGCGGGTATGTAGATGTATCGATGGAGCTTAGCCAGCGGATAATCGAGAGTCCTGCGCGCACGGTCGTGCTCGTTCACGGCAAGGCGGCTTCCGCGGGGAGCTTCCTGGCGCTCAGCGCGAACGAGATCGCGATGACTCCGGGAAGCGCTATCGGCTCTGCGGCGCTGGTCGATTCGTCTCACAAGTATGTGGATGATCCGAAGGCCGTCGCGCTGTGGGTCAGCCAGATGGTATCCGCCGCGGAGAAGAACGGCCGGGATGCCGGCGTCGCTGCGGCGATGGCGGATCTGCAGGCCAAGGTGGAGCTTCCGCAGTTGAACCGCACGAAGCAGCCGGGAGAGGTTCTGTCCCTGAGCGTCCATGAGGCGAAGCAGGCAGGATATTTGGAATATGAAGCTTCCTCCGTGCAAGATTTGGTGTCCCAAATGAAGCTTGACGGCGCTCAAATCGTTCACATCGAGCCCTCGGCAGCGGAACGGGTCGCTTCTTATGTCGTCACTCCGGCGGTTGCAACGCTGCTGCTGTTCCTCGGCATCGCGGGCGTGGCGATTGAACTGATCGTGCCAGGCTTCGGCGTCCCGGGCGTACTGGGCGTCATCGGATTCGGTTTATACTTTTTTGGGCATTTTATTGCCGGACTAGCGGGGGTGGAGACCATCGTATTGCTCCTGATTGGGTTAGTGCTGCTGGCGCTGGAAATGTTTATCCCAAGCTTCGGAATTCTGGGCATCCTGGGTGCGGTCAGCTTGATTTCCGGGGTCGTCCGCGCGGCCTACGATACGGGGAACGCGCTCATGTCCCTGGGCACCGCCTTCGTCGCAGCCGTTATCGTCGTCGTCATCATTGCGCGAATCTTCAAGCATCGCGGCATCTGGAACCGGTTCATCCTCAAGGATGCGCTTACGACGGAGCAAGGCTTTGTATCGACGGCCGATTATACGGATCTGATCGGCAAGGTCGGGAAGGCGCTTACGCCGCTTCGTCCGGCGGGGACCATCCTGCTCGACGGCCATAAATATGACGTTGTCACGGACGGCGCTTTTATCGGGAAAGATGAGCAGGTCGTCGTCGTCATGACGGAGGGCTCGCGCATCGTCGTCAGCCCGCATGAAGGTTCTTGAGAGAGAGGAGGCTGCATTCATTTTAGTGTCTCCAGGATGATTCATTGACCCTGGAGTCCTTTCATTGTATCGTTGAAAAGAATCGACTGTCGGAACGGCAGTCCCGCATTTACATATTACAATTGGAGGTATGACTGCGTATGGATCCACTTGTTAGCACCCTGTTAATCGGGGCGATTATTGTTATCGCTCTGAGTGTGTTTTTCAGCTTTTTCCCGGTTATGCTCTGGATATCCGCCATTGCATCCGGAGTCCGCATCGGTATTATTACGCTGGTGGCGATGCGTCTGCGCCGGGTCACCCCGAGCCGGATCGTCAATCCGATGATCAAGGCGACGAAGGCGGGACTTGGCTTGTCCATCAACCAACTGGAGAGCCATTACCTTGCCGGAGGTAATGTTGACCGCGTCGTCAATGCCCTTATCGCGGCGCAGCGGGCCAATATCAGCCTCGAATTCGAACGTGCCGCCGCGATCGACTTGGCGGGCCGCGACGTTCTGCAGGCTGTGCAAATGAGCGTTAACCCGCGTGTCATCGAGACGCCGATCGTCGCTGCGGTGGCGAAGGACGGGATCGAGGTCAAGGTTCGCGCCCGCGTTACGGTTCGGGCCAATATCGACCGTCTCGTCGGAGGCGCCGGGGAAGAGACGATCATCGCCCGCGTCGGCGAAGGTATCGTTACGACGGTCGGTTCAAGCTCCACGCACAAGGATGTTTTGGAGAATCCGGATCTCATTTCCCGCACCGTGCTTGGCAAAGGTCTTGATGCCGGCACCGCATTCGAAATTCTGTCCATCGATATCGCCGATGTCGACGTAGGCAAGAACATCGGTGCGCATCTGCAAACCGAGCAAGCGGAAGCAGACAAGCGCATCGCTCAGGCGAAGGCGGAGGAGCGCCGCGCGATGGCGGTCGCGGAAGAGCAAGAGATGAAGGCCCGCGTCGTCGAGATGCGCGCCCGCGTCGTTCAGTCCGAATCCGAGGTTCCGCTCGCGATGGCGGATGCTCTTCGCACCGGCAAGCTCGGGGTTATGGATTACATGAACCTGAAAAACATCGAGGCCGACACTCATATGCGCGGCACGCTCGGCAAAATGGGCGAAAACGGCAGCGACAACAAATCGGAAAGCTAGGCGATGAGCCATGGATATCTTTGAAAAGGTATTGCGTTTTCTGTTGAATAATCCATTTCTGGCCGTCATTCTGATCGGCTTTGTGTTCTCTATCTTGCGGAAGGGCAACAAGCCGGCCAATCGGATGCCGAGCTTCGGCGGCGATACGGCGGCGAATCGGCCGGGCTCCGAACCGGACGATCGCGATGACGAGCCAGATGACATGAACGAAAAGGAGCGCTCCTATCCGGTCTATATGGAGGAAGAGCGAGGCTACCAGGCCGGGCTCCCGCAAGGATATGCTTCGCAGGAGGCGGACAGCATCACGCTGGAAGAGAGAGTTGCCGCGATGAAGCCTTCGGTTCGTCCGCCCGGCGCTCCGCGGCATGCGGATTCCAGCAAGAAGGAATCCGCCGCTGCCGCTCACGCCGCGATTCGCCCGGAGGAGGCGCTGAAGGGCGTGCTCTGGTCCGAGATTTTGGGACCGCCGCGGGCAAAGCGGCCCTATGGCCGCCGCTCTTCCTGAACGGATGCTCTACGCGGTATGAAGCGGCTTCTCGCCTGGCCGGGAAGTTCAGCTTATTTTCTCGGTTACTATGTTTTGTTGAGTCGGCTCTGAGAGCCGCAAGCCTGACCCGCGCGGGATGATGTTACGGGCACCGTACGCTGCGCGGGTCTGGCTTTTTTGATGCGTAAACGGAGGGAAGGGCGCTGAAGGATTCCTCTCTCTGCCGTTCTAATAGAAAATTCCTGCTCAAATGCAGCATTTTTCTCTAGGTACAGCGATTTTGGTGCAAATTGCTGCCAATCTGCAGCTTTTTGCCCTGATTTGGGGGGGAATCAAGCGATAACGAGCGATATTCCTGCAGATTTGCAGGAATATTTTTTTCGGTGACTCGGTGTCCAGGAAATGCTGTAAAATTGCAGTTTTCCGCACTCATCCGCACGAACGAGTTCCTTTCTCAAGCGGATAGCTCGATAGATTTTTTCCCTGACCGATAGCCAAGTCTCCATTCAGCCCCCTTGTCGTCCCTCATTCCGCTAACCTGCCCGAGGCGAGGCGCCTGCAACCTCTTTTCGCGGCGATGTCAAGTCCCGAGGAAGGCCATTCGCCTGCTTACAGGCCGCGGGCAGACAAGCAATGCCAAGCCGTTATGATGGCGCCTCGTGTTCTCAATAAAGCAAGTGCGGGTCGGAGCAAGGGTACCTAAAGTGGCGATGCGCCCAGGCTGCAGTAACGCTCTCCCTAAGGCAGCGATCCGCCCAAGCGTCAGGAGCGCGTTCTAACGGGAGGAATCCAAGGGAGCAGTGCGGCCTCGGATGCAACGCGCTCCCCTGGAGGCGATGCCTCTTTGCACGCCTCGACATCTCCCAATGTCAAGAAACGCCCCTTGTCCAACCACCCAGCAACGGGCCCCTCGCCGTCCCGCGGTCTCGCCTCGGTGTTTCGCCGTTCACCTTTTCCATCCGCTCCCTCATATTTCATAATCCGGCTTTGTTCCGCATAGGTTGTAAAGTACAGGAAGGGGGCCTTTGCCAAAATGAGCCGCATTGCCCGCAAATTGCGCCAGTGGTCCGTAAATTGGTTCGATCTGCCGCAGGATATGATCACGGATATGCCCCGTCTGGTCATGACCGGCAATCGCAAGCTGGTCGTAGAGAACCATCAGGGCATTCTTCACTTCTCCGATCAGCATATGCGACTCGCCTTGGCAGCGGGCCAACTGGAAGTGTACGGAACCGACTTGACGATTCGCGCCATCTATACCGAGGAAATCTGTATCGAGGGCGTTATCAACGATATCAAGTATCACGGAACGGGGGGAACGTCGTGAAAGCTCCTTCATTTGCCCGCCTGCGCGGCTATGTCCGTGTCAGTCTGCGCGGCGGCAAAATCGAAACCTTTATCAATGCCGCCGCGGTGCAACAAATCAGAATTTGGGATGTCCGGCGTCTCCCGGACGGCCAGGCGGAATGTTATTTGCTGATCAGCGATTTTTGGCGTCTTCGTCCGCTGTTAAAGAAGACAGGCTGCCGCATCCATGTGGAGCGGCGGTTCGGGCTTCCGTTCTCTATCGTACGCATCCGCCGGCGGAAGTTTTTTGTCATGGGCGGAATTCTTTTTTTGCTCGGATTGTACATGCTGTCTTCTCTCGTCTGGAGCATCGAAGTCACGGGCAATGTCCGCATTCCGACGGAGGAAGTGCTGAAGCAGGCGAGGCAGCAGGGGATTTACCCGTTCCAATGGACCTTTCGGCTGCGCGATCCGGACGCCGTCTCCAAGGCGATGAATACGCAGCTCAAGGGCGTCTCGTGGATTGGCATTGAACGGAACGGGACAAGAATCCGGATTCATGTGGTGGAATCCACCCTGCCTGAAAATAAGGGGCTCGTCAACCCGCGTCATCTTGTGGCCAAGACAGACGGGATTATTACGCATATTATCGCGGAGCGGGGCCGTCCGGCCGTGAGACAGCATTCTCGGGTGAAGAAGGGCGATATTCTCATCTCGGGACGAATCGGAACCGAGGAGCTGCCGAGCACGGTCGCGGCCAAGGGAGAGGTGCGGGCGCTCGTCTGGCATGAATATGATGTGGCGGCCCCCCTTGTCACGAAGCGCAAAGTATATACCGGGGAGGAAAAGGAGCTTCGCTATGTAACGGCGGGAGACAGACGGCTGCAGATCGCCGGCTATGGCGGCATTCCGTTCGACACCTACGAGACGATCGTGGAAGCGAAGCGGCTGCAATGGAGGCAATGGGTGCTGCCGTTCGGCTGGCAGACGGAGGTGCTGAAGGAAGCCCATATCATCTCGGAGGAGCGAAGCGAGCAGGAGGCGGCTGCCGCGGGGCTGCAGGAGGCCCGGGCCGACGTGTTGGCCAAGAACGGTCCCGATGCGCGAATTCATGAGGAAAAAATTTTGCATCAGAAGGCGGACAATGGTAAAGTGGTCATGAAGGTGCTTTTTGAAGTGGAGCAGTCGATTGCGGAAGAATTGCCGATTGTGCCGGAGGCACAGCCGGATCCGGGTGCGCAGGATGAACAAGCGGCGCCTCCACAAGCGAGAGGATAATGAACGTTTAAGGAGACTGAGAGTTTTTGACGCAACCAACAATTGTCAAGCTTACACTGCAGAACGTTGCCGAGGGATTGGCTCTCTTCGGCCCGCAGGACAAGTACCTGCGCATGATTCAGAGCGGCACGGACGCGAACGTGATGTCGCGGGATGCGGAGATTTCCATTTCGGGAGAGGCGATGGAGGTTGAGAAGCTGCAGCAGCTGTTCGAAGTTCTGCTAGAGCTGGTGCGGAACAACATTGCGCTGTCCGAGCGCGACATTCAGTACGCCCTCGATTTGGCGCAGGATTGGAAAGTCCACGAACTGCTCGATCTGTTCAGAGGCGAGATTGCCCACACCTACCGGGGCAAGCCGATACGGGTGAAGACGATCGGGCAGCGGCATTATGTATCCACCATTAAGAAGAAGGATATCGTGTTCGGCATCGGTCCGGCCGGGACGGGCAAGACGTATCTGGCCGTCGTCCTGGCGGTGATGGCGCTGAAGGAAGGAGCGGTCAAGCGGATCGTATTGACCCGCCCGGCCGTAGAGGCCGGCGAGAATCTGGGCTTCCTTCCGGGGGATCTGCAGGAGAAGGTAGATCCGTATTTGCGGCCGTTGTATGATGCGCTGTATGACGTCATGGGCCTGGATCAAGTCGGGAAAGCATTGGAACGGGGACTGATCGAGGTCGCGCCGCTTGCTTACATGCGCGGCCGGACGCTTGATGACGCGTTCATTATTTTGGACGAAGCCCAGAATACGACGCCCGAGCAGATGAAGATGTTCCTGACACGGCTCGGATTCGGCTCGAAGATGGTCATCACCGGAGACATCACCCAGATCGATCTGCCGCGCGGCAAGCGCTCGGGCCTGGTGGAGGCTTCTCATATTTTGCATGAGATTGAAGAAATCGGCTTTGTGCACTTTGCCGAGCAGGATGTCGTTCGTCATTCCTTAGTGCAGAAAATTATTACAGCTTATCAGAAGGATAGCGAAAACCAAGGATAGAGAGGGTTGTTCTCTATGCTAAAGACAAATCGTTCCGGCGACGGAAGCAAGCCGGCCCGGCAAGTGAATATGTCCGGTTGGAAGTACAGCGTCGGCGTGCGCTTTCTTTTGTTTTTTCTCATCACGCTGCTGTTCTATATCAGTTTGGCCCCGAGCGTGCTGCCGGAGAAATTCGATATCGAGGTCAACGCGCGGAGCGAGAAGGACATTATCGCGCCGATTCAGATACCGGACAAGAAGGCGACGCTCAAAGCCCAGGATCAGGCGGCCGAACGGGTGCAGCCGATTTACGATATCATTTCTTTGCGCAACGAGCGCCTGTCAGACAGCATATTCGATCGGATTGAGCAACTGAACTCGGACGAGACGATCTCTTATTCCCAGAAGGTGGACGTATTCCGGCGGGAAATTCCGGAGATGGTGAAGGATCATATGCGCCAGTTCCTGACGACGGGACGGAATACCAACACCTATTCCAGCGTGATGCTGGAGGAAATAAGCAAGCGTCTCGAGGAGCAGACTTACCGTATTCCCGAGGAAACGTACATCAAGATCGCGAGACTGACCAAGGAAGATATTACGGAAATGAAATCGGTGGCGCGGGAGCTCGTATCGAAGCTGATGAGCGATGCGGTGCCCGAAGCGGCAATCGCCCGGGCGAAAGTGCCCGAATACGTCAACGCCAGCTCTCTGAACAAGCGCTCGGCGCGCGAAGTCGTGCAGGAACTGGTCCGGCTCGTCATTACGCCGAACAAGTTCTATGACGATGAAGCGACGAAGGAAGCGAAGGTTCAGGCGCGCGAGAATACGCCGCCGGTATTTATTAAGCAGGGCGATATTTTCGTCAAAAAGGGCCAACTGATTACGCAAGAAATGTATGATTTGCTGCGTGAGAACGATCTGCTGAAGACCGAGGTCAATTATTGGCCGCAGTTCGGTCTGCTGCTTCTGTCGGCGCTGTTCTCGCTCGTCTTGTTCATGTTCATGCGCCAGGCGAGCCATACGCATTTCAAATTCAACAATGTGCAGCTGCTGATGCTGCTGCTTATTTTCACGATCAATATCATCGCCGTCCATATTATCGCGTACTCGCAGACAGAAGACGCGGTATTTATCGGCTACGCGGCGCCGGTCGCCATGGGCGTCATGCTGATTACGCTCTTGATCGATCTGCCGCTTGCCTATATTAGCGCGGTCGTGCTGAGCGTTGTCGCCAGCATCATTTTGAATACGCATCAGGGCGCCTTGTTTGATTTCCATTTCGGATTTTTCGCCCTCGTCACCTCCTATGCGGCGATATTCGCGATCCACCGGGCGAGCCAGCGATCGACAATATTGAAGGCGGGTATTATGGTCTGCATCTTCGGCAGCTTGACGGTGCTGACGCTGTCCATGCTGAACGGGGATGCGCTCAATCAGCGCGAGACGATGCTCGCCGCGGCGTTCGCCTTTGCGAGCGGGCTGTTGAATGCGGTGCTGGTGATGGGATTGATGCCGTTCTTCGAAGTGACCTTCGGCATTTTGTCCGCGCTGAAGCTGGTCGAGCTGTCGAACCCGAACCATCCGCTCCTGCGGAAGCTCCTGACCGAGACGCCGGGCACGTATCATCATAGCGTCATGGTCGGCAATCTGGCCGAGCAGGCGGCCGAAGCGATCGGCGCCAACGGGCTGCTTTGCCGCGTGGGCGCGTTCTATCACGACATCGGCAAGACGAAGCGTCCAAGCTATTTCATCGAGAATCAGACGAATATGGATAATCCGCATGATTTCATCGATCCGAAGCTGAGCACTTCGATTATTGTCGCGCATGCCCGCGACGGCGCCGAAATGCTCAAAGACTACAAGCTGCCGAAGCCGATACGGGATATCGCCGAGCAGCATCATGGCACGACATTTTTGAAGTATTTCTATTACAAGGCGCTGAAGCTGGCCAAGGAGCAGGGCAAGGAGCCCGATTTCACGGAAGATGACTTCCGTTATCCGGGGCCGAAGGCGCAATCGAAGGAAGCGGCCGTCGTCGGCATTGCCGATTGCGTGGAAGCGGCGGTCCGCTCGCTCCGCCACCCGACCGTGGAGCAGATTGAATCGATGATCCAAAAAATCATTAAAGACCGTCTGGATGACAATCAATTCAATGAATGCGATCTGACCCTGCGCGAGCTGGACATTATCGGCCAGTCGCTGAAGCAGACCGTCATGGGGATATTCCATTCCCGCATCGAATATCCGGACGATCCGAAGGCGAAGGAGGGCGGCGCCAAGCCGGAATCCTCTGCGGATGCCTCCTCCGGCGAGAAGAAGGAGTGGCAAGCGGACGAGGCGGTGGTCGAGGCGCAGTCCGACCAGGCGGCAAGGCCGGGAGCCGAGCCGAAGCCGAAGACGAAGCCAAAAGCGTCGAGCAGCGAACCGGATTCGCAACCGGACGATAAATCGTAGAGCGTGATGAAGGAGATTACGGAACATGCACACAGTGAAGCTGGAATGGAACAATGATCAGGAGAAGCTTCCGATTGAACCGCCGCTCATTGAGCTGCTGGAGCGGATATTGCAAGAAGCGGCCCGGGCAGAAGGCGTGGATGGCGGAGAAGTTGCCCTCACCTTCGTCGATGACGCGGCCATCCACGAGCTGAACCGCGAGTATCGCGGCATCGATCGTCCGACGGACGTGCTGTCCTTCGCGATGCGCGAATCGACCGATGAAGAGATGGACATCTTATACGAAGTGGAAGAGGATGCCGAGCTGGAAGGCCTGAACGATGATTTGCTCGGGGACATTATCATTTCCACCGAACGCGCGCAGGCCCAGGCCGAGGAATACGGGCATTCGCTTGAACGGGAAATCGGATTTTTGTTCGTCCACGGCTTCCTTCATCTGCTCGGCTACGATCATCAGGACGAGAAGAGCGAGCGCGAGATGATGGACAAGCAGGAGGCGGTTCTTGGCCGGGTTGGGCTGATCCGCTAATGAGACGGCCGTGGGCGGATACATTCCGGGCAGCATGCGAAGGAATTCTTTATGCCTTCCGCACCCAGCGGAATATGCGCGTTCACGCGGCGGCCGCCGTAGCGGCCTGTCTGTTGGGGGCGGGCTTCGGGATATCGGCCGGCGAATGGCTGTGGCTTGCGCTCGCGATCACGCTGGTGGTGTCGGCCGAATTGATGAATACCGCGGTGGAATCGGCGGTTGATCTTACGATGCCCGATCCGCATCCTCTTGCTAAAATTGCGAAGGATACCGCCGCAGGAGCCGTGTTCGTGACGGCGGTATTTGCCGTTATTGTCGGAGTGGTCTTATTCGCGGGGCGTCTGCTGCATCTGCTGCGGAGTTTCTTGTAAAGGGTAGTTCCCCCACATGGCCTGTGATTGCGAATCATGCGGGAAGCAACCCGGCATTGGAGGACCCCCGGCCAAGCCAAATCGAATCGCAGCGGAACCGATGGGACGCATCGCAAGCGGTGATTGCCGGAATTGCATTATTTTGCAGCGGCGGTCACCGCTTGCGTACATATATGATAAAATAAACGGGAGGCAACTTGCGTTGAACACATTTCAAGACGAACCGAGATCGAACCGAACCTCATTTAAATCCGGCTTTGCAGCCATCGTCGGGCGGCCGAATGTCGGCAAATCGACGCTAATGAATCATGTGATCGGGCAGAAAATCGCCATTATGTCCGACAAGCCGCAGACCACGCGGAATAAAATCCACGGTGTCTATACGACAGAGGACACGCAGATCGTATTTCTGGATACGCCGGGCATTCATAAGCGCAAATCGAAGCTGGGCGACTATATGAACCAAGTGGCCTATAACACCTTGAACGAGGTAGAGGTCATTTTGTTTCTTGTCGATGTTTCAGCGGGCCTGGGCAGCGGGGATAAATTTGTTATAGAGCAGTTGGCCAAGGTGAAGACGCCGGTCATTCTCGTGATGAACAAAATCGATCAGGTGCATCCCGATGAGCTGCCTCCAATGATTAAGGCCTATAATGACCTGTTCGAATTCGCGGAGATCGTGCCGATCTCTGCGCTTCACGGCAATAATGTCAACCGGCTGCTGGAAGTGCTCGGCTCGTACATGCCGGAAGGGCCGAAGTACTATCCGGACGATCAGATTACCGATCATCCGGAGCAGTTCGTCGTGGCGGAGCTGATACGGGAGAAAATCCTGCATTTGACCCGGGAAGAGATCCCGCACTCGATTGCGGTCGCCATCGAGGATATGAGAGTGCAGGACAACGGCGTCGTCTATATTTCCGCCGTTATTTATGTTGAGCGCGATTCACAGAAGGGCATCGTCATCGGCAAGCAAGGAGCGCTCCTGAAGGAGATTGGCAAGCTGGCCCGCCAGGATATTGAGCATTTGCTCGGCTCGAAGACGTTCATGGAGCTATGGGTCAAAGTGAAGAAGGACTGGCGCAATCAAGAGCGGATTCTTCGCGATCTCGGCTTCCGCCACGATGCGTGAGAACGGCGTCAGGCGAATTCTTTCGCGCATAAGTCCGTGCCGATCGTGACCAAATATTGCATGGGATAATCTTGATACCGCAGCGCAACCTAAGGATGGAACGCATAGTCATTTCCAACGAAAGGGGATATACGGATGCATGATTTCTCGTGGAACGTATTTGCCATGACGGGAGATGTTGATGCTTATTTGTTGTATAAGCAGTCCAGACAGCTGTCGGAAACGGAAGAATCTTCGCTAGACGTACCGCCGTTGGAGAATTCAGCGGAATCATAGATTCATAGAGGTGGTTCAAAAAGTCGGCTCTCGAGTTGAAGCGACCTTCTCGGTGCTGAAAACCGGCCTTTTTGAACACTATTAACATTCAAGCAACGTAATGCGCATGGGAGGACGAGCGTGCTATATCGGGTGGAAGGAATCGTCATCCGCAGTATGGATTATGGGGAAGGCAACAAGATCATCACGCTATGCACCAAGTCGCATGGCAAAGTCGGCGTCCTGGTGCGGGGAGCCAAGAAGGTGCGCAGCCGTCATGCGGCTGCCACTCAGCTCTTTACATACGGGGAATACGTCTTTTTCCGGGGAATGGGGCATATCGGCACCTTGAACTCATGCGAGATTCTGGAGGGGCACCATACGCTGCGCGAGCAGCTTCACCTGGCCGCTTACGCCTCTTACGCAGCCGAATTGGTCGACCGGGCCTTGCAGGACGAGGAGGCCGGGGGCGCCATGTTCGATCAACTGCATGCGTATTTGGAGGCGTTGGAGGCCGGCAAGGATGCGCAGGTAACCACGCATCTGCTGGAGATGAAGCTATGGCAGCGCACCGGCGTCGCGCCGCAGCTCTACGCCTGCGTCAGCTGCGGCAGGGAGGACGAGCTGAGCGGAGTCGGCTGGCGTCTCGGCGGCGCGCTCTGCCGTGCCTGCCTGATGCGGGAGCATGAGCAGTATAAGGCCGGTCCGGTGATGCTGACGCTGCTCCGCCAGTTCGAGAAGACGGATCTCCGCCGCCTGGGGAATGTGACTCTGAAGCCGGAAACGAAGCTCCGGCTGCGCGCATTCATGCGCGGCTATATGGACACGCATGTCGGCGTCCGGTTGAAGTCGCAGCAGTTCCTCGATCAGATGGAGAAGTATGATTTGGCCAATCTTGACGAGTAGAATGCCATTCGTTATAATAAATCCAAGCTGTAGATAGATTGGCTTGCGTTGAAGAAGGAAGTAGTTCGTCCAAGCTTCGAGACATAGCGATCCGGGGATGGTGGGAGCCCGGACGAACGGGCGAATGAACAGGCACTTTGGAGCAAGGAACGGAGAAAGTGGAATGATTGCGGCTTGTGCGCACGCACTTATGCGCAATGGCTGAGGCAATCGTTCAAGTAGGGTGGAACCGCGGGAAGATAACTCTCGTCCCTACGTCTGGCACCAGACGTAGGGCGGGAGTTTTTTTGCGCGCTCGTCGGGCCTGCCGCGAATGTAAAGGCAAAGGAGAGAAAGCCATGAATTTTCAGCAAATGATTTTGACGCTTCAACAATTCTGGTCTGAGCAGAACTGCATCCTCGTGCAGCCATATGACGTCGAAAAAGGCGCCGGAACGATGAATCCGATGACGTTTTTGCGCTCCATCGGCCCCGAGCCGTGGAATGTCGCCTACGTGGAGCCATCCCGCCGCCCGGCGGACGGCCGTTATGGGGAGAATCCGAACCGGCTGTATCAGCATCATCAATTCCAGGTGATTCTGAAGCCTTCGCCGGACAATATTCAGGAGCTCTATCTCGACAGCTTGCGCCGCCTCGGCATCGATCCGCTCCAGCATGACATCCGGTTCGTCGAGGATAACTGGGAAGCTCCGACGCTGGGCGCGTGGGGACTCGGCTGGGAAGTATGGCTCGACGGAATGGAGATTACGCAGTTCACTTATTTCCAGCAGGTCGGGGGCATCGACGCGCACCCGGTATCGGTCGAGATTACGTACGGGCTGGAGCGCCTGGCTTCTTATATTCAAGAAAAAGAGAATGTGTTCGATCTGGAATGGGTCGATGGAGTCACCTACGGCGACGTCTTCCAGCAGCCGGAATACGAGCATTCGAAATATACGTTTGAAGTGAGCGACACGGCGATGCTGTTCTCGCTATTCACGATGTATGAGCAGGAAGCGAACCGGGCCATGGAGCAGCATCTCGTGTTCCCGGCCTACGATTATGTGCTCAAATGCTCGCACACGTTCAATTTGCTGGATGCGCGCGGAGCCATCAGCGTGACCGAACGCACCGGATATATTGTCCGGGTGCGCAATCTGGCCCGCCAGGTCGCGGCCACGTATTTGGAGGAACGGGAGAAGCTCGGCTTCCCGCTGTTGAAGAAGGGAGAGGAACGCCATGCCTAAAGATATACTGTTGGAGCTTGGACTGGAAGAAGTGCCGGCACGCTTCATGCGCCCCGCGATGGAGCAGCTGCAGAGCCGGATGGAACGCTGGCTGACGGAATCGCGGATCGGATTCGCCGGCATTCAAGTGTACGGGACCCCTCGCCGATTGGCTGTCATCGTTCGCGAGGCGGCCGACAAGCAGACGGATATTCACGAGGAAGTGAAAGGCCCGGCCCGCAAGATCGCGCTTGACGAGAACGGCGCGTGGACCAAGGCCGCGCTTGGCTTCGCCCGCAGTCAGGGCATTGACCCGGAGCAGCTCTTTTTTCGGGAACTGAACGGCGTGGAATACGTGTACGCCAACAAGAGCAGCATCGGAACGGAGACGTCCGCCGTGTTGGGAGAAGGCCTCGCTTCGCTTGTTCAGGCGATGACCTTTCCGAAAAACATGCGTTGGGGAGACAAGGAAATGCGCTATGTTCGCCCGATCCGCTGGATTGTGGCGCTGCATGGAACCGATATTATTCCGCTGGAAATCGCCGGCGTGAAGGCAGGGAACGTATCCCGCGGCCACCGCTTCCTCGGCGGAGAGGTGATGATTGATGAGCCGGCTCACTATGTGGAGCGCTTGCGCGGGCAATATGTGATCGCGGACGCCGATGAGCGGGTGGCGGAGATTACGCGCCAGATTGACGCGTTGGCCGCGGAGAACGGCTGGCACATCGCCGTCAAGGACGATCTGCTGGAAGAGGTGCTGTTCCTGGTCGAGTATCCGACCGTGCTGTACGGCACATTCGATGAAGCGTTCCTGCACATTCCGCAGGACGTGCTGATTACGTCGATGCGCGAGCATCAGCGCTACTTCCCGGTATTGAATGCGGAGGGGCAGCTCCTTCCATACTTCGTGACCGTCCGGAACGGCGATGCGGCCGGACTGGATCAAGTCGTCAAGGGCAACGAGAAGGTGCTTCGCGCCCGCTTGTCGGACGCCAAGTTCTTCTACGAGGAAGATCAGAAGCTGCGCATTATCGATTGCGTGCATAAGCTCGATTCGATCGTGTTCCACGAGGAGCTTGGCACGATCGGCGACAAAATCCGCCGGCTGCATGCGATTGCCGATGCGCTCGCCCTGGCGGTGGAGACCGATCGGGAGACGGCGCTGTGGGTGAGCCGGGCGGCGGATATTTGCAAGTTCGACCTCGTCACGCAAATGGTCTATGAATTTCCGGAGCTGCAGGGCATGATGGGTGAGGATTATGCCCGCAAGGCCGGGGAACCGGAAGCGGTCGCCCGCGCCATCAATGAGCATTACAAGCCGCGGTATTCCGGGGATCCGGCGCCGGACACGCTGGTAGGCTGCATTATCAGCCTCGCGGATAAGCTGGATACGCTCGTCGGCTGCTTCGCCATCGGCATCATTCCGACAGGCTCGCAGGATCCGTACGGCCTGCGCCGCCAAGCGACCGGGATTGTCCAAGTGCTGCTGGAGCGCGGCCTGCCGCTGACGCTTCATATGATGCTCGATATCGCCCTGGATGTGCATGAGAAGGCGCAGTTGCTGAAGCGGAGCAGCGAGGAGGTTCGGCGGGATCTCGTTGAATTTTTCGGCTTGCGCGTGAAAAATGTGCTGGCGGACTCCGTCCGGTACGATGTGGCCGACGCGATCATGGCCTCGGGCTATGACGATGTGAAGCAAACGGTGGCGCGCGCGGAGGCGCTGATGCAGGCGGTCGCCGCCGAGGAGTTCAAGCTGACGGCCGAATCGTTCAACCGCGTATGCAATCTGGCGGCCAAGGCGGAATCGGAAGCGATCGATGCCAATCGGTTCGAGCATGATGCGGAGCGAGAGCTGTTCGAGCGGTGGACCGAAGTGCACGAGGCCTATGAAGCGGCGTTCGCGGACGCGGCCGAAGCGCTGGCCGTGCTGGGACGGCTTCAGGATCCGGTCAACCGCTTTTTCGACCAGGTGATGGTCATGGCGGAGGATGAGGCGGTCCGGGCGAACCGGCTGGCCCTGCTCGCCAACATCGCGGCCGATATCCGTCGGTATGCCGATTTCTCGAAGCTGGTCTGGGCATCCTGAACAAGCAACGCGGCCGGCGCAGCGGGATGCGCCGGCATGGCTGGAACATGAAGAAGATCTTCTTCGACATGTTCCTTCCTTTTTGTCCGGGCTTCGACAAAAAACGCCGAATTCCCTTCGGAAATTCACGTTTGCGAAGCAGGATTTTTACGGCTTACAGCGTATATAATAGTAACGGTGAAAATTATAACTTTCCGTTGACGCCGTCTTTATGAAATGGGTGAGTCGCATGTCTGACAAGCTTCGTATTTTGGTGGATGCCGATGCCTGCCCGGTCAAAAACGAGATTATCGCCGCTGCGCTGGAGCAGGAGGCCGCCGTTTTGTTTGTCGCTTCCTATGCGGCGTTTGCCCCGGATTGGCAGTTGGCGAACTACGACATTCATACCGTATTTGTCGATCAGGCGTTCCAGGCGGCGGATATCTATATCGCGAATGCAGCGCGGTCAGGAGACATAGTCGTGACAAGCGACTATGGGTTGGCCGCGCTCTGTCTGCCGCGCGGAGCTTCCGTATTGATGCCGCGGGGCGGCGAGTTGACCGCGGATAATGTGGATGAATATTTGTCGAGGCGGCATTTTTCGGCCAAGGTCCGCAGGGCGGGACTTCGCACGAAGGGGCCCCGGGCGATGAGCGAACAGGACCGGATCAGCTTCCAACATAAGTTGACAAAACTTTTGCAGCGGGAGCAGGAGAAATTGAGCCCGTAGCGAAATAGTAATACGTGTTTAGATGAAGGTGGTTGGACGAACAGTGAGCAATTACGGACTGATTCCCGACGAAGTGCTGGATGAAGTGCTGCAGCGCAATGACATTGTGGATGTCGTCGGCCAATATGTCCATTTGTCGAAGCACGGTAAGTATTTGAAGGGATTGTGTCCGTTCCATTCGGAGAAGACGCCCTCCTTCACCGTTACGCCGGAGAAGCAGATTTTCCACTGCTACGGCTGCGGCAAGAGCGGCAATGTCATTCACTTTATGATGGGCATTGAAGGATATTCTTTTCCGGAGGCGGTTCGGCGGCTCGCCGAAGCGGCGAACATAGCGGTAACTTGGGGGACGGGATACGCGAAGGCCGAACGGGATCCTTACCATGAGGCGAAGGAGCGGTTGATCGAGGCTCATGAGCTTGCGGCGAAGCTGTACCATTATATTTTAATGAATACGACGCATGGTCAGGCTGCCCTCCAATATTTGCGTAACCGGGGAATCCATGACAAGCTGATCGAGCAATTTCAGATAGGGTATGCCCCTCCGCAGTGGGATACGCTGGTACAACTGCTCGCCAAGCGCGAATTCGACCTGGAAGCCATGGAAAAGGGCGGTCTTGTCTCGAAGCGGCAGAACGGCAGCGGTTATGTCGATCGCTTCCGGGACCGGGTTATGTTCCCGATCTGGAACCGGAATGGCCAATCGATCGCTTTTGCCGGCCGAATATTGGGAGAAGGACAACCCAAGTATTTGAACTCGCCCGAGACGATGCTGTTCAACAAATCCAAAGTGCTCTACAACTTGCATCATGCGCGGCCTTATATTAAGCGAACCGGCCATATCATTCTGTTCGAAGGATATGCGGATGTCATCCAAGCCTGGGACGCCGAAGTGCATCATGCGGTGGCGACCATGGGGACGGCGCTGACGCCCGATCATATTACCCTGATGAAGCGGATGGCGGACAGCGTGACATTGTGCTACGACGGCGATGATGCCGGACAAGCCGCGGCGATGAAGGCGATCCCGATGCTGGAGGAGGCAGGGCTTCACGTTGCGGTAGCCATGATTCCCGACCGGATGGATCCCGACGACTTCATTAAGGCGCATGGCGCCGAACGGTTCCGTCATGCCGTAACGGCAGCGGCGGTCACTCCTACGAAATTCAAGCTTATTTCTTTGCGGAGGAATCATATACTGCTAGAGGATGACGGGAAGCGGCGCTTCAAGGATGAAGCGATGCGCGTCATAGCGGCGGTTGAATCGCCGGTGGAACGCGAGCTTCATTTGAAGGAGCTGGCGCAGCAGCTTGATTTGCAGGGCGAGTCGTCGTTCGACGCGCTCAAGCAGGAGTGCGCCACGATAAGACAGCGGCAAAAAATGAACGGGCACGGGGATAATCACGACAATTGGTGGAATAATGGTAGAAATGATAAGCGTACCATTGCCCAGCCTGCGCTGCGCCCGGCCTATGTCTATGCGGAGCGGAGCCTGCTGGCTCTCATGTTCCAGGATATCGAGGTTGCCGATTACGTGGAGCGGCATCTTGGTGATCGGTTTAACGTAGATGATCATGCGGCACTTGCCGCTTATCTATATGCTTATTACGCGCAAGGCAAGGAGCCGGATTTCAGCCGGTTCCTGGCAACATTGCATGACGAACGCTTGGAGAAAGTCGCTGCCTCCATATCGCTCTCCGAAGTATCTCTTCGTTATGATACCGAGCTGCTGGATGATTATATTATGCAGATTCTTAAAGTGCCCAGACAGCGCGAGATCGAGCGCAAAAGAGAAGAAATGGTGCAAGCGGAACGTTCCGGCGAAGTATTGCGCGCGGCGCAAATCGCACAAGAAATTATAGCCCTAGAGCAAGAACTGAAGCGGTAGCAGGCGGAGGATTCTAGGGAGGAGGGAGTCGGAAAATGGCGAATGATCAACATACTGGACTTGAAACGGAAACGGCGCTGGAACAGGCGAAGGACCAGTTGATTGAACTCGGCAAAAAGCGAGGATCGCTCAGCTACAAAGAGATAGCCGAGAAAATGGCGACGTTCGACCAAGACCCGGAACAAATGGATGAGTTCTACGAGCAGCTCTCCGATCTGGGTATTGAAGTAAGTGAAGCCGATGATGAAATGGGCGTTCGTGCCAACGACCGCGATAATGATGATTCGGACGATTTTCATTTTGATGATGATCTGTCTCTGCCGCCGGGCATCAAAATCAATGACCCGGTTCGGATGTACCTTAAAGAGATCGGCCGTGTTCCGCTCTTGTCGGCCGAAGAGGAAATTGAACTTGCCAAGCGGATTGAGCAGGGCGATTCGGAAGCGAAGAAGCGCTTGACCGAGGCCAATCTGCGGCTGGTCGTCAGCATTGCCAAGCGTTATGTCGGGAGAGGCATGCTGTTCCTGGATCTGATTCAAGAAGGAAATATGGGGCTTATCAAAGCGGTGGAGAAATTCGACCACAGCAAAGGATATAAATTCAGCACCTATGCGACCTGGTGGATTCGCCAAGCGATTACCCGGGCGATCGCGGATCAGGCGCGCACGATCCGGATTCCGGTTCATATGGTCGAGACGATCAACAAGCTGGTTCGCGTATCTCGTCAACTGCTTCAGGAGCTGGGGCGCGAACCGACGCCGGAAGAGATTGCGGCCGAGATGGAATTGAGCGTAGAGAAGGTGCGCGAGATTATGAAGATCGCACAGGAGCCGGTATCCTTGGAGACGCCAATCGGCGAAGAGGACGACTCGCATCTGGGCGATTTCATCGAGGATCAGGAAGCTCTGGCTCCGGCGGACGCAGCCGCGTACGAGCTGCTGAAGGAGCAGTTGGAGGATGTGCTTGACACGCTCACCGAGCGCGAGGAAAATGTGCTTCGCCTGCGCTTCGGCCTGGACGACGGCCGGACGAGAACGCTAGAAGAAGTCGGCAAAGTCTTTGGCGTTACGCGCGAGCGGATTCGTCAAATCGAGGCGAAGGCTCTCCGCAAGCTGCGTCACCCAAGCCGCAGCAAGCGGTTAAAAGATTTCCTAGAATAATGGTGTGCAAGAGACCTTCCGACGCCCTTGCCGGCGTGACGAAGGTCTTTTGCATAGAGGAAGCAGCTTAGGAGCCGCTGTCCTCGGCCAATCTGCCTGCAAGGCAGGACGGCGGCATGACGTTCCTGGAGGTGTACAGGCAATGGATCCTCAGCAACGCCAATGGATGGCCCAGGAGATCGCCCGCTGGCGGAACAACCGGCTGCTGCCTGCAGCCTATTGCAATTTCCTGGCGCAGCTGTACGATGTGCCCCTGGATGCGCAGGAGGAAGGATCGAGTGAGACCGTTCGTTCCTGGCCGGATCGTATCGCCTCCTCGCGGCCAACGACTTGGATGGTTGTTTTTATCATTTTTGTATTGTTTTGTATTATCGGAATTCATTTTACCGCTTTTGCGGCCCCAATGCAAATTAGCGTCATTGCGGCCCCTGCGCTCCTGCTGGCCGCCTTGGCATGGTCGAGCCGGAAGACGAGCCTGCGGAGGTCGCGCGGCCGGGCGCTGATGGCTTGCTTGACGCTGTCCGGAGGCGGCTGGCTTGTGCTGCAGGCCCAGGGATGGACCGCCTGGTGGCTGCCGACCGCGGTCTGGCTCGTTGCCTCTGCGCTTCTCTGGATGCTGTGCGGCATGCCGGCTCGTTCCGGGCTGATGCAGGGAGCGGGCTGGCTGCATGCCGCGGCCGCTTACGGCTGCGTCCTCCGGATCGTGATGCCGGATCTGACCCTAGGCGAGAGCCAATGGCTGTGGCTGCCGGAGAGCGGCTTGTTCGTCTGGATGGCATGGGCGGTACACCGCCTGTCTCCGAGGGTCGCGGCAGGCCTTCTGATCGCCTCCGCCGGACTGTGGTTCATGCCGGAGGCAGTCTGGGCTGCGGCTCGCCCATGGAGTCAACTGGCATCGGATCAAGAGCTGCTGTCCTTCCTGTTGGGAAAATGGATCATCTTATGGTGTAGTGCTTTTTATTTCAGAAAACAGTGGGTGAAATGGATACGTGAACATCAAACTGTCCAAGCGGCTGCAGCAGATCGCTGATTGGGTGCCGGCGGGAAGCCGTCTGGCCGATATCGGCTCGGATCATGCATTGCTGCCGGCCTATTTGGCGGAACAACAACGAATTGAGCTGGCGGTGGCCGGCGAGGTGAATCAAGGGCCCTATGAGGCGGCCTGCCGTCAGATTGAAGGCGCCCGGTTAAGTGATCGGGTAAGCGTGCGGCGGGGAGACGGATTGGCCGTCATCTCGCCCGGCGAGGTCGATGTCATCTCGATCGCGGGCATGGGCGGCGGGCTGATCGTACAGATCTTGTCGGCCGATCCGGCAAAGCTGGCGGGAGTGGCCCGCTTGGTGCTGCAGCCGAATGTCGGCGAGGCCCATGTCAGAGCCTGGCTGCGCCGGGAAGGCTGGAATCTGATGGAGGAAGCTTTGATCGAGGAAGACGGCAAGCTGTATGAGGTGCTGCTGGCCGAACGCGCGCGCAGCATGGAAGAGGCCGTACAGCATGATCGACGCTTGTACGCTCCCCGCGAGTTGAACGCGCAGGTGACATTGACGGAGGAATGGCTGGTGCAGCTCGGCCCGATGCTGTCGGCAGCGCCAACGCCGGAGTTCATGAAGAAGTGGCGGCTGGAAGTTCGCAAAAGAGAGCGCATTCTGCGCACGATGGAGCAGGCTGCGACGAAAGAAGCCAGACAGCGCCGCGCGATGTTCGCGGACAGCCTGGCACAATTGGAGGCGATATTGGCATGTATGCACACGCGCAAACCGTAATTCAATGGATGGAGCAGCTCGCTCCCAAATCGATGGCGGTTCCCGAGGACCGCATCGGCCTGCAATTGGGCACGCTGAACAAAAAGGTGTCCCGGGTGCTTGTGGCCCTGGACGTGACCGAAGAGGTCGTCGATGAGGCGATACGGCTGGAGGCGGAACTGATTATTGCCCATCACGCCATTATTTATCGGCCGCTTCCCCACTTGCAGACCGACACGCCGGCCGGCAAACTGATGGAGAAGCTGATCAAGCATGATATCGCGGTCTACATTTCTCATACGAACTATGATGTTGCTCCGGGCGGGATGAACGATCTGATGGCCGATCGGCTTCAACTCGCCGAGGTGGAGGTGCTGGAGAAGCTTCACGAGGAGCCGCTGCAGAAGCTGGTCGTCTTCGTGCCGACCACCCATGCCGATTCGGTGCGGATGGCGATCCTGGATGCCGGGGCCGGTCATATCGGGGCGTACAGCCATTGCAGTTTCTCGCAGCCGGGAACGGGAACGTTCCGGCCGCAGGAGGGAACCAACCCGTTCATCGGCGAATCCGGGAAGCTGGAGTCCGTCGAGGAAGTGCGCATCGAGACGATCGTTCCGAAGTCGCGCCGCGGCCGGGTGCTGCAGGCGATGTTCAAGGCCCATCCCTACGAGGAGGTGGCCTATGATCTGTATCCGGTCGATCTGAAAGGGACGGTTTATGGACTTGGCCGGGTGGGCAAGCTGCCGGCTCCTTTGACACTGCAAGCCTTTGCCGAGCAGGTGAAGAAGGCTTTCGACGTGCCGCATGTGCGCGTCGTAGGAAGCCTGAATCGCGAAGTGAAGAAGATCGCCGTGCTGGGCGGCTCCGGCTCCCGCTATGTGCGGCATGCGCTGTTGCACGGTGCCGACGTCCTCGTCACCGGCGATATCGATTATCATACGGCGCAAGATGCCCTGGCTGCGGGTCTCGCCATCATCGATCCGGGGCATAACGCCGAGAAGATGATGAAGGAGGATGTCGCTTCGCGCCTGCAGCAGGCCGCTGACAAGCAGGGCGTGAAGACGGTCTTCCATGCTTCCTCCGTAAATACCGAACCGTTTCAATTTATGTAAAACTTACTGGTTGAGTTTCTGGCCGGAACCTAGTATACTAACGATTGTTGTCGGAAAGTTTGACAGACAATCGCTGGTGACTTGCGTCACGAGAGGAAAGTCCGGGCTCCATAGGGCAAGGATGCTGGATAACGTCCAGTCAGCGCAAGCTGAAGGATAGTGCCACAGAAATGGACCGCCGATGGCCGTCTTCATGACGGCACAGGCAAGGGTGGAACCGTGGTGTAAGAGACCACGAGGAACGCTGGTGACTTCGTTCCTGGTAAACCCCATCTGGAGCAAGACCTAATGGGACGCATGCCTGTCTGTACAGGCAGCCTCGGCCCGAGGCGCGTCTGGGTTGGTCGCTTGAGCGGTGCAGCAATGCACAGCCTAGATAGATGATTGTCGCTTAGTAGTGGAAGGGTTGCCCCCGCGATACCACGATGAGTACAGAACCCGGCTTATGGCAAGCTTTCCGTAGCTGCAACTTTTCATGAATTATACGAACACACCCGCAGGGATATCCTGCGGGTGTTTTACATTTTTACATGCCGATGAAGCGGGAGATGAAGCGGTTCAGCTTGCGCTCGATGTTTTGCGGGTACAGGGACAGGGAGGAGTTGCCCTGCTCCGCCATGCTCAACGCGCGGGCGACATCGATTTTTCCGTAGCCGAAATCGATGTCCTTGCCTGGCGTGCCGAGATCCGTAGCGCTCTGGCGCATAATCTCGTACACCTCGGTATTTTTGAGCCCGGGGTTGATCGAACGAATCAGCGCCGCCAGCGCCGTCACATGCGGAGAGGCCATGGACGTGCCTGACAAGGCGGCATATTGATTGTTCGGGTAGGTGCTGGCGATCGAGGTTCCGGGGGCCACGACATCGACGTAATTGCCGTAATTGGAATAAGAAGCGCGCTTGTCATTGGCGTCGGTCGCAGAGACGGCGAAGACTTCGGGGTATGCTGCCGGGTAGCCCGGGCGCTTCGTGTTATCGTTGCCGGTCGCGGCAATGAGTACGACATCGCGATCGAAGGCGTATTTGACGGCATCATGGAGAAAGGCCCCGTCCACATAGTTGCCAAGGCTCAGGTTAATGACCTTGGCTCCGTTATCGGTGGCCCAAATAATCCCTTCCGCGACCGAATAGGTCGTTCCTGAACCGGTGCTGTCCAGCGCCTTGACCGGCAGGATCGGATTCGTCCAGGTCATGCCTGCGACGCCTTCCCGATTATTCACATTGGCTCCGATAATGCCGGCCACATGGGTCCCGTGGCCGACATCGTCCTGCGGCGGAGCCCCCGGATCGAACACATTATAGCCGTTCAGCAGCCGGCCCTTCAGATCATGATGCTTCAAATCGACCCCGGTATCGACGATCCCGATGATGACATTGTCCGCCCCTTTGCTGATGGACCAGCCCCGGTTCGTCTGAATGCTGGGCAAGTTCCATTGATAGGGCTTGTACAAGATGTCGTTCGGTTCTTCGACCGCCACGCCGGCCGGCTCGTTGCCGACAAACGGCAATACGCTGGTTGGGCGGTTCTCCCCGTTCGTCATGTACAAAAAATGGGGCTCGACATACAGCGGATCGTATTGGGCGAAATATTGAGTCATTTGTTCCGCGGTCATCCAATGGGAGCGGAACACATAAGTGGCTCCGATCCTGTGCTTGCGCGGCTGTTCGCTTCCGGTCTCCCGCATCATGCGCTTCAACGCATCCGCCGTCGGCTCGTCCCGGAACCGCACCACGACTTCGTTCTCATAGTAATGGCTCGTTCCGGCATTGTCTTCGCCATCCTTCACCTTCACATCCCGCATCGACTCGGCATCCACGGATTTGACCCGGAACTTGGATTCGGGCGGATAAGGGACGAGGCGCAAATTTTTCTGCTGAAGCTTGCGCACGGTCTGAATGACATGCTGATTCACGAGAGCCACGATGGCATGCTTCTTGCCGGGGGCCGGTATCCCCATGACGATATGATGCTTGCCTTGGAGGGTCACCTGCGGGGATACGTACGATTGCTGCTTTTTGACGGACGATTCGGCGATCTTCAACTGCTCCGTCAGCTTTTGATTGCCAGTTCGCGTCGTATCCTGCGGCAGTTTCCCTTTGACCCATTCCGTCCCCTTGCCAAAATCGATCCATTTCATATAAGCGAAATGGGGATGCGCTTGAATGAATTCCTCGGCGAGCGTATTCATCTGCTTCGATGTTTGCCCGTGCCACTCTTCAAGGGCCGCATCGATGTCTCTGCGGGCGTCCATGGCGAACAAGCGCTCCGTGAAGCGCATATCCTGTTGAAGGACCTGATTTTTGATATGAGTTTCCTGCATCGCGGCAGTACGTCCGTTCTCCACCGGAGCGCGGTTTCCGGACCACAGCAACGGTATGGCCAGAACTGCCGTTCCCAGAGCGGCAATGCCTACCCAATGGCGGGGTTTCAACATATGATGTTCCTCCTTGTCCGGGCCGTATCCATCATCTGCTCCAGCCACACTGAAGATTATTGTCTCCGGAGCGCGGGGCATGGAAGATTTGGCTTTAGCTTGAGATGTTGCGGGCCAAATTATTCGGATGGCTCAAGGAAGCCAAACATTGGTTGCGGACCAGTACCTTTTTGCTGTTACCTGAATCCGTGAAAGGGTTACGAATAAGAGAACCATCACTATCAGCTGTAACGATAGGCGCAGAAAGCAGAGGTGATGACTCGATTCACTTGAAAAAGACATCACGAAACAAAGCTTCCCTTGTGCAAAGCTTGAACGGAAACATAGGTTCGCAATCTATTATCCCGACAAGGTCCCGTAAATGCGCTGGAATGTCTGAAACCATGGACTATGTCTTCCGAAGCGGAGCTTCGTTTGTCTGGCAT
>NZ_LDIG01000107.1 GCF_015845845.1 Paenibacillus dendritiformis
TTCGAGAAGCATGCCAGCCTGAAGTATAAATATGGCAATCGGAAATTTTGGGCGGAGGGCTACTACGTCAGCACAGTAGGCTTAAACGAAGCAACTGTCGCAAAATATATACGTGAACAGGAAGCACATGACCAAGCAGTTGATAAACTGAGTGTGAAAGAGTATGAAGATCCGTTCAACAGAAACAGTAGCAAGAAGAAGTAAACCAGTTTAACTGGTAAGTGAAAGTGACAAGTTACACTGAGCCTGAACAATTTTATTGTAAGGCTAGCGTCTTTAGGCGCAGTTTGGCAACAGGGGGTTATACCCCAAGTGCAAACCACCCGTTGGACGGGTGGTTTTGATTGTTTCGGGCTTGTGCCGCTAGAGAGAATGAGAGGCTCCCTTACAGCGGCACTTCTGATGGGGCGCGGCTAAATGCCTGCCATATGAAGCACGCGCTTCAGCTTGTCAATGTCTACGATCAGGTTGTCAGCGCCGCCGAGCGGCTTCGGCGGCTGCTCGATATCACAGAGCACCTCGTAGTAATTCATCCCGGCGTGATTGCTTATTTTCCAGAAGTAACCATCCATAACCGTTACAGGCGTCAGTTCGAACAAGGTAGAGCCTGGATTGCAAAACGCGGTATTAATGCTTCCGCTTCCGAACGGAGAGACGATAACCTGAGCGGAAGAGTAGATGGATATTTTATCCGCCATGGACAGCGGCGTGAGCACAATGCGGACAAAGCCCTTTTCGGCCAGTACTTGCATCACTTCCTCTTCATTGATGACGTGACGCACGTGCGCATCCTGCCGGCTGACATATATTCGCTCATAGCCGGGACGGGGAGGTATCGAATGTGCGTCTTTCAGACGGGAGCGGATGAACTGACTGGCCCAGCGGGGACATCCGCCCAGAACGAACGGGACGGCTGGCACGACCAGCTTGCGCGCGACCAGATGGAAGTCGTTCCGGTCGACTTGAATTAATTTATCCATTGGAAAACCGAGCATTTGCAGCGATTCATATTGAAATGGATGAGTCAGTTGGCCGATCAAATATTTATCGATAGCGATTCCGCTCTGCTCCAGCAGATGAATTCGGGGCAAAATATCAAAAAACCAATGCCCGAAAATGGCCTGTGTAGAGGCAAAGCCGGGAATATTCCAGCCCCATAACAACGTGGCCACGGTTTCTGTTGTATATTGGGGCGGAGGAAGCTCGATGAACGGATAGGGATAGGCAAGTTCCACGTCAAGAAGCCGGCGATGGTCGGGGGTAACAACGTACCCGCACCCGGTCATGACTCTTCCTTCCGGGATGACCGCCACGAAGGCCTCATCGGTGTGGCATAGCGGCGGCCAACGGGGCACGTCCACCCCTTTGGGGGCAGGCAAGACGACGGTTTCCTCCGGGTAAATGATTTTGTACCTCTCTTGAAGCAATGAGAGATCATAGGCGTAACCGGCAGCCCAATCTCGCGTCCGGTGATAGAAAAGATTCGGGATCGTATTCATCAATCCGGCCCTCCTTGAACAGATTGGCTGTTGCCGCAGCGGGACGGGCAATCGCGACAGGAGTTCATCTACGCTTGTCCCGCTGCATAATTCGCCACAAGCGCTTCCGGGTTACCGATCAGCGGAAGCCATTCGGGGGAACATCCTTTTGGGAACAGGACGCCGAGTCCGCATGAATGAGTAAATGTGATATGGGGATGCATCTGAAGCTCTTCCCACAGTCGGTAAACGCCGAAATCCCCCATGCGGATGGCGATGTCATGGAACAATACGATTCCGTTCCGGGCCAGCTTCGGAAGCCAGTTTATATAGTCATTGCGAACCGCTTCGTAGGTGTGATAACCGTCAATATGCAGGATGTCGATGTATCCGTCGGCGAAATATTTCGCCGCTCCGTTGAAGTCGCTCCGCACCAGGACGCCGATATTCGGAAATTCTCGGTCCGTAACGGCCTGAACCGCATGAAAGACGCTATCGTTATAGACGCCGACATGCGGATCGCCCATCCACGAATCGATGGCGAAGCAGTGGGAGTTCAGTTGTCCGTCTTTCACCGCCTGGCAGAAGGCGAAGAACGAGGTGCCGTACAAGGTGCCCAATTCCACGATGATGCGGGGCCGGGCGAAGCGGACCAGATCGTACGCGAACCGGCGATGGCCGGACCAGGCTCCATGCGTCATAAAAAGTTGCGGCAGCTCCGGCGCCGAATCCGAGGCGAATACGGGCTGGTAATAGTGCCAATCCATCCTAAAACACCGCCTTTATAGAAGAGTAGAGTCATTGAATAGAGTATGCAGGGGCAGAGGAGGCGGCAAGGGCAGCTAAGACGGGAGAGATGCACAATTTGGACGTGGCCGGCCGCGACGGGGAGAGCGGGAAGCGGGCAGGAGAAAGGGCGCTAATTCAGTCCGGAAGGAGCCCAATCAACGGGAAGCGAGGCGGCAAGCATCCGGTTGCGAACGAATCGAAGGGGAACCTGCCGGTCCCCGGCAATCTGCCCGCGGAACTTGGCCGTCTTGGACTTGTCTTGTGCAGGGAAGGAATGCCATACTAGGTATATCAATCATGGGAGGTGTTACGATGGAGCAGCGCGCCATCACAGCGGAAGATTTATACCGGTTCGTATGGTTAAGCGATCCGGCCGTCAATCCGCAGGACGGAACGATTGCATATGTAGCGAGACAGGTCAATGAGGAAAAGAGCGGATACCGCTCCCGCATACATATCACGGCAGCAGACGGAACGAAGAGCAAGGCATTTACGAACGGGGAGCAGGACAGCGCGCCTGTCTGGTCGCCGGACGGGACGAAGCTGGCGTTCCTGCGCAAGAAGGGGAAGCACCAGCAGATCTGGACGATGGCGGCCGATGGGGGCGAAGCGGAAGCCATAACGGACGCGGAGTTCGGCGTCAGCGCATTTGCCTGGTCGCCGGACGGTTCCCGCCTGTTGTATACATCGAGCATCGATCCGGCCAAGAGCGAACAGAAGGAGCAGCAGGAAGACGGCGAGAAGAAGCCTGGCAAGCAGGCGCTCGTCGTCGACCGCCTGAAATGCAAGGCGGACGGCAAAGGATTGCTTGACGGCAAGCGCACGCATTTATTTGTATTTCATCCCGCATCGGGCTCGACCGTTCAATTGACTTCCGGAGATTATGATATTCATGATTTCGTCTGGTCGCCGGACGGCGTTCATGCCGCCTTCTCCGCCAAGCGTGTCGAGGATGAAGCGGTCGATCCGGATCTCGTCTTCACGCAAGACATCTTCGTCGTGAACTGCGAGGACGGCGCTTGCCGCCGCGTCACGGAGTCCGGTCTTGTCGTTGGGAAGCTCGCCTTCTCGCCTGACGGGCAAACGATCGCATTCTTCGGCCATGACCGCCAATATGAGAACGCGACCTTGATCCGCCTCTATACCGTACCGGCCGCGGGGGGCGCCGCCGTATGCGTAACCGCCGATCTCGATTTGTATCTCGGCAACGCGGCCGTGACCGACATGAAGGCCGGAGGCTCTTCGGCTCCCGTGTTCACCCCGGACGGCTCCGCCGTATACTCGCTCATCTCGGCGGAAGGCAGCGTTCAGCTCGCACGCTTCCCGCTGGAGGGTGGATATGAGGTGCTGATCTCTGGCGATCGGGAGATTACCCAATTCACCGCGACGAAGGACGGGCAGCGGATCGTCTTCATCGCGGCCGATCCGCTGCAGCCGGGAGAGCTGTTCGTCATGGATACGCGTACGGGCGAAGAGCGCCGGCTGGCCGCCCCGAACGAAGACTTCCTGGCGGAGCTGAAGCTGAGCCGGCCGGAATCGTTCTGGGTCGAGACCTCCGACGGCTGGAAGGTGCAGGCGTGGATAATGAAGCCGTCAGGAGTGTCTGCGGGCGAGAAGGTGCCGACCATCGTCGAGATTCACGGCGGGCCGCATACGATGTACGCGAATTCGTTCATGCATGAATTCCAACTGCTTGTCGCCCAGGGCTATGCGGTTCTGTATTCGAACCCGCGCGGCAGCCACGGCTACGGACAGAAGTTCGTCGATGCCTGCCGCGGAGATTACGGCGGGAAGGATTACGAGGATATTATGGAGATGCTGGATCAGGCCATTGCCCGCTACGATTTCGTGGATGAAGGGCGGCTTGGCGTCACCGGCGGCAGCTACGGCGGCTTCATGACCAACTGGATTGTCGGCCATACGAACCGCTTCAAGGGCGCCGTCACTCAGCGCTCGATCTCGAACTGGTTCTCTTTCTATGGCGTCAGCGATATCGGCTATTATTTCACCGAGTATCAGATCTGCGCCCAGCCTTGGGAGGATCCAGAGAAGTTGTGGAAGCATTCGCCGCTCGCTTATGTGAACGAAGTGCAGACGCCGCTGCTTATTCTGCACGGAGAAGACGATTTGCGCTGCCCTATCGAGCAAGCCGAGCAGCTTTATGTGGCCCTGAAGCGCCTGGGCAAGACGACCCAGTTGGTGCGGTTCCCGGGCGCCAATCACGATCTGTCGCGCAACGGGCATCCCGAGCTGCGCGTAGAGCGGCTGAACCGGATTGCCGGCTGGATGAAGCAATACGTATAGCTGGGGGCTGCGTCGAACGCCCGCAGGACTTCCCGGCCCGCGGCCCCGGAGCGATATTCCATATGAGTTGCAGGATGTGTCGCACACCGGAGCGATATTCCGCATGAATTGCAGGACGTGTCGCACACCGGCGCGATATCTTGCGGGATGATGAGCAGGGAGCGAAGGGGCTGTCAGAGAAGGCGGAAGCGGGAAAACGGCGGCGGATACAGGCGGATAAAATGGAAGCCGGAAAAGCGGCAGAAGATGATGAGCCAGTAAAATCCTGCGCCAATGCAGCAATTTTCGTTATTTGGTGCGCTATTGGATGGAATTCCTGCTAAAATACCACTAGCGTTGCATCGAGCGGTTAGTTCATAATCTAATTTCAATTAACATCAATATATGATATATATTTACATCTGCAATGTCCGCGCTAAGTCTAAAAAAGTCGAGCTGGAAATAGACCCTGCGCGTTATCCATTATATGTAAAAGTATTTTTCGTTTGTCATTACCTCACAATCAGTTTCGGTTTCATCGACTTCGTTGCCTTTTTCGGACGTCTCCCATTTCGCTTTGGTCGTCCCCTAGATGTTCGGGTCGGCTTGCGGTTGAGTGCAGCGATCAAATTTTCCCATGGTTTTTCCGCATAGATGCGAATCAACTGAAGGAGATCCCATGTCGACTTATTACAGTCCAATGTTAGTTTAATTA
>NZ_LDIG01000108.1 GCF_015845845.1 Paenibacillus dendritiformis
GATCCGGCCATCACGACAGCCATTCTCGATCGGATCTTGCATAAGAGTGAGGTCATAAAGATGAGTGGAGACAGCTTTCGCCTCAAGCATCGAGAAACCATATTTGGAAATGTCTAGGTGTTGAAAATTATTTAGCGGAATCTGCTCAAAAGTACTTGACGGTTACATCAGCATCTCCACGGACTGATCCAGTTGAAAACGTACGGGTTTCATCAATGGCACCTCCGGGGTGAGTTAAAGAAATACGGGAATTCTTCCCTTTTTCCTTATTTTACTTTACCGGCGGCTCATTTTCTAACTTTTCTATGATTTCATTTCACGGATTCAGGAGTTACATTTGATTTTAAAAAACTGAGAGAAAGGGAAGAAAGTAAAAAACATGTCAATCATGGTGGTATCTGACCATAATCGACCTGTTCAATGTAACGGAATAGCATTATTTAGGATATAAAAATCAAGCATTTATGAGCGTATAAACAAAATGACGAAATCTTTATACGGGTATTACATGGGTTATATATGTTATTGGTTGAATTATGGTTTCATTCGGCACTGGGTAGCCCCCAAAAAGAAACCTTGAAAGGCATGAAGCCAATCAAGGTTTTAACCCTACATCTTTTCAATTGAAATTGAATTACAAAGTATTTCTGTGTTAAGAGGGGGCATTAAAATTTTGCAGTTCAATAAACTATGACCTTCACTCTGAACATCTGTAACCTCGATATCTTGAAGAAAATAGGGAATTTGTGGTCTAGCCAACTCTCTTATAGGTTTTGTCCTATCATCGGCACTTGTAACAAAGGAAAATTTTGAACACCCCATAAAGGATAACTTGACGTTAAACTCTGTGTCCTCAAACACAAGAGTTATTTCATCACCAAAAAAACTTGAATCAAATTTTAATACTCGAGCATCCCAATAGTGCAGTGCTTCAATTTCGTTTAGGATTTTCTCTGCTTTCACGTTTGTCACCTCATTTTTTATATGGGATATGAGCATCAGGACTTTTTCTGTCAACAACATTCAGATTTACATCAATTGGGTTACCACTTTCATCAAACAAATGAACATGGTCATACTTTGTAACCTTATCAGGTGGGTCGATCTTCATTCGAATGTTTCCATTAGCATCTCTAATATGAATGAAACCATTGTTATCAGTATACTTCCAGTCCTTCGGCAAGCTATCTAAGATTTCTTGCTTGGACATATTAGGTATGTTTTCAGCGTTAATTTTACCCGCGAAGTTACCAACAGGATTACCCGTCCCCCCAGCTCTGCTTTGCACTTTTTGAACCTGTCCAATTGTACTTTTACCATTATTTATTTTAGGTGTTCCTATCGATGTTACTTCAGCTATCCTTTCAGCACTTGCTGCACCACGCATAGCAGCCTGGAAATCAGACGAGAGTTCAGTTAGAACCATTTGTTGCTGCATTTGCATAGTAATTAATTGAGCTTCTAGCGCTTTTTGGCCCTGCGTTTTTACTCCGGGCTTTTCACCAGTGAAAAATTCTATAAGTGGATCAACTAAATACTCGTCTATAAAATCTTTTTTCGCTGGTTGGCTTTGCCAATTACTATTACCCAATGGTCCAGTACCCATTACTGAACTTCCTACAAGGTTTTCTCTCCCCTTTTCTGATATCGCCCATAACTTCATCGACAATTTGAGTTTCTCTACCAAATCCTCTGCGGGTAACTGATTTGGGAGTCCACGTGCTGACGTGAACACTTTGCTCAATTGCATCGCTTTTGTCATTGTTATTAATTCTGATGCATCTTTTGGATTATTAATTGATATTGTTTTGGTGGCTGGCAATGGACTTGGAATGCTGCCCATCATGGAAATAGCCGCCTTGGAGTAATCTGCAACAGAGTTCGATTTGCCCGTTTTGTTTCTCGGCAAATGAGAAGTGCTCCCTCCAGTTGCGGCTATCGTTTTCGCTCCTAACACGGCTGCGTTTCCGATACCTGGGATCAAGGCAAGTGCATGCAGCGCCAATTCTGTACTGCTCTTTAAAGGCTTTCCGTTTTGTGCGCTTCCCTTTCCTGCCGGTGAATCAGGCTGCTCCACACGCACTGGAGACTTTGCAATGCCCTTTACAATCACCTGTCCAGCCTTAACATCTGTATCCCCATCCAACACAATACTACTCGATCCGCTCAAGAGATAGACTGCCTCTTTGGCCCGCATGTCTAACCTGCCAGCATCAAGCACTATTTCTCTGTCCGAGTGGACAACGATAGCGTCCTTGCTATGAAGCTCAATGCCTTTGTTGTCATGCAGCTTCACAAAAACATGGTTCTCCTGGGCCGTCATCCTTAGCTCATTGCCGCTGAACTTAATTTCCTTCCCGAGGGGATTGCCCCAATATTTCACACTAGGGTTGCCCAGCTTCGGAGAATTCCCCTCTTGACGAAAAGAGGAGCGGACAAAGGCTTCTTCCTCCCGATAATTCGGGATATACAACTGGACAGAGTCGCCAATCTGCGGCATACAATATAGGCCTGTCTTTCCTTCTGCCACATAGGGAGAAGAATAAGGAAACCAGCATGCATCCTCTTTTGTCTGCACATCGTCTATATTCAAATGGATCTTCACTTTATCTTTCGCGGCGTCTATTACTTTTCCTGCAAGGGATGCGCCTCGAATAGACTCGTTCCATATCGGTTGCCAACGGCTATCTGCTTCGGCTTGTAAAATATATTCATGGGTGAGCATACCCTCATTTAGAAGGGATGTGCAACCGGTAACAATCAGTGGCTTGTTCTTGAATAGAATCCGATCTCCAAGATTATAATAACGTTTCGTTACAATCAAGTAACTAGTGACGCCATCTTCCTTCTGCCCATAATTATTTAGTGTTCGCAGCACCTGATAGTTCGTATTGCGGAGAGAATCGGGTTTGCCCTCAGGCAATCCGACCCAGAGCTTCGGAGAATCGGCCGCTACCTCCGGAATAAGAACGGTCCCGAATCGGGAAACCATACGTTTGAGGAATTGCCAGTCGGTTTCCTGATACTGAACAGTAAATTGATCCAGCGGCGCATTGTTGAACGTCAAATCAATAAAGTCGGAGCCAGGGTAATCGGACAGAATATGCTGAACCAATTCCTCGTACCGCATTTTATGATTCTGAAAGGAGCGGGTTTTCGGCTTTATGTCAAGACGATAGGAATGAGATACCGCCTCTATCTCCAGACGATAGAAGCCCCTAACGACCTTAACCGCAATATCGGAGATGATCCCATGGAACAAGGTTCGAATAACGTCTCCCTCATCAGATAACTCACGAATCTCAATCGTGTCCGTATCGTTAGCCATATCTACGCA
>NZ_LDIG01000110.1 GCF_015845845.1 Paenibacillus dendritiformis
TTTTTCCCTTCAGATCTCCCATAAATGATGATACTGAGATTTTTGGTGGAATCGCTACTAACATATGTACATGATCTGGCATCATGTGACCTTCTAATATATCCACTCCCTTGTATTTACATAAACGTTTGAAGATTTCGATCAAATCTTTCCTCACTTGATTACAGATCTCTTTCCGTCTATACTTCGGGGTGAATACAATGTGGTATTTGCACATCCACTTTGTGTGAGCTAGACTATAGTTCTTGTTTGCCATCTAAGACCATTCCTTTCATTGAGCCTGAACATCTCAATTTTATCGGGATGGTCTTGTTGGTCAAACCCTCGATCCCTCCACCCGCATAGCGGGTGGTTTTTTGTTTCGTGCGTTTCACGCACTCAACTGGCTAAAGCCCAAATCAAAAAAGCCGGCATGGCGCCGGCTTTGTCAGAAGCTGCTGTCTTGTATTTGGATGACTGCTGCAACTTACTTTTTGTATTGCGAAGCCGGGGCGCCGGCCTGTCCGCGATTCCAGATCGCTCCGATGGCCCATCCAATCAGCCAGCCGATAATGCCGCCTGCTGCCGCCGGAATGACCCAGCCGATTCCCTGCTTATACAGAGGAAGGTACCCGAGCCACTCCGTAACCTGTTCTACCGGGACTTTGGCCTCCTTCAACCCGTCAAATAAGCTGATGAGCACGGTGCCGATAAGCGCACCGGCATAGACGGACGGGCTCCCGCCGAACAAGCTGTGGCCCAAGGACATCAACAGCAGCACAATCGCTACAGGGTAGATGACCAGCAGCACCGGAACAGATACCGACAGAATAGTATTCAACCCCAGATTGGCTACCAACAAGCCCACTAGGCAGGTCAAAAATGCGACTTGATTATAACTGAGCCGGCCGAATAAGGTCGAAAAATACTGGCTGCACGCCGATACGAGCCCGATGCAGGTCGTCAGGCAGGCGAGCGTCACAATGACGGCCAACAACAGTAATCCGGACTGTCCAAATATTTTTTGGACGATTTGCGTCAACAGCTGCCCTCCGTTTTGGGCATAGCCGAACTCGGTTACACTCGTCACTCCGAGCCATCCCAGCGCCGCATAGACGAGCGACAAGCCCAAGCCCGCGATGAGGGCGGCTTGAATCGCGGATTTCGTGATCGCGCGTTTGTCCTGAACGCCTTGATCGCGAATCGAGTTAATGACGATGATGCCGAACGCGAGCGCGGCGATCGTATCGAGCGTCAGATAGCCCTCCATAAATCCTTTGACGCCGGGCGACGTCGCATATTCCTTAATCGCAGGCTGCGCTTCTCCAAGCGGGCTCATCATCGCGGAGATGAACAGCGCCGCGATGGAGAGGAGGAGCAAGGGCGTAAGAATCTTCCCGACGCGATCCACCAATTTGGATGGATTCAAGCAGAGCCAATAGACGAGAACAAAGAACGCGAGCGTATAAGCCAGCAGCACCCAACCGTCTGCTTGGAGCGGCTCGGGAAGAAAGGGACGAATCCCCATTTCGAAGGACACATTCGCTACGCGCGGAATTCCCATAAAAGGGCCGATCGACAAGTAGGCGATAATGGCGAACAGGATGCCGAACTTCGGATGTACCCGGCCCGCGAGATGCTGCACGTCACGGCCTGTCATGGCAATCGCGATGACGGCGAGCAGCGGCAAGCCAACGCCGGTTACAATGAAGCCCAGGATGGCGACGGCGAAGTTGTCTCCCGCCTGCTGCCCCAATATCGGCGGAAAGATTAAGTTCCCCGCGCCAAAAAATAACGAAAAAAGCATGAGTCCCACGAAAAATACGTGGCTTTTCGATAGTGATTTCATCTTTTCTTCCCCCTAGATATCTTGACGCTTTTGTACCCAAAACGCAAAAAATCCGCCCCTCCCCAGGGACGGATTGTGATCCGCGTTACCACCCATTTTCACGGAGCAGGTTGTTATCATTCCCGCACCATGCAGCTCACTACGTACTGATATACCATACCATACGCATTCCGGATAACGGTGGAAGTCCGTCGCAGCTTACTCGAGTTCAGCCGCGCTTCTCGGAGATGACCTTCAGTTATGAGCCGAACGTTGGCTTGCAGCATACGCCAACTCTCTGGGGATCGGGATTCATAGCCTACTCTTCTCGTCCATGAAATTTACGCCAAGTGATTTGTTATCTATTTTCACATAATACCATGGAGCTTGTCTATGCACAATATTTCACAACATATTCCTGGCAGGCTATTATAATTGCTCTACGGTAAAACACATCAGCCTTGGATATAAAAATGGTTGGAGAACGTCAAACCTTTATGAAGTTAATTCCGTAGTGTTCCGCGAACCACATGCCTTTAATCAAATGAAAAAAGCGCATGATTTTTTTGAGTGCCGCAGCAATAATCAATGAATCGGGGGCTTTTACAATTCTCTTGTTCTCTCCTTATTGCTCTAGCCTGATTTCTCCGGCAATTGTAGCTATTCCGTTATTAACTTCAATAAAACGGCTCTCGTTAATACGATTTATCGCTTTCATTTCAGATTTATTTTTTGCCCCGCTGATTAATTCGCACTTGGTTATGACGAAGAAATAAAACCCATTGGAGTCTTTCTGTAGTTTATGGCTTGTAGTAAACCACTTTATTGTCATCGTTTAATAGCCCTATTGCAATATTTGTACCAAGAATGATTCCTTTCGTCACCATTCCTCCCTCATTTCCTTTGTTTCCTCTAACCATTCTTGCTGAAAGGGGATATGGAAAGGGAAGCCTTGCGAATTTCTGGCGGAAAAGTAGAGGTTCTTGCTGGAATCACCGCAGAGGAATACGCAGCCTTTTTGCATCGATCGGAATGGAGAGACAAAGAGAACTACTTCGACCTGGTAGAGAGATTCTCGAATGCGCTCTTTACTTTTCCAACCTATGAGTTCATGGCTTCTTTCCATGATACCGGCAGTCGGACTTATGTATTCCAGTTCAATTATCCGTCGCCGGATCCTTATTTATTAGCCTACCATTGCATTGAATTGCCGTTTGTATTCGGCAATTTCGAGAAATGGGACAATGCCCCGATACTGGAAAATATGAACACGGAAGAAGCGCGGCATTTATCGGACCAAATTCAAGGGTATTTTCTCGGTTATATTAAAAATGGCATGCCTGAACATGAAGGCAGTATCGATTGGCCGATATATGAAAGAAGCCGCCGTAACGTACTTATCTTTGACAAAGCATTAGAAAGAAAAGTGATCAGCGCGCCCGTTTCCTCCGCGGACAGCATTTTTGGAAAAGTAGATATTTCCCATTTCTGGGACGATTGTGATTACGCGTTAGAGGAATATGTTAGCGAGCCGCCGACGGACGAGCTTATCGCCTCCATCGAGGAAGAACTCGGATATAAGATGCCTGCTTCTTATATTGCGCTGATGAAGCAGGCGTGATTTTCGTGCTTGCCGGATCAACCGCGGGCGGTTGATCCGGCATTTTACGATATTCCCACGCGTCAAGCTTGCTTTGTTCCAAGTCCCAATACCAGCAATATTCGGTCGCGAACACAATCGCATCTTCCATTTGATCATGGGCAAAAGCGAGCTGGAGCATTTCCTTGCCTAATCCGAGCGAACGATACCTTCCGGCGACTTCAATAGCGCCGAATTCGATCAAATCTTCCATCCGCGCTTCTCCCCAAGGTTCTCGTTCATCCGGATAGTGGAACGTCACATAACCGACTATCGTATCGCCATCGCGCGCCAAAATAATTCTCCCCTCGGGGAGAGCCGCAATGTCCTCAAGCGCTCTATGCTGATCCTCGGGAGCGCGAAACGTCTTCAGGTCCGCATGCATTCGGAGAGCGCGCAGCTTCTCGGGAGCTACCGGCCCTTCCACGACCAATACGCTATTGTTCCGCCGCAGCCTCCGGGAGGAATAATGCTTCCTATGCTCCATACGCTACACCTCATCATATAAGGATGATTGTTCCGTTTTGCAGCCCAGATGTGAAAGAATGATCCCCCCAGAGCAATATTTTACCAAACTTCAATGCCGCGCAGAACGATCCGCGGCTTTTTCTTTTTGAAACCGTTGCTGGAAAAACCAATATGCGATATATTGGTTTTATGGAAAAGGATATGATCAAACCAATTAAGCGAATGTCGTTACGAGATGAAGTCTATCTCACGTTAAAGAAGGCCATCATTGATTTGGAATTACAGCCTGAGCAGCGTTTGCACGACAAGGAGTTAGCTGAAAAATTCGGAATTAGCCGCACTCCTGTCCGGGAGGCATTGAAGCGTCTTGAGGATGAAGGGCTTGTGGAGTCGATTCCGGGTTCGATTACTCGCGTTGCTCCATTGCATCTGGAGGAAGCGAAGCATGCCTTTCCGGTGGTAGCCGTCTTGCATGCTTTGGCAGCTCGCGTGGCGGTTCCGTTACTGCAAGAGTCCGATATGGAAAAATTGGAATTCAGCAATAAGGCTTTGCTGGCGGCTATGAAGAAAAAAGACATTATAAAAGCCATTGAAGCTGATGAGTTGTTTCATCATGTTTTTCTGGACGTGGCAGGCAATCCTGAAATCATGCGCGCGCTGGAACGAAGCATATCCAAAATTCAGCGTCTTGAAATTTCTCAATTTGCCTCTGTAAAGGGTCTCAAGTCAGTAGAACAGCATCGGCAAATTATAGAAGCTTGTAAAAAGAAAGACGTAGAAGCGGCAGCTCGTCTTGTGGAACAGAACTGGTTAAGTCTTGGAGAGATATTAACTTATGAAACAGATTGAAGCAGGTAAACTTCGTCCGATTTTGCTGGGGATTTGTGCGGCTTTCTTTTTTGCGTTTACCTTTATACTGAATCGAGCCATGGAACTATCAGGCGGAAGCTGGGTATGGAGCGCTTCGCTGCGATTTATATTTATGGTTCCATTCCTGCTGCTTCTTGTGATCAGCAGGAAGCGATTGCGGCCGTTATGGCAAGTGATGAAGGAAAATCCCGGGACATGGTTTTTATGGAGCTTTGTAGGGTTTGGCCTCTTCTATGCTCCCTTGTGCTTTGCGGCCGCGCATGCGCCAGGATGGGTGATTGCCGGGACGTGGCAAATGACAATCATATCAGGTTCTTTATTGGCTCCGCTGTTCACGGAGACCATGCTGACACCGGATGGGCTCATGAAGAAAAGAAACAAAATTCCGTTTAAAGGATTGGTTATGTCCTTTGTCATTCTTCTCGGGATTATTCTGATGCAAGTGGAGCAAGCCCGATATCTTGCGGCCAAAGATATTTTATTGGGGATTATACCTGTCATTGTCGCTTCATTTGCCTATCCGCTCGGTAATCGCAAGATGATGGAGATATGCGGAGACCGTGTGGATGCTTATCAGCGGGTACTTGGAATGACATTGGCCAGCTTGCCATTCTGGTTTTTACTGTCCTTGTATGGTTTTTTTGTAGAGGGAGCGCCAAGCCAAGAGCAAACGATACAATCTGTACTCGTCGCTGTTTTCTCAGGGGTCATCGCGACGGTATTGTTTTTTCAAGCGACTGATATGGTCAGAGGAGATATGCCAAAGCTGGCCGCCGTGGAAGCGACTCAATCGATGGAAGTGCTTTTTGCCGTTATCGGAGAGATCGCGTTATTGGCTTCTCCGCTTCCCTCTATGTTATCTTGGTGCGGCATGTTCGTCATCATGCTGGGAATGATGCTGCATAGTTATGTATCTCATAAGGATGAAAAGATACGCCACCAAGATGTTCACACCTAAATCAACCTTACGGAGAAGAACCTCCCGAGCGCTGGCTTTAGAGGTTCTTCGTTTTTTGATTTTGAACACCTTTTCACTTAAATTTCAGATTTTCCGATCAGACCATAATACAAGAGTTGATTCAGAGCGCGAAGTATCGAAGGATCGGCTCGTACAAAAAATCCAGGCCGGGCGAGTGTATCTTTAAACATCTGAATAGCAGTTTGCGGTCATCGATTTTAACTTGGCGTTCAAGAGAAGACAGAGACGGAACGGATGATAGGGGCGCGGCTAAGCTCACGCGATTGGAAGATTTGACACTTTTGCAATTTTGTTAATATAATATTGCTCAAGTGGAATATTTTCTTATATTTCTGCATTGTCACACCCTACCGCATCGTAACCCCATGAATATCCTCACAAGAAGCAACTGATCATCTTTACCAGGCTGCGCCTGGGAGCACGAACCGGAAGCGAAGTTAAGCCGCTTCATCTGGAGCGGGAGTCGTTCTCTCCAGTCGAGGAGAGATAAAGCGGGTTTCCCGCAGTCCAGCCGCACTGCCGGGCGAGGTGCAATGCGATCATGCCGTCTCCGTCGAATCCGGTCTAGATGAAGAATCTGCACATAGGACGCGACAGAAGAACAGGAACACTCCCTTCTCCGTTTTCTCCGCATCCAAGTTGGCAGTTCAATACGAGTGATGGAGGAATCATATGCTTGTGCTGATCGATAATTTTGATTCGTTTACCTACAACCTGGTACAGTACATTTCAGAGCTGGGACAGGCCGTCCAGGTCTATCGAAATGATTCTGTAACATTGAAAGCGATAGAAGCCCTGTCTCCGGATTATATTGTGATTTCGCCGGGACCATCGAATCCGGATCATGCAGGGATCTCGCTTGAGGCGATCCGGTATTTTGCCGGCAAGATTCCGATTCTTGGCGTTTGCCTCGGCCATCAGGCCATCGGACAGGCATTTGGCGGCAAAGTCGCTTCTGCAAGTCAACTTATGCATGGCAAAACATCAGATATTGTGCATGACGGCAAAACGCTGTTCCATGACCTGCCGAATCCGCTTACGGTGGCGAGGTATCACTCTCTGATTGTCGAGCCAGATGTTCCTGAGCCGCTCGAAGTTACGGCTTGGACAAGCGAGGGGGAGGTAATGGGACTTCGACATAAGGAATATGCCGTGGAAGGAGTCCAATTTCACCCCGAATCCATTATTACGCCGTACGGCAAGCACATTCTTGCTAACTTTCTTCAGTCCTATTCAGGGAAGATACCAAGGAGGGTTCACCATGATGAAGCAGGGACAAACATCCCCCTATATTCTGTTTGATTTTGCAGATGCGGACCGCGGCATGGAGCGCAAGTTTTTTTCGGAGCCGGTTGAAATTATTGTGGCCTGGAGCCGGAATGAAGTCAGGGACGCATTGCGGAGAGCAGAGGAATGGGTCGGACGGGGATACTACGCGGCTGGCTACGTATCGTACGAGGCGGCACCCGCCTTTGATCCGGTCTTTAGTGTCCATCGGAACACGGTGATGCCGCTGGTATGGTTCGGGATATTCAGCGGATACACGCTCGACGGCGAACCGGCGGGTGCGGGCGACTATCGGCTCTCGGGATGGGAACCTGCGGTTGCCGAACCAAGTTATCATGACAATATACATAAGATACATGAAGCCATAGCCAGAGGAGATACTTACCAAGTCAATTATACGATGCGTCTCCGTTCGCAATTCGAAGGAGATGCCTATGCATTCTATACGAGATTGTGCAAGGCGCAGCAAGCCAATTATTCAGCGATGCTGCAGCTGGGGGATTTCAGTATTCTCAGCGCTTCGCCCGAACTTTTTTTCAGAAAAAACGGAAAATCCCTGGAAACGCGCCCCATGAAGGGAACCGTAAAACGCGGACTTACGGTGAAGGAAGATGAACGGCTCTCTGACTGGCTTCGCCAATCGGAGAAAAACCGGGCCGAAAATGTGATGATTACCGATCTGCTGCGCAATGATTTGGGCATGGTTGCCGAAGCCGGCTCTGTCCAGGTGCCGAAGCTGTTCGAGATTGAAAAGTACTACACCTTGTTTCAGATGACATCCACCGTGACAGCGACTACGATGCCTGATATCGGTATCGATGATATTTTTGCCGCCTTGTTTCCCTGCGGCTCCATCACGGGAGCTCCGAAGATCAGCACGATGAATCTAATCTGCGAGCTGGAGGAGGCGCCGAGGGAGATTTATTGCGGTTCCATAGGGCTCATACGGCCTGACGGCTCGGCGGTATTCAACGTCGCGATACGAACGGTATGGATTGATCACAGGCGCAGCGTGGCTGAATATGGCGTCGGAGGGGGGATTACATGGGATTCCACGGCCGCGGATGAATACCAGGAAGCGAGAACGAAGGCGCTGTTGCTCACAGAAGTCAGGCCGGATTTTGAACTGCTGGAATCGCTCCGCTTGGAGAATGGCGTCTATCAGCTTCTGGAACAGCATATTGCCCGGATGGCCGATTCCGCCGTTTATTTTGATTTCCAGGCCGACAAGGATGCACTCAGACAAGCCCTGCTGCAGCATGCGCATGAATTCCCGGCTGGTGTGCGCAAAGTCAGGCTGCTGTTGTCCCGAACGGGCCTGATTACCGTTCAGAGCGAACCGATTGCCGAACGGCAAGGCCCCGCGAAGGCCGTGCTTGCTTCTTCGCCGGTGTCCTCTTCCGACCGGTTCTTGTATCACAAAACAACGAATCGGGCAGTATACGCCAAGCACGATGAACAAAAAGGGGACGCATATGATGTATTGCTGTGGAATGAGAACGGAGAGCTCACCGAATTTACGACCGGCAATCTCGTCCTCGAGTTGAACGGCACGAAATACACGCCGCCGCAGGACAGCGGCCTGCTGGCCGGAACGCTGCGCAGCGAGCTTATCGCTGCCGGGACAGTGACGGAACGAACGCTCGCCATCAGCGACATTCCCAAGGCATCTCACATCTGGCTCATTAACAGTGTAAGAGGATGGATTCCCGTTACGATGCTCCAGGACAGTCTCGATCGCGCCATGAATGAACTAAGCGTTGTGTAATACAAGGGAGGAACTGATATTATATGACGATTCACACCTGGCTCGAGGATCGGATTCGCTGCACGCACCCCGTAAAAAATGTAAAAATTCTCATGCATGAGAAACAGCCGCCTCCGATTATTCAGAATGACCGTGCTGCTCGCCCCCCTGCATCCGCCGTGTTGAACCAACAAGGGCATTTTCAATGGTCATATGCGCGGAGGCGGAACCAGATCCGCCCCCGGCATCCCCACCCCCCACAATCGATTCTGAAAGGCAGCCCCCTTGAGCGGCTGGATGACGATCCGCGGACATTGGCCGAAGCCTTCGAGCACACGGTTCGAAGGTACCCGGATAGGAAGCTTCATTATAAATCGCTTCCCGGAGAAGAGCGGACATCGAGCTATGCGCAGCTATGGCATGAGGCGGATCGCATGCTTGGAGAGTTGACCCGCCTCGGTCTGGCTCCGGGGGATGCTGTCATCCTTCAGGTGGAGCGCATTGACCTCTTTGTACCTTTATTTTGGGCTTGCGTCCTGGGCGGATTCATGCCGGCTCCACTGAAACCCGCCTTACATTTGCCCCCAGAACATGCGGAACGCAGCAAGCTCGAACAGGTCTGGAGGCTGCTGGAGCAGCCGCTCATCATAAGCGATGATCCACTCGCAGCGGCGGCACGGAATACGGGCATCGATTGGAATATCCTATCTCCGGAGGAATTGCTTCCACACGAACCGGCCGCGAATCGGCATTCCGCCGAACCGGGCGATCATGCGCTGTATCTGTTTACATCCGGCACCACGGGCACTCCTAAATGCATATGCTATCGGCATTCGCATGTGCTTTCGAATATTTTTGGCATTCGACAACATTTGGGACTGACCACGGATGAAGTCACGCTGAACTGGATGCCTCTGTATCATGCGGGGGGGTTGCTCACCAATCATATCCTGGGCGTGGTCATCGGCAGTGAACAGGTCCTGGGCTCGGTGGATCGCTTCCTGGCTTCCCCCGTGTCGTGGCTGGATGACATGGAACAGCATCGCGTTACTTTTACATGGTCGCCCAATTTCGGATACAGCCAAATTAACCAATTGGGTGACGACCTTGACATCGGCGGCCGGGATTTATCCTCTGTCCGCACCATCTTGAATGTGGGACAGCCCATTTCGGTGGAGACGGCGCAAGCTTTTTTGCGTCGGTTGTCTCCTTGTGGCCTGTCTCAGGCAAGTATTGTGCCCGCTTACGGGATGACCGAGTTCTCGGGAAGCTTATGTTTCAACAGAGCATTTGACCCGTCTTCATCTGCTGGCGTCCACTATGTTCACAAGGAGTCTTTGACGGGGGAGCTGGCGTTTGCGCACGCGGGCGTTTCCAGAGACAGCGTCGCCTTCGCCGAGATTGGGACGGTGATTCCCGGCGTCACGCTTCGCATTGTCGATCAGGATGAGGAAGTGCTCCCGGAAGGCTGTGTGGGCCGGATTCAACTGCAAGGGGAGACGATCATCGACGGTTATTACAAGAATGAATCCGCGACCAGAGATGCCTTCAACGCCGACGGATGGTTCGAGACCGGAGATCTCGGCTTCATGCGAGACGGCAAGCTGACGCTGACAGGCAGGGAGAAGGACGTTCTCATTGTAAATGCCAAAAACGTATATAACTTCGAGGTCGAGTCTGCTATGGCGCAAGCTTATGGAATCGATCCCGCCTATACTGCCGCGGCCGGCCTGCCCGGAGGAGAGGAAGGGAATGATCAGCTGGTGCTGTTCTTCTCACCCATGGATGACGACATGGAGCTGACGCTGTTGATGATCCAGGAGCTCAGAGGAATCATTTCCCGGCAGTTCGGCGTCAATCCGCGTTATATTATTCCGGTCAGCAAGGAGAAGTTCCCGCGCACACCTACCGGCAAAGTTCAGCGGCGGCAGCTAGTGGACGAGCTGCTGGAGGGACATTTCGATGAACTTGTGGACACCATCGACTCGCTGCTCGAGTATCGCCTGCAGCAACACAGGCTGCTTGGGGAACCTGGTCTTGCCCTCATGGCTGCGGCTGATTCGGAGCACCGGCAGCCGGAACCTGCGATAGACATAACAGACGGACAGGGAATCGTTGCGATCTATTATTCATCCGAAGATAAGCGGTGTACGGAGTCCGCGCTTTATGTGACCGCCCGGAACGGTCTGAAGGAACTGCAGGCAAGCCCGGGCCGGATCGAAGTGTACCGGCAACCAACGGATGCGGAGAAGGATGAAGCCTCCCGCGAAGCCGCAGGTTTTCTACTTGAATGCTACCGAAAACTACTGGGAGTCTCGCATGTATCGGAGCGCGATGATTTTTTCCAACTGGGCGGCGACTCGCTCCGCATGTCGAAGCTGCTGTCCATGATTGCTTCCCGCTATCAGATTGCCGTATCGCCCCGCCAATTCTTTCACAATGCGTCGGTTGCCGGTCTGCTGCAGGCCATGAAGCAGGCGGAGCGGGTGGACACCGGCACGGCGATCACGGCACAGGCGCGAGAGGGCAGCCGTCTGCCGCTTACCCTCAAACAAAAGAGCCAATGGATTTTGCATATGATCGCACCCGGCAGTCCCTTCTATACACACACCTTTTCCATCTCCTTCGATGGAGTGTTCCATCTTGAGAAGCTGCGGGACAGCCTGCGTCAGCTGATCGAAAGGCATGAAGCGCTGCGCGTGCGCTTCGGGATCATGGACGGCGAACCTTATCAGTATATTATCAAGCCGTATACCCCGGATTTGCAAATGATAGACATGAGCGGTTGGAATGAAGCGGATCGAATCAGGAAGCGGAAGGAATGGATTCGGCGGGAAGCGAATACGCGGTTCGATCTGCTGAATGAGTTGTGTCTGCGGCTGTCCCTTATTGTGGGCGGAGAGCAGGAGCATACGCTCGTGGTATCGATGCATCACATTATGTCCGACGGCTGGTCCGTAGAGGTGTTTGTCAGAGAGCTGATGGACATTTACGAAGGGGAGAAGAGCGGGGGAAGCAGGCCGGCTTTCCGTCAGGTCTCTTATTCCGATTATGTAATATGGCAAGCTTCTTTGGAACAGGACCCTTCCTCCCGGTTATGGACACTGGCGGATTATTGGCAACGAACATTGGCGGAACCGCTGCCGGTCTTGCAAATTCAGCCGGATCTGCCGCCGCCGGAAACCCGATCTTACGCCGGGAACACGATTGAACGAATTGTGGATTCCCGCTTGACTTCGCTTGCCCTGGACCAAGCGGGCCGCTCGGGCGTAACCCTGTTCATGCTCTTGCTTGCGATCTACTCCTATCTCATGCATCGGTTCACGAAGCACTCCACGATTCCGATCGGCACAGTCATGGCGAACCGGGAGCGGCCGGAGATGGAACGCCTGATAGGCTTCGTGGCCAATACCGTTCTTCTGTGCGTCCATATCTCCGATGACATGACTTTTGACGGCTTGCTGGAACAGGTAAAAGACGTGGTGGTCGAAGCCTATCAGCACCAGGAGGTGCCCTTTGAGATGGTGCTGCCTAGGCTTTCCCCGGCTTCAGCGCCGGGAGCTGCCCCTGGATTCCAGGTTATGTTTACACTGCAGAATGAATTCACTCCTCATTACCAACTCCAGAACGCTGCTGCACATCTTGTGATCGAAACGGGCAATACGGCGAAATACGACCTGATACTGCACGTTTATGAAGATACGGATTTTCTCAGACTTCGCATGGAATACAACACGGATTTGTACAAGGAAGACACGATCGAACGATTGCTCGACTTTTACATAACGATGTTGGAAGGAGTTGTTGAACATCAAGCTGTCTAGTCTGAATCGGATTCCGGAAAAGGAAAGGCGCAGGCTGCTGCATGAATTCAACGATACTCGCGCGTCCTATCCGGAACAAGCGACGCTGCACCAAGTGTTCGAGGAAAAGGCCCAAATCTTCGGAAGCCGCATCGCCCTTCGTTGCGGGGACGAGGAAATGACGTACGCCGAGCTGAACCGCCAGGCGAACTTCCTGGCTGCCGTTCTTCGGGAACAAGGAGTTAAGCCGAATCGCATTGTAGGGATTCTATGCTCAAGGTCTCCGAAAATGATGGTCAGCATTCTGGCGGTGCTGAAAGCGGGAGGCGCCTACATGCCGATTGATCCGGAGTATCCGGAGGAACGGATTCACTTCATGCTGGAAGACAGCGGCGCAGTGCTCTGTATCGCCGAGGAGCCTTCCCTTATTCCAAAGGACGCCGACATTCGTGTCCTGCCCTTGGGGGATGCGGCGGCGGAATGGCGTTCCCGTCACATGGATAATCCGGCTTCCGTTACCCATTCTTCGGATCTTGCCTATATCATCTACACCTCCGGTTCAACCGGGAAGCCGAAGGGAGTGATGATCGAGCATCGCAACGTGGTCAGACTGTTGATGAATGACAAGAGCTTGTTTGATTTCGGCGAAGATGACGTCTGGACGCTGTTTCACTCCTTTTGTTTTGACTTCTCCGTATGGGAAATGTACGGGGCGCTGCTGTTTGGCGGTACGCTGGTGATCGTTCCTTCTCACGTCGCCAGAGAGCCGGAGCGATTTCTGGAACTGCTGCGCAGGGAAGGAGTAACGATCTTGAATCAGACGCCAACCTCGTTCTATTCATTGGCCAAGGTTGAACTGGAGGCGGGGACGAAGTCCGATCTTCGACTGCGCATGATCATTTTTGGCGGAGAGGTGCTGCAGCCGGCCCAACTTGCAGGCTGGAGAACGAAGTACCCGCATACCGCGCTGATTAATATGTACGGAATTACCGAGACGACGGTGCATGCCACCTACAAGGAGATTGGCGAGCCAGAGATGGAAGGCAGGAGCAGCAGCATTGGCAGGCCGATACCCACCCTGCAAATCTACGTGTTGGACGAGGATCGCAGCCTTGTCCCGATCGGCGTGGAGGGGGAGATCTATGTTGGCGGCGAAGGCGTGGCCAGAGGCTATGTGAACAGACCTGAGCTGACAGAAGAGCGCTTCGTCCCGCATCCGTTCGAACCGGGCGCCCGCCTGTACCGTTCCGGTGACCTGGCCCGCTGGAATACGAATGGCGAGCTCGAATATGTGGGGAGAATCGATCATCAGGTCAAAATCAGGGGCTTCCGGATTGAACTGGGGGAAATCGAAGCAAGATTGCTGCAAATCCCGGATATTCAGCAGGCCGTGGTCGCCGTAAAGAAGGATCCGGCTGGCGAGGACAAGCTTTGCGCCTATTATGTATCGGAGCGGGTGCACCGCGCATCGGAATTGAGATCCAGCCTCTCCAGGCATTTGCCGCAATACATGCTGCCTGCCTATTATTTTCCGCTGGCCAGCATCCCGATGACCTCGAATAACAAGGTCGATGCCAGGTCGCTCCCTGCTCCCGGGGAGAGCGTCGTTCCGGACGAGGGAGCTGAACTGGTTATACCGGAGAACGATTTGGAGCGGCATATGCTGATGATCTGGCAGAAGATGCTCCACACTTCGAACATCGGGACGGAAAGCAATTATTTCGAGCTTGGCGGAGACTCCATCCGTGCGATTGATCTTATCAGCCGGATGAACAGGGAGCTCGGAATGAGCATTCAAATTGTCGATTTATATCAGCATCCAACGATTAAAGGCCTGATCCGGAACTGCTCGTCCTCGCATCCGATGGAGGAAGCCATGAAGGAGATGGAAGCGATGCTTGAACGGCAGCGGGCCGAGTGGCTGGGCAATCCGGTATATCGTGCGCTGCTGCCCCCTCATACCGAGGACTTGTTCCCAATGAGCGACATTCAGCAGGGCATGGTGTTTCATTACATCAAGCATGAAGGTTCGGGCATGTATCACGACCAGTTTATTTACCGCATGAAGACGAAGATCGATTCGGCCCTGCTTCGCGAAGCGATGTCGGCGCTTGTCCGAAGACATCCCATGCTGCAGACCGGATTCAATATTTCCGATTTTCCGGTTCCGGTACAGTACGTATGCGGACAGATTGACACTAGGGTGAACGAAGTGGCGTTGGCTTCAACCAGCGCCGAATCGGTACGGGATGAGATAACGTTGTACATGGACCAAGACAGGGCCCTTCCGTTCGATATCCAGAAGGCCCCGCTGTGGCGCATCGTTCTGTTCACGTCGGAGCAGGAGACATACCTGGGGTGGATTTTCCATCATGCGATATTGGACGGCTGGAGCGTCGCCGTGTTGATATCGGAGCTGCTTCATATGTATGGTGTGATGAAGGGAGAGGAAGTCATTGCTTAGTCCGTTACGATCAAGCTACAAAGACTATGTTATTGAACAGCTTGCCATTGCAGCGAATGCCGATATGGCGGACTATTGGCGGAACGAGCTGCGCGGCTACGGCAAATTCGCTTTTCCTGAACCGCCGGCGCTATCGGCTGGACAGCCGCCATACACATCGGTCACTCCGCTGTCGCCAGAGCTGTATGACAGTCTCACATTAGCGGCGCAGCACCAGCGGGTTACCGTGAAATCCCTATGCCTGGCCGCCTATGTGGGCACGCTTTATCAGTTTTCTTACGAGAACGATATCTTGATCGGGCTGGTGGAGAATGGACGGCCCGTCCGCGATGACGGCGCCCGCATATTGGGGTGCTTCCTTAACACGGTGCCGCTGCGTACGGCAATTCATCCGTCCATGAGCTGGGGCGAGCTTGTCCAGGCGGTACACCGCAAGCAGCAAGAGCTCAAGCACTATGGAAGGATGTCGCTTGTCCAGATCCTTCATGCTGCCGGAGAGCAGAGCAGCCAGGGCAATCCGCTGTTTGATACCGCGTTTAATTTTATTGACTTCCATGTGTATGAATCCGTTCAGCCAGGGCTTTTCGAATTTATGCCATACAGTTTTGAACGCACGAATACGATGCTGGACTTCAGCGTGTCCGTTACGCTTGGCGAACTGTCCGTCAAAATGGTGTCCTCCTATGAACAAAGCTTTACGGATCGAATCCTGGACGTATATGTAAGGGTGCTTGATTGCCTTATCCACCGGGCAGAACGCATGATTGACACGGAAGATATCATGACTCGGGAGGAAAAAGAGCTTCTTCGATCTTTTAACGATTATGGCGCCGAGTACCCGAGAGACGCTGCGATTACCGATCGATTCCGCCAGCAAATATGGTTGCATGCGAAGCGGCCGGCGCTCATTATGGGGGAACGGGAGCTGACGTATGAAGAGTTGGGCGCACGGGTCGATAATTTGGCATGCAAGCTTCTGGAGGAAGGAATTACTCCCGGGCAGACTGTCGGCCTGATTGCCGAGCGCTCCTTCGAAATGATAACCGCCATCTTCGCCATTCTGAGAATCGGCTGCGCTTATGTTCCGCTCGATCCGGAGTTCCCGGATGAACGGTTGAATCGCATCCTGGCCGACAGCCAGGCCGAGTGGCTGCTCGCCGAAGACGATCTTGCCGTAGACGGATTTAAGGGGAACCGCATCTCCTTGACCTGCGGCTTGTGCATCCCGGAGGACGGAGCCGCGGACGGCGCTTCGGCCCGCATGCTTGCTGCAATCCCGGTCTTACCGGATAGCCTGGCTTACATTATGTACACGTCGGGCTCAACCGGACAGCCGAAGGGAGTGCGGACGACACACCGCAATATTGTGAAAACTTCGGTCAACAACGGCTTTAACGATATTACCGAGACGGATCGGATACTTCAGCTTTCGAATTATGCCTTTGACGGTTCCACCTATGAAATTTACGGAGCGCTGCTAAACGGGGCAGCCCTGGTGCTTATCCCGCGTCAGGATGCGCTCAACGTGGCCGAGCTGGCGAAGACGCTGGAGCGGCAGCGAATCACATCCGCTTTTATGACATCTGTTGTTTTCAATACCGTGGTTGATTGGGATATTCAATGCCTCAAGCAGGTGAGACGGCTTTTCTTCGGCGGGGAGGCGGCTTCCAGGAGGCATGTAATCAAGGCGTTGAACTATCTCGGCGAACGGCGGATTGCGAATGGATACGGTCCGACGGAAACGACCGTCTTTGCCACGGCCTATCCGGTGGACAAGCAGCTGCTGCAGCATGGCTCGGTGCCGATTGGCAAACCGGTTCACAACACGAGAGCTTACGTTTTGAATCAAGCCGGGCAGCTTCAGCCGGTTGGAGTTCCGGGGGAGTTATATATCGCCGGCGAAGGGCTTGCGCAAGGTTACCAGGGAAGGCCGGATTTGACCGGCGAACGCTTCGTTCCTTGTCCTTTTGAAGCCGGAGAGCGAATGTACAAGACCGGAGATTTGGCGCGGTGGCTGCCGGATGGCAATCTCGAATATATGGGCCGGATTGACCAGCAGGTGAAAATTCGCGGCAACCGGGTAGAGCTCGGCGAGATTGAAAACAAGCTGGCAGAGATGGAATCCATTAGAGAGGCGGCGGTCATGGCGGAACGGGACCATCAGGGACATTCCTACCTGTGCGCCTACGTCGTTCCGGCCGATGCCGCCGCAGCTCCAGTGCTGGAGTGGAAAAGAAAGCTCAGGCAAGCTCTTCCGGAATATATGGTGCCAAGCACCTTTATCACGCTGGAGGCGCTGCCGTTGACCTTGAACGGGAAGCTGGACCGCAAGGCTCTTCCCGAAGTCCCGGTTCAACGCGGCGATAGCTATTCTGCCCCGGCCAACGCGTACGAGGCGAAGCTGGCCCGCATATGGGAAGAAGTTCTGCATATTCAGCACATCGGGATGGAGGCGCATTTTTTCGAAATTGGAGGACATTCGCTGAAGGCCATGCTGCTTGTGGCCAAAATTCAAAAGGAAACCGGCTATAACATGTCCTTGCAGGACGTATTTCAAATGCCGACCATCCGGGAAATGGCCCAGTGGATGATGACCACCCGCCCGCCTGCTGCAGGGCCCGAGATCGAGCCGGCGCCATGGCAAGAAGTCTACCCTGCCTCTTCGATCCAAAGCCGTCTGTATATCGTGCAGCAGTTCGAAAATGCGGGCACCAGCTACAATATGCCGATCATGCTCAAGCTGGACGGCGCGCTCGATGCCGCCAGACTGGAAAAAGCGCTGCATCGCTTAATCGCGCGGCACGAAGTCCTCAGGACTTCCTTCGAGATGAGAGACGGAGAACTCGTTCAGCGGGTGCATCTCCCGGATAGCATCCTGCCGTCACTCATCCACCACGGGATAGAAGCGAGCCCGGGCGATGAGGATGCGGGGTTAAGCCGCTTCGCCAGCCAATTTGTGAGACCGTTCGACTTGGCGGCGGCCCCTCTTTTCCGCGCGGCGCTTCTGCGGCTGGCGCCGCAGCGCCATGTTCTGCTGCTGGATATGCATCATATCGTGGCTGACGGCATGTCCGTCGGGATTTTGCTCGACGATCTGATCCGACTGTACGAGGGGCGGGAGCTTCCGGATCTGCGCATTCAATACAAGGACTACGCTGTCTGGGAAGACGCCAGGGGCGGAAGCGGGGACGACAAGAACGAGCAATATTGGATAACCAGGTTCCAGCAGGCTCCTCCCGTGGTTGAATTGCCTACGGATCATGTGCGTCCGGCCGTGCGCACCTTTACGGGCAGCCGCATGACCGTAGAGGTGGATCCCGATCTGGCTGCCAGATTGAAGACGGCCGCAGCCGCAAGACATGACACCTTGTTCATGATCATGACGGGAGCCTATCACATTCTCCTGGCCAAATATTCAGGGGAAGAGGACATCGTTGTCGGAACCCCTTTCGCATGCCGAGAGGTTCTCAAGGAGGAGCCGGTGGCAGGCATGTTCGCCAATACGCTGGCCCTGCGGACCCATCCTTCCGCCGGGATGAAGGTCGGCGACTATCTCGATTCCGTACGCAAGCTGGTCCTCGAGGCATTCGAGCATGGCGCTTTTCCTTTGCAGAAGCTGATCAACCGGTTATCTCTTCCGTTCGATTCAAGCCGTCATCCGCTTTTTGATACGATGTTCGTCGTGGAGGATGAAGGAGTGGGCCGTTATAAGCTGCCAGGCCTGTCCATCGCCTGCTCGGAATGGGATCATGGCACCTCCAAATTCGACATGACCTGGGTCTGCACTTCCTCCGATCAAGGGATCCAACTGGCCATCGAATATCGCAACAACCTGTGGCAGCCGGCCACCATGCGGCGGATGGCGCAGCATTATATTCATATTTTGACGCAAATGCTGGATCGGCCCCAACTGGCCATCGGCGAGCTGGAGCTGTTGACCGAGCCCGAGAAGATGCAGCTTGAAGCATGGAATTCGACAGACATGCCTTATCCCCGTCATCTGTCCGTGGCGGATCTTTTTGAGCGGCAGTGCGCCCGGAACGGGCAGGCCGAGGCGGTCGTTATGAATTCCCGAAGGCTCACTTATCAGTCCCTTAATGAGAAGGCTAACCAGCTGGCCTGGTATTTAATCGCGAAAGGCGCGAAGCCGGGAGAGACCGTTGGCCTCCTGATGAACCGTTCTCCGGCGATGATTATCGCCATCCTGGCCGTTGTCAAGACGGGAGCGGCTTATGTGCCGCTGGATCCGACCTTCCCGCCGGAACGAATGCGATTCATGCTGGGGGATAGCGATGCCAAGCAGGTGATTGTGGCAGAGGATTGCGGCATACCGGGCTTCGGAGGAGAATCGATTCCCTACCGGGAGGACATCTGGGGCTCCCTGCCCGTTCATAATCCGGAGCGGAAGCATCGCCCTGCTCCCGAAGACGCTTTGTACATCATGTATACGTCGGGTTCGACGGGGATGCCCAAAGGAGTCGTAACGACGCACCGGAATGTCGTCAAGACGGTGATGAATAACGGCTATGTGGAGATTACGGGAGAAGACCGTCTCCTGCAAGTATCCAATTACGCCTTTGACGGAGCTACCTTTGATATCTACGGCGCCCTGCTGCATGGCGCGACTCTTGTTCTCATTGAACGGGACAAGCTGCTGCAAGCCGCTGAACTGGCCGAAGTGATCCGTCGGCAGAACATTTCGGTGCTCTTTATGACCACGGCGTTATTTAATACGCTTGTGGATCTCGAGATGGACTGTCTGGCAGGGACAAGGAAGGTGCTGTTCGGCGGAGAGAAGGTATCGCCCAGACATGTCAGGAAGGCGGCAGCCGCGCTTGGGGAAGACCGGCTTCTGCATATGTACGGCCCGACCGAAACCACCGTGTTCGCAACCTCCTGCTCCGTCGGCTTCGGAGAGCGCATTCCGATCGGCAGACCGATTCATAATACGCGGGTGTATGTTCTGAACAAGGAAGGCAAGCGGCAGCCTGTCGGCGTGCCGGGAGAATTATACATCGGAGGGGAAGGGCTGGCTCGTGCCTATCTGGGGCAGCCCAAGTTGACAGCGGCCAGATTTGTGGACGATCCGTTCAGGCCCGGATCCCTTATGTACCGAACCGGGGATCTGGTGAAATGGCTTCCTGACGGCAACCTCGAGTTCATTGAACGGATCGATCGCCAGGTCAAGATCAGGGGGAACCGGATTGAACTGGGGGAAGTAGAGAGGCATGTGCGACTGCTTCCGGGGATTACGGAAGCGGTTGTCGCCGCAAGCACGGACGAGCGGGGACATTCTTACCTATGCGCCTACGTGGTTCCTGACAAGAGCGGGACATTCCATTCGGAACAACTCCCGCAATCGATTGCCGGCTGGAAGAATGAGCTGAGGCGCCAGCTCCCCGAATATATGGTGCCCACGGTTTTTTCGCTCCTGGAGACGCTGCCGCTGACGAGCAACGGCAAGGTGGACCGGGCAGCGCTGCCGGAGCCGTACCTGTCGCGGGAGGACAATTATGTCCCGGCCGAAAATGCGGCCCAGGCAAAGCTTATTCGCATCTGGGAAGATGTGCTGGGCACGACCGGAATAGGCATCTACGATCACTTCTTCGATGCCGGCGGGCACTCGCTGAAGGCGATGCTGCTGGTTGGCAAAATACATCAGGAATTCAATGTAAAACTGTCCTTGCAGGATGTGTTTCACCTGCCGGTACTGGCGGATATGTCGGAATGGATCCGGCGTGCCGACCTGCAAATCCATCATGCGATTGCGGCGGCGCCAGAACAATCCGCGTATCCCTTGACCTCGGCCCAAAAGCAAATTTATTACGCCCAACAGTTCGAAAATGCCGGGACAAGCTACAATATGCCGATGCTTTTCGAAATTACGGGAGCGCTGGATACCGGTCGCCTTGAGGCCGCCTTTACCCGCGTTCTGGCGCGTCATGAAGCGCTGCGGACATCCATTCATATGGAAGCGGGCGAATTGTTCCAGCGTATTCACCGCCTGGATGAGGTGAAGTGGGAGCTTCTCAGACATGACATCGGGACAGAGACGACAGATGACGACCGGAGCTTCAGGGATGATCTGCCGCTGTTAACGAAATGGATGGCTTCCTTTGTCCGGCCGTTTGAGCTGTCACAGGCGCCGCTCGTTCGGGCTGCTCTGCTTAGACGATCCGCGAATCGTCATTACCTGGCATTGGATATGCACCATATCGTGTCAGACGGCGTCTCTGCCGGAGTGATCTACGAAGAACTTCTTGGACTGTACCAGGGACTTCCCGTGAAGCCAATCCGTCTGCAATACAAGGATTATGCCGTGTGGGAACATCAACGGAGGGAGTCCCGCCAATTTATGGACAGCGAGCAGTTCTGGATGGAGCAATATTCGGACTATACCGGCACGCCGGAGCTTCCGCTTGACCGGCCGCGTCCCGCCGAGCGGTCCCGTCAGGGAGACACCTTCCGGCTTGCGCTGAGGGACGATCTCTTCCGCCGCTTGCAACAGGCCGCCGCAAGTTATAACGCGACTCTTTTTATTCTTCTCGTCTCGGCATACGGCACGCTTCTGTCCAAATATACCGGAGTAGAGGACATCGTGGTCGGAACCCCGGTTGCCGGCCGCGATCATGCGGATATCGAGTCCACGGCGGGGATGTTCGTCAATACGTTAGCGCTGCGCCTTCAGCCTGAGGCCAGCCTTACGGCAGGCGAGTATATCGGAAGAGTCAAGGAACGTGTGCTGGCTGCTTATGAGCACAGCGGCTATCCGCTGACTGACATGATCGAGAAGCTGCGCATTCCGTTTCGTCCATCGAGACATCCTCTGTTCGATACGATGTTTGTGCTTCAGGATATGTCCCTGACCGCGAGAGAGCTGCGGGATATATCGGTTCGACCGCTGACCTGGCAGGGGCGCGAGGCCAAATTCGACATGACGTGGGCCTGGCATCGGGAAGACGAGCAGCTTGTCGCGGATATCGAATACAGAACCGATTTGTGGGACAGGGACACGATTGAGCGGATGGCCGGGCATTTCGAGCACTTGCTCGAACAAATGCTGGATCATGGCGAGGCCAAGCTGATGGAGCTCGAACTGCTGACACCGCCGGAGCATGACCTGCTTGCCTCGTGGAATGACACCGAAGCCCCGTATCCCATCGAGATGACGGTCTTGTCCGCCTTCGAAGCGATCGTATCGGAACAGCCGAATCACCCTGCGCTTCGGTTTGGGGACACGAGCATTTCCTACAGGGAATTGAACGAGCGGGCCAACCGCATGGCGGCTCACTTGTGGCGGCAGGGCATCAGGCCGGGCGATGCCGTCGGGCTGTTGGCGGAACGCCGACCGGAGATGATCATCGCCATTCTGGCGATATTGAAGACGGGAGGAGCGTACGTGCCGCTTGATCCAAGCTACCCGGAAGGAAGATTGGGCTACATGCTGCAAGATTGCGAAGCGAAATGGCTTGTGGCAGATGAGGAGAAAACCTTGGCGAATTACGCGGGAACCGTCATTGCGCTACGTGAACCGCAAATTTATGCCGAGGGAGCGTTCTCGTCTCCGAGAGCTTGGCCGGAAGCATCGGATCCGGTCTATATCATGTACACCTCCGGCTCTACAGGCCAGCCGAAGGGGGTGGTCACGACGCATGGCAATGTCGTGAACTTCTGTCGCAACCGGGCTTTTGTAGATATCGGCCCGGGGGACACCATCCTTCAATTGTCCAACTACGCCTTTGACGGATCGATCTTTGATATTTTTGGAGCGCTGCTTAACGGGGCGACACTGGTGCTGATGCCGAAGCGGCATTTCCAGAATGTGTCCTTGCTGGCCAAGCTCCTGGCCGATGAGTCGATTACCGTCTTGTTCATGACCACCGCGTTATTCAATACGCTGGCGGATTATGACATGAGCAGCCTCAAGGGCGTGCGCAAGCTGCTGGTCGGAGGGGAGGCGGCGTCGCTCAAGCACATCCTCAAAGGATTGGACGAACTGGGAGAGGGACGGATTCTGAATTGCTACGGCCCGACGGAAACGACGGTAATTGCCACGATGTATGAGGTGGACAATCGGGTAAGAGAGACCAAGCGCGTGCCGATTGGGCGAGCTGTTCATAATGTCCGTATATACGTGCTGAATCGGTGGGACAAGCTTCAGCCGATCGGCGTTCCGGGCGAGCTGTGCATTGCCGGCGACGGACTCGCTGCAGGCTATCTGGGAAGGCCCGAGCTGACGGAGGAGAAGTTTGCAAGCGGCGTGGTGCCGGGAGAAGAGCGCATCTACCGGACGGGAGATCTGGTGCGTTGGCTGCCGGACGGGAATCTCGAATATGTAGGCAGGATCGATCGTCAAGTCAAAATACGCGGCAACCGGATTGAACTCGAAGAGGTGGAGGAAGCCGTCGCGTCCTTGTCTATAGTGAGCGAAGCGGCGATTGTTGCGCATCGGGACGAGCAGGGCCATTCCATGCTGGCCGCCTATGTGGTGCCGACAGGCGATGTCTCCGGAGCGACCGAAGATTTCGAAGCCGCCTGGAGGGCGGAACTGAAGCGGCGGCTGCCGGAATACATGCTTCCTTCGGTATTCATTGTGCTGGACGTCATGCCGCTCACGCCGAACGGCAAGGTGGATCGGCAAGCGTTGGTCAAGCGCGAACTTGTCGGAACGGCTTCTCGCAGCGCCCCTTCCTCCGATACGGAGAAAGAGCTTGCAGCACTGTGGTCAGAGCTCCTCGGCGCAGCTTCGATCGGGTCTCAAGACCATTTCTTCGAGCTGGGAGGCCATTCGCTGAAGGCGATGGTGCTGGTGGCGCAAATCAGCAAGCGCTGGGGCGTGAAGCTTTCCCTACCGGAATTGTTCCATGCCGCCACGCTGGGTGAAATGGCCCGCTTGATCGAGGAGAGCGCGGCGGAGGAATACGAAGCTATCCCGCATGCGCCGGAGCAAGCAACATATCCGGTCTCGTCGCCGCAAAAGAGGCTTTATCTCGTCGAGGAGTTCGAGGAGACAGGAACGAGCTACAATATGCCGGTGGCGCTAAGGCTGACGGGGAATGCCGATGCGAATAGACTCGAGCTGGCGCTGCTAGGTTTGATTCGCCGCCATGAAGCGCTGAGAACAAGTTATGTGATGATGGACGGCGAGGTTAGACAGCGCGTTCATGCGATGACAGAAATCAAGTGGCGGCTCGACAGGGAGCCTGATTCGAACTTGGCACCAGGCCTGTCCGGCGCCGCTCTGATCCATTCCTTGATCCGCGGCTTTGTGCGCCCTTTTGATCTGAGCGCCGCACCGCTGCTGAGAGCGGCTCTGTACACCCTTTCCGAGGGCGATCATCTGTTCATTATGGATACTCATCATATCGTCTCGGATGGAATGACGACAGGAATTTTATATCGGGATCTCATCAAGCTGTATCAGGGAGACGCGCTGGATGCGATGCGGATTCAGTTCAAAGATTACGCCGTCTGGCTGGAGAATCGTCACAAGGAAGCCGCCCGCTTGGCCAGTGAGCGGTACTGGCTTGACAAATTCAAGGAAGCGCCTCCCGTTATCGATGTGCTGACGGAAGGAATCCGCCTGCCGCGGCGTCAATTCGCCGGCGGTACGCATGCGTTTGAACTGGACCCGGAATTGTACCGGAAGCTGAAGGACCTCGCGGCACAATCGAATGCGACGCTCTTTATGGTGCTGTTGGCCGCCTATTATGTGCTGCTGTCCAAATATACGGGAGAAAAGGATATTGTCGTCGGCACGCCTATTGCCGGAAGAGATCACGCGGACGTCGCTTCCGTGGCCGGCATGTTTGTCAATACGCTTGCGCTGCGGCATGCGCCGGAAGGCCGCTATCAGGTTCAGGAATGGATCGGGCGGGTTCGAGAGGACACGCTGCTCGCCTTTGAGCATGGGAGCTATCCGTTGGATGAACTGGTTGAGAAGCTGCGCATCGAACGGGATCCGAGCCGCAACCCTTTATTCGACACTATGTTTGTCCTGCAGGATGCGAAGCCTGAGACGATTCATCTGCCTAATCTGAGCATTGAGCCGATAGAGTGGCATAGCGGCATGGCCAAGTTCGACATGACCTGGGTCGTGGATGAAGATACAGACCTCCTTCGCATGACGGTCGAGTATAGAACCGACTTATATTCGGCTTCTCAGATAAAACGGATGACAGAGCACTATGCGCATGTCCTGAGCCAGATGGCCGATCGCCCCGCTATGCTCCTGCGCGAAGTGCGCTTGATTACGGATGAGGAAGCGAACCGGATTTTGTATGAGTTTAACGATACCGATGCCGATTATCCGCGAGAGGCCACGATCCATCAGCTGTTTGAAGCACAGGCGGCCCTCCGGCCGCAGCATCCGGCGCTCCGGTTCTTGAATCAATCCATAACGTACCAGGAGCTTGACGCGCTGGCTGAGCGGCTGGCGGATGTGCTTCGCTTCCAAGGAATACGTCCAGGGGATCGCATCGGTCTGCTGGCGGACCGGTCTATCGAAATGATCGCAGCCATTATCGGAATTTTGAAGGCGGGCGGCGCCTACGTGCCTATCGACCCTTCTTACCCGGATGAGCGAGTGTCCTATATGCTCGATCACAGCGGAGCCCGCATCGTGATCGCCGCTTCCGGCAGAAGCATCTCCGGCTATGCCGGCCTGTCGATTCCATTGGACGGGGACGCCTGGGCCGAATGCGTCCGCGCGGCCGGCGCCGCAGAGCTCGCGCAAGCCGAGATTCCGCCGGATCCAGCCGCTATGCCGGCTTATGTCATGTATACTTCCGGCTCAACGGGCAAGCCCAAAGGCGTGATTACGACGCATCGGAACATTGTCAAGACGGTTCGCAATAACGGCTTTATCGAGCTGGGCGCGGAGGATCGCATCCTTCAGCTGTCCAATTATGCCTTTGACGGCTCGACCTTTGACATTTTCGGCGCATTATTGAACGGAGCCACGCTTGTGCTTATCGCCAAAGGCGACGTCCTGGATATGGCTGAACTGGCGGCAACGATCGAAAGGGAGCGCATTACGTCCTTTTTTGCAACCACCAGCCTCTTCAATGCTATGGTCGACTACAATGTTGCTTGTCTGGCATCGATTCGCCGGGCATTTATAGGGGGAGAGACGGCTTCCAGAGCTCATATGCTGAGAGCTTATGAATATCTGGGACCCCATCGCATTGCCAACGCCTACGGTCCTACGGAGACAACGGTATTCGCGACGACGTATAACGTAGACGAAGGTTTGCAAGCTATGGACACGGTGCCGATCGGCCGTCCGATCCATAATACGAAGACCTATGTTGTCGACCCGGACGGCCATTTATTGCCGGTCGGAATCGCCGGCGAGCTCCTTATCGCCGGAGACGGCCTGGCGCAACAGTATTTGGGAGATCCGGAGCTTACGAACGCCAGATTTGTCACGGTTCCTTGGTTGGGCGAAGAACGCGCATATCGAACGGGAGACAGAGTCCGATGGCTTGCGGATGGAAAGCTTGAGTTTATTTCCAGAATGGACGACCAGGTCAAGATCCGCGGCCATCGCATCGAGCCCGGGGAGATTGAAGCGAGGCTGCTTGAGCATCCGGGGATCAAGGAGGCCGCAGTCCTTGCCCGCAGGGAGGAGAAGGGGCATTACCTGTGCGCGTATCTCGTGTCGCCGGAAGGGTTCAACGATAAGGAGCTGCGAAAATATTTAGAAGAGCGGTTGCCGGAATATATGGTTCCTTCCTACTTCGTCCCGATGGAACAGCTTCCGCTAACCCGCAATGGCAAGCTGGATCGGCGCTCTTTGCCGGAGCCGGATATCAGCCAGCTTCAGCAATCCTATGTTCCTCCCGGGACAGAAAATGAGAAAATTCTGGCCGAGGTATGGTCGGAGGTGCTTGGCATCAAGCGCATCGGTACGGAGGACAACTATTTCGTGCTTGGCGGAGATTCCATTAAGTCCATTCAGATCGTCTCCAAGCTTGCCAAGTACAATCGCAAGCTTCAGGTCAAGCACTTGATGCTGCATCCAACCATTGCCGAATGCGCACCGTATGTGGAATACGCGGAAGAGCACCGTTCAAATGACCGGCAAAGCCCGGTAACGGGCGAGCTCCCGCTGACGCCGATTCAGCGCTGGTTTTTTGAGCGGGAGTTCGAATGCGAGGAGCACTGGAACCAATCCATGATGCTGTATAACCGGCAGGGATGGGATCAGAACACGGTAAGGAAGGCGTTCGATCGGCTGGTGGAGCATCATGACGCGCTGCGAACCCGGTTCCGCCGGGAGAAGGAAGGGATCGTCCAGACCATTTTCGGGCTGGAGGAAGGACCTTACTATGCACTCGATGTGTACGAGACGGACAGCGGGGATGTAGCCGCGGCGAGAATAGAAAGTCTGGCCTCCGAGATTCAGTCCGCCTTGAACATAGAAGGTATGCTTATCAGGCTGGGCCTGTTCAAAACAGACCAGGGCGATCATTTGCTAATCATCATTCATCATTTACTTATCGACGGAGTATCCTGGCGCATCCTTCTGGAAGATTTTCAACAGATTTACCACTCCCTGCGCGCGGGGGAACAGCCGGCGCTTCCTCCCAAAACGGATTCTTATCTGGAATGGAGCCGGCAGCTCCTCAAATATGCGGGCGAGGAACAAGCGCTTCGCGAATTGCCCTATTGGCGCAAGCTGCATAAGCGATTCGCGGACCTTCCAGTCCGCAAGGTGGAAGCCTGCACGTACCGGAACAGCAGAACGGTCGCCATCGAGCTGGAGGAGCCGGTTACGCGCAAGCTTCTGACAGAGGCGCATCGAGCCTATCATACCGAGGTCATCGATCTGCTGCTGGCCGCTCTTGCTCTTACGTACGAGGAGGACACGGTAATTTGCCTCGAAGGACACGGAAGGGAGGAGGGCATGGTACAGGCGGACGTGACAAGAACTATCGGATGGTTCACTTCCATGTATCCTGTTTTGTTGTCCCTGCCTTCCCGCGAGTTGGCTGATGCCGTGCGAAGCGTGAAGGAAATGCTGCGCGGCATACCGGCAAAAGGGGCCGGTTACGCCATACTTAAATATTTGACGCCTGAGTTCCGCGAAGAGGTGGACATCCTGCGGGAAGAGCCTGACATTGTATTTAATTATTTGGGTCAGTTCGATGACATCACGGATGAGGACAAGCCAGCCCTGTCGCCTCTGCCAATGGGGGATCTAATCAGTCCGCTGAACCGGATGTCTCATCTGGAGGAGTGGAACTGCGTCGTCAGCGAAGGCCGCTTCCGGCTTACGCTTCGTTATCATCCCCAGGCGGTGGATGAGGATACGGCGCAGCGCAGAGTGACAGCCTACGCTTCGCATCTGCTGTCCTTGATTGAGCACTGCTTGAACCGGGAAGATGAGCAGTTTACGCCTAGCGATTTTACCGATGCTGACCTGACCTTCGATGAACTGGACGACATCTCGGATATCGTCAGCAAGCTGTAAGCTTACGTGCAGGAAACGAATCTCCGCCATGTGCGGGCCGTTTCCTGCATGTTTCCCCATGTGATGTATGTGGGGTATCATGATTCGTCAGGAAGGACGTGAGGGAAGATGAGCAAGCCGGACATCGCCGACATATATCCATTATCGCCTATGCAGGAAGCTCTGCTTTTTCATTCGCTTTACGACCAGGGAGATGTATATTTTGAACAAATGATTTTTACGCTGGAAGGAAGCGTGAATATCCGGGCATTGGAGTCCAGCTTGAATGCCGTCATTCGCCGTTACGATATTCTTCGGACCATTTTTATTCATGACAAGATCAACAGGCCCAGGCAGGTGGTGCTCAAAGAACGGCCGCTCCAGCTCGAAGTCGTCGATGTATCGGAACGGAGCAAGGCTGAGCAGCGCGATTTCATTCAGCGGCTTGCCGAAGAGGACAGACAACGCGCCTTCGATCTGTCCAAGGATCTGCTGCTTCGCCTCAAGCTGATCAAGACGGGGGAATCCGTGTATGATCTGATCTGGAGCAATCATCATATTTTGCTGGATGGATGGTGTCTGGGAATCCTGTTCCAGGAGTGGTTTTCTTTATATAAGGAAGAGAACCACGGAGCGAAGGCCCGGCTCCCGCGCGTCATTCCGTACAAGAACTATATTCGATGGCTCGAATCGCGCGATCAGACGGAAGCGCGGAAGTATTGGCGGAACTATTTATCAGGCTACGAGGCCGTCGAGGTTCTCCCTGTCCAACGTACGGCCTTGCACAAGGAAGCTCCCCGCATCGAGGAAATAACGTTCAATCTTGGCACGGAGCTTACGGAACGGCTTGTTTCCTTATCCCGGAGGTATCAGGTCACGATGAACAGTTTGTTCCAGACCGTGTGGGGAGTCATACTTCACTATTACAGCGACGCCGAGGATGTGGTCTTCGGATCCGTCGTGTCGGGCAGATCTCCCTCCATCCCGGATGTGGAGAAGATCGTCGGATTGATGATCAATGCCGTTCCGGTCAGAATACAAGCCGCGCCGGATCAATCCTTTGCCCAATTGCTGATGAAGACACATCAAAATGGGATCTTGTCCGAGGAGCACAGCTTTCTCTCTCTGGCGGAGATTCAGTCGGAAACCGGAATTTCACCCCTGTTCAATCACATCTTGGTATATGAAAACTACCCTTCCAGCGAGAGCATGTTCGATACGGACAAACTGGACCTGGGCTTCAAAATTACCTCCATCGAAGCTTTCGAGCACACCAATTATGATTTGAATATATCCATCGGTCCTGGCGCAGAGTTGCGTGTCAAAATGAACTATAACAATCAGGTCTATTCCGCGGACGCGATCGAACGGTTATTCCGCCATTTGGAACGCGTCAGCCTGCAAGTAACGGCCGATCCGGACAGGAAGCTGTCGGATATCGAGGTGCTTACGCCGCAGGAAAAATGGAATATAGCCGCGTTCAACGAGACTGCCGCAGATTATCCGCGGGAACGGACGCTCGTGGATCTGTTCGTCGCCCAAGCGCTGCAGCATCCGGATCATCCTGCTGTCGTCTTCGGCAGCGAGCAGTGGACCTATTCGGAGCTTCATGAGCGATCCGAGCAATGGGCAAGGGGCTTGCAGCGGCGAGGCGTCGCAATCGGCGATGTGGTCGGACTTGCCGCGCGCCGTTCGGCGGATATGATCGCCGGCATGCTTGCCGTACTCAAAGCAGGGGCCGCCTATATTCCGCTCGATCCCGATTTCCCGGAAGAGCGGCTGACCGGCATCCTCAACGACAGCGGCGCGAGGCACCTGTTCCTGTTGACGGCGATTCATCTTCCCGGGTTCCAAGGGGAGACCATCCTGGCCGGCGACTTGGAGCCGGCAGGAGACGACGATGCCCGGACGGCACCGGCATGCGGTCTGGAACTGAGCCCGGACAGCCCTGCCTATATCATCTATACGTCCGGTTCTACCGGACAACCGAAGGGAGTCGTGGCCACCCACAGAAACGTGGCGAAAACCATTCTTAACAACGGTTATGTTCAACTGGACAAGACCGACCGGATATTGCAAATATCCAATTATGCCTTCGATGGCGCAACCTTCGACATCTACGGCGCATTGCTGCATGGCGCCACGCTTGTGCTCCTGTCCCGGGAAGAGCTATTAAGCGCGGAATTGCTGGCGGCGTCCTTTGATAAATACTCCATTAGTGTGGCCTTTATGACCACGGCGCTGTTCAACGCGTTGGTCGACTGGGATCCGAATTGCTTCAAGAATCTTCGCCACGTCTTGTTCGGTGGGGAAAAAGGGTCGGTAAAGCATGTGAACAAGGCGCTGGCCGCCCTCGGGCCAGGACGCCTGCTTCATATGTACGGACCGACGGAAACCACGGTATATGCGACCTGTCATGCGGTAACACAGCCGGATACGCTTCCTATCGGCCGTCCGATTCATAATACGACCGCGTATGTGCTCAATCGGCGCCGGCAACCGATGCCCGCAGGAGTGCCGGGCGAGCTCTATATCGGCGGCGAGGGGCTTGCACTAGGATACCGGGGTCAGCCTGAACGGACAGCCGAACGGTTCATTGCGAATCCTTTCTCGCCGGGAGAAAGGCTGTACAGGACCGGGGATCGGGTCCGCATGCTGCCGGACGGGACGATAGATTTTCTCGAGCGGATAGACCAGCAGCTCAAGATTCGGGGACACCGGATCGAGCCGGGTGAGATTGCCGAGGTATTGAAAGCTCTTCCCGGCGTGCAGGACGGATTAGTCATTCCGTGGCGGGACAAGCAGGGCCATGACTGCCTATGCGCCTATATCGTGCCTGCCGGCGGCGTTTCCGCCTCCGAAGAGGACGCGCAAGCGAACGGACACGAGCAGATACAGAGCTGGCGGAAGGCATTGAAGGAGCGCCTGCCCGATTATATGATTCCGGCATCGTTTCAGATAGTAGAGTCGTTTCCGTTGACCCCGAACGGGAAGGTGGATCGCCTAAGACTTCCCGAACCGCGGATGCCGGTTCAGGGAGCGCGTGTTCCGCTGACGGATGACACGGAGGCGGCGCTTGCGAAAATATGGGGCGAAGTGTTGGGAGCAGAGCGGTTCGGAGCGGACGATCATTTCTTTGAGCTCGGGGGGCACTCGCTGAAAGCGATGATGCTGACCGCCAAAGTCCATAAGGAGCTCGGAGTCCGTCTGACGCTGCATGAGGTGTTCCAGAACCCTGTGCTTCGGGAGATGGCGGCATGCATCAGGACGGCGAAGCAAAGCGATTACGAGCCGATCCTGCCCGCGCCTGAACAGGCGGCCTATCCGGCTTCCTCCGCTCAGAAGAGGGTGTATATTGCGCAGCAGCTCGATCCCGGGCAGTCGAGCTACAATATGCCGATTGTGCTGGAAATTGAAGGGGCAATCGACAAAGCGAGGCTGGAACAGGCCTTTATCCGGTTGATCGAGCGCCATGAATCGTTAAGAACCTCATTCGCATGGTCCGGCGATATGCTGTGCCAGCGGGTGATCGGGCGCGACGAACTCGCCTGGAGTCTGGATTGCCGTCAAGTGCGTCCTGAGGATTGGGACAGGGATCGGCGTCAGGCGGGGGAAGCGGAAGAGCGGCAGATCATGATCACCCGCTTGCTGCGCTCGTTCATCAGACCCTTCGATCTGGGCAGCGGTCCGCTCATCCGGGCCATGCTTGCCGAGTTCAGCGATCGCCTCAGCGTTCTGTTCATTGACATTCACCATATTGTGTGCGACGGCATCTCCATGGGGATTATCTATCGGGATCTGACCCGGCTCTACCGGGGAGAAGCCTTGTCTCCCGCGAAGATACAGTACAAGGATTATGCCGTATTTGAGCAGCGCAGCCGGAACCATGAGAGATACGAGTCGAACCGGAAATACTGGAAGGAGCAGTTCGAAGGCAAGCTGCCGGAAGCGGAACTGATGACGGATTATGTTCGTCCATCCATTCGCTCCTATGATGGCCGAACGCTTGCATTCCAGCTGGATCCGCGCATGACCGGGAGGCTCAAAAAGCTTGGCGCCGCGCAGGGAGCCACGTTGTATATGGTCCTGCTGGCGGCCTACAACTTGCTGCTGTCGAAGTACAGCGGCAAGGAGGACATTGTGGTGGGAGTACCGACTGCCGGCAGGCATCATGAGGATGTGCAAGAGATTGTCGGCATGTTCGTCAATACGCTGGCGCTGCGCAATCACGCGGACGGCTCGCTGTCGGTCCAAGAGTGGATCAGGCGCGTCAAGGAAGGCATGATGAGAGCGCAGGCCCATGGGGATTATCCGTTGGAGGATCTGCTTGAAGATCTGGATTTGTCCCGGGATCTCAGCCGTCATCCGCTGTTCGATACGATGTTCGTTTTGCAAAACATGGACATTGAGCCGATCGAGATGGATGGCACGACGTTCCGGACAGCGGAGTGGGAGTGGCGGCATGCCAAATTCGACATAACCTGGAGCGGACGGGAGTCGGAGGAAGGCATGACCTTTGTCGTGGAGTTCGCTGCCTGCTTATACGAACCGGCCACGATACAACGGATGATTGACCACTTCATCGTGATCCTGGAGCATATGACCGCGTCCCCTGACCGGCTGCTGCGGGACATCGATATGCTGACGGAGGAAGAAAGAGCCTGGGTGGCTGCCCGGAATGAGACGGCCGCCTCTTATCCCGCTCAGGCCTCGGTCTCCTTATTGTTCGACCAGCAGGCTGCCGTCTCCGCCGATCATCCCGCGCTGATCTATGGAAGCAGAATGATGACCTACCGGGAGCTGAACGAGGCCGTGAAGCGGTTCGCCGCCGTGCTCGGAAGCAAGGGAATCGGACGCGGGGATCGGGTTGGTCTTCTGGCGGAGAGATCGATGGAAATGATGATTGCGATTTTCGGTATATTGAGGACGGGGGCGGCTTATGTTCCTCTCGATCCGGCTTTTCCGGAGGAGCGCAAGCTGGATATCCTGAACGATTGCGGGGCGCGCTGGCTGGTAGCTACGGACGGGCTGGACGTTCCTCAATTCCAAGGCGGATACCTGGAGTATGGAATCACCTTCCGGGAAGCGGATGCATGGTCAGGCATGTTAGCGGAAGAACGCGAGCTTGCCGCCGGCCCCGGCCCGGAGGATATTGCTTATATTATGTATACTTCCGGTTCCGCGGGGAAGCCGAAAGGGGTTCTTACCAGCCATCGCAACATTGTAAAGACGAGCGTAAACAATGGCTTTGCGGATCTGGCGGGGGAAGACCGGATGCTGCAGTTGTCGAATTACGCCTTTGACGGATCCACCTATGAAATTTTCGGGGCATTGCTCAACGGAGCGACGCTGGTGTTGATATCGAGGGATGATCTGCTGGATGCCGCCGAGCTCGCCAAGATTATGGACGAGCAGCGCGTGACTTCCGCCTTTATGACCGCAGCGTTGTTCAATACGATGGTCGATTATCATCTGGAGTGCTTCAAGCATATGCGGAAGCTGTTTTTTGGCGGGGAAGCGGCATCCGTGCAGCATGTTGCGAAGGCCCTTGATTATCTGGGCGAGAACCGGATAGTCAACGGCTACGGGCCGACGGAGACGACCGTGTTCGCGGCAACGTATCCCGTACGGAAGCAGGTTATCGGGAAGCGCAGCGTTCCGATTGGCAAGCCAATCCACAACACGCAAATCTATGTGCTCGACCCATGGGGGCAAATGCAGCCTCCAGGCATTCCCGGCGAATTGTATATCGGCGGAGACGGCGTAGCCCAGGGATATTTGAATCGGCAGCAGTTGACGGAGCAGCGCTTCCTGCCGAATCCTTTCATTCCGGGAGAGAAAATGTACAGGACGGGCGATCTGGCGCGCTGGCTGCCGGACGGCGAGCTGGAATATTTGGGACGTCTCGATCAGCAGGTCAAGATCCGCGGCAATCGCGTCGAACCGGGAGAGATCGAGAGCAAGCTGATCTCTCTGACGTCTGTCCGGGAAGCCGCCGTCATCCCGAAAAGAGATTCGCACGGATCCGTCTATTTATGCGCCTATGTAGTCTATGAACAAGACGCCGCCGAAGGGATGAAGGAAGAAAGGCAAGCTGCGCGCTGGCAAAGGAAGCTGAGACGAACGCTTCCGGATTATATGATTCCGGCCGCATTTGTCGTGCTTGACGCCCTCCCTCTCACGGCGAATGGGAAAATCGACCGATCCGCCTTGCCGGAACCAAGCCTGGCGATGCCGGACGACACGAAGGAAGCCCCTGGCAATGAAGATGAGGCCAAGCTGCACAGGCTGTGGGCGGAAGTGCTCGGGGTTGACGGTCACGGCATCGATGATCATTTCTTTGAACTGGGCGGACATTCCCTTAAAGCGATGCAGCTTGCGGCCAAGGTTCACCAATGCTTTGATGTCAAGCTTCGGCTGCAGGATATATTCAATTACCCGACGATCCGGGAACAGGCAACATTTATCCGGGGAGCGGAACACAAGCGGTTAGACCATGCCTCCATTCCTTTGGCACCGGTGCAGGATGACTATCCGGTGACCCCGGCTCAAAAAAGACTGTATATCGTCTCGCAGTATGAGCATGCCGGGACGAGCTATAACATGCCGATGGCGCTTCGGATAGTCGGAGACCTGAACATTCCGGCGTTGGAGCGGGCGTTCATTCAGCTCATCGGGCGGCATGAGTCATTGCGGACTTCTTTCCATATGGACGGGGATGAGGTCAAGCAGCGGATTCACCCCGTGAGCCAACTGGGCTGGCAGCTGGAGGTCCTGGAGATTGCGGAAGATGACAGCGCACATCCGGCTGCGTCGGGCGAGAACGCCAGCGGCTTGCCGGCGTCGTGGATCCGGCCGTTCGACTTGGCCGCACCTTGCCTGCTGCGCGCAGTCCTGTGGAAGATGAAAGAGAAGAGCTATCTGCTCTTCATTGATATTCATCATATTGTATCGGATGGCGTGTCGACTGCGATTTTATATGACGAGTTGTTCAGGTTGTACAGCGGTGAGAAGCTCCCGCCGCTTGACATACAGTATAAGGATTATGCCATGTGGGAACAGGATCGCCGGGCAAGTGAACCATATGCAGCCGCAAAGTCTTACTGGCATGCGTTATACCGGGAGCCTGCGCCTGTGCTCGAACTTCCTCTGGATAGAACCCGCCCGAGTGTTCAGCGCTACGAGGGAGCCAAATATTCCTTCTCGCTGCCAGGCGGACTTGTCTCTAAGCTGAGAGAAAAATCCAAGGATCATGAAATCACGGTATTCATGGCGTTATTGTCCGCGTATTTTATCCTATTGTCCAAATACTCCGGCCAGGAGGATATCGCGGTCGGGATGCCGGTCGCGGGAAGAGATCACGCGGATACGGAATCGCTCATCGGCATGTTCGTAAAAACGCTGGCTTTGCGCAGTTATCCGAAAGCCGATTTGCGGCTTGGGGAATATGTCGGCCAAGTGAAGAAGGCGGTGCTCGAAGCGTATGAGCACTCCGTTTATCCGTTAGAGGAACTGCTGGAGCATGTGGACTTGGCCAGAGATCCGAGCCGGCATCCGTTTTTTGATACATTGTTCGTGCTGCAGAATATGAACATCGCCAAGCTGGAATTGCCGGGCCTGCTAATTGATCAAGAGGAGGCGCCCCTTGACCGCTCGAAGTTCGACATGACCTGGGCAGGGATGGAAAAGGAAGATCAAATTGTGATGACGATCGAATACAATACCGAGATCTTTTCCAATGCCACCATCAGGCGAATGTCCATGTATTATGAGCATATTCTGCGCCAGATGGCGGAACAAGAGGCATCGCGCATCCGCGATATCGAGCTGATCACCGAGGGAGAGCGGCTTGAGCTGCTCCGGCTGGAGGGCGGATCGGCGGATTATCCGCGCGATGCGAGCATTCCGGAGCTGTTCGCGGAGCAGGCGCGGCTTCGTCCGAATCATCCGGCGCTCGTATGGGGCAGCGAACAGGTCGCCTATGGACAGCTGCGCGAGCGGGCGCAATGTCTGGCCGAGGCGCTCAGACAGCGGGGAGTCGGCACGGGAGAAGCGGTCGGACTGATAGCGGATCGTTCGATCGGGATGATCGAGTCCATCCTCGGGATTCTGACCGCGGGCGCGGCGTATGTGCCGCTGGATCCGGGCTTTCCGCCCGAGCGGCTTGCGCATATGCTGGAGGATAGCGGCGCCCGGATCCTGCTCGCGCAGGACGGCATGGCCGTGCCCGGCTTCACGGGCATCACGCTGCCGCTGGACGAGGGGCAGCGGGCGGAAGCCGGGACGCGGGCGTCGGTGGAGGACCTGACCATTCCGGCGGAATCCGCGGCTTATATCATGTACACATCCGGTTCGACCGGCACGCCCAAAGGCGTGATGATTACGCACCGGAACGTGATCAAAACCAGCATCCGCAACGGATTTATGGATATGCTGCCCGAGGATCGGGTGCTGCAGTTGTCCAATTATGCCTTTGACGGCTCGACGTATGAGATTTTCGGAGCGCTGCTGAACGGGGCGACGCTGGTTCTCCTTCCGAAGCATAGCGTGCTGGACGCCGAGGAGCTGGCGAGGACATTCGAGGAGCAGCGCATTACTACGGCCTTCATGACGGCGGCTCTGTTCAATACCGTCGTGGATTGGGATGTAACCTGCCTGAAGCATGTGCGGAAGCTCTTCTTCGGCGGAGAGGCGGGCTCGAAGAAGCATGTCGTGAAGGCGCTGGAATATCTGGGGCCGAACCGGATAGCCAACGGCTACGGGCCGACGGAGACGACCGTGTTCGCCACGACGTACACGGTGGATGAGAGCATGCGGGAGCGAAGCAGCGTGCCGATCGGCAGGCCCGTGCACAACACGCGGGTCTACGTCCTGAACCGCTGGGGGCAGCGGCAGCCGGTCGGGGTGCCGGGAGAGCTGTACATCGGGGGAGACGGATTGGCCCGGGAATATGTGAAGCGGCCGGATCTGACCGCCGAGAAATTCGTTCCGAGTCCGATCGTGCCGGGGGAGAGGGCGTACCGGACCGGGGATCTCGTGCGCTGGCTGCCGGATGGGAATCTGGAATTTCTGGGCCGTCTGGACAGACAGGTCAAAATACGGGGGAACCGCATCGAGATCTCGGAAGTGGAGGGCCGGCT
>NZ_LDIG01000111.1 GCF_015845845.1 Paenibacillus dendritiformis
ACCCTCACTTGCGGATAAGATAGAGATCGCCCAGAAGTATATTGTGCAAGGACACAGCATCAGCTTTGTGCTGCGTGTGCTGGAAGTTGAGCGCTCCACGTATTATGCGCATGTGAATAGATCGCAGCAAGCTCAAGAGACAATCCGCAGAGCGGGTCGCCCCGAACCTGGTTTATCTTATACACAAGACGGAAAGCCAATCAGTGATGAGCAGATTTGTGAGTGGATCATGGAATTCTTAGCGGGTGAAGGCGCGAACTATGGCTACCGCAAGCTGACCGTGCTTCTACAACGACGCCATCAACTGAAAATTAACAAGAAGAAAGTCTACCGTCTATGCAAGCAAATGGATGTGCTTCGTCCACAGCGGGAGCTCAAGATCAAGCATCCCAAGCGACTTGCCAACAATCGGGTAATAACGGCCTCTAATCAACTGTGGGAAACTGACATTAAATATGGCTGGATTAGCGGCGAGCAACGTTTCTTCTTCCTGATGAGCATCCTGGA
>NZ_LDIG01000112.1 GCF_015845845.1 Paenibacillus dendritiformis
GCTACTGCCGGGCATGGGTTGCCGAAGGGAACAGCCAGCGGGTAAGAAGTGCAAGCGAGTACCGGAGAAACAGACTTAAAAAGTAGATTGGACTACAGGAGTGAAACGAATTTCCCCGAATGGAACCCTAAGTTCCATTGTCCGGAGACATTCCGGAAAGTCCAGTCCCAATATTAATTTTCAATATGAAAACTGGAAATTTTGAAGGCATTCCATGTTCCTATAAAGGACTGGAAAAAGACTCAAAACTGCCTTCAGGAAATACTATACGAGGAAATACTATACGAGGAGTGAATGGGCATGATGAAGAAGGCAATGTTGGCGCTGTCGCTTTGCATAATGCTTATTTTCGCTGCAGGCTGCGGAAATGGCAACAGCAATGGCGGCGAGCATGCGAGCCACAATGGCTCCAGCGATCATGGCGGGCACGCGGAGCATGGGCAAGATGGGGTGGTACCAGACTTGATCAAAGTAGACCTGCAGGTTCCTGCGGAAGTGAAAGTCAATGAGCCTGTCACGATTACCGCGCGCGTTACGCAGAACGACCAAGCGGTGGATGATGCGGACACAGTAGAGTTCGAGTATTGGCTGGAAGGGGAAGAGGAGCACGAGCGGGTCGAGGGCTCCTTCACGCAGGATGGTACATATCAATTCGAGCATACGTTTGACAAAGCGGGCACCTACAATGTAATCTCCCATGTAACGGCACGTGACATGCATTCGATGCCAAAAAAGCAATTTGAAGTCAAATCATAACGCAGGAAGCCCTGTCATGAGGACAGGGCTTTTTCGTATTTATTCACCGTTACGCTTGTTGGAGACTCGGATCCGCATACGGATGGGCTATCCAGCCTTCGGTCTCGATGAACAAGCGAACAGCTACGATTTTGCGGTTGTCCATTAAAGTAAAATAGTGCGGCTTGTTCTCCGGAACGGAGATGACATCGCCGGCCGACAGTATGACATCCATATAGCCAACGTCATCGGACCCTTTAATCACGAAGATGCCATTGCCGGCCGTTATCGCTCTAACCTCATCTTCGGTATGGGTATGAACCTGCTCGAATTTTTTCAACAGCTCTTCGATATTCGGGGTCGCGTCGGAGAGCGCGATAATGTCCCATGTCCGGTACCCTCTGCGCGCGGCCAAGTCACGGATTTCCTCATCGAATGTATCAAGGATCGCCTGCTTCTCGTCATCCGTCAGCACAAATTTGTCTTGCAGGGAGGCGTCTAATTTGTTCGGATTCCAATGCTCATACAGCACGCCTTGCCCCTCCAGGAAATTACGAACATTTTCTTCTCCTGTGATTTTTTCATTCGTGTTTCGAATCCGAATCTCTGCCATACGCCAATCCCTACTTTCATAATCAGAATAATTGTGATTGTATTATAGTACACAGGAAATGAATGGGCAAGAGCTTATCGAGTGAAAAGATCGCAAGTCTTTCCTAAACGTTGCACTTCTGTTAAACTAGGTTCTAAACGTTTGACAGAGGGTGGGTAGAAGGATGAAGAAACCAACATTAGAAGAACGACTTCAAGAGCGCATTCTCATTCTCGACGGTGCGATGGGGACGATGATTCAGCAGGCGGATTTAACGCCGGAAGATTTCGGAGGCGAACATTTGGACGGATGCAACGAAATGCTTGTACTGACTCGTCCCGACATCATTTCACGAATACACGAACAATACCTTGAAGCCGGGGCCGACATACTGGAGACGAACACCTTCGGCGCCACCAGCATTGTGCTGGCGGAGTATGATCTCCAAGAACGGGCCCGGGAATTAAATCTCGCAGCCGCGAAGCTGGCGGTAGAGGCAGCAAAGAAGTTCAGTACACCAGAATGGCCGCGCTATGTGGCAGGAGCGATGGGCCCTACGACAAAAACGTTGTCGGTGACCGGCGGGGTTACCTTCGACCAATTGGTTGACAGCTATTACGAGCAGGCGTTGGCGCTCATCGAAGCGGGCGTCGACGCGCTTCTGCTGGAAACGTCTCAGGACACATTGAACGTAAAGGCAGGTTCCATTGCTATTCAACGCGCTATGGAGACGACGGGACAGAAGCTGCCGTTAATGATTTCGGGCACGATCGAGCCGATGGGAACGACCCTGGCCGGTCAAAATATTGAATCCTTCTACATTTCCCTTGAGCATTTGAAGCCGGTGTCGATCGGCTTGAACTGCGCGACCGGGCCGGAGTTCATGCGCGATCATTTGCGTTCGCTCGCCGCGATTAGCCGTGCGGCGATCAGCTGTTACCCGAATGCGGGCCTGCCGGACGAGAACGGACATTATCATGAGTCCCCGGAATCGCTCGCTTGCAAAATCGCCGCCTTCGCGGAGCAGGGCTGGCTGAATATTGCTGGCGGCTGCTGCGGGACGACGCCGGAGCATATTCGGGTCCTGAAAGAGGAATTGGACAAATACGAGCCCCGACGGCAAGCCGGAAGCCATCCGCCGGCCGTATCGGGGATCGAGACGGTCTACATCGAGAATGAGAGCCGTCCGTACATGGTCGGCGAACGGACGAACGTATTGGGTTCGCGCAAATTCAAGCGCTTAATCCGGGAAGGCAAGATCGAAGAAGCGGCAGAGATAGCGCGGGCCCAAGTGAAGAACGGAGCCCATGTCATCGATGTATGTCTTCAGGACCCGGATCGGGATGAAGCGGAAGATATGCGCGTGTTTTTGCAGGAAGTGGTGAAGAAGGTTAAAGTCCCCCTCGTCATTGACACGACGGATTCGGAAGTGTTGGAGCTCGCATTAAAATATACGCAAGGCAAGGCGATTATTAACTCGGTGAATCTGGAAGACGGGCTGGAAAAATTCGAGAACGTCGTTCCGTTAGTCCACCGCTATGGCGCATCGCTCGTCGTCGGGACCATCGATGAGCGCGGGCAGGCGATTGCCCGGGAGGAGAAGCTGGCGGTCGCGAAGCGATCCTATGACATTCTCGTCAATGATTTCGGCATCGAGCCGGAAAACATCATTTTCGATCCGCTGGTGTTCCCGGTCGGAACCGGCGATGAGCAATATATCGGCTCGGCGAAGGAAACGATCGAAGGCATCCGCCTCATCAAACAGGCGCTGCCGCGCTGCCAGTCGATACTCGGCATCAGCAATATATCGTTCGGCTTGCCGGAAGCCGGCCGGGAAGTGCTGAACTCGGTCTTTCTGTATGAATGCACCAAGGCGGGGCTTGACTATGCGATTGTCAATACAGAGAAGCTGGAGAGATATGCCTCCATACCGGACCATGAGCGGAAGCTGTCCGAAGCGCTTCTCTACGACACGAATGACGAGACGCTTGCCGAGTTCGTGGCCGCGTTCCGCAACCGTACGGTAGAGAAAAAGGTGAAGACGAACGATCTTCCATTGGAGGAACGGCTTGCTTCATATATAGTGGAGGGCACGAAGGAAGGACTTATTCCGGATCTGACACTGGCTCTGGAGAAATATTCGCCGCTTGACATTATTAACGGTCCGCTGATGAAGGGAATGGAAGAGGTAGGCCGCCTGTTCAACAATAATGAGCTGATTGTTGCCGAGGTCCTGCAAAGCGCCGAGGTGATGAAGGCGTCCGTGGCTTTCCTTGAGCCACATATGGAGAAGAACGAATCGGCGGTCAAAGGGAAAATATTGCTTGCCACCGTCAAGGGCGACGTCCATGATATCGGGAAAAATCTGGTTGAAATCATTCTGTCCAACAACGGCTATGAAATTATTAATCTCGGGATCAAGGTTCCGCCCGAACAATTGATTGAAGCATACCGCAAGGAAAAGCCGGATGCGATCGGGTTGTCGGGCCTGCTGGTCAAATCGGCCCAACAAATGGTGGTGACCGCACAAGATCTGCGGAGCGCCGGGATCGATGTGCCGATTATGGTCGGCGGGGCGGCGCTGACGCGCAAATTTACGAAAACCCGGATCATTCCGGAATATGACGGGCTTGTTCTCTATGCGAAGGATGCGATGGAGGGGCTGGATCTGGCGAACAAGCTGATGAATGCCGAAGAACGGCAGCTCCTCGTAGACGAACTGCGAGCGCATAAGGAGCGGCTGGCGAAGGAAGAGGAAGTGGAGCAGAAGCTGCCGAAGCTGACCCGCGCGGTCCGCTCGGCGATCAAGGAAGCGCCGGTCCATCTTCCGCCGGATCTGGAGCGTCATGTGCTGCGCAACATTCCGGTGCCGCAAGTCATTCCGTACGTCAATATGCAGATGCTGCTCGGGCATCATCTCGGCATGCGCGGGTCTGTCGAGCAGCGCTTGAAGGAGCGCGATCCGAAAACGGTCGAGCTAAAGGAGACCGTGGACCGGATTTTGCATGAGGAAGCGGAGAGCGGCGTGCTGCAGGCGAACGCGATGTACCGTTTCTTCCCGGCCCAGGCGGAAGGGGATTCCATTCATATCTATAATCCGGAGCGGCAGGATGAAGTGCTGCATACCTTCACGTTCCCGCGACAGCAGGTTGAGCCTTATATGTGTCTGGCCGATTTCCTGCGCTCGAAGGAGAGCGGGGTTATGGATTACGTCGGCTTCCTGGTCGTGACGGCCGGGAAGGGAGTCCGCGAGCGTTCGGATGAATTCAAGCAGCAGGGAGAGTATTTGCGTTCTCACGCGCTGCAGTCGGTGGCGCTGGAACTGGCGGAAGGTCTGGCTGAGCGGATTCATCATATGATGCGGGAAGTGTGGGGTATCCCTGATCCTGCCGAGATGACAATGAAGGAACGGTTCGGCGCCAGATACCAGGGCATTCGGGTGTCGTTCGGTTACCCGGCCTGTCCGAATCTGGAGGATCAGGAGCCACTGTTCCGCCTTATGCAGCCGGAGGATATTGGCGTACACTTGACGGAAGGCTTCATGATGGAGCCGGAAGCCTCTGTCACCGCGATGGTGTTCGCTCATCCGCAAGCAACATACTTCAATGTGGATAAGGCCTAACAAGGCTGTCAGCATACTTGGTCCCAAATAACGACTCCGCACCTCCGCACCGCTTCCTATACTGGCAGGTGCGGAGGTTTTATTTTTGTAGGGAAGGGCAGAATCGAACGAAGCGCAGTTGGGTATAGCTTACTACGAATGCACTATCAGTAACTGAAATTATTTTATATCATTAAGTAAAGGGGGAGACAGGGCTATGGATCTTTATTTTCTCGGCACCGGGGCCGGAATGCCGACTACGCGGCGCAATGTAAGCAGCCTCGTGCTGCGATTGCAAGAAGAACGGGGAACGTTCTGGATGTTCGATTGCGGCGAAGGAACGCAGCATCAAGTTCTACGTTCTCCATTGAAGCTTGGCAAGTGCGAGTTCATCTTTATAACGCATTTGCATGGGGATCATTTGTTCGGGCTGCCGGGGCTGTTATCCAGCAGGGCGTATCAAGGCGGGGTTGATCCGTTGACCGTGTTCGGACCGGCAGGTCTGTGCGAATTCATGGAGACCGCGTTTCGAGTGAGTGATACTCATTTGCCCTATGAGCTGCACATCCAGGAGATCGAGCCGGGCGAGATCTGGTCCGATGACAGCTTCCGCGTCACCGCGCAGCCGCTGGATCACCGCGTGCCTTCCTATGGATACCGGATTCAGGAGCTTGCCCGGCCGGGCAAGCTGCGCATCGAGATGCTCGAGCGGATGGGCATCGAACCCGGACCGGTATACGGCAAGCTGAAGCGCGGGGAGGATGTCATGATGCCTGACGGGCGGCGCATTGCGGCAGCGACCGTCGTTGGAGAACCGATACCGGGGAAAACGATCGCGATATTAGGCGATACGCGGCCATGCGAGAACGCGGTACGGTTGGCGGAAGGGGCGGATGTCCTCGTTCATGAAGCTACGTTCATGGAGGACAAACGCAGCAGTGCGCATGAGTACGGACACAGCACCGCCGCGGATGCGGCCGCCATCGCCCTGAAAGCCGGCGCTGGCAAGCTGGTGCTCACCCACTTCAGCTCGCGCTATAAAGATGAGGAAACGCTGGCCCGTTTGCTGGCTGAAGCGAGGGCAATCTTCCCCTCCACTGTCCTCGCCGACGACCTGCTCGCTGTACCGCTGGCGACGGAACCGGAACAATAGCTTGGAGCAGCAGCTTCTGGAAGATCGGCTCCGGGGTTCCGCACTGGACGGCGAGAGCCGCTGAGCCGGCGATTATTTTCCGGGAAAGCGCACAAGTTGACAAAGGATGCGTCTTCCGAGACGGTACGAGGGAAAGGGATGGAATTTCGACGCCGCTCGACGCGTCGTTCCGTCGAAAATGGACGGATCATTCTAATATCCGGCCTTGCAAGCGGAGTGGCGGTTCTTTACAATGGATCAAAGTTGAGTATTTCCCTGGAAGCTGTCGTCAGCGAAGGCCGGGAAGAACGAAAGGTGGAATCCTCCATGCAGAAGCTTGGTTTCTCTATAGTCGGGTTCGGCACAATCGCCAAAACCCATATGATCGCACTAAGAACGCTGCCGATTGTGAAGCCGCTGCCTGTGGAGCTGGCTCTCCACGCGTTGGTCACGAGAAGGCCCGAAGAAGTGGGCGACCAGGCACGGCGAATCGGATTTGCCCATATTACGAATTCGTTGGAAGAGGCGCTTCAGATTGAGGGTTCCGATGCGGTAAGCATTTGTACGCCGAATGCGCTCCACGCGGAACAGGTCAGAACCGCCGTTGCCTACCGGCAGGCTGTTTATTGCGAGAAGCCGGTCACGGACAATGCGCAGGCGACGAAACAACTGGTAGAGGAGATACCCGCACAGCACCCGCAGCAGCTCGCCTTTGTCTTTCGTTATCATCCGGCTGTCATGCGCATCCGGGCCTGGCTGGAAGCGGGACTTGTCGGCGATGTCCTGCAGTGCAAAATCGCTTATTTGCGCTCTGGATATTTGAGCGAATCGAGGCCTTTTAGCTGGAGGCTGAGCGACTCGTTGTCCGGCGGAGGAGCTATCACGGATATCGGCGTGCATGCGCTTGATCTGATCCGTCACTGGTTCGGCGATTTCGCGAGCGTGGATGGCCATGTACATACGTTTGTGCCGGAGCGGCCGAAGACGGCGGGCTCGGAAGAGCGCGTCCCGGTCCATGTCGATGATTGGGCCGTCATGACCTATAAGACAGAGAGCGGCGTCCACGGGATGGTGGAAGTGTCCCGGATCGCTTATGGCGCTGATGCGTTCCGAATAGATATCGTTGGTGCGAAGGGAAGCATCACCTGTGACCTGGAACGGGATAAGATGCCGTCCCTGCACTTATTGAACGGACAGCATTCCGCGCTCCCCGAACCGGACAGCCTGTACTTGTTGCCGGACGAAAAGGCGACGATGGGCGTATTTCAAGACAGCCACTTTGCGGCGCTTCATCATTTCATTTTGCGATTGTCCGGAGATGAACGCTGGCCGGATATCGTTCCGACCTTGGCGGACGGCAATGCGGTGGAGCAGTGGGTAGATCATGTCATCCGCACCGACCGGGAGCGGCAGGCCTAGCCATGTCTGCTTACGGCATGCGGCAGAAAGGAATGGGGAATCATCATGAAAGAGACGAAATGGTATGCTTGCATCGATCTGGATGGAACGATGTATCACGGATCGGCGATGATTGAAGGAGCGGATGCGCTGATCTCGACACTGCAGCAGCTGCAAATCCCGTATCAGTTCGTGACAAATAACTCGTCGCGCACGCCGGAGGAAGTCGCGGCTATGCTGAACAGGCTCGGAATCAATGCGAAAAGTCAGGATGTGCTGACGTCGGCTCAAGCTGCTGCATCGTATATTCTGAAGAAATATCCGGGCCGCCGCGTCTTTATGATCGGGGAAAGGGGTCTGGAGCAAGCGTTGACGGATGCCGGCGTTCAATGGACGGCGGATGTGGAGGCCGTATGGAATGAAGAGGTCGATATCGTCGTCCAGGGAATTGATCGGAGCTTGAGCTATGCGAAGCTGGAAGCGGCCGCAGCGGCAGTTCGCAAGGGGGCGCCCTCGATTCTGACGAATCCGGATCTGATGCTTCCTTCCGACCGCGGGTTCTCTCCGGGAGCCGGCTCGATCGGTGCTGCGATCCAGGCGGCCTCGGGAGTTGAACCCGTCGTAATCGGCAAGCCGAGCCGCATCATTATGGACGCTGCTCTGGAACGGCTGGGCTGCCGCGCGGAGGAAGCCATCGTCATCGGCGATAATATGATGACGGACATGCTGGCGGGCCAGCAGGCGGGCTGCCGAACGGCGCTTGTCTTGACAGGCATTACGACGGCGGCCAATCGCATGGATTATCAGAAGCGCTCGGGAGTCGATCCCGATCTCATATGCGAGACGCTGGAGGACTTGCGTCAATGGTTTATGGAACAAACGCAATTTAACGAATAGGCGCTATTAACGCCATTAATTTATTGACATAGGAAGGAAGATGCTCGATGCCGGGAATTCCCGAGATCGAAGGTTACCGGAAACGGCTGGATCAGGATACGGTAGGCCAGCGGATCCGCAGATTGGATATGCAGCGCCAATCCGGGCTCAACGTGGAGATGGAACGTATTCACGCGTTGACCCTTGGCCGACAAATTTTATTTGTGGAACGAAGAGGAACAGATCTTATTTTTCATTTGGATAATGGTCAGCGCCTGGTGCTTCGGTTGGGTCAGGAGGATGAGCTCCATATTGAGAGGCTCGAAGCCGGTGCGGAGGAAGAGGAATCGAACGCGGCCGGAAGCGCCGGCAAGCCCGCCTTTTCGCTTCGTTTGGACAGCGTGGCCGTGACCGTGGACAAGTCGCGATCGCTCCAGCTCTTGCTGCTGTCGGCGAAGGAGCTGGATCAACAGCAGCGGGAGCAGGGGCCTGATCCGTTGTCCCGCCACTTGACGGCAGAGCGGTTCCGCCAACGATTCGCGAAGCGGCGGTCGACTCTGAAGGCGGCCTTGATGAATCCCGCTCTGCTGGCCGGAATTGATAGCCGGTATGCGGATAACATTGCGTTTGCTGCCGGGCTTCGCCCGTCTGTGCGGGTTGATCAGCTGCAGGAAGAAGATCTTGACCGGTTGTATCTATCCATGATTCATGTGCTTCAGGAAGCGATCGAGCGGCAGGATGGGAGCGGAGCGGCAGCTGACGACAGCGGAGCTTCACTCGAATGGGGAATTGCAGGCAAGACAGGGGAGCCTTGCCCGCGCTGCGGCACGCCGATTGAAGAAATGCTGATCACACGGAAGCCTGCGTATTACTGTCCGCAGTGCCAGCCGCTGCCGCTAGCGGATGAATCCTAATCTCCCGGGGAGGGGAGAGGGCAGCTTCGCGCTGCAATACGGTTGTCATTTATCGCTTCGGGGCGGCTACAGCCATGCTGCTCGTGACGCCGTACGATTGCAGGGGGCGTTCGGCCTTGGCTGCTATCAACATTTCAGCAAAAACCCGAGAGGCTTGTCCGTCAAGAAAGGCTACGAGGATGAGGCGGAGGCGGCTCGGGAACTATGTGAACGGCACGGGATTCGCACGGTCGTTCATACGCCGTATCCGACGAATTTGGCGGTGGATGCCGAACAGGCGCCTGAGCGTTTCCAAGCGACGGTTCAATCGCTGTTGAATGATTTGATGATTGCGGAAGCCTGCGGATCGATTGGAGCCGTCGTCCATTTTGGCATCTTCAAAGGCAAGGACGGCGGGAAGCAGCTTTTGCTGCGCACCTACGCGAACATTATTCGCACGATCGACACGGTGCTTGCCGTCTGGAACGGACGAGCCCTGCTTCTGCTGGAGAATCAGGCGGGCAGTCATGGCGGCCTTGGAGTGACGCTGGAAGAGCTTATCCAGATCAGACAGTTAAGCCGGTATTCCGACAAAATCGGCTATTGCTTCGATACATGCCATGCGTTCGTCAGCGGCTTGTGGGACCCGTCCAAGACCGATGAATTGGTCGCCAAGGGGCATCAGCTCGATTATTGGCGGCATATGCAGGTCATTCATTTGAACGATTCAAGAGAAGCTTATGCTTCGCGCCAGGATCGTCACGCCAATCTGGGAGACGGGCATATCGGCATTGAGGAGCTGGCCCGATTGGCCATGGCCGAAGGGATCCGCGGCAAGCCGCTCATTCTGGAGACGCCGGGAAGCGGCCAATACGGACATGTTCCCGAATGGAACAGACTGAAACAGGCAGTCCGGGCCGACAACAAATGATTTCATGGGTGAAGGGAAAGAGGGAATGCGATGATTCATGTCTACCTGGATGACTGGCGGCGCTGTCCGGACGGATTCGTGCTGGCGCGGAATATGGAAGAATGTCTGCTGCTTTTGGAAGAGGAGCGGGTCGGTATTTTATCGCTTGATCATGATCTGGGGCCGGACGAGCCGACGGGAACGGAGCTTGTGTTGGAAATGGTGCGCCGCGGGCTCTATCCGGAGGAGGAAATCTATCTTCATACCTCCTGTCCGGAAGGGAGACAACGAATGTACCAGCAGCTCTACAAGCATAAGCCGGACTCCGTGAAGCTGCATAACGGGCCTATGGGCTGGGAGACGCTGGAGAGGGTTAGGATGGAGAAGCAGTGAAGCCGGTTCGCGGTCAAGAACTGCAGGCGTTTATGCCAGGCCGGCCGGCCGCGGCTGCGGGAAGACCGCAGGCCCTCTATGTGTACAGCCCCTTTTGCGGGACGTGCCGGCTTGCTGAACGGATGCTGGCATTATTGGAGCAGTCATATCCGCAGCTCGCGATCGCTTCGGCCGATGTGCTGGAGGCATTCGAACTGGTTCAGGCGCATCGCATCGAGAGCGTCCCTTGCCTTCTGCTGTGGGGAGGAGAGCCGCCGGAACGGGAGATCCGCCCGGAGAAAATATATGCATTTCATTCGGTAACGTATATGTATGAACGATTGAAAGGCGGGGGATTGCTGTGATACAGCTAGAACAGATCAGGTTCCAGAGAGAAGAAAGAACCATTTTGAATGACATCAACTGGAGCGTAAACCCGGGGGAGCATTGGGTGCTGCTCGGGCGGAACGGCTCCGGGAAGACGACGCTGCTTGAACTGCTAACCGCCTACCAATTTCCTTCAAGCGGAACCGTCCGCGTGCTCGGTCATACATACGGTCAGTGCGACGTGAGAGAGGTCAGACAGCGGATCGGCTATATCAGCCAATCTCTCGTCGAGAAATTAACGCTGCGCGACCCGGTGTGGGAAGTGGTGGCGACCGGCGCCTTCGCTTGGCTGCGCTTCTACCAGGAGATTCCGAACGAAGTAAAAGAGCGGGCTCATCAATTGCTGGAGGAATTTCATCTCGGCCGTCTGGCGGATCAGCCGCTTGCCGTCTGCTCGCAAGGGGAGCGGAAGAAAATTATGCTCGCCCGCGCGCTGATGGGCGATCCCGAGCTGCTTATTATGGACGAGCCTTGCTCGGGCCTCGATATTTATGAGCGGGAGAAGCTGCTTCAAGATTTGGCCCTGCTCTCGGGGCGCGATCTCGGAATTGTCTACGTGACACATCATTCGGAGGAAATCATTCCCCTGTTCACGCATGTCGCCCTGCTGCATGAGGGACGGATGATCGCGTCCGGGCCGAAGCGCGAGGTGATGACTCCGGAGCTGCTCTCGGAGACCTTCGATATGGGCGTCCGGGTGGACTGGACGAATGATCGCCCATGGATACGGGTTTCGTGAGCCGCGTCTTTTTGAATTATATATCCTGAAATGAGTTCAATATAGCGATTGATTCGCAATAAAGCTGGAGGTTTGCCCACGTGGAATCCGTACACGAATTGATTCTGGAGTCACATTATACACCGTCATCCCATTGGATTGTCACCTCCAATCACGGTTATATCTCGTACGCGCAGGAGGAACTGCGCAGAAGCTTCGGTCAGTTGAAGAGCCGGATGCTCGTTCCCGGCGAAATGGCCTTGATGGAGCTTCCAGCCGGTTCCGCTGAAGCGATGGAACGCTGGCAGCAGGACCCGCCGATTTTCGGGCGGCATATTCAGCCGGTGCACCTGGCCGTCAAGCGCGCGGAGGGACTGACGAGCGGTCTGCCGCAACAACTGGAGGCGATGTGCGCCTCGTGGCTGGAGAAGCTGAGCGCATGCTCCGGTCTCCAAGCCGGCGTCGGTACGCGCGTCGCTGTCCATGTTCGATCCGGCGGCGCTCGTACAGAGGAAGAAAAGGCGATTCGGGAGGCGTTCCTCTCTGTTCTCGAACGGCTTGGAGGAGAGACGGTACGGGCCGAACCGGACGTAATCGTATCCGTCGTGATTGGCGAGGAGGCAATCTATGCCGGCATGCTGACTCCCGCGGAAGCGGGCTCCGATTGGCCGGGCGGAGCGATGCGGTTCCAGAGAGAGGAAGGGCAAATCTCCCGCGCCAAGTTCAAGCTGCTGGAAGCGGAGCGGACATTCGGGCTCGATTACTCGGCTTATCGGCATGCGTTGGATGTCGGCGCCGCGCCGGGAGGCTGGACAAGCCTCTTGCTGGAGCGGGGAGTGCATGTTACCGCGATCGACCCGGCCCAAATGCATCCTAGCTTGTTGGGGCACCCGCAGTTGACGTATGTGAAGCGGAATGCTGCGGATGTTCCGGTGGAGCCGAACGAGTTCGATCTGCTCGTCTGCGATATGAGCTGGAGCCCCAAAGCGACGGCGGAGATGGTTATCCGCTTGCTGGACGGGGTGATTGCGGGAGGAACGATTCTCGTCACCGTAAAACTAATGCACAAAAAGCCGCTGCAGACGATTCGCGATGTGACTGCGATGTATGCCGAGCATGCCCAAATCATCCGGGCGAAGCAGTTATTCCACAATCGGGACGAGATAACGCTTTATATGATGAAATATTAATGATATTAATTTTGTGGCAGCACGGCCTTTTTGAAAATAAGGCTGGACAAGCCGCAGCAAATTCGGTACACTAGCATCAAAACATAGCGTGCACATAGGGAAGCACCCTGATTACGAACGATGGTTCGTTCTCAGGGTGCTTTTTTTGCGTTGTTTTTTGGGGGGATTGCATTGCCGGAAAATGGATATTGCCTGCAGCCGGGACAACTGCTGCACGGCAGGTACCGGATTGTCCGCTTGCTTGGAAGCGGAGGGATGAGCTCCGTTTATTTGGCGGAAGACGAGAGGCTGGCCGGGAAGCTGTGGGCCATTAAGGTTGCCAAGCCCGCGGCCCGGGATATGGAGCGGCTCGTGCATGAAGCAAGGCTGTTGACGGCTTTGCGCCACCCGCATCTCCCTCTCATAGTTGACTTTTATCCGCCCGACGCGTCGGGAAGGGCGTATCTCGTCATGGAATATATCGAGGGGTCGACATTGGTAGTTCGAATGCGGGAGCGGCCGATTTCGTTTGCCGAGGCGATCGGGTACGCGGTGCCGATTTGCGAAGCCTTGTCTTATTTGCACAGCCGGCATCCGCCTATTGTATTTCGCGATATGAAGCCGTCGAACATTATGCTGACCCCGCAGGGTCAGGTGAAGCTGATTGATTTCGGAATCGCCCGCAATGTCGATGCAGACAAGGAACACGATACGCTGAAGCTCGGCACGGTCGGGTTCGCCGCGCCGGAGCAGTACGACGGCAAGCAAAGCGATGCCCGCACGGATCTTTATGGGATAGGCGCTTTGCTGGCCCATATGCTGTCAGCGGGCCGTTGGAAGGGAAAGATTCCGCTTCCGCCGCAATGTCTCGCCGATGACGTTCCAGCCGCTTTCTTTCCGGTTCTCGTCAAGCTGCTTGCCGTCCGTCCCGAGCAGCGCTATCAGACGGCGCAGGAAGTGCTTGAAGTCTTAAAGTCGTTCGCCGCGGGGGACGCAGGCTCTTCTATGAATGAATCGAACGCTCCTCTTTATGCTGCCGGAAGGACAGGCGCGGGAGTGGTGATTGCTTTTCGCGGCACCTCCCCCGGAATCGGAGCGACGCATGCGGCGCTCATGTGCGCGTATCACCTGACGGTCGGGAAATTGGGCAGGACGGCCTACGTCGATGCCTGTGAAGAGGCCGACGGGGCGGTTATTGGTGCCTTGCAGGCGGATTATGAAGGCGAGGAGCCCGATGCGATGGCGAATGTTCGAATACGCCGGAAGACGGCGGGAGATGCGGCAGAAGGAACCCGGCTGCACGGTGTGACCTGTTACCGCTGGACGCAGAGCAATCTGCTGCCGTATTTGCTTGGCCGGTACGAGTACGTCGTGCTTGATATGAGTGCGGGCGCGGCGGGATACCGGACCGAGGAGTTCGAACGGGCCCAGATTCCCGTGCTTGTCGGCAGCGCGGCTCCCTGGCGCCGGGAAGAGCTGCGCGAGGCGGCCCGAAGGTTAGAGGCGAGTCAATGCACGCATTGGTGGGCGGCCATTGCGCATGCGGATGCTGATCCTGCCTGGCGGCCGCCTTGGATTTACGGCCAGTGCAGAGGCGTGATCAATCTGCCTTATCAGCCGAATCCGTTCGAGTGGAGCGAGGCCGCTCTGCGATGGACGGAAGAACTCGTAGGGGCAGGGCGATCCGGCAGGGGATGGCTGAAGCGGCTCGGACAATGGATGAAGGGGAAGAAACTGGGCAAAGGAGAGATGCGAATTTGAGACGATGGACGCGGAGAAGGAAGCAGATGGCGTGGTCCGCTCTGTGCGGTGCGGTGGCGGCAGGCATCTTGTTCGGGGGTTACCTGTGGTGGTCCGACCGCCAATTGATAGCGCTGCGCTCATCTGTGGAAGCCGAATATAAGAAGGAGATCGATCGGCTGGAGCGTCTGGCTGCGGAACAGCGGAAGCGACTGGCGACAATATGGGTGTTCGAGAGGCCGCTCCGGGCCGGAACCCGAATCAGCCTGGCCGATCTGAAGAGGGAGGAGATCGCGGAATCGGCTGCACCGGCCGGCCGGGTGCAGAATGCCGGCGACGCCATCGGAAAAGTGCTGAAAATCGATGTACCGGCAAAGACTCCGGTCCTTGCCTCGCTGATGTATGAAGAGGCGCGGCTGGCGGATGATATGCGCTGGGTGGAGACGGCGGTCATTCAACTGCCGCTGCTGCTGAGCAAGCGCGACGCGATTGATGTGCGCATCCGGTTCCCTGATGGGCAAGACTATGTCATCTTGTCCCGCAAGGCGATTCATGATCTTCAGGAGCCTGTCGTCTGGCTGCAGATGGATGAGCGGGAACGATTGTCGTTCTCCAGCGCCTGCGTGGACGCTTTTTTGCACGGAGGGCAGATTTACGCTTTGCGGTATATCGAGCCTCATCTGCAAAAGGATGCGGCAGTCAACTATCCGCCCAATGAGCAGGTTCTGAAGCTGATGCAATCGAACCCGAATATCGTGAAGCAGGCCAATGCGTCGCTGATGTCCCGTCTTCGCCAACAGATGGAAAAGGAATGGGCCGACAAGGCCGCCGAGGGAGATGCTCACGGCGGGGCAAGAATGAGTCGCGAGCAAGGGGCGCAGGCCTCCCGTACTCCTGCTCCCGCCCAGGCCGCCGAAGCGTCTCCGCTGACGGGAAGAGCGCCGGAGGCGGTAAGGGATTCTCCGTTCGTCGGTCCGAAGGGGGGCATGTCCAGCGAACCGTTAGCCCAGGACAAGCAGCGGCCATCGCCGGGTATGGTTCCCGAAGGCGCTGCAACAAAGAAGGAGCCGGATGAACGGCCTGCGGAGCCGATGTATACGGATGAAGACGATCATTCCATTCCGGCGGAGGCCACGCAGCCAGGGGCAAGGGGAGCCGGGAACCATGAAGAAGATGCGGCGGAGCACGAAACGATCTTCTCCGAGCCTGACCGACGCTAGCGGCACAAATCGAAGTGAAGATGAGGGGGGAATACGATTGACCAGCGCGGTATTTATCGGAAGCATGGATAAGAGCGAACATCTCATTGCGGTATGCACATTGCTGGCCCGGATGCAGCGCAAAGTGCTGTTGATTGACGGGACCCGGGCGCAATGGGGCGCGTATCGGGTCGCAGGCCCGAACCCGTCCATGAATCTGATCCGCTGGAACGGTTTCGATGTATTGACCGGATGCTCGAATTTGATAGACGCGTTCCGGATACTGGAACGGGAAGACGAGGCGCCGCCGAGTTATGATGACGTCCTCGTTGATACAGACTCAGCCGTATTTTTTGCTCCAGCCCAATGGGCGGAAGCCGATTGCCGCTTCCTCTGCCAGACTCCAGAGCGCTATCATATCGCAAAAAACAAAGAGTGGCTTGCTGCCTTCCAGCGCAATCAGAAAGGGGAACCGCTCACATTCATTCCGGTGCTGTTCCGTTCTGTGGAGCCGAAGTCCGAGCTGGCATTTGTAAAGGAGCTATATCAGTCCGGATTCGAGCAGATCTGGTCGGAAGCCTCGGTAGTCATTCCCGAAGACGAACGGGATTGGTCGGCGAAGTTGGGGCAGGAGCACGCGGGAACGCTCCGTCTCCAGTCCTTTGCGCCTGGAACGAAAAGTGCGTGGCGCGAGCTGGCGGAGCAGATTGCGGGCCGCCTGGGGGACAAAGAATGGAGAAGATGCCTGAAGGCCAAAACGAAAGGACGGTAATGCAAAATGCCGCTATGCAAGCATTGGGTGATACGTTCGGCGGGACGGGGAATGTGCGGAGGGACTTCGCTGACGGCATGCTTGGGGATTACGCTCGCCTGGCGCTTCCGGCTGCGCGTGCTGCTCATTCATGCAGAGCAGCGGGGAAGGGGGCTGGAGGCGCTTCTGCCGAAACCGGAGGCTGCGCCTTCGACCCATTATCGCGCAACTCCGAACGGTTGGGGCAATTTGCTCCGCTTGCTCGAGCACCAGCAAGCGGAGGATGATTTGTTCGTATCCTTCACAGTTCCCGTCATGCGCAATCTCGATATGCTGCCGGGCTTCGACGACGAGCATGAACGATCGTCTGGAGGAGCCAGACTGTGCCAATGGTTGCCGAGGATCATGAGGCTGGCGGAGAAGCGGTACGACATCGTACTATGGGACGCGGGCGGGGAAAATGACGATATGGCGCAGGCTGTCGGGGCGCGGGCTCATGGGGCACTGGTCGTCGCCAGCCAGCAGCGGTCTTCGCTGGAGGCCGCGTTCCTCGAGGGCTCTCCCGCCTCCGCTTATATATTAGGCATGTATGATGACGAAATCCGGCAAAATGATGTCCGGATTCGCCGCCAATACAGGCCGATGGCGCCGGTGTTCATTATTCCGTATTCCGCCGGCTTCCGCAACGCCGCAGACGATGGCATGCTGCTCGCCTGGTATATTCGGCAGCTCATGAAGCCGCATCGGAATCAGCGTAATGGATTCGCCGATCATCACAACAAGCTGGCGGAATGGATTATGTCGGAGTCAGGCGCGATAGCTCGTTCCGGGCCGGGAAAAGCGGGGTGAGCGCATGTTCTGGAACGGGATTTTCATCGCAGCTATTGCCGCGGGCATGCTTGCCGCATTGGGGCTGCACCTGCGGGGCAGGGGAAGGGAGACGGTTAACGCAGCCATGCGGCAGGGCTGGACGTGGGAAAAGCTGGACGCCGCCGTGAAGCAGTATTTTATATCGTGGACCTCCGATATTCTGATGGAACTGCATGTGAATGAAGAGGAATTCAGGCGCGAGACGGCGAGGAGGCTGGCGCTCAAAAAAGCGCTGAAAGCATGCAACAGCGGCGAGCCTGCGGCCAAGGAATATATAAAAGAATGGATAATCGATATTATCGAACAGCATATCAAGCTCGCTGCTGATGAGCTGGACCGGCTTATCTCATTCAACCGCCCGGATCTGCTGACAGTGCAGGACAAGTTCGACTTGCTCCTGTATGCGTACAAGCAGCGATACGGGTACGGCGCATTGGATGTGCTGATTCGGACGTACAAGTGGGATGAATTAAGAGCTCTTTCTTCTGACGAGGACGAGTCAGCCTATGTCGTCACGGGCGCGGATGTCGACGCGGCGTTTCGGGTGGAGAGATTGAAGTTTTCGCATCGCGATCGGATTCGGATTATAGCTCAGCGGCTGTATCAGCGATATAAAGGATTCTCGGTCATTGATGAGATGCGTGATATGCGCATTGACGGCGTATCCGGCGGCACTAACGGAATCCCTGACGTGTTGGCCGACTCGCCGTACGCCGATATGGTGCAGCCGGAATCGGGGGACAAGGAAGGGATCCGCGCCTGCGACAGCGTGTGGGTTTTTTATAAAGGGAAATCGATTCGGTTCGCGTTTCTTTCTTTTGGGAGCGATGCGGAGCTGCGAAGAGTGTGCCACAACATCTATAAATATCAATCGCCCGGCCCGCTGACCGAAGCGGACGGCTACCGGGTCAACCATATGAAGGACGGCTCGCGGGTTGTCGTTCTTCGCCCGCCGTTTGCGGAGTCATGGTGCTTCTTCATCCGCAAATTCGATACGAGCCGGGTCACGCTTCCGCAACTGATTACGGACAAGAACGCGGAGCTGCCGATCGCCCTCCTTACCTTTTTAATGAAAGGGGCCCGGGTGACGGCCGTTACCGGGGCGCAAGGATCGGGAAAAACGACGCTATTGATGGCGCTTGTCCAATCCATCTATCCGTTCTATCCGCTTCGCGTGCAGGAGCAGGCGTTCGAGCTCCATTTGCGGCGCCTGTATCCGCAGCGGAATATTGTCTCGCTTCGAGAGACCGAGCGCATTTCCGGTCAGGCCGGGCTGGACGTGCAGAAGAAGACGGACGGCACGGTGCATATACTCGGTGAAGTCGCTGCCGATCCGGTGGCGGCCTGGATGATTCAAATGGCGCAGGTCGCAAGCTTGTTCACCATCTTTACGCATCATGCGAAAACGTTCCCGGATCTGATTTTCGCGCTTCGCAACTCGCTGCTTAAAAGCGGGATGTTCCATAATGAAGCGATTGCGGAGCAGCAGGTTAGCGGCGTTCTCCATTTTGATGTGCATCTGGCCCGCGATGCGGACGGCAAACGGTATATCGAGCGGATAACCGAGTGCATTCCGTTGTCGGAGCCGGAGCCGGGGGACATGCTGCAGGCGGTGGAGAGCGGGAGCGCAGGGATATCCTGGGAACGCTACATCCTGTCCTCGGAGAAGCTCCACCGTCGGCTTGGCCGCACGCGCGCATTTGAATACCGCAATATCGTCGAATACCGGCAAGGGAGGTACTGCTTGGTTCATCCGATTTCCTCTCGGCAGGCGGAAGCGATGGAGCGGGAAATGACAGCCCAGGACAAGCGCCGGTTCCGCGAATGGCTGAGCCAGGAAGGAGGGATGACGCTTGCCGGTTCGTGCTGTGCTGATGGCGCTGGCCGCCTTCTCGGTAGCCATCGGTATTCTCCTCTGGCGAATCAGCCGGAGGCTTGAAGCTAAGCAAGCCCATATTTTCACGCGGCAAAGCGAGTTTTGGGGGGAATATAGCCAAGCGGCATGGCATGCCGCGCTGCAGCGCTTTTATGCAATTGCTGTAAAGACGCCGCTGTTGAAGGGTCGGGCCCGCTCAATCCGGCAGCGGCTAAGCCCATTCTATTCATATGATGAATGGCTGCTGCGCCGGAAGACGGCTGCCGTCTTGCTAGGCAGCGCCATGACGGCTGCGCTGGCGGCAATCGTATTCCTGTCGTTCGATCAGGATGTGCTGTCTTGGCTCATGCTTCTGCTCGTATTGAGCGTCGCGGAAGGGCTGTACCGGGATGCGACTGTCCAGCGCGCGGAACGCAAGCTGCTGAAGCTCGGGGCCGAGGCCTTCGCCAGTGTGAGGCAAGCCTATCATCGCCACCGGATGATCGATGCGGCGATCGCCGAGGCCGCGGACGGCGGGCACCCGATGCTGCAGCCTCACATGAAGCGAATGCTCGACATGATGGAGGAACAGGAGCCGGAAGCGGCTCTGGCTGCATATGAAGAGGCGGCTCCGAACCGTTACTTCAAGCTGTTCGCCGGCTTGTCGCGCTTCGCGGCCGAATACGGGGATCCGCCTCAGCGGCAAGGCTCCTCCTATCTTCAAGGCATCTCGATGCTCGTGAGAGAGATGCATCTGGAATTGACGATGCGCACCCGGCTGGAATATTTGCTGAGCGGGCTCCAGGCAATAGCGGTCGCCCCGGTATTGTTTGCTGACCCGCTCGCCCGTTGGGCGAAGGCCTATTTTCCGTTAATGGAGCAATTTTATGAGAGCAAGCTCGGCTGGCTGCTTCAACTGGCGGTGTTCCTTACGGTCTTTATCTGCCACAGGCTGCTGCTTCAACTGCATTGGCAGCCGGGCCGAACCGAAGCCGAAGCCCGGCGGACATGGGAGCGCCGCCTTTGGACCGGCCCTGCCGTCAAGCGCCTCATGCGCCGGTTCATGGCCCGTACGCCGCCCGCAGCGATCCGCCGGATTGAGCGGCTGCTGAGAGAGGCGAACGATGACATGCCGGTGGATCAATTCTATGCCCGGCGCTGGGCCTTGGCTGCGGTCGTGCTGTGCTGCGGCGTCAGTCTGCTGTTCCTGCTGCAGTCGACCGCCGCTTCCGGGGCATGGAATCAACTGCAGCGGCAGATGGCGGCGCTAGGACTGGAGATGCCGCCTGACACAGGAGGCAGCGCCGCAGGGCACCCATCGCCGGAAGCGCTTGAGACATGGCAGGGACAACTCCTTACACAGCCTTCGTTGGGCAGCGAACGGAAATCCAAGCAGGCAGCCGGCTACTTGGCCGATTATTCCGACCGGATGCAAGGGAGCCGCATTCAGTGGTGGGAGGTCCTGCTTGTCCTGGCAGCAAGTCTTGCCGCCTATGCCTGCCCGGTCGTCTTTCTTCATATTCGTATACGACTGAAGCATATCGACATGAGAACGGAGATTAGTCAGTTCCAGTCGCTGACCTTGCTGCTGAGAGCCTTCGACCGCATGACGGCTGAACAGATCGTGGGCTGGATGGGGCGCAGTTCGATTTACTTCAGGAAGCCGCTGCACGCATGCCTCATGAACTGGGAGAGCGGGGCCGAGGAGGCGCTGAAGCAATTGAAGCGGGATGCTCCTTATCCGGACTTTGTCCGCTTCGTCGAAAAAATCGAGTTGGCCTTCGATCGGATTCCGCTTCATCAAGCCTTTGATGACGTTGAGCAGGACTGGCTTTATGAGCAGGAAATGAGAAAGCAGCATTATGAGAAGAGCATCGATGCCAAAGCGGTCTGGGGACAATGGTTCGGATTCGCTCCGATGTACGCGCTCGTCTTTTTATATTTGGTCATCCCGCTCGTCTGGATGAGCGCGGAGCAAATGCGCTCGTCGTTTGAACAAATTCGCCAGCTGTAGCTTGCGGCCAGTATGCGGCCCGCCTGCAGCAAGGCATGCCAGTAAGCAATTACCTGGAACAAGAATCGGGAAAAGGAGAAGGTGATTCGCGGTGAATAATGCTCAATCCGCGCTCAAGGTAGCGGCCGGAATCTTTTTGACCATTGCATTGATTACCATTGTCGTGTTGCTGTTCGTCAGCGCCCAGGAGGCGACAAAGACGGCGCAAAATGAGTTCTCGTCCATACAGACGGAGCTCAGCAAAGCATCGTTTACCGTCTATGACAATACCACGGTAAGCGGATCTCAGGTCGTGAACGCCATCCGCAAATTTTACAAGCAGGATCAGTTCGGCGTCCGCGTCATCACGGGCAAAAACAAATCGAATGGAATTCCGGAAGGAACCTACTACGGGTCGGATGTGCTTGACAACGGGACCTTCTCCAGCGCGAAGCGCAACGAAAACCTGGAGCTGGCTACGCTGGAGTCGCTCGACAGCTATGTCAACCCGAGCGGCAAATTTAAAGCCCGCGTTATCGTGGATCAGAGCAATGTGACACGCGGCATCGTATTCGAGCAACAGTGAGCGGGAAATTCAGGAAACGGGTGCCTGAACTGCAGTTCAAAGTTGCGTCCGGTCCTTGGTGGCTGCCATATTCGCGCCAGGACTGAATAGGGGGGGACTGAAATGGAAAATGCCGCCCGCATGATATCCCTTTCGGTGGCGTTTATCCTTTTTGCGGCGGCGCTCTCGCTTTCGCATGATTCGCTAACCGCCCGCAATCTGATGATGGACGAATCGGATCGCATTCTCTATGAGCGCGACCCGAATCTCGCGCCCCGGCTGCAAATTCCGCCAACCTATACGGTCACGGGAGCGGCCGTGCTGCAATCGCTCTGCCACATTCGCGCGATAGATGCCGATATTCAAGTGGGCCCGACAGAATATGGACGGGAAGCGGACAGGAACCGTATAGACGCATCGGGAATCCGGCTGAACGGATTGTATCGCATGAAGCAGATATGGCGTCCGGACGGAAGCCTGGAGAGGGTGATTTTCGATCCGCTATAGGGAGGAGAGAGCGGTATGGCCAAAGGGATCATAACATTGTTCGCCGCAGTCATTGCTTGTTATTTGATGTTCCTGTATCCGCTAGGCGCTTCGTATCAGCAGCAGGAGCACCTTGCTTATATGTTGGCCTATTCGTCCGTTACCGGCTTTGTCGATGCCGTCCGCGACAAAGGATTCATTACGCCGGCGATGGTCAAAGAACTGAACGGCCAACTGGCGCGAACCGGCCATGTATTCGATATCGAGATGGAGCATGGCATCAAGAAATACAATCCCGTTCATACGGACCCGGCAGATGCCGGAACCTTTCAAGCGCGCTTCGACGTGTATTATGATTTTCACTATACGGATGATTTGAACCGCGTCCTGTTCCCGAATACAGCCGCGCCGCTTACCGATCCGGACCGGGTATATTATTTGAAGGCGGGAGACATGTTTCGCGTCGTCGTCAAAAATGTGAATCAAACCAATGGTGCCCTTATCCGAAGTTTTCTTGCACGCTCCCTTCCTGACGATTTGGCGCGCATTTATATCCCGTACGGAGGAATGGTGCGGAATGAAGACTATTAATTCCGGTTATTTCATCGGCTTGTCGCTGTTTTTCGTCGCCATTTTCTTTCCGGCGATGCTGCTGCAGGATTTGCGGATCGGGGAGGGGGCCGGCGCGCTGGAGCTGACCCGAATGTATGACGGCGCCGTCCATGCCGCGGTGCAGGATGCGGCGTTCGCGCTTCATTGGAATGAATATCCGCAATATGAATCGGGCTATGGCTCATCGAAATATTTCCGCGCCAATAAAGAACGGGCATTAACTCAATTCTACGAGACGCTGTTCACCAATTTTGATGTATCCGGTGATGCCGTCGGGCAGCAGGTGCTGCTCGGGCATATTCCCGTTATCGCCGTGACGGATTATGAAGGCTATTGGATTCATGCATACGGCGAGATTCGCAACAGCGATGGCGAGCTGGAATCCAAGCCGCTGTGGCATGCAAAAAAGCCGTATGCCTATGCGGATGCGTCGGGGAACAGCGTGTCGTTCACCCTGGATGATTACGTCCATGCGTTCGACGCGGCGACAAAGCGCTGGTACGAGGGCAAGCGGGAGCGGGTCAATGAAGCCACGGGTCGGCGGATTCCGCTTCTCGCGGATGCCGGCCAGTTCGAGCAGGTGCGCCGGACGACTATCGTAAACGCGCTTCAGGCGGATCTGGCCTACCATATCAACCTGCACAATACGCAGGCCCGCAAGCTGGGGATTACATATACGTTTACTCTTCCGTTGATCGGGCAGGAGGAGTGGAACAACACGGTCGATGACATCGGGTTCATCGCATTTATTCAGGGGCTTCCGATGGGCGTGCACCGCTATAACAGCTATGCGTTCGGCGGAGGACGCCTGGTCAAGCGCCCCGTCGTCTATGGAGCCATTCGGGACGGCATCCGTATCTATTACCGAGCGGGGTGCGGGGAGCGAGATGCCATTGGAGATGCCATTGTGGAGACCTTCGCGAGCGAGAAGGAGGCGGCGGCGCACGGATACTTTCCGCGGCCATGCCGGAACCGGCCGTAAGGGCCCCAAGACGCTATGTTAAATTGTTGTAAATCGGTTGCCATATATGTAAGGTGCGTGATATCAATAAGGAGTCAGACAGAGATCGGTCTCGCTGCCGCAGGATTCGCCTTCTCGAATCCTGCGGCAGCCTACCATGTCAATCTTCAGGAGGCAGCGATGTCAAGTCACGGACGGCTATGGGAAGTATTTTGGACGGCTTTAAAATTAGGGCTCACCTCGTTCGGAGGTCCCGCCGCGCATATCGGTTATTTTCGGGATACGTATGTCGCTAAGCTGCGATGGGTTCGTGATGAGGAGTTCGCGGATATGAACGCCTTGAGCCAGCTTCTGCCCGGCCCTTCGAGCAGCCAATTGGGCATGGCGATAGGGATGAAGCGAGCCGGATGGCTGGGCGGGATTGCGGCTTGGGCCGGATTCACGCTGCCATCGGCTTGTCTCTTGATTTTATTCGCCTTCGGGATCGGCTGGCTGCCAGAGCAGGTTCCCGGCTGGCTGCAGGGGCTGAAGCTGGTGGCGATTCCGGTCATTATTCACGCCTTGCGCGGCATGTCGGCCCAGCTTACGCCGGATCCGCTGCGCAAGACGATTGCGGCGGCCGCGGCCGCGGGGGCAGTAACGATACCTGGCGCCTATGTCCAGATCGCGATAATCGGGCTGTCCGCGGCCGCCGGCTGGCTGCTCCTGCGCAAGCCTCCCCATTCAGAGACGGAGCCTCCGGGAAGGGGGGCAGCGCCGGAAGCGCCGCTGCCGGTTCGCTTCTCGATGGCGATGCTGCTCCTGTTCGGAGCCGGCTGCGTCCTGCTTCCGTGGCTTGCGGGGGCGCTGCCCGGACCGGCTACCAAGCTGGCGGACATGATGTTCCGAACCGGCTCGCTCGTGTTCGGGGGCGGTCATGTGATGCTTCCGCTGTTGGCGGAGGAGTTGAGCGGGGGAGGCATCATGGGAGAGTCCGCCTTGCTGGCAGGATATGGAGCTGCGCAGGCCGTTCCCGGCCCGCTGTTCACCTTCGCGGGCTTTGTCGGCGCGTCGCTGGCGCCGGGATGGCTAGGTACGGTCTATGGCATCGTGGGGCTCGTCTTCATCTTCCTGCCGGGATATTTGCTTATCGCTGCGGCGCTGCCCTTCGCCGAGCGGCTGCGGACCTGGAGCGGGATAAGAGCCGCCCTTGGCGGGATCAATGCCGCCGTGGTCGGGCTTCTGCTGGCTGCGCTGTATCAGCCGGTATGGACGACTTCCGTGCAGGGGCCCGCCCACTTTGTCATTGTTCTGATCGGCTCCCTGCTGCTGATGGCATGGAAGCTCCCGCCTTGGTCGGTCGTGCTCGTCTCGGCCTTATGCGGCGCGGTATTGCTATAAGCGTGCCATAAACGAAAAGCAAGGGAAGGCAGCGGCCTGATTTTCCAGACCGGCTGCCGTCCCTGTGTCGGCTTGCGAAGGGACGGTTATCTCCTTTGGCAGAGAGAGACGTCACGACGGGACCCGGGTGGCTCCCGCTTAGTCGCGGCTGCAGATGACGAGCAGATAACCGTCCCGAATCGTGATGGTTCCTTCCTCCTCGGCGAATTGGTTGCTTATCGCGAGCGATTGCCCGATATGCAGCGTGGCATCTGTTAGAGGATAAGCGAAGCCTTTGAGCGTAATGCCGGTGACCGTCATGCTGAGCGGGAGCAGCGATATATAAGGGTAGGGCTGCCGGGGGAGAGTCAACTTGGAATTGGTGAGCCGGATAATATTGTGACCATCGATAATTTGGCATGGTATGCCCTGGTCTAGTCCGACCCGCAGCAGATGGATATTGCCGAGCGTATGATCCAGTCTGGTGCCGGTTGCGCCCAGCAGCGTAATCTGGGCGGGTTTCCACGCGATTGCCGTATGGAAGGCCAGTTCGGTATCGGTATAATCTTTGTCGATTGCGTCGAAATTTAGATAATGTTTGCTGCAGCTTCGTATCCGGTCCCGTTCGTCCTCTGTGACGGAATCGAAATCCCCGATCGCCACGTCCGGACAGATTCCATGATTGGCCAAAGTCAATGCGCCCCGATCTGCGCCGATCACGACATCCGCCTCATTACATACGGAGAGCAGGGAGGCATAGAGGATCCCGCCGGCGCAAATAACGACATGCCGAGGGTGGGGAACAGGGGGAGCTATGTACATGGTTATCCTTCCTTTATAAGACTTTCCAGCGCTGAAAGTCCCGAATGATAGATAATGTGTGCGTTCTAAGTATATCCGATTGTCGCCGTGAGACCAATCCCTAACGGACTTCCTGGAACCCGGGCTTGTTATTTGTTGTCGAGATAGGTATATTTACAGGTGAAGAGCCCTAACCCAACCGAAGCTGAAAGGAGGTGCACCGCAGTGGTGAACGTATTGTTCGTCTGTCTCGGCAACATTTGCCGTTCACCGATGGCAGAGGCGCTATTTCGACATGAGGTGAAGCGAGCGGGTCTGGAGCACGCGATTGCCGTCGATTCCGCAGGTACGGGAGATTGGCATATCGGCCAGCCGCCTCACCAAGGCACGCGAGCGATACTGGATGAGCGCCGCGTTTCATATGAAGGCATGCTGGGCAGACAAGTAAGACCTGATGATTTCAATGAGTTTACATATATTGTATGCATGGACAGAAGCAATGAACAGAATATATTGGCTTGGGAAGGGGCCGAAGCAAGACAGGCGCAAGTGATGCGCTTTATGACGCTGCTCCCGGAGGAACAGGCTGAAGATGTGCCTGATCCGTACTATACCGGGAATTTTGATGAAGTATACCGGCTGATTCAGGCGGGCTGCGTCCGGCTGCTGGACAAGATCGTTCAGGAGCAGGGTCTGGATCATGGCCAATCGACACAAAAGTAGTGACATACCGTTCTGTATGCCACTACTTTTTTAGGTGTTCTTTTTTAACGATACACGCCAAGGGGGCTATTCGAGGAAAAAGCGGAGCGCATCCGGGATATGCTGCTGCCAGAAGCCCCACTGATGCTGGCCGTCATGCTCGCTGTACTGGATATGGGCGCCTCTGTCCTCCAGAAGCTGCTTCGCCGACCGGTTCAAGGCAACAAAGTCGAACACGCCCCGATCCGTCTTGAAAGCGGTCTCCTGCAATCCGACGATCATGAACAAATGCAGCCAGGACAGGTCCGACTCTCGGGCAATCAACTCCTGCGAATAGGGATAGTACGCACCCGACAGCGAGATGACCTGACGGAAGCGTTCCGGATGGCGAAGCGCCAGATGTAGGGAGACCGTTCCGCCCAGCGAGTCGCCCGCCAAGACGGTCTCGGTCCAATCGGTCCGTACCGGATAATGCTGCTCGATGAAGGGAACAATTTCTTCGACGAACGCACGGGTATATGATTCAAAACGTTCTCCGTCCGGGGAATATTCAGATGTACGTATTTTTTTGTCCACGTCTACGCCGACGATAATGAAAGGCTCCATGTCCTCTTCAATAATGAGTTTGTTCGCATAGGTCGCGATGCGGCCGAAGTTGAAGAAATCTTCGCCATCCTGACAGTAGACGACCGGATAGCTCAGCATCTCCTGGTAGCCTGGCGGCAGGTACACGCGAACATGGCGATCGGCGCTCAGCAGGCTGCTTGGGATGACATGCTTGTGGATCGTGCGTTTGAGAATGGATGAATCGGACATCGTTAACACCGCCTTGTGCAAAATTTAGCTTTTATTGGTGAATAATAGCTCTGATTGGCCAAAATGTACGAATAGAAATACAGCGATCCGCTCGCTGAGGAAATAGACGTCACGTCCCTAAGGCAAAGGACCGCCTTGTGCTTGAGTTCACAATTTTGTAACAGTCTGTTATAGTGAAAAATAAGACCTGTTATAACAACACCATAACAAAATGTTCACTTTTTTCGCGTTTTCTTTTGACCAATTGAGTAAAACAGGTGTATAATCATTCTATAACAGCTAAACAAAATCTTCAAACTTTTATTGAGGTGAAAACAATGAGCAAGTATCCATTTGAAGTTCAGACGGAAGATGTTCAGCCATTGTCCGTCTTGTCTCCAGAAGGAGAAATCGTGAACCCGGATCTTATGCCGGAGCTTACCGACGAACAATTGAAGGAAATCATGTACCGCATGGTGTTCACGCGGACATGGGACGAGCGTGCCATCAACTTGGGCCGCCAAGGCCGCCTCGGCTTCTATGCGCCGGTATCCGGTCAGGAAGCTTCCATGGTAGGCAGCGTGTACCCGCTTGAGAAGGAAGACTTCGTTGTGCCGGCGTACCGCGACATGCCGCAAATCGTATGGCATGGATTGCCATTGTACCAAGCATTCCTCTATTCCCGCGGACATCAGCATGGCGGACAAATTCCGGAAGGCGTCAACGTATTGATGCCGCAAATCATCATCGGCGCGCAAATCCTGCACGCGATGGGGATTGCAAAAGGCTTCAAGCTGAAAAAACAACCGAACGTAGCGATTACTTACACCGGCGACGGCGGATCTTCCGAGGGCGACTTCTATGAAGGCCTTAACTTCGCTGGCGCATACAACCTGCCGGTTATTTTCTTCGTACAGAATAACGGTTATGCAATTACGACGCCGTTCACGAAGCAAACGGCAGCGAAATCGATCGCTCATAAAGCGGTAGCCGCAGGCATTCACGGCATGCAGGTTGACGGCATGGACGTGCTCGCGGTAATCAAGGCAGTTCAAATCGCGGCAGAACGCGGACGCAAGGGAGAAGGCGCAACGCTGATCGAGTCGCTGACTTACCGCTTCCGTCCTCACTCCATGGCTGACGACACAACCAAATACCGCACGAAAGACGAAGAAGCGGAATGGGCAATCAAAGATCCGATCGTACGCTTCGGCAAGTATTTGGAGAAAAAGGGCCTGTGGACAGAAGAAGATACAGCCCGCGTAAAAGACGAAGCGAAAGCGAAAGTGAACGAAGAAATCAAGCGTGCGGAAAAAACGGAAAAAATGACGGTTGCCGGTCTGATCGACAGCATGTTCGAGACGACACCGAAATATTTGGAAGAGCAAAAAGCCGATTTTCAATAAATAGCAGAACGACATTGAACCGGATAAGCAGACAAGACATCCGGATATCGATAGAAGTCAGTAGCGCATGACCATGCGAACCAGACCGAATCAGGCAGTGTGATAACGTAAGGAGGATACGATGCAATGGCACAAATGAATATGAAAGAAGCAATTCGCGACGCAATGCGCGTAGAATTGAAGCGGGATCCGAACGTGTTGGTATTTGGGGAAGACGTCGGCCATGTCGGCGGCGTGTTCCGTGCAACGGAAGGTCTGCAAAAAGAGTTTGGCGACGAGCGTGTCTTCGATACGCCGCTGGCAGAGTCCGCAATCGGCGGGATGGCTGTCGGTCTCGGCATCCAAGGCTTCCGCCCTATCGCGGAAATTCAGTTCGTCGGCTTCATCTATGAAGCTCTTGACCAAATCTGCGTTCAAGCGGCGCGCATGCGCTACCGCTCCGGCGGACGCTACAACGCGCCAATCGTATTCCGTACGCCGTTCGGCGGCGGGGTAAAAGCGGCTGAACTGCATACGGACTCGCTGGAAGGCTTGCTCGTGCAAACACCTGGCATTAAAGTGGTCATTCCTTCGAATCCATATGATGCGAAAGGATTGCTTATCTCCGCGATTCGCGACAACGACCCTGTATTCTTCATGGAACACTTGAATCTCTACCATGCTTATCGCGAAGAGGTGCCTGAAGAAGATTACACGGTTCCGCTCGGCGAAGCGAAGGTTGTCCGCGAAGGCAAGGACGTTACGATCATCGCTTACGGCTTGATGGTTCATACGGCGATGAAAGCGGCGGCTGAACTGGAGAAGGAAGGCATTCAAGCGGAAGTCATCGACCTGCGTACGCTGATTCCGTTGGATATCGATACAATCGTAGCTTCGATCAAGAAGACGAACCGCGCCATCGTCGTTCAAGAGGCGCAAAAAACTTCCGGCGTCGCTGCAGAGGTCATTGCCCAAATCAATGAAAAGGCGATTCTTCATCTGGAAGCGCCAGTGCTGCGCGTAACCGGTCCGGACACGGTATATCCGTTTGCCCAAATCGAGGACACTTGGCTGCCAACACCGGCCCGCATCGTAGCTGGCGTCAAAAAAGTATTGGACTTCTAAGTTAGAACCGAACAGATTTGAAGGAGGTTGTTCTTGTGGCTAAATTTGAATATCGCTTCCCAGAGCTGGGGGAAGGGCTGCATGAAGGCGAAATTATTAAAATGCACATCAAACCGGGTGACAAAGTCACCGATGACGACATCATCATGGAAGTACAGAACGATAAAGCCGTCGTTGAAGTGCCTTGTCCGGTAAACGGTACGGTGCTGGAAGTGCTGGCGAAGGATGGCCAAGTATGCCATATGGGCGAAGTCGTGGCTATCATCGACGCAGAAGGGGATATTCCGGAACAAGCGGAGCCGGCCGAAGAGGCGAAAGAAGAACCTGCAGCAGCACCTGCAGCGGAAGCTCCAAAAGCGGAAGGCACGGCTGCGGCGCCTAACCACGAAGTGCTGGCTACGCCAAGCGTGCGCAAGCTGGCGCGCGAATTGGGCGTGAACATCGGCGAAGTGCCTCCAACCGGCAAAAACGGCAAAGTTACGCGCGAAGATGTGGAAGCATTCGCCAACGGCGGAGCGCCTGCCGCGAAGGCAGAAGCGCCACAAGCCGCTGCCGAAGCGAAAGCAGCGCCTGCCGCTCCAGCAGCTACCGGCCGCGAAGCCGAAGAAGAGCGCGTGCCGTTCAAGGGCATCCGCAAAGCCATCTCTAATGCGATGGTCAAATCGGCTTACACGGCGCCGCATGTTACGATCATGGACGAAGTGGACGTTACGGAGCTGGTTGCATTCCGTACCCGCTTGAAGCCGATGATGGAGAAGAAAGGCACGAAAGTAACCTACCTTCCGTTCATCGTCAAAGCGCTCGTTGCGGCTTGCCGTCAATTCCCGGCCATGAACGCGATGATCGACGAAGCGAACAACGAGATCGTGTACAAAAAGTACTACAACATCGGTATCGCAACCGACACAGACAACGGTCTGATCGTTCCGGTTATCAATGATGCGGATCGCCGCAGCATCTGGATGATCGCCGACAGCATCAAGGATCTGGCTGCCCGCGGACGCGAAGGCAAGCTCGGCCCGAACGAATTGAAAGGCAGCACGATCACGATTACGAACATCGGATCCGCAGGCGGCATGTTCTTCACTCCAATCATCAACTTCCCGGAAGTTGCGATTTTGGGTACCGGCCGCATTACGGAAAAACCAGTCGTGAAGAACGGCGAAATCGTGGCAGCGCCAGTAATGGCATTGTCTCTCAGCTTCGACCACCGTCTCATCGACGGCGCAACGGCACAAAACTTTATGAACTATATCAAGCAGCTGCTTGCTAATCCAGAGCTGCTTGTCATGGAGGTGTAACCGGACATGGTAGTAGGAGACGCATCTTTGAACATTGATACTCTGGTTATTGGAGCAGGCCCGGGCGGTTATGTGGCAGCGATTCGCGCTGCCCAGCTCGGTCAAAGCGTGCTTATCGTAGATAAATCGGCTGTCGGCGGCGTATGTCTGAACCGCGGCTGTATTCCTTCCAAGGCATTGATCAGCGCAGCGCATCAATATGAAGTGACTCAGCATGCTTCCGCCATCGGCATCACGGCTGAAAATGTAAAAGTCGACTTCAAAAAAGTTCAAGAATTCAAGGGCGGCGTCGTGAAAAAGCTGACCGGCGGGGTTGGCGCGCTGCTGAAAGCTAATAAAGTTCAAGTATTCAACGGCGAGTGCATGTTCATCAACGAAAATGAAGCGCGCGTATTCAACGATCAAGAAGCGCCTCGCTACAAATTCAAGAACTGCATCATCGCAACGGGCTCCCGTCCAATCGAATTGAAGGCATTCCCGTTCGGCGGACGCATTTTGTCCTCGACGGAAGCTCTGGAGCTGCAAGAAATTCCGAAGTCGATGATCGTCATCGGCGGCGGTTACATCGGCGCGGAGCTCGGCCAAATGTACTCCAAGTTCGGCACGAAAGTCACGATTATCGAGGGCGCGGACATGGTGCTGCCAGGCTTCGATAAAGATATGACGCAGCTTGTCGCGAAAAACATGAAGAAATCCAACGTGGAAATCTTCACGGGCGCGAAAGCGGAGAGCGCTACGCAAACCGATAAAGACGTTACCGTCAAATTCACGGTCAAAGGCGAAACCAAAGAAGTTACTGCAGAATACCTGCTCGTAACGGTTGGCCGCCGTCCGAACACCGATGGCGAGCTTGGCCTCGATATGATCGGCGTCAAAATGACCGACCGCGGCCTGGTGGAAGTCGATCACCAAGGACGCACCAGCATTCCTCACATCTTCGCCATTGGCGATATCGTTGCCGGTCCAGCTCTGGCGCATAAAGCTTCTTACGAAGGCAAGGTTGCGGCGGAAGCCATCGCGGGCATGCCTAGCGTTGTCGACTACAAGTGCATCCCGGCCGTATGCTTCACCGATCCGGAGTGCGCAAGCGTAGGCTTGTCTGAAGCGGAAGCGAAGGAAAAAGGCCACAACGTCAAAGCCGGCAAGTTCCCTTATGCGGCCAACGGACGCGCGCTGTCCCTCGGCGGCAACGCGGAAGGCTTCGTCAAGATTGTGGCTGACGCGGAAACCGGCGTCGTGCTCGGTTCCCAAATCGTCGGCGCGGAAGCGTCCAACCTGATCGCGGAAATGGGCTTGGCGGTAGAAATGGCGGCAACGCTGGAAGACCTGGCGCTGACGATCCATGCTCACCCAACGCTTGGCGAAATCGTGATGGAAGCAGCGGAAGTCGTGCTTGGACATCCGATCCATACAGTAGCGAAGTAAGAGTGACGTTTTCATGTTTTAATCATGCAGTACTCCTGCTCCAGGAGCGTTCTGTATTCTTTCTGTTACGGTTCTATTCGATATGAATTTGCTTTTTGCCCTCGCAGCGCGATGCTGCGGGGGATTTTTTTGCGAACTTCTTATAAATATTCACCAATGATCAAGAAATGTGTTTGAACAAAAAAGTAAATCCATATATATGGTTGACTTTTACATATGTATCTCCATATAATGAAGTCAAACAGTTTACATACATCAACCAACATTAAATAGAAAAAAATACCAACTTAATTTGAGTTTCTAACCTTAGTAGCAAAAAAAGCAATTGCCGGAATCTTCATTCGCTTTGACAAGTTCCTCGAACTGAGTACATTTCATATTTGTTGAAGCGATAAAGAACGTTTTACTTCTACTCCTCAGGTCGGCCAAACAAGCACTTCCACGTTTATAACCCCATCTGAATTTTACTTCTCAGAGAACATTTCATGTTAGGATGGCCGAATACAGAACTACTTTTCTTGGCATTTGTATCCTAAAATTGAAAAAAACAAAAGTCCAGTCCAATTTTATTGTTAGTATATGAGAAATGTAAAGTTGTGAAGGCATGATATTTATACAAAAGGACTGGAAAAGACTCAAATTGCCTTCAAGAACATGTATTGAGGAGGTGTTAATATGAAGTATGTAGCTCCAAAGGCTGTTGAAATCAAGTTGCCTGCTGCTTTAGCTGTTGAGTCACTTCCTTATTAAGAATGAGAAAGAGGGAGATATGTGTGATGGTTAAATTCCGTCACACTATCTTTTTATGCTGCAGGAAAGGTGTAAATATGAGTCAAAGCATGAGTAAAAATGAAAATGCATTATGGTCTAGTTCATTATTTCTTGCAATATTAGGCTACTTTCTGGATATAAGTTATTTATATTTTTTGATTTATTGGATTGTATCTTTGCTGTGTGTGGGAAATGCAAAAAGGCTCTATTCCGAAAAATATCATCACATCAGTACCATTGTTAGAAGGTCTCTCTATATTATCCCTTATTTAATACCCGTAATTGGAAATATAAAATTTACATTTTCACTCAGCACTATAATTTGGACTTTACTCGGGTTAATTATAGGTTTTTTGTTTGTTGCCCCCAATATAAGTAATTGGCGGATAGCGTTATCTTATGACTATTTAGTTATGACATGTAGTCAAGGGAAGTTTTATTACATAATGGGTATTTATACTGTGGTAGGAGGAGCAATAGCAGAAGAGCTGTTTTTTAGGTATTTTTTTCTTTCTTTGTTTGAGACGAGTTTCCTCCCAATCATTATTTTAAATATCATACTTAGTTCTTTATTGTTTATGCTCGCCCATCTTGGCACAAAATGGGCCGATGGTTTTAGTAATTTCGACATCGCTGTACAACTCCTTTTTGGGCTAATATCGGCTTTATTGTTTATTTTCTCAGGATCGATAATTCCATCAATAGTGGCTCATTTAACATATAACTCTCCTCAAATCATTCAAAATATAAGAAAATTGTTCATTGTTTCTTTGGAACCCCAAAATTATAACCAGGAGTAAGTCTAAATGGATGACAAAGTAATTGAAGTGAAAAACTTAGTAAGAGATTTTTCTTCAACCCATGGTTTCTTCCTTAAAAGATCCAAAAAAATAATAAGGGCCGTGGATTCAATCTCATTTCATGTAAAAAAAGGTGAAATATTCGGTCTTTTAGGCCCTAATGGTGCTGGAAAAACAACAACAATCAAGATTTTAACGACTTTATTGGCCCCAACATCCGGGGAAGCCAAGGTATTAGGGTTTCATTCGTTTGGTGAAGAGAAGTTTTTAAGGCCGCATATCAATTTTGTATACGGCGGGGAGCGTAATCTTTATTGGAGAATTACCGGAAGAGAAAATCTGGAATATTTTTCGGATCTTTATAAAATCGATAAAAAGACTAGAAATAAAAGAATACCAGCGCTGCTTGAACTCGTTAATCTATCTGACAGGGCGGATGAAAGAGTTGAAACATATTCTAAAGGGATGAAGCAAAGGCTGCAAATTGCAAGGGGGCTAGTAAATGACCCTGATATTTTATTTTTGGATGAACCATCTATAGGCTTAGATCCAGTAGGAGCAAGGGAGTTAAGAGAAATTATCCGGAATTTAGCCGGATTAGGGAAAACAGTTGTGATAACCACACATTACATGTATGAAGCAGACGAATTATGCGATCGCATTGCAATTATTAACAAAGGACGTCTCATAACTCTGGATACTCCGCAGAACTTGAAAAAAACGATGGAATCGTTGGCCGTTATTGAGGTTACTGTGGAAATTCTTTTAAAAGAAAAAATTGAGATTCTTAAAAACATATCTAATGTCTCGCATGTAACGACTAAAGCTTCAGAACAGGCAGAGATAATTGAAATTCAATGTAGAGAACCATATAAAGTTATGGGTGAAATCATTAAGTTGTTCGAAGAAGATAAAATATTAAATATGATCACAAGAGAAACTACTCTAGAAGATGTATATGTTAAATACGTAGGTGGTTGAAGCAATGGTTAAGATTATTCGCGTCATCTTTTCTAGTTTAACAGTGCATATGAAACTATCTTTTGCCCGACCTACCTTTAAATTCATTGTATTGTTGCAACCGATGCTTTATTCTCTTTTGCTTTACTTGATGTTCCGAAATTCTGAAACCATCAACATTGGAGAATACATCATTGTTGGAACAGGTATTTTAAATCTTTGGAGCTCCATAATATTTTCTTCGTCCGGGGATATTGAGAGAGAACGATTTATGGGCACATTAGAATCTCTTTATGTCACCCCCAGCGATTTTCGAGTTATTTTTCTTGGAAAGGTTCTTGGAAATGTAGTGTTAGGATTATCATCAATGCTTATTAGTTACATCTGTATAAATGTTATTTTTCAAGTAAAAGTCTCCATCAATAATGTAGGGCTATTTCTCGTTTCATTTCTATTAACGATAATTTCGTTCACAGCTATATCATTGCTATTGGCGCTTTTATTTACCTTATCAAGGAACTCCAGGATGTTGATGAACTGCATGGAGTACCCCATTTATATTTTATGTGGCATCACATTTCCTGTTTCCTTGTTACCGGAAGCTGTACAATTTCTTTCTGGATTTCTTTCTCCAACATGGGCTGTCAAGACACTTAGAGGAAGCATGGTTGGCATAAATGATTATGAACAATTTTCGATTGACTTGCTAATGTTATTATTACTGACCATATTTTATTTGGTACTCGTCCAAATACTGTTCAAATCAATTGATAGAAATACCAGAATAAAAGGAAACCTGGGAGTTTATTGAGATGGATAATATTTTAGTAAGATTCTTTAGACAATCGGTTCTTTCGTATAAAGCGCTTTTTGGTTTTTTAGATCCGAAAGTTTATTTAACGGTTAAAGTCGTAAACCCAATCATGCAACTCATATTTTTTACTTTATTGGCTAGATTTGCTTACAATGCAAGTGATGTCACACCTTGGGTTATAGGTAATGCTTTTCTGCTCAGTGTTTATAATTCTTTGTTTGGTGTCGGAATGGTCATGGTTAGCGAACGGCATTTTGGAACTTTAAAGCTAGTCATTGCTTCTACGACAAATAACTTTTTGATTTTTATCGGAAGAGCATTTATACATGTTTTTGATGCCTCAATAACCGTACTCATCGGATTAACAATTGGCTTCATCTTCTTTGGATTGGACTTCAGCAATACAAATTTTTTGATGCTAATCCTGTCTATTTTAGTTACGATGTTTTCGTCCATGGGAATGGGCTTGTTTTTGGGTAGTATCGGTCTGGTGGCTCGTGATCTTAATCTTATAATGAATACAATATTTTTTACACTGATGATCTTCACTGGCGCGATAATTCCTATATCCAGTTTGCCTGTTTTACTGTCAGAAGTTCCATATTTTCTTCCTATTACTAGAGGAATTGAGGCCTCAAAACTTATCATAGACGGACAAATAAGTTCAAAAATCGTTGAATTGCTTCTTATCGAGTTTTTTATTGGTTTTTGCTATTTAATTATTGGTTATATTTCGCTGAAGTTGTTCGAAAGGATAGCAAGAAAGTCCGCTTCTTTAGATGTATTTTAAAGGGAGGCACCTATAACTATGCTTGAATTAATTCCAATGTCAAAGAGTCTTCCAAAAGATGAGATTTTAAAAAATATTAAGTATACCAATAACGATTTTGTTTTTGCCAGTGGATCTCTCATACAAGGAATAGGGAACAATAAATCAGATTTAGATTTATTTGTTGTTACTGAAAGTATTGATTCTCTAAAGGGTGAACAAAGTATTGAATATGACAATAATTACTTCATGATTAGTTTTGCTCGAATTGATGGGATTGATTGTGATATCGAATATTGGTCTTTGTACGTTGTTGAAGAATTGCTGGACCAATTGGAATCCATAGATTTTAATGATACGAACAAAAGATCGTTACACCAGCTTAATGTTAGAGGGGGAGATTTTAATAGTATAACATCATTTTTACACCGGTTTATTACGAGTACAGCGATTTACAACCATGATCTATACAATAGCTACAAGAATAAAGTAAATCTGAAGAATTACTATAGACTGATGACAAGGTGGTACGTAAATCTAGTTGATAATGCATATGATGATATAATTGGAAACTTTGAAAAGGGAGAGTATGCAGCTTCTTTAATTATCGCAAAAAATACACTTATCAAGGCGCTTTGCGCATATGTATTTAGTCACAATCATTCTCTCGATAGAGAAAAATGGGCCTACATTAACCTTAAATTCATCGCTGAAAAAAACAGAGAAGCTGCAGACATCATTAATAAATTCAATAAAATATATTTCTTCTGCAATGCACGAAACGAAAACGAGTTAAACAATCTAGTGGAAGACTATATATTTTTTATAAATAGAATTATAAGACTGGCAGGAAATAATATAGGAGGATTGTAAAATGAGCGTTACCTTGTATAAACAAAATATGAACTTCAGATTAAGAAATATTGCGAAGCAAAATGTTCTCTTTGGGAATGGAAAAGCATTCAAAATGAATGAAACTGCTGTACTTATTTGGGAAAATCTTGATGGGAGCACGAGCGTTGATTCAATCATTGATTTGATCGTTGATACATACAAATGTGAAAAAACGCTTGCCATTAAAGATACAAATAGTTTTATATGTTTTCTTCATGGAATTGATGCTATAAAAGAGGTCTAACCCGTTGTTTTTGGAATCGAAAAGCGCCGAATGGGCTGCTTTTTAATATTGCTTAATAAATGTTGGGAGGAATATGATGAAAAGTAAATTTCAAGGATTTTATGATATCCCGCTTTTAGCAAAGTGGAAAGCGATCTTTATCGTATATGGGGTTGATTTCTCAGAGCGAAGTCTTTTTAACAATATACCCAATTTATCTAATTTCAAAACGAAATACTGCATTACTCAACCCGTTGCAATTAAGAAAAGGGTTTTTGATATCTCTGAAGATAAAAGCTTAATCCCCTCAGAAGTGATTATTTCGCACGATAAAGAAGTAAGCTTGGTTAAGTTGCGATACAATCCGGATTCCCCAATCCAATTGATTTATGATGATGGTATTTTTCTCCTGAGAGAAAAGGAGACCGGCTTCGAACCCCCAATTCAGATAAGACTAGTTGAGAAATTGAAATATATGGATAATACCATTTCTATTAGGGATCATTCCTATAAAATGAGTGATTTTATTGAAATAGTAGGAATGGATCGAATATCAATTTTAACTTTTGATGGTTGTTGGAATTGGAACACACACAAACCTTGTACTTTTTGCGATTTACATCCCAAAAGGGAACAATGGCAGTCAGCCAGGCCAACTCTGAATCATTTACCTGATTTTATGGGAGATGCGGAAAAATGGTGGGACAGCAGCAGGGAAGTTTATATTGAAGGAATCAAGAAAACTTTGCAGTTCATCTTGGAGCATGAAAAGATTACGCCTCACAAACACTTAGTTTTTATGGCAGGAAATATGAAACATGACAAACATGTATGGGATTTTACATCGGATATTATTTTCAATATCAATGCAATAATTCCAATTCGTAAATTTGATACATATGTAAATATTTCGCCTCATCATAATGTTAGTCAGCTTGTCCAGATTCAGGAGGCTGGTGTCAAGTGGGTACAATATAATATGGAAGTTGCTGGAGAAGAAGCTTATACAAAGATTTGTCCTGGAAAAATGAAATATTCATTGCTAATTGAAAAATACATGGAAGCAGTGAGTGTCTTTGGTTTTGGTAATATAAGAAGCAACTTTGTATTAGGACTGCAACCCGTTGAATCGCTTATTGAAGGTGTTAGAAATTTAGCCGAATTAGGAGTGGTTCCTGATTATAGTATATTCCAACCGAAACGAGGAACTAAAGCGCAGTATCTTCCCATCCCGTCGCTTCAAGAAATCTTCACATTTAATGAAAGACTTCTGGAGATTTATCAAAGGCATCATTTTACACCAATTTACTGTAACATGAGCAGTCGGTCAAGTATTGTGAACGAAAGCATGAGTGCCTGATGCGAGATTAATTAAGGAAGTGATACAGTTGCAAGGTTTGTTCATTCCAATAGAGGGAATTGATGCAAGTGGGAAATCGACGGCGATTGGGACTGTAGTAGACAGACTACACGCAGAAGGGATCGATGCAATAAAACTCAGCAAAAGAGATTTTCACACTGGTTCAAACTATATTAATAACTTCATGAAACAATTTAAAAAAATTTTTTGGGACTATGATAATAGAGATCCATTGACAGAAATACCTGATGAGGCTTGGCTTTTCATGCATTCCTTATGGCACACGCTGCAAAATAAACATATTATACGACCGCTTAAGAAGCAAGGCAAGGTAATTCTCATGGACGGTTGGTATTATAAAATCTATGCCAGGTTTTTGCTTAAGGAGCAATTTAATAAAATGCTGCTCAATCATATTTTTCGGGAATTGGAACAAGGCGATGTCATATTTTGGTTAGATACAAGTCCGGAAACCTGTTGGTCAAGAAGAAACTCATTCAAAAAACCAGAATTAGGCGAATTTGATGCCTACACAGGTTCTGCATACGACAGATTCATTTCGTTTCAAGGAAAGGTAAGCCAGCAATATAAGCAATTGGCATGTGGAGAGAATTGGATTCACGTAGAGTCGGAGAAGCTGAATGAGTCAGAGGTTGCAGAATTTATTACTGACGAAATAATTAAGCGCTGTCACCAGAATTCGATGATGCCAAGCTAGGGTTATTCCTACCCGCTTTGATTGGTGGTGATATAATGGAAGATGCGCTAGTGGTAAATCTGAGAAGCGAAGCTCATTGTAATCGCACAGTGAGAGGCATAAAAACTAAGAATCTTATCGACGTTCACCATGCTATAGAGAATGGGTGTCGCATACAGGAAATTACGTATGTTTCACGATATCCTGAAGTAATGCTTTGTGATTTAAGCAATCCAGAATTCCCGTTGAATTTATGTGATGCTAATACAATACTGGATTGTTTTGAACTGATTGACAAAAAACTCGATTCATACTTGAAAAATACCCAATTTAAGAGGATATATGGTAAAGAGTTGAACAATGAAATTGCAATCTGTGGCCCAATAAAGTCAGAGTTAGAAAATATGAAGAAATTCATCCTTGATGAAGTGTATCAAAAATTAAATATTGAGAAAAAAAGGCTCAATCTCAAAATCAGTGCTTGACTATCAGCATATCAACCGGTGACGGTTGCATTCGATAAGAATACCTGCTTTATAACGATTGGGATTTCGCATAAAGTAATGGCGACGTTGAAACGCTTTAATGCGATTATGACGGCCTTCTACGGTCGCGTTTGTCCAGCGACATTGATGATAATTCACGATTTCCTCTTTCCAATTTCGCATCGTCCCCAGCGTGCTGCGTACCGTTGCATGGTCGATCTGATCGCCTTGCTCGCACCAACGCTCAAATCCGAGTCGGGCAACAGCATAGCTGGGCGAGCGGTCATACCAAGTTGTGAAGGCTTCTTTCCACTCCCACACGCTGCGCAGAAGCGAAGAATAATTCAGTAGCGTTTCCAGTCGTTTTCTGCTTTCTTCACTCAGCGATTCCGCTGGAGGATTCAGCAAACGATGGTTCGCTTTCAAATACGCTCGCGCTCGCGGCGATAAGGTATGCTGAACCGTTTTTCGAACTTCTTGCACGCTTTCGATTACATAACCGTGGACATGAAAGCGATCTGCGATGCGAATCGCATTCGGGAAACACTCGCTGATCCAGGTATGGTAAGCCTGGGCCAAATCCATGACCACTGCTTTGGGATTCAGCCGAAGGAAGTCGGGATGCGCCTGGGCATAGGCACGCAATTCCTCCAGTTTCCTACCCGGCAGCAGATCCAGCATCGTTTCGCC
>NZ_LDIG01000113.1 GCF_015845845.1 Paenibacillus dendritiformis
GCTACTGCCGGGCATGGGTTGCCGAAGGGAACAGCCAGCGGGTAAGAAGTGCAAGCGAGTACCGGAGAAACAGACTTAAAAAGTAGATTGGACTACAGGAGTGAAACGAATTTCCCCGAATGGAACCCTAAGTTCCATTGTCCGGAGACATTCCGGAAAGTCCAGTCCCAATATTAATTTTCAATATGAAAACTGGAAATTTTGAAGGCATTCCATGTTCCTATAAAGGACTGGAAAAAGACTCAAAACTGCCTTCAGGAAATACTATACGAGGAGTGGACAGGATGGAAGCGACCGCACAGCAGGTGGCGGAATGGATGGTAGCCGAGATTCAGGCGAAGGGAGTCGTCCATCAGAGCGATGTGATTGCATATGTCCGCGCTCATTTCGGCGAAGAGTTCGTGTTCGTGAATGAGAGGGGCAATGCGTCGCTGGACAAGGAAGTGAAGAAGGCGTTCCGGAAGCTGCACCGCGGCCGGATTGCCTGGGATCGGGACGGCTTCTGCTGGGGGTGGACGTAAGCGTGGCGCAGGCAAAATATTACGTCGTATGGGCCGGGCACCGTCCGGGTATTTATACAAGCTGGGCGGAATGCAAGGCGCAGACGGATAACTATAAGGATGCCAAGTATAAATCCTTCCCATCCAAGGCCGCTGCGGAGCAGGCCTATCGGGACGGCTGGCAGAAGCATTGGGGCAAGAAGAAGGCCGGGACAGGCTCGCCAGCCCGGGGAGGCGCGGCTGCCAGCTCCCCGCCGGCCGAGGTGGATTACGACAGCATCTCGGTCGATGTCGGCACGAGGGGCAATCCGGGGCCGGTGGAGTACCGGGGCGTATCAACGCGGACGGGCGAAGTGTTGTTTGCCGTCGGTCCGATTCCGAACGGCACGAACAATCTGGGAGAGTTCCTGGCGATCGTGCACTCGCTGGCGTATTTAAAGCGGAAGGGCAGCAGCCAGACGGTGTACAGCGACTCCCGCACCGCCATGAAATGGGTACGGGAGAAGAAGGTCGCCACCACCCTGGAGCGCAACGAGTCGACGAAGGAGATCTGGAATCTCGTGGATCGGGCGCTTGCCTGGCTGCAGACGAACACCTATGACAACAAGGTGCTGAAATGGGACACGAAGGCATGGGGCGAGATCAAGGCCGATTATGGCCGGAAATAGGACCGATTGCGGCAGAGTAAGACGGGGGAGGAGACAGCGAATGAGCGAACGCATTCCTTGCCGGACGGAAGGCTGCTCGGCGACGATTCTGCCGGCGACGGCGGAGAAGACGGGCGGCATCTGCATGCCGTGCCGCCAAGAGCTGGGCCGGCTAGAGCGCGAAGCGTATATCCGGGAGAACCGCAAGGACATGGACATCTATGCAGGGATTACCGATCCGGTGGAAATATTGCGGCTGATGCATACGCCTCGCCCCTACAATCCATTGGAACGGGTGCTTCCTTATAAGAAAAGCCGCGAGGAGGTATACGCTTCGCTGTCGAGCGGGGATATCGAGCGTCTGAAGGCGCATGCCGCTGCGCTCATCGAGGAGGATGAACTGGATACGGCGCAAGAGATGTTAACCTCGTTAATATGCTGGACGGAGGCGTCCATTGCGGATTGTCTCCCTTTGCTTATGCGGCGGCGCGAGTATTATCCGGGCATCCTCTATATGCATGCTTCCCCGGAGATTCGGGACGAGCTGATCCGTCAAGCCGATATCGATGCGGAGAACCGCAACGCCATTCTTCTCGCTCTGGCCTGGATTGGCGACGAGAAGATCGTGAAGCTGTTCCGGGAATGGCGGGATCATCCGCCGCAATGGGCGAAGGAACTGTACATCTCGCCTGAAGCGTATGCCCGGGAAGCGGGCTGGGAGCTGACAGCCGACGGTCAGCGGCGGAATTTGTATTATTCGGAATGCTATCCGGCAGTAGCGGGGAGCCCGTCCAGCGAAGAAGGCGATGCGGCCGCGATTCTCACGAAAGGGGAGCAGCAGTGCGGCTGGTGCGGAAGCCACTTGACCGTATTGTTCGATCTGGATATGACGCACCCATTGCTGCGCGGTTACGGTCTCCCGTGGAACAGGCTCCGGCTTGCCACCTGCATCAGCTGCACCTGCTACGGTTATATCTATACCGATGTCGATGCCGAAGGGCAGGTTCATTGGAGCCAATGGAACCGGGAGCCTGATTATTGGGTAAAGCCGGATGAAGACATCGCCTTCGGCGAGACCGGTCATGGGCTGCGCCTGTCCGCTTCGAAGCGAAGCGCCTTTCGTGCGGCGCATTGGGCGCTGGAGGCGGCCTCCTCCCAGTTGGGGGGCCATCCGTCCTGGGTCCAGGACGCCGACTACCCCGCCTGTCCAAGCTGCTCCGCCACGATGAAGTTCGTTGGGCAGATCGATTGGGAAGACGTAGAGGAATACGGGGAAGGAATCTATTACGCCTTCATCTGCCCGGACTGCTGCATCGCGGCCACGAACTATCAGCAGACATAATTGACGGAGCCCAAAGGAGTGGGCAGGCACCACCCGCCCAATATAGGCATATGCTACCACCATAATCGAAGGTGGGGGGATTATGGTTGGCTGAGAGTGAACGGAAGAAGCATCTGGCATGGCATGAGACGATGGAAATGCATGAGTTGACGGCGTTCCAGGCGAATTATCTATCGCGTTCAAAATGATGCTGGATGACGTCAAGGATGCGAAGCTGCGCGGATTATACGAGGAAGCGATCTACGCAATGGAGAACAACTTGAAGGAGCTGCTCGGCTACTACCCGCTGGCCCCGGCATTTGTTCGCCATACAGGAGATAGAGCGGATATGACCGGGTTCTACGCCGGGCATCTGTTCGCCTTCTGCAAGACGTCGGTCCGGAGCTACGCCATAGGCATTACCGAGACATCGATGCCGTCGCTGCGCCAAACGCTGAAGAAGCAGCTCAATGCCGCGATCGACCTGCATGCGAAAGTGTTCCATTATATGCTGGATCGCGGATACTATCCTTCATACGACCTGCCGAAGCTGTTGGAGAACGATATGAAAAACGCCAACAAGGCATTGTCGATGTGAATAGAGCTGGCTCTGAAAGGCTCTCTTCCTGTTATCTCGGGAAAGGGGCTTTTCTTCTATTTCGCGGGACATGGCGTCATTCGGCCGGAACAGGCTCGCCCTTCGCAAATGTTTTCTGCTGCAGTGTGACCATTGTTGCTCAAGCTTCGGCGAAGAGATATTATTATAAATATGGATATTCAATGTGGAAAGTGAGCGAGTACAGATGGGGCGTAAATGGAATAACATTAAGGAAAAAAAGGCATCCAAGGATACGAACACGAGTCGCATATATGCCCGGTTCGGCAGAGAGATTTATGTAGCTGCGAAGCAAGGGGAGCCGAATCCCGAATCAAACCAAGCCTTGAAATTCGTAATTGAGCGCGCCAAAACATACAATGTGCCGAAAGCAATCATTGATCGGGCGATTGAGAAGGCCAAAGGCGGCTCGGATGAAAACTATGACGAGCTACGCTACGAAGGCTTCGGTCCGAACGGGACGATGGTCATTGTGGACGCCTTGACCAACAATGTGAACCGGACAGCGTCCGAGGTGCGTGCCGCATTCAACAAAAACGGCGGCAGCCTCGGCGTCAGCGGTTCGGTCACTTATATGTTCGATCAGACCGCCGTCATTGGTCTGGAAGGCAAGACCGCCGAGGAAGTGCTGGAGATTCTGATGAATGCGGATCTCGATGTCCGGGACATCCTTGAGGAGGATGAGGCGGTCATCATCTATGCAGAGCCCGATCAGTTCCATGCGGTCCAGAACGCGCTGCGCGAAGCGGGCACCTCGGAATTCACCGTGGCGGAGCTGACCATGCTGCCGCAAAGCTATGTCTCCCTTCCGGAAGATGCGCAGGCCCAATTTGAAAAAATGATTGATGCGCTGGAAGATTTGGACGATGTGCAGCAGGTCTATCACAACGTCGATCAATAGAAGCTTGCCGCGGAAGGCACGCGGAATGAATTGCATCCCTTAGAGGACAAGCCCCCCAATGGATGGGTCATCTCTTCTAGGGGGTGCGATTTTTTTTGAGAAAGAAGATTACGCTGGCAGGGAAAAATCACCTTGCTCGATACGCCTCAAATGCGGGCCGACGCTGCCTGCGCCTATGATCGGAATATTGAGATGGAACAGCGAGGGCACAAAATGTCCATTGGAATGAGTTGGAGAGTGTTGGCTGAACACGATCCGGTCAATAAGAAGGAACACCGACAATCCCGAGTGGTATCTCCAGCATATCATCGAACAGCGGCGGAAGGCGGGGCTTCCGGAACTCGAAGGAGTCGACAAGGCCAGGCCGTGAGGGAGACGCCCCGGTTCGGCCCGCGGTCTGCCGGCCCATCCCGCTCCATCGTGCCCCGCCCCCGCCCGATCCTCCAATGGCCGGATAAGGCGGGCATCCAAACGGGGATACAGCTCTCTTTGCTTCTCAACGCTCGATGTACCGGAAAACTGCAAAACTGCAGCTTTTCCTTATAACATCTCCTTCACTGCGGGAGTTCCTGCAAAACTGCATCATTTTCAGCATGTAAAAGAGATATACAGCAAGAATCCTCCAGAAATAATGCTCTTTTGAGGAATTTAATAAAATAGCGGTTCAAGGGGCATAAATTCCTGCATTCACGCAGGATTTCACTGCCGCATCCATCTTCTGCCGCTTTTCCCGCCGCCGTCTCCCCGCCTCCCTGCCTCTATGTTCCCGATTGTCCCGTTTTGCCCCGCATCCTAGCGCACAGCACACTCTAGGGAATAACCTCGCTCCGTTAATGCGAGTACACAAAAAAGGCAGAGACGGATGTCTCTGCCTGCTCGCGTGAAATAACGCGGGTTTAGGAGAACCGCTTCGCCAACTCCTGGAAGCGGAGCTGCGCCGTGCGCTCCAGCACCAGGTCGGCGTGCGGGAAGGCGGCCGGGCTTCCGATCGCCACCGCGAACATGCCTGCGGCCTTGATGGCGTCCACGCCCGCGACCGCATCCTCGACCCCGATGCAGAACTTCGGATCGGCGTTCAACGCCGCTGCGCCGGTCAGGAAAATTTCCGGATCGGGCTTGTTGTTTTTCAATGCGGCGGCATCCACGATGACATCGAACTGATCCGCGATGCCGAGGCGGCTGATGACCGCCAGCGCATTTTTGCTGGCGGAGGCGAGCCCCATCTTTACGCCGTGCCGCTTAATATCGGCGATGAAGTCGGCAATGCCGGGCAGCAGGTCAGCCGGCGTCACCTTGTCGATCAGTTCCTGGTACAGCTTGTTTTTCCGATCCGCGAGCTGCTCCAGCTCTTCTTCCGTATAGGATGGCGGCGTTGGCGCTTGGCTGAGCAGGAGCTTCAAGGAATCCATCCGCGAGACGCCCTTGAGATTCTCGTTGAATTCGCGGCTGAACGGGATCCCCAGCTCTTCCGCAATCGCATTCCAGGCCAAATAATGATACTCGGCCGTATCCGTAATGACGCCATCCAGATCGAACAGGACAGCCTGCAGCGAACTTGTCTGATTCATCGTTATCGCTCCTCCCATAGGTTCCGGTTTGTTCTTCGAGCCCTTCCTGAGCTCTTGCTTATCGAGCCCTTCCTCACTTTGCGCCGAGCGGACGGTGAACCGCTCCGGTGCTGTCCAGGCTTACCGGCTCGCCGTACAAGGCGATGTCCAGCTTGTCGCCTTCCAGCAGTTCGAGCGTGATGCCATTGCCGGCGACGCGCACGGCAATCAGGCGTCCGCGGAACGTGAGGCGGAAGGCGTATTGCTCCCATGCCGCCGGCAGGACCGGCGCGAGCGACAGCCCGCTCTCCTTCAGGCGCATTCCGGCGAAGCCGTAGACGATCGACATCCATGTGCCGCCCATGTTGGCAAGGTGCAAGCCGTCCTTCGTATTGCCGTGCGTATTGTCCAGATCAAGGCGCGCCGTCTCGATGAAGTAGTCGTAAGCCTTGTTCACGTCGCCGATCTTGGAAGCCATAATGCTGAAGATACAGGAGGACAAGGAAGAGTCATGCGTTGTGATCCGTTCATAATAATCGTAAGACCGGCGGATGGTGTCGAGATCCTGCTCATCCTCAAGCAGGAAATGCGCCAGCACTGTATCGGCCTGCTTGCAGACCTGATAGCGGTAAATGGTCAGCGGATGATAATGCAGCAGCAGCGGGTACTTGTCCTTCGGCGTATTCTCGAAGTCCCAGACCGCCTTGCGAAGGAACGTGTCATCCTGCGGGTTGATGCCGAGCTTTTCGTCATACGGAAGCAGCATCGCCTCCGCGGCCTTCTCCCATGCTCCGATTTCCTCGGATGTGACGCCGAGACGATCGCACAGCGCCTTCAGCCCCGCTGCATCGTAGGATTGCAGGATGGCGCAGCTCTTGGCCGCCCATTTCAGGTTATGCTTGGCCATCACGTTCGTATAGTAGTTATTGTTGACCAGGCAGGTGTACTCGTCCGGACCGGTGACCTCGTCGATATGGAAGGCCCCTTGATGGTAATGCCCGATCTCCGCCCAGAGGCGGGCCGTCTCGATGAGCACCTCGGCTCCGTAGGACAGCAGGAACTCGTTGTCGAGCTCGGCCAGATAATATTGAATATAGCTATAAGCGATATCGGCGCTGATATGGTACTGCGCGGTTCCTGCCGGGAAGAAGGACGAGCATTCCGTCCCCGCGATCGTGCGCCACGGGAACAGCGCGCCCCGGCGATGCCCCATCTCCCGCGCCCTCGCTCTCGCCTGATCCAGAATCGAATAGCGGTACAGCAGCAGCTGCTTGGCGATCTCCGGCTGCGTCATCAGGAAGATCGGGAACATATAGATTTCCGTATCCCAGAAATAATGGCCTTCGTAGCCTTCTCCGCTCAAGCCTTTGGCCGAGATGTTGCTGTGCCGGTCCCGGCCCGCCGATTGAAGAAGCTGGAACAAATTGAAGCGGATGCCTTCCTGCAGCTTGTCATCCTTCTCGATCACGATGTCTGCCGATTTCCAGAAATTATCCATATATTGCGCTTGCTCCGCGAGCAGATCGTCGAACGACAGCGCAGCAAGCTGATCTTGAAGCGCGATGCCTTGCTTCACCAGACCGTCCCCATGGCGCAGCGTGTCGGTATAGATGCTGTATTTGGTGAAGCTTACCGGACCGGATACATCGGCCGTTGCCGTATAGACAACCTGGCCGGATGCGGCTTCCCAAGCTTCCTGCGCCTGGCCGTCGAAGCGGTGGCAGGCCACGCAGGCCGCCTGCAGCGAGGACGCCATCGTCTCGTCCACGACATAGCCGTAAGGCCCCTCGGTTCCGAAATCAGCGACATTCAGACGCTTGGCATGGCCTGCGCCGACGCGGGGATCATTCGGGTTGGTGTAGTTGGTCACATTGCCGTTGACCGTCGAGACAAGCTTGATGGAGCCCGTGAAATTGACCGGTTCAATCAAGACATGGATGGCCAACAGTTCCCGGCGGGTGAACGACACCAACCGGCGGAAGGTCAGCTTCAGTTTCTTGCCCGATGGCGAGGTCCAGCGCACGGCGCGTTCAGAATATCCCTTATCCAGATGAAGCCGGCGTTCGAAGGCCGTCACTTGGCCTTGATCGAGGCGGAACGCTTCTTCCTCCTCGCCGATATAAATCCGGATAGTCTGGGCGTCGATAAGGTTAACCAGCTTCTGCTGCGTATCCGGGAAGGCGAAAAGCTTCTCCCCGTAAGGAATATCGATAACATCGTGAAAAGCGTTCAAATAGGTGCCGCGAATCGTCGGCATGGCTTCTCCGTAGCCTTCTTCGAAGTTGCCCCGCACGCCCAAGTAACCGTTGCCAAGAGCAAAGATACTTTCCATATTGAGCAGCGCGTCCGATGTCAAATCACGGTTGGAAATTGTCCAGGTCATGGTTGCGGATCCTCCCTTGTGTGATTATGATTTGAATTTTAGTTCGTAAAAGGATAAGATTATACTAAAATATTAAGATTATTATCAATATTTTTAGGTGAATGGAGAGAGACGCATGAACAAGTCGTTCCATGCCGGGAACCGGCCGAGTTTCTTGTCGTCCCGCATGCAATACTTGCGGGATAATTATGTTCATCCTCCGTTCGATTATGAACAAGAATTGCTGGAGGCAATCCGGTTCGGGGACGAGAACAAGGCGCTCGATATGCTGAACCGCATCAACCAACTGGAAGGGGCCGTGCTGGCTTCCTATCCGCTGCGCTCCAGGAAGAATGCCTTGATTGCTTCCTGCACGCTGTTCACCCGGGCGATTATCAAGGGAGGCGTCGATGCGGAGACCGCCTTCCAGCTTAGCGATACGCTGATTTTGGAGATTGAGCGAATGAGCGATGTCGAGCGGCTCAATCTGTTCGAGTACGAAATGCTGATGCAGTTCATTGCGACCATCCGGCGGGAGAAGGAAGTGCTGCCCTATTCGCATATTGTCAATTTATCGGTGCATTATATTCGGGAGCATATTTTCCAGGATCTCGCCTTGAAAGGGATTGCGGCCCATATTGGCGTGCATCCGAGTTATTTGTCGGATCGCTTCAAGCGCGAGACCGGCATGTCCATTACTTCGTTCATTCACGCGAAGAAGGTGGAGGAGTCGAAGCATCTGCTGATTTATACGAATCAGTCCATTTCGGAAATCGCTTTCCTGTTCAAGTTCTGCAGCCAAAGTTATTATACTCAGATCTTCAAAAAATTTACGGGCCTGACGCCGAGGCAGTTCCGCAGGGACAATTCCGGCAAGTAAATCTGAAAAAAGTAGGAATCAGCTATGAACACACTGAAGCAGAATATATTGCATTGGAGCCTCGAGAAGAAATTAATCGCGGCGTTTTCTTGTTTTATTATCGTCCCGCTGCTGCTGATCGGCGGCATTGTGTCCTGGGTATATGTGGACAATAACCGGAATACGATGCTGGATGCCGCGGTCGAGAACAACCGGCAGATTATGAACAATATCGACACGTCGCTGCAGCCTCTGGTGCGGTTATCCATGTTCCCGCTCCAGGAATCGACCATATACCAGATTATGCGCAAGGAATACAGCAAGAAGCCATATCCGATGCTGGAACGGGGACGGGACTTCGACACGGTGAACGGTCTATCCTTAATGGCATGATGCTGTACTCCGATCTGATCGATTCGGCCATCATTTACCATGGCAATGACCATCTCATTATCCGCCGCAGCAACAGTCAATACATGAACATGTCTTACCTGGAAAAGGAACTCGTCCTCGAGCCGTTCGTGCAGAGGATTCGAGAGGAACGCGGGGGATACGTGCCTATCGGGATCCATCAGGAGCGGCTGCTGTCCCCGCATGGCGAGCCCGTCGTGTCGGTCGGAAGAGCCATTCTTGATCCCTATACCAAAAAGGATCTGGGGTTCATCCTGCTGAACATATCCGTCGACAAGCTGAATACGCTATGGAGAGATTCCTCTATGACGGAGAACACGAATTTTTATTTGATCGACGAGGACAACCGAATTATATACAGCAAGGACCGGAACGGGATCGGCCAGCCGGCTTCCAAGCTTCTCGGAAATTCCGGCTCGGCTTGTTCGAGCAGCCCTATGTCGATGCCGGGGAGCCGCGAGCGGCCGGCATTCCGGCGGAACACGCGGAGCAGGCGAGAGACAGCGCGCGCAAGTCGATCGTGCTGCTGCAGAACGACCGCGGCATCCTTCCGCTCGATTATGACCGGCACCGGAAAATCGCCTTGATCGGCCCGCTCGCCGGCCGAAGTCAAGGAATTCGTCCAAAAGGTAGGCGCGGCAGACGCCGTCCTATGGGTGACGCCGGAGTATAACTACTCCATCCCGGGCGTATTGAAAAATGCGATTGACTGGCTGTCCCGCGGGGAGAAGGTGCTGGCAGGCAAGCCGTCCTGGATCGTCGGCGCTTCGATGGGCACATTGGGAACCGTGCGGGCCCAGGAGCATTTGCGCGATATTTTGTTCTCGCCGGGCGTGTCTTCTCCGCTTCTTCCCGGGAATGAAGTGTATGTGGGCTCCGTTCATGAGAAGATTGACGATAACGGGACATTGATTCATGAGCCGACCATCGCGTTTCTCGATTCGGTCGTCGATAATTTCGTGGCATGGTACAATAAGCAGCACGCCAAGTAAGTCCAGGCGCAGCGCTTCGGTTCATGGCCTGGGCGTTGTTAATTTCTAATTTAGAATACTCAAGGCACTCAGAAGGCAGGGCGCGCGATCGCTTCGGTTCTGGGTGCTTTTTGCGATTTGCAGATGAAGAGAGAGAAGAGCCTATTTTTCCAAGCCTAAGAAAAAGATTGAGGGAGTATCCAATATTCGGGTTGGATGATAAACTTAAGGAGATTAAGTTTCAAAGCGTAAAACAGATATAAGGAGTCTCTTTATGGAAAGGTATTATTACACTTGTCCATTGCTTAAAATGTCAACAGCCCCTATAGCAATCGAAAATGAGGGCGGTAATGCAGTCGGCTCTTTTCACCGAATATTTACGACGAGGACAAATAAAGCATTAAGCTGGGTGGTTGATAACTGGCAATTGAGCTTGGAAGGGCGACATATACACTCGGAGCTGCATGTAAAAATTATGGATAGCAGCCCATGGCTTGGGCGCAGAAAATGGACGATAACAACGATCCGTGAAGGCAGGGAAAGCTTGTCTTTTCTAAAGGATCGGTCAAAGATTGCCACACATCCCCGGTTAATATGGACGAGTGAAGAGCGCGAGTATGTCATAGCCAAAGATCCGCTGAACAGGACGACAACGATATCCGACTCCTGCAGCCATGCCGTTGTGGGTGAGATTGCGAAAGTTCCGGGAGGCAAGCTGAATCAACGGGAACTCGTAATCTATGAGAATGCGTTATATCCGATTGTGCTGCCTTGTATAGACCGTATCATGAGGACATTATATTGAGTGACAAGGAGTGAATCGATGAAATCATTGTTTTTCTATAATTGGGAAGAGAGAGACGAGTGGTTTGCCATTTGCAGCTTTATCAGAAGGAAATCAAAGATGTCATCATGAATTGGTCTGGGGAAGAGGAGAAGAAATGTGTCTTCGTCCCTTGGCGGCCGGATACCCAGTACACAGCCGGGGAAATATTGAGGCATGTCATCGCGCACGAAATTCATCACGCGGGACAAGCGCTGTCTCAGCGAGAGATCCGGTGAAATTTTAATACCTGTGAAGATGCAGGTTGTCCGTCTGGGCAAGGGAAATGGGAGTCGAACCGACTTCGGCCAATGTTATCGGCCGCTATCTGGATCGCAAACTGCACGAGTAAAGAGAAGTGAAGTGATTTGTGACCTGAACGAGGATGTGCTCGTGGCAAAATACTGCGATTATACAGTTTTTTCTTTCTATAGAGGGTGTTTTCGGCAATATTCCTGCAAAAATACATGATTTTGCCCTTGGAATCTCAATTCTGGAAAAAATGGGGCAAAATTGATGTATATTTGCAGGATTTTTTTATCCGAATAGCGGCCCCGGCGAAAATACTGCAAATTTGCAGGTTTTAGGGCGTTTGTTCGAGATTCAGCAACAATTTTTTTGACTACAAATTTTACTCTAGACAAGAATGTTTACCATATACAAAAGTTTTTCGATAAGGTACAATAAGGAGGAGTAAAAACCGGGTCTGACGGCAAGCGTGGCCGTCGGAATTTCATCAGATTGAATCGGCGGAGGGATGAAAGATGACAATTGCGCAGAAAGCCCGTCTGCTCAACCAGCCCACGCGCAGAGACATCCTGACGATGCTGAAGCAGCAGGGGCCCATTGGCATTCAACCGCTGGCGGATCAACTGAATCTGACGTGCATCGCGGTTCGCAGGCATTTGTACGATCTGCAGAAAGGCGGCTATGTCCGCATTCAATTGACCCGCCCCAGCATCGGCAGACCGGCCTATCTATATAGCTTGTCGGAGAAGGCAAGCGCGTTGTTCGTGACCAAGTATGACAGCCTTGCGCTGGAGTTGATTGAAGAGATGCGGGCCATGGCCGGCGATACGTTCGTGGAGCGGTTGTTCGAGCGGCGGAAGCGGAAGCTGATGCAGCAGTATGCGAGCAAGTTGGAGGGACAGAAGCTGGAGCAGCGGGTGCAGTCGCTGGCTGATATTCAGGAGCAGGAAGGCTATATGGCCCGGTGGGGACACGGCTCGGATGAATCGTTTTGGCTGGAGGAGGCCCATTGTCCGATTGCGCAGGTGGCCGCCAAGCATTCCCCGCCATGCCAGTGCGAGCTCGCTTTGTTTGCCGATCTGCTGCAAGCCGATGTCGAGCGGACAGAATGCATGGCGGACGGCGGACGCAAATGCATGTTCCGGATTACCGGGAAGCGAAGCGTCCCTTCAGGCAATGAGACGACAAATGATGATGAAGAAGATATCTAGTTCAGACGGCGGCGTCCGGTTCGAGGTGAGGAAGGATATGCAGATCGGCAGAGAAGATGACGTGGAAGGAGCCCAATTCGCCAATGTGCATGATTCGGATGGCGTTACGGTGACCGAACCTTATATTGTCGAGTTCGTCCGGGCCTTGATGAACTTGAACAGGGATTGGCAGAACAGAGTGAAGGCCGGGACCACCAAGCTGCAATTTGCCGTCCAGATCGGATCAAGGCTGAACGAAGAGCAGCAGGAACGGTTGATGGAATTCTTGCAGGAGGTGCCGGTGCCGGAGAAGGATATGGGCAAGGTGCTGCACGGGTTCGAATTGGAAATGCCGGAATGGGCGGTGCGGCAACTGCTCCGAATCTACAGGCTGGCTGACCGCCTGAAGGCGACCCTCATCATGTATAACGATCTGATGGAACAATTGGAGCAGATGATGAGGGATTTCGAATTCGAGTTCTGGGAAGGCAGCCTCCCGCGCGAGGAGGAACGGCTGGAGGCAACGTTGGAGCACATGCGCCACAAGCTGTCCGAGCTGGCCGATCAGGCTCCGCGCCGGGAGCAATCGTATAACCGCTCTTATGGCGACAGCTCCTCGAACTCATGGGAGCATCGGCAGGCCGGGGCCGCGTCTTATCGTGTGCTGATCGGCGTGCCTGAAGAGGCGGATGAGAAGCAGGTGCGGAAGCAGTCAAAAAAGCTGCTAAAGCTGCTTCATCCCGATCATGGCGGCAGTGCCTATCTGTTCGATTGGGTAAAGAAAGCATACGATGCTTATAGCGCCAACGGCGAATCGCAAAAGAAAGGGAAGCGGAGTGCGGAGAGGCGGCCATGAGGCCGTCTCTCCATTTTTTCATGCAGGGCGATACCCCGAGATCGGATTGAGTATTTTTACATAATCTACTACAATATGTGGCAAGACAGAGGAGAAAGAGGATTCCAACCTTGTACATAATGAGGTGACTGGCATTTCTCGGATGCTTCAGATATCGGTCATGACAGCGTTTCCTTTTTCCTGTTCGCCGGGGTCTCATTTGCAGATTGGGCTTATTCCTTTGTGGTGAATGACGGGAAAAAGGATGTCGCTGCCGATGAAGAGGTGGATTCAAGCCGGTTAGGCGAGGTGATCGGACACGTAACGGTTTATTCCGAGCGGGAAGGGACGTATCGGGGCAATTTTTCTAATATGTTTCCATGGGGGCGTCGATCCTTTTCGCCTGCGGAGTTGATGCAGAAGACATTCGAAATCATGAGGCTGGGGCGTGTTCTATGTTTACGACCATTATTTCAATGAAACGGCCATATTGGAGAGGGTAATGCGTCAATCGGGGTATGTCCTGATGGAGAAGGAAAAGCCCGTGCCCGTGGCGTTGAAGGTACGGCCGGAGTGGATTCCGGCGCAAGAAGAAGCGGAAAGCAGCAAGCTGCGTATTGAACTGGCGAAGATGCACGGTACCAAGCTTGTGTTAGATAGCGTGTGGCATCGCGGGAAAGATATTTATTTTGATTTCGAAGCCGTTCCCGAACTGCATTACTCCGGCGGCGAATTTTTGCATAACACATTCGTTGAGGACGGGTCGTACCGGGCCTTCTCGCCTGACATCCCATTCCGAATCATCAACGCCGAAGGAAAAGCAGTCGCATACGGGGGGATGGTTACGGGCCCGGGGCAAGCTTCGGGTTTGCCGTCGCTGCCGACAAATACGATCAAATCAAGGATGGGTTTCGACGCTGGGCCTGTTCCTGCAGGCGATCCCGTTAAGCATACTATTGGCGGTGTTGTTCCACTACCTGATCAAAGCCCCTTTGGCGCGTCATCTGCCGTCCGTATGGAATCTGGACCGAAAAGCGCACGGACTGGTACGGCCATGGAGGCTGACAGGCATTCGCGGCTGGACTGTATTTTTGATCTCGGTCATTATCGGATTCTACGCTCATGTGTTATTGGACGGCTTTACGCACGAGACAGGAATATTTGTAAGCCTCTGTCCGTTGCTGGAACAAACTATGATGGGCACGCCGGTGTACAAATTTCTTCAATATGGGCTGTCGATCATAGGATTGCTGGCCGAGGGGCTGTTTCTTGTTCTGGTGCTCAGCAAGGCCCGGTGCGGGGCCGGCTTTGTTCGAGTCAAAAAAAGCGCCAAGGTGAAGTATTGGACCGTGGTATGCTGTACGGCAATCGCGGTCGCCGGAATCAAGCTCTTCTCCGCATCAAGTGCGAACTGCATCGGCATTATCGTCGTCGCCCCGGTCACGGGCTTTTTCCTGGGGCTTGTTATAGCCAGTGTCTTAAGCAGGATGAAGGTGATTTCGTAGAATCGGGCGTACTTACGCTATCGTTAGCTTCAGGGACAAGTCTAATGTAATTCCATTTATCCCGCCGCAATATTTGTCGTTGTCCAAAGACTATCAATAGGAGGATACCAGCGTGCAAATCCTGAACAAGCTGCCGCAGTTCTGTTGAAACAGGGAAGATCCACCTAAGCCAAGCGCCGGAAGGTGGGTTTTATGTTAGCGCGGTAAAAGAGCAGGAGGCTTACATGCTGCATCACGTCGAGTTTAACGTATCTGAGTTGGAACGCTCTATCGCGTTTTGGGGATGGCTGCTGAAGGAGCTGGGGTATGAGGAATTCCAGAGATGGCCGGAAGGCATCAGCTGGAAGCAGGGGGACACCTATCTCGTATTCGTACAGACGGAAGCCCGGTTTCTTGATCTCCCATACCATCGCAAGCGGACCGGCCTGAACCATATCGCTTTCCATGCGGAATCGAAGGCTCGAGTTGACGAGCTTCGCCTCAAGCTGGAGGAGAGAGGCATTCCTATGCTGTATGCGGACAGATATCCGTATGCCGGGGGCAGCGGTCATTATGCCGTGTTTTTCGAGGATCCGGACCGGATGAAGGTGGAGATCGTCGCTCGCCGCTAGCATGGTACATAAACCCGGTTGTCAATTCACTTCAGGGATGTGCAATGCGCATCCTTTTGTTCATGTGTAGACATCGGCTTGGCATTCATTCAAGAATGCCGGACCGATACGCAGCGACCGGGGATGATATTGCGCAATAGGATGAGAGAGAATCAATGAAATATTTATATATCTTTAACCCCTCCGGTTCGCTTCTGTGTTACGATGAAGCTGCTCAATATACACAATTATCCAATCATGTGTAAATCGGATGGCTGCATGCGCCATGGCGCTGCGCATAAGGGGAGGCGGATATGAATCCGGTCTATGCTGAGCTAAAGGTCGAAGCGTTGTCAGGCGATTTGGGCAAAGATGTTTATCGTTTTCTGGTCAGGAACGGTTGTCCAAGGACGGCGGAGCACTGCATGAGGGTGGGGGAAGAAGCGCGCCGTCTGGCGGAGCGATTCGGGTAGGATTCACAGGCTGCGGAATACGCCGGTTATCTCCATGGATATTAGCGCGGTTTATCCCAACAATGTCAGAGTGCCCCTATCTCGTTCCCTTGGCATTGAAGTGCTGCCGGAAGAAGAGGCCTTTCCGATGATTGTTCACCAGAAGCTGTCGCGGCAAATGGCCCGGGATCTGTTCCATCTAACCGAACGAGATATATTGGATGCGGTTGGCTGCCATACGACGCTCCGCAAGCAGGCCACGATGATAGACAAGGTGCTGTTCGTCGCGGACAAGATCGAATGGGATCAGGAAGGCACGCCTCCCTATTTGGAGCAAGTGGAGCAAGCGCTTGAGATCTCTCTCGAACATGCCTCCTATGCCCATATCAACTACTTGTGGGAGCGTCGGGATACGCTGAAGGTGCTTCATCCTTGGCTGCGGGACGCTTATTATGATCTGGCGGGCGTAATGAAGGAAACAATCGATGCCGGGCCGTTCGTAACATTCGGGCGAATCGAGAGATTCGCGAATCGGAAGAGGCGACTGCGGAGTAGCGGGATACCGGTATCCTGTCTATGCCGCCTCAACCGGAGCGGGGCGGTCGCGGGGTAGGACCTGTCAGGAGATGCGGTTCAAAGGCTTCGAGCGTCCGCAGGAACAACTTGAAGGAACATGGGGCCGGATGACGCGAATGGTTCACTTCCCAAGGTTGATGCATATCAAGCCCGTCGCCGGTATTTTGTCATCGCGCTGCTCTTCATCTTTGCCGTGACTCTGATCGGCGTGGGTCTGGTCGATATGTTCACCCTTCGGCCGCGGCCGGGTGGAGGCATGTCCGGGAACGGGAATCCGGCGCTGTTGATTCTGTGCCTCCTTGTCCCGGTATATGCCGTATTCCTGGTGATGCTCGGAATCGGTTCGCTTCGGTTCTTCGCGTGCGGGCTTCGGCGAGGTCACAATCAGGCTGTTATTCTTCTTATGCTTATCCTATTCGGAGTGGCGCTTCTGGTGCTGGAGTGGCTGTATGTCAAGCAGTTCATTGCCAATCTGGGCGGACCGCCGGATCATCCCCGTTCGGTCATTTACCGCTGGGGATGGTGGAATCAATATACGAATACGACCTGCATTAATGTTTTTACGTATCTGTTCGGAATCGACCTGGCGCTGATTATCGGGTACGGGGCGGCATGGGTTGCGGATGGGATCAAGAGGAAGAAGAGGTAGCGCGGAAGGGACGGTGTTCCGGATTGGCAAGGCCCCGGATGCTCATTAGAGATGCGACGAACGGAGGTCAGGCGAGGATGAAGCATGCAGCGCAAATTTGGTTGAAGTGGAAAATGCTATGGACATTTCTCCGAAATGCGAGTACCATCAAGTTCAACTTGGATTTGTTCTTGAGCGGTCCGGTACCCGCTGGTTGACCCGCTCCGAGATTGCCGGAGGCGTTATCGAGGCGATTATGCGGAATCAGGCCGTCTATACAGTGGGGACGACGCGCCCGTCCGAGCTCAGGCCAAGTACGTAACCTGGACAGAAAGGATGATCCGAATGCCGCATATCGCAGGAGAGCGCATTATATTAAGAGAGTATCGAATGGAAGATTTGCCGTATATGCGGGAGTGGGTCAACGACCCGGAGATTACGGATACGTTGAGCGATATCTTTACCTATCCGCAGACGCTGCATGACACGGAGTCCTTTCTGAAAATGATGATCGAGGGAAACAGCCGCAGCAAAGGCTTCATTATCGCCGACAAGGATTCGCTTGAATACATCGGACAGATCGATCTGCATCAGCTCGATTGGAAAAACCGCTGCGCTGTCCTGGGCATTGTCATTGGCCGCAAATCGCATCTTGGCAAAGGGTATGGCAAGGAAGCGATCGCCTTGATCAAACGGTTCGCCTTCGACACGCTGAATCTGAACCGGCTGGAGCTGGAAGTGTTCGAATTCAATGAGCGCGGTCTTCGCTGCTATCAGGGGAGCGGCTTCAAGGAAGAAGGGCGGCTGCGGCAGAAGCTGTACCGCGAAGGCAAGTATTGGGACATTATTCAGATGAGCATTCTGCAGAGCGAATATGTAAGCGGAGCGTGACCATTTGAGGATGAATGCCATACATCCGTCAGAAAAGATGATACAAGCCATTGAGCAGTCGGAAATCGATTATATGACCGATCGGATGAATGCGATCCGGGAACGTCCGGGCAATCCGGAAGGCGTGGAAGTGGAGCAGTTCGGGCATGCGGTCTGCTTTTACAGCAAGACGATGCCATGGCCCTCCTTCAATACGGTTAAAGGGCTGCGGAGCAGCGATATCGGGCATATCGACGACATGATCTGCTTCTACCGGGAACGGGAACGGAAACCCCAATTCGAAATCGTGCCCGGACTTGCCGATCAGCAGGTGCTCCGGTCGCTGGCAGAGCGGGGGTTGTATCCGTCGGGCAGCCATACGTCCTTGTATGCGCAGCCTGCTGCCGCTATTCGGGAGCCTGTGCCGGGAGCGGTTCGAATCGAAGAGATCGGGGCTTCGGAATTCGATACATACGCGATGATTCATTGCCGGGGGACGGGACTGCCGGATGACGGCATCCCGCATGTCGCGGCCAACAATCGCGTGCTGCATCAGCGCCCGGGGTGGATCTTTTATATGGCCTATTACGAGGATCGGCCGGCGGCTGTCGGCGTCTTGCATGTCAAGGGAGATATCGCTTCCTTCACGTTCGCGGCCACGCTTCCCGAATTTCGGCGGCGAGGCTTGCAGTTGAGTCTGCTGCGCTGCAGGCTTGCCGAGGCGGCACGCCGCGACTGCAGCCTGGCCGTGGGCCAATGCGCTTTCCTGTCAGGCAGCCACCGGAATATGGAGCGGTCCGGCATGCGGATCGGGTACGTGCGTTCGACCTGGACCGAGCTCTGATCGCTGGAACGACGATGGGCAGAGACAAGGGCGGTGCGCCATGAACAAAATTATCGATTATTATAACGGGTATGACGAGTGGGGCCGCCTGGACAGGGAACCCCTCGAATTTATGGTGAACTGCCATCATATCCGCAAGCATCTTCCGCCTGGCGGACATCTCTTGGACAATGGAGCCGCCGATGAACGGTTCGATGCGGCGCTGATGATGGGACCGCTCTATCATCTGCAGGCGGAAGAGGATCGGCGCGCCGCAGTGCAAGAGCTGTATCGCGTGACCAAGCGTGGGGGCATGGTCTTCGTCGCGGTAATGAGCGTGGTCCGCCATGTGATGAACTCGCTCCTCCATCCGCAGCATTGGAAGCCGAATGACAGCATCCGCCAGATTCGCAGCTTCATGGAGACGGGAATCTTCGATCACCAGGATGAAGGGCGATTCACCGGCGCGTATTATTTCCGGGTGGAGGAGATTGCCCCGTTCATGGAAGCGCACGGTTTCGAGACGGTGCAGTTCCTTGGTTCTTCGAGCATCGCCGGGGCAATGAACGAGCAGCAGTTCGAATATTGGCGTTCGCGCGGGGAAGACGAGTACTGGCAAGCGATGGAGCTGATCTATGAGACGGCATCCTGTCCTTATGTACTGGGCGTCTCTTCCCATCTGCTCTACATCGGCCGGAGAAAATAAGGCGTCCAGCGCCTGCGAAAGAGGAGGAATCCCCGTGTTCGAGCAACGTCTGGTTCAATATTTGGAAGAACATGAGGAATTGATGGCCGACTTGCGGATCGTCAGGGACCTGCGGCTGCCGCAATGCTATATAGCCGCCGGATATATCCGCAATTATATATGGGACCGGCTGCATGGATTCAAGTACCGGGCCCGGCATCAGGATATCGATGTCGTCTACTATGACCCGGAGGAGCTGTCGGAGCAGCGGGATGTTGCGCTGGAGCAGGAACTGATCAGGCGTACGGGGAACGAAAAATGGTCGGTCAAAAACCAGGCCAGAATGCATATCCGCAATGGCGTGGCGCCTTACGCATCCACCTTCGATGCGCTGAGCCGGTGGCCGGAGACGGCCACGGCAGTAGGCGCGCGTCTGAATGGGGAGGGGCGGATAGAACTGATTCATCCGCATGGCTTGGAGGACTTGTTCCAGATGGTCGTCAGGCGGAGCCCGGCATTTCCCGATCCGGCTTATTATATGGCGCGGGTGAACGCGAAGCAATGGCGCGAACATTGGCCGCTGCTGACGATTATTGAAGCATAGAAGGCAGAGACGGAGATGCTGGCCTGCATACCTTTCATGCATCAGGGCGCCTAATCGATAATTTGACCAAAAATGAAAATATTTTTAAAAAGGAAGAAACATTTACCTCGGTAACCGCGTTACACATATCAGAGGTTTGAAATGACACCAAATGGAGGATGAACTTGTGAAAAGGATGCTATCCGGGCTGATTGCATTTGCCTTGTTGTTTACATTTGCCATTCAAGCGCAAGTGCAGGCAGCCCCGCAAATCAGTGTGTATATCAATGGTTCCAGGCTAGTGACGGATCAACCGCCAATGATGATTAAAGGGCGGACGATGCTGCCGCTGCGGGCCATCTTCGAGGCGTTGGATGCGAAGGTAGGATGGAACCAGAGAACGAAGACGGTCACCGCGACCAAGGCGGGTACGACCGTTGTCCTCAAAATCGGTTCCAGGGTAGCTACAATCAACGATTCGAACGTGACTCTGGACGTTCCCGCCCAGACGATCCGGGGAAGAACGATGGTTCCGGTTCGCTTCGTGAGCGAAGCGATGGGAGAGCAAGTGCTGTGGAATTCCAGAACGCAGACCGTAACGATTAATACGACGGATCGTGATTGGGACGATTACCCGAGCGACCAAGTCTATCAGGCAACGAATGTAAATGCCAAAGTAACCGGCCAAGCGGGTAACGGCAGCGACCTGACCGTCAGCTTCACGCGGGCGTCCCAGGAATCGAATATCGATCATTATCGGGTTCTCGTCGTCAAGGCTTCGGATTCATCGTCCTTTACGCTGGCGCGGGCTCGTCTGGTATCGGACAATAACTATACGGTCGTCGATACGTATGGCCGAAATCCTTCGATTACGCTCAATTCCTGGAGCCGCGACGTGAACGGAGATGTTCTCCGGGCGAACCAGTCCTACGTCGTGTATGTGTTGACGGTAGGCAAGCGCAACCAGGATGTATTATCCCGCCCTTCCCAGACCGTGACGCTGACAGGCGATTCGGCCTATGCGGTCACGAATGTGCAGGCGCGTGATGTCGCCGATTATGGGGATGGAAGAGACCTGTCGGTGAGCTTCGCAAGGGCTTCCGATGAGAGCAATATCGCCAACTATCGCGTCATGGTCGTGAAGTCGAAGGATGCGCATCGCTTCGATCTGAACGCGGCGAATGCGGTATCCAGCTCCAACTATACGACGGTATACAAATCCGGCACGACCTTGTCGACGACACTCAGCTCGTCGTCCCGGGATACGTCCGGAGACAGAATTCGCAACGGCGTGCCTTATACGGTGTTCGTCTTGTCCGTAAGCAATAATTTGAATCGTCATTCCAATCAGCTCTCTTCGTCCACGGCGACGATTACGCTGGGCACCACGGTCGGCGCGCCAGTCATTACGAGCGTGGCGGATGTAAGCAATTATAACGACGGCCGCGACCTGCAGGTATCGTTCACGAGATCTTCCGATGAGTCGAAGGTGAGCCACTACCGCATATTCGTCGTGCCGGATCGGGACTACACCCGCTTCGATGTGACCGAGGCGAACAAATTGTCTTCCAGCCGCTATTATCAAGTGTCGAAGACCGGATACAATATCACGACGACCTTGTCTTCGAGCTTGACGGATGTCAACGGCTCTTATATTCGCAACGGCGTGACCTACCGGGTATTCGTGATGGCGGTGTCGAATGACGGGTACAGCTCTAACAATGTGCTGAGCGGCGCGTCCTCGTCGATTACGCTGTCTCATAATTCCATCGCTAACGCGGTAACGAATGTGCAGGTCAGCGATGTCAGCGACTATAACGACGGCCGCGACATGCGGATCACGTTCAACCGGGCTTCTGACGAGTCGTTGATTGATCACTACCGCGTCATGGTCGTGAAGACATCCAATGCGGACCGGTTCACTGTGTCGGATGCGAATAATGTGTCAAGCTCATATTACACGCGGGTAAATAAGACGGGACGCGATCTGAGCTTGACGCTCTCTTCCAGCGCAAGAGATGTGGACGGCGCATATATTCGGAACGGTGTGAGCTATCGCGTGTTTGTCCTGTCGGTAGGCAGAGGCAGCTATTCCAATGCATTGTCTTATGCATCCAGCGCCATTACGCTGTCCAGCAATTCGGGCGTATATGCCGCGACGAATGTCGAGGCTTACGACATCAATGATTACGGCGATGGCCGTGACCTGCGGGTAACCTTCAACCGCGCGGCGGATGAGTCCAATATCAGCCACTACCGCGTCATGGTCGTGAAGTCTTCCGATGCGGGGCGCTTCACGGTAGGGGATGCGAACAATGTATCCAGCTATAATTACACCTATGTGAGCCGCAATGGCAGCAACCAGAGCGTGACGCTCTCGTCCGGTGCGAGAGATGTCGACGGGGCGCTGATTCGGAACGGCGTCAGCTACCGCGTGTTCGTCCTGTCTGTCGGCTCGGGCAGTTATTCCAATACGTTGTCCAGCTATTCGAACATCATCACGTTGAGCAATAACTCGACGGTGTATCCGGCTACCAACGTCAACGCAAGCGACGTCGGCGATTATAACGACGGCCGCGATATGCGGGTCAGCTTCAACCGGGCAGTGGATGAAGCGAACATCTCGCATTACCGGATCATGGTCGTGAGATCGGTCGATGCAAGCCGCTTCGACTTGTATCGCGCCAACAACGTATCCAGCAACAACTATACGTATGTAAGCAAGACAGGCCGAAATATTGATCAGATTCTGTCCTCCTCGGCACGAGACGTTGATGGAGCGGCGATTCGAAATGGCGTCGGCTACAAGGTATTTGTCTTGTCTGTCAGCAACAATAGCTATAACGCGAATATGCTGTCCGGTGCTTCTCCGGAAATCGTGCTGACAAGCAACTCGTCGGTCTCGGCGGTGTCGAACGTAACGGCCAACGTAACAGGCAATAGCGGCACGGCGCGCGATATCGAGGTGAGCTTCACCGCGCCGTCCAATGATTATGGCGTGCTGGAATACCGCGTGATGGCCGTGAAGTCGGATCAGAGCTTTGGATTGGCGGATGCCAACAATACGCCATATTACACGTATGCGGCGAAGCAGGGCGGCACGATTCGCCTGTCTCTTCCAGACAACGCACGCGATGTGAGAGGAGAGGCGATTACAAGCGGCAGCGCTTATCGCTTCTATGTTCTCACCGTAGCCGATAGCCGGGTCAGCTCGGTCAATGCGCTCTCTGATCCGTCCCGCGATGTGGTCTTGTCGGCTCAATACGTATCTCCGGCGACAAACGTAACGGCGGAGATGAATGGAAGCGACCTGCGGGTCTACTTCAGCAAGCCGACGAATGAGAGCGGCGTTGCAAACTATGCCGTGATGGCGGTGCCTTCCTACAAAGCAGGCAGCTTTACGCTGGATGAGGCGAATTGGGCAAGAGCAAATAGCTCTAAAACCGTATCTCCTTCGGGAGAAGGCTTGGTTACGCTGAACTCCTACGATAAAGACGCTTATGGCAATCCCCTTGTCAATGGGGAAACATACATTATCTACGTCCTCACCGTTTCGGACGGCCGTGCGGTAAACGTGCTGTCCGCTCCATCCCAGGGCGTCGTGGCACAGTTCTAAGCGTCCCAGGGTGCGGCGCATACAATCCTGCTTTCTAACGGAAGCAGGCAGCAAGGGCTCCGGCAATAAGCCGGAGCCCTTTTTGATGATTAAAAACGCAGAGCCGCTTCTTTTTCAGTCCGTTGGATGTTTGATCGTCATAGGGTATGGTTAAGAACACAATAAGCCGGCCGGACCCCATTGGAAAGGAAAGAACTGAAGGAGGAATCGGTATGAATAAGCAGACGAAGGTGTACATGGTCAATACGGCAAGGGAGGCCGAGGCGAAGATTCAGGATCTGGCCAATCTGGGCTATAACCGGGACCATCTATACGTGCTGGCCCATGACAAGAAGCGGACGGAGCATATCGCCGAACAAGCGGCTGCCTCTCAAATCGGCGTGGCGGAAGAAGGCGTCTTCACCGCGCTCGCCAATCTGTTCCGCTCGCATGGCGACGAGCTGCGCGCCAAGATGACGTCGATGGGCGTCTCGAAGCAGCATGCCGAGATGCTGGAACGGGAGCTGGACAAAGGCAAGATCGTCATTTTCGCCTGGAGCGGGAATCCGTATGACGGCGACCGCTACGATCCGGATATCATCTATTATCCGCCTTTAGTATAAGTTTCCTGCCAAGCCGGAATTGCCTTCAGAGGCAAGGAGAGGGCGGAAGCAGCAAAAGCCGACGCAGGTCGGCTTTTGTCCTTGAAAGCAATGTCGCATTGAAGAAATAGAGCGGGAGCGTATTATTCGGTGTCCAGCAATTGAAGGGAATAGCGCTGGCCCAGCTCCTGCCGCACTTCAATGCGCGCATGGAAAAATTCGCTTAAATGGGCGGAGGTCAACTGATTGGCCGTATCGCCGGATGAAAACACGGTTCCTTGCTTAATGAGCAGGGCTTTGTTGAAGCAGGGCATAATCTCTTCGACATGATGCGTGACATAGATAAGAGTCGGGGCATCCGGCTCGCGCGCTATCGATTGAATCATATGGAGCAACTGATCGCGGGCGAAGATATCGAGTCCCGTGCACGGCTCGTCCAGGATGAGAAGCTTCGGCGACGCCATTAGCGCCCGGCCGATGAGCACCCGCTGCCGCTCGCCCTGCGATAACGTGTCGTAGGTGCGGTTCAGCAGCCGCTCGCAGCCGAGCAGCCGGATCAAGGACAAAGCCTTCTCCTCGTCAGCCTCCTCGATGTCATCGTACAAGCCGATCGAGGCGAATTTCCCGCTGAGCACGATCTTCTGCACTGTCTCGTGGCCGTATAGCTTCTGCTGCAGGGAGGTGCTTACCCAGCCGATGTGTTTGCGCAGCTCGCGCAGGTCGAAGGTGCCGAACCGCTTGCCGAGAACGGAGACGCTTCCCGTGGTCGGCCAGATATAGCCGTTGATCATATTCAATAAGGTCGTTTTCCCCGAGCCGTTCAGCCCGAGTAGACACCAATGCTCTCCTGGCTTTACCTCCCAGGATACCCGATCCAGAATCGTCTTGTTGTCCCTCTTCCAGGTTACATCGCGAACATCAATGACCATAACATCTCTCCTCTCCTCTGTGTTGGCAACCATTATTCGCTCCCGCGGCGTCCCTGCGGGGCCAGATTGTCCAGCGACAAGCGCACGGCGGTATCGGCGTCCCGGGCCGCAATCGCCTGGTAGAGCTGATCATGCAATTCCGACCGGTCCTCATAATGCTTCGTGCCGACGATGATGTGGCTGAGCTCGCCACGCAGCGCGTCGGAAAAGGCCCGGTACAGATCGAGGAGCAGCGGGTTTTGGCTTGCCTCTGCAATCGAACAGTGGAACTCCACATCAACATCCACATAGGAGGCATAATTGCCCGCTTCCAATGCCTTCTTCCGCTCTTCAAGCAGCCGCTTCATCCGTCTCAGATCCCCGTCCGTACGCCGTTCCGCGGCCAGCCGCGCGGCCTGGACATCCATCATGCTTCTCACTTCGGTAATGTGCGCCGTCTCGGCCCGGAGCAGCCGTTGCTCCAGCGAGTCCGCATCGGAGGGAAGCGAGCGGACATACGTCCCGTCCCCTTGCCGGACTTCCAGCACGCCGGCATGTACCAAGATCTTCACGGCTTCGCGGACCGTCGAGCGGCCTACGCCGAACAACTCCATCAGTTCCGGCTCGGTCGGCATCCGATCGCCGGGACGATAATGGCGGGCCAGCGCGCCATAGAGCTGCTCCAACACCTGATCCACCAGCTTGCGTCGGGGGACGGGAGTGAACTTGGGCGCATTCAAATTCATCAGATCATCTCCTGTTATAGAGAAGTATATTCCTTTTTTTCAAATGTCAAAACAAAAATATGCCGGGCTGATAAGCCGTAAGTCCCGATTCACAGGTCCGGCAGCAAAGGGGATGAATGGTTCATAATGAGGAGATATCCCGGGAGGCGCTTCGGAATACCAGTAAAAAATTAGGAAATTCCTCGCTGGGAATGAGAGCGGTGATTCGCTATAATCATATCAAATTCAAGATAAGGGAATGGATGCATGATGCGCATTACGATCAAACCGGAGCAAATCGATAATGTGGCAAACTTGTTCCACTTGGCATACGGGTTGTCCAAAACGCAAATGGAAGGCCTTCAAAAGGCCATCAAGTCGCTGGAATCGCAGTGGATGGGCATGGAGAAGAACCGCTTCTACAGCGAGTTCCAGTCGTCTCAGCAGGTGTTCTCTTCCTTCTTGGCGAAGCTCCAGGAGATAGAGCTGGAATTGAAGGATATCGCCCGCCGGTTCAGGGAAGGGGACGGCACTCCAACCGGGGGAATTCAGGCCCTCTTGAATGCGGCTGTCATGGCGGCCAGCGGAGCGGTGTTCGTAAGCAGCGTGCTGGGGGCCGGAGCCCAGCCTGGCGCCGATTCCGCCGGAGAGCAATTCAAGGACTGGGACGAGGAAGACGTGAAGGAATATCAGAAATATGAGGACATTCTGAAGCAGGCGGAGGAGTTGGGCGATAAAAATCTGATGCAGGAAGCTCATGACAAGATGAATATTATCAACCTCAAATATGCGGATGAGGTGGAGAGAACGGATTACCTTGGGGGAGGAGAGACGACGAAGATGACGCGCGATTCCGTTGTCGTGAACTATCCGCTGCAGGAGGGCAACGACAAGACGATGATCTCGGTGGACCGCAAGGGCAACGTCGTCAGCTATGAAAAGGACGAATCAAAATATACATATTGGGAGCAAAAACATACGACGGGCAAATTCGAGAACTTTATGGGATCCGCGGCCAAAACGGCGACCAGCTATGGCGTAGGCCTCTTGTTGACCCGGGGAAGCAAGCCATGGGTCCAGCATGCCTCGGGCGCAGGCGGGGCTTTCTTCCTGGACAAATACATTCCCCCGGTTCCTGATGTCGGAGAAACGCGGACGATGATCTACCGTACGAATATCGAGACGGGCAAAATCGAAAATATGGTCATCGTCACGAACGGCCAGAAGGATATTCAGTACCGGTATTGGAAGGAGTACAACTAGTGTGGATCAAATGGATGTTCTATACCGCGGTCGCCGCGTTTGTCGGATTTTTTCTGCTGGCCACGCCGAAATACGATGCCGTTCGCTGGATGATTCTCGTCTTTTTTGCCGGTTATTTTGCCATTAAAAAATGGTGCTCCGCCAAATACCAGGGGCCATCGATCCTCGTTCTGATGGCGGCTGTCATCATCATTACGGAAGTGCTGGTGGCGTATTCGGACGGAGCGCCGTAAATCAATTCATTGGCCGACAGGCTTCCATTCGGCCTCGCTCAGCGGTTCTTCATACATTTCTTGCCCCTCGTAAATATAACCGCGGACTTGCTGCCGTTGCTCCGTGTCGCCTTCCGGCGCATCGGAGTTGAAGGTGAAGAAAGCGAGTCCGCCTTCGATCCATTCCTCGCGAAGGTGCAGGTAGCGCTGCCGGTATTCCGAGCGGGCAAAGAAATCGCCATAATCGGCGTGATTGCCGGTATTGACTCCTTCCGCCGTAGAGAACGCCGGAGAAGAGAAGGCGATCTGCCGGACAGTCTGCTCCTCCATATACAGGACGATCTCATGCTCCGAGGATTGATAGATCATCCGGTTCTCTTCCGCGGCCGCAGGCTGGCCCAATTGCCGAATGACTTCATCCTGCGTCATCCCGAGCGAGATTTTGCCGAGCGATTGTCCCGGCACGACAAGGTAGTCGGTATTGGCCGGCTCCGGGGTCCAGCGCGCATAGGCGCCGTCAACGGTGACAAAAGCGCCGAAACCAATATAGTTCTTATTGGTTGTTACGGTAAGATGATCATCTCCGAGAGACATGCGCAGTTCAAAGTCTTCATCTTCTACATCCGTAAAAACCGCCTCATTGCCAACCATCTCGGCCACGCCGTTCTCGATGTTGCCGTGAGACCCATCCATCGTCTTCATATTGGTCACATGAAAAGCCATTAAGGAAAAGACCATCTGTCGTTCATCGACGCTTTTAATTTCGATGGCGGCGGAATTATATTTATCCGACTCTGCCCACCTCCATGTGCCGAGCCACGCCGAGGCATTCACCGGGGCTTCCGCCTGCGGGGCCGCCGGCGATTCGAGTGTTTCCGGCGCTGCCGCAGGCTCGGATATGGTTCGAGCAGTGGAGGCGGGAGCCGACGGCGTGTTCGGACTTGCTGTCCCGGGCGCGCTCGTTCCTTCGCCGGGAGCGGAAGCCGCATCTTCTGGTGCGGGTACAGCCTGCTGTTCCTGGCCGCATGCCGTAAGGATGGTTACAGCGGCAAGTGCGGCCGCCATCCATCTCAGCCGCCTTATCTTTTTCATTATGCTCATTCTCCTTCGCTTGTCGGGCAAGTCTTCTGATCCTGATTCGATCCTAACAGTCTTCCAGCCGCTTCGGTATACGGCTCGGCCCACGTCAGCTTCGGCAAGTCAGCGGCGGCATCCCCGAAATAGGACGTCGTGAAATCGATCACGCCGCTCACTTCCCAGCCTCGATCGATGTACTGCACGAGCACGTTTTCCGGCTTGAAGTCGCCCATGACGAAGCGGGGGGAGTCCAGGCTCTCCATCGTTGCCTGCGCGTTGTCCAATAGCTGCTCCACCCATGCCTTATCCCTATCCGTAATGACAGAGTACTTCGCGGCGTCGTCGAGCCAGTAGCGAATTGTTCCGTATAGCCACTCTGTGTAGGAGCCGTCGAACGGGCGGATAAGGCCGCTGTCCGGATCGAATTCCCCGGGATGGTCGGCCTTCCACCCATGCAGCGCGCGCAGGGCGCTCCCGAGCTGAGCCGGGATGCTCACCCCATCTTCGCGATGAAGCAGGCGCAGCATCTCCGGATCGTGGATATGCCGTCCGGGGAGGCGGGGCATGAGTGCATAGGTCCAGCCGAAAATATCCTCCGACTCATCTAGCAGATAGGGATAAGGCACCTTGACTCCGGTATTCGCGTGCAAATGGCGGACAAAATACGCTTGCTCCTTCCACTGTCCGGGATAGAGAGGATTGCCCTTCAGCACGAATTCCCCGGCTGTGGACGTCACGAACAGCGTCTGCTTCATGACCCCGTGCTCCGTAGGCGCGGTGTGAATCAATCGGCCCAGCCCGAACCGGTCCAGCATCCGCTGCAGTTGGCTGTCCGTCAGGTCGCCTAACGATTTCGAAGCGAAAAATACGGTTGTCGTCAACCGCTGCACCCCCGTTACAACTAGAATGAATGCTGATCCTTTCAAACGCATGATACAGAAAAAGCGGCATGCCTGCAGGCAGCCGCAAAGTGGCAAATATCGATGCGATCTTCTACAATCCGCAATATCCAAAATTATCCTATCACTCGGATTCGGGGAAGTCAAAGCAATTCTCCGCAAGGGCGAAAATGCGGACAGGCCGTAGGCCCAGGCGGAACAAGATCTTCGCGCCGCCAACCGGAGCGCTTCCGGCGCCGCGAATGAAGACAGCCGGCTCCGCAGAGCCGGCTGTTTCTACCTAAGTGCATAGGTGACGCGGCCTTATCCTTCGAGGAGCAGCGTCTCCGGATCTTCCAGCATCTCCTTGACCTTAACCAGGAAGCCGACCGCTTCCGCTCCATCGACGATGCGGTGATCGTAGGAGAGAGCGATATACATCATCGGACGGTTCTCCGAACGCTCTTCATCGATGGCGACCGGACGCAGTTGGATCTTGTGCATCCCGAGGATGCCGACCTGCGGCGCGTTCAAGATCGGCGTCGACAGCAGGGAGCCGAAAACGCCGCCGTTCGTGATCGTGAAGGAGCCGCCTTGCAGATCGGACAGCGCCAACGAGTTGGAGCGGGCCTTCGTCGCCAGTTCGGCGATGGAGCGCTCAATCTCCGCAAAGCTGAGGCGATCCGCGTCGCGAACGACCGGCACGACGAGCCCTTCTTTCGCTGCCACGGCGATGCCGATATCGTAGAATTTCTTCACGAGAATATCTTGTCCGTCGATCTCGGCGTTCAGCAACGGGTAAGCCTTCAATGCGCCGACGACCGCCTTCGTGAAGAAGGACATGAAGCCGAGACCGACATCATGCTTTTCCTTGAAGGCGTCTTTGCGCCGCTTGCGGATATCGAGAATCGCAGTCATGTCGACTTCGTTGAACGTCGTCAGCATGGCTGCCGTCTGCTGCGCCTCCACCAGGCGAGTCGCGATCGTCTGGCGGCGGCGGGACATGCGCTGGCGCTCGATCGGCTTGGCCGAATCGCCAGCCGCTCCGGAAGCCGGAGCCGCAGGCTTCGCCGGCGCGGCTGGAGCCGCCGCTGGCGCTGCCGCCGGGCGGGCCGCGTTCGCCTGCACGTCATCATGCTGGATGCGGCCGATCGGGTCGCGCGCAGCCACGCCGTTCAAGTCGATGCCTTTCTCCCTCGCCAGCTTGCGCGCCGCCGGAGACGCGTGGTATGCGCCGCTATCCGCAGCAGGCGCAGGCGCTGGGGCCGGCGCTGCCGGGGCTGCGGCCGGAGCGCTTTCCTTCTCTGCGGCAGCCGCTTCCGCCGCTGGAGCAGTTGCTGGAGCGCTTGCTCCCGCCCCGGAGCCGATGACGGCGATGACTTCGCCGACAGCGACATTTTCGCCTTCCCCTCTCAGGATCGATTCAATGACTCCGCTCTCTTCGGCACTGATTTCCAGATTGACTTTATCGGTTTCCAACTCGGCGAGCAGATCCCCTTGACCTACCGTGTCGCCTACTTTGACAAGCCATTTATGCAAGGTTCCTTCCGATATCGATTCTCCAAGATCAGGCACTTTGATTTCAGCCACGACCGTAACCTCCCAGGTTAATTAGTTTTTGTCGAGCGATGCAACGATTCGGTAATGATTTGGCGCTGTTCGAAACTATGGACATCCGCATACCCGCTCGCCGGGCTGGAATGCTCCGGACGTCCGATATAGTGGACAGGCACCTTCTTCGGAGCGACTTCGCGAAGCCGCGGCTCCATGTACGTCCAGGCGCCCATGTTTTTCGGTTCTTCCTGCACCCAGACGATCTCCTTCAGGGCCGGATAGCGTCCGATGATAGCCGCAATTTCCTCCTGCGGGAACGGATAGAGCTGTTCGACGCGGATCATATGCAGCCAGGAGTGATCTCCATCCGACGTCTCCAGTTCCGTCTGCAGATCGATTGCCATCTTGCCGGTAGCCAGAATAAGGCGCTCCACTTTCTTCGGCTGCTGGCTTTCCAGGGCTTCATCCCAGACGGGATGGAAGTGCCCTTCGCTGAACTCGCGGGCCGGCGATGCGCTCCGCGGGTTGCGCAGCAGGCTCTTCGGCGCCATGACGATGAGCGGACGCGCTTCATCGGTTCCGCCGATCGCGGCCTGACGGCGCAGCAGATGGAAGTATTGCGCGGCGCTGGTCAAATTGACAACCGTCCAGTTATGCTCGGCGGACGATTGCAGGAAGCGCTCCAGGCGGGCGCTGGAATGCTCCGGCCCTTGGCCCTCGAACCCATGCGGCAGCAGGACGACGAGATTGGACTTCTGGTTCCACTTCGCCCGGCCGGCAGCGATGAACTGGTCGAAAATGACTTGCGCCGCATTGGCGAAGTCGCCGTATTGCGCCTCCCAAATCACGAGCGTCTCTGGCGCGAATACGTTATAGCCGTATTCATACCCGAGCACAGACGCCTCGGACAGCGGGCTGTTATAGATAGCGAAGGAGGCCTTCGCCTGCGGAATGCGGTGCAGCGGCGAGAACGTCTCGCCCGTGTGATAGTCGTGCAGCACGAGATGGCGTTGCGAGAAGGTGCCCCGCTCGGAATCTTGCCCGGTGATGCGGATCGGCTGCCCTTCCGCCAGGATCGTCGCGAACGCCAGCGTCTCGGCGAGCGCCCAGTCGACCTTCTCGCCCTCATCGAGCGCGTTGGCCCGGCGCTGCAAAATGCGCTGCAGCTTCGGATAGACCTGGAAGCCCTCCGGCACCACCAGCAGCTCGCGGTTAATCTCCCGCAACTGCTCGAGCGGCACGGCGGTGCCGTTGCCGGACAAGCGGCTTGGCGGCTCGCCCGTATTGTGGCGGTACGCCCGGTCGGTCGTCTCCTTCATTTTGTCATACGCCTGCTGCAGGACGGCTTCGGCATCCTTCTTCATCTGTTCGATCTGCGCGTCGTCAACCAGGCCTTCCTGCTTCAACCGCTCGCCATAGAGGGCATACACGGTCGGATGCTGGTTCACCTTGCGGTACACGAACGGCGACGTTCCTTCCGGATCGTCCATCTCGTTGTGGCCGTGGCGGCGGTAGCCGATCAGATCGATCAGGAAGTCCTTCTTGAACACGCTCCGGTATTCGACCGCCATGCGAACGGCCGCGATGCACGCATCCGGATCGTCCGCGTTCACGTGCACGATCGGAATCTCGAAGCCTTTGGCCAGGTCGCTTGCATAATGCGTGGAGCGGGAGTCCTCGCTCTTCGTCGTGAACCCGATGCGGTTGTTGACGATAATATGCAGCGTGCCCCCGTTCCGGAAGCCGCGCAGCTTGTTGAAGTTGAGCGTCTCCGAGACGATGCCTTCCCCCGGGAAGGCGGCGTCGCCGTGCATGAGCACCGTCGCGGCCTTGCCGGTATCCTGGCGCGGATAGCCCGGCTGGCTGCGGTCATCCTGGGCGGCGCGGGAGAAGCCCTCCACGACCGGATTGACGTATTCCAGATGGCTCGGGTTATTCGCGAGCGTAACCTTGGTCCGCACGGTATTGCCTTCGGTTACGGAGCGATCGGCGCCCAGATGATACTTCACGTCGCCGGTCCAGCCGTAGTTGATCCCCATTGAGCCTTCCGACGGGAACAGGTCCTTGTTCGGAGAGTGATGGAACTCCGAGAAAATCTTGCCGTACGGCTTCCCAAGCACGTGCGCGAGCACGTTTAACCGGCCTCGATGAGCCATGCCCATGAGGATACGCTGAGTGCCGTTGGCCGCGGAGGCGCGGACGAGTTCGTCCAGCATTGGCACGAGAACATCGGTGCCTTCGATCGAGAAGCGCTTCTGCCCGACGAAAGTGCGGTGCAGGAACGTCTCGAACTGCTCGACCTCGATCAGCCGTTTCAAGAGAGCGACGCGTTCGGCCGGAGTAAGCGGCTCCGGCGAGTTGAGGCATTCCGTATGTCTGCGCAGCCACTTCAATTCTTCCTCGTCATGCACGTGTCTGAATTCGTACGCGATGGATCGGGTGTATACCGCGCGCAGATGCTCAATCGCATCCCAGCAGGTGTGGACGCCGGCAGGCGCCTCCTTGAGCACGATTGAGGCAGGCAGAGCTTCCAGATCCGCGCGGGTCAAGCCGTAGGTCTCCGGCTCGAAGCGGCGGGTATCCACGGGCGGATTAATGCCCAATGGATCGATATCGGCCGCCAGATGGCCAAAGGTGCGAATAATGCCGGCCAGCTTGACGGCGGAGACGACTTTATTTAATCCGTCCCCGTCCAGCGAGACCGGAGCAGCGGCTCCCGCTGCTTGGGAACCGATTGAAGCAGGCGGCGGCCCGAAGCGGGCGAACAGGTCCCGGTAATTCGCTTCGACGGATTCGGGATCGTTAACGTATTGCTCGTACTGTTCCTGGATGTACCCGAGATTGGGTCCATAGTAATCCTTCCATACCCTTTCCTTCTCAGTAACTTCTGCAGCCGACATGAATGCTAGACCTCCTTACGGATTATGCCAAATCTATGAGTATATCTAAAATGACATACCCAATGTTTGCGTTTACACTTAGTGTACCACTTGTTCGCCAGAAATTAAAATAAAATGGACGTTTTTACGAGAATAAAATGTGGAATTTATCATGGTAAATGTTCCGAGCCTATTTTCTCAATCCTTTCTCATAGAAACGATTGTTCATCGTACATTATTATACAATTTCATGCAGAAAATAGAAACTTAAAAGAGAGAGGCGATTCCCACTCCCGATCTCTTCGACTATAATAGAGATATCGGTAACACCACGACGAATTTCCAGATAGCTTGGCATGAGCCGGATTGGTTCCCGGCTTCCGAAGCATCGCCGTATCTCTGAAGCATCAACGGATCTCAACGTTATCTCTGAAGCATTACCGCATTTCTGAAGCATTACCGCATCTCTGATGCACCAAATCTGCGAGAAGACAGGGGACGAAGTGGATGAGCAAGCTGAACGTGACGGACGGGCAATGGCTTCAGCGCTTGAAGGAGAAATTCCAGTACAAGCGCCAATTGGCGCGCCATCGGGACGAAGCGCTATTCGGCATCTTTGACGAGCCGTTAACGGAAGAAGAGCGCTTTTGTCTGCAATTTCTATATGCCTACATGCCGCTGCATGATATGGCGGATTATGACGGGGACTACTTCCTGAAGCATGTCCGCCGGACGCTGGAGACGCGCGGGCTGGCGCCATGGGGAGAGCGGATTCCGCAGGACGTTTTCCTGAATTTCGTGCTGCCTTACCGGGTGAACAACGAGAATATGGATGACAGCCGGCACGTCATTTTCGAGGAGTTATTCGATCGGGTCAAAAATAAATCGATCACAGAGGCAATCCTCGAGACGAATTATTGGTGCCATGAAAAGGCGACATACATCGGCACGGACATGCGGACGGTGTCGCCGCTGACCCTGATGCGCACCGCGCTCGGACGCTGCGGCGAGCAGTCGACCCTGGCCGTCGCCGCTCTCCGAAGCGTCGGCATACCGGCGCGCCAGTGCTATACGCCGCGCTGGGCGCATTGCGACTCGAACCATGCCTGGGTCGAGGCCTGGGCCGACGGCGAATGGCACTTCCTTGGCGCCTGCGAACCGGAAGCCCGCCTGAACGAGGGCTGGTTCCGCGCGCCCTCGCGGCGGGCGATGCTCGTCAACACCCGCGTCGCGGCAGATTACATCGGGCCGGAGGAGACCTGCTCGGATCATCCGTGGTACACCGAGATCAATCTGCTCGGCAACTATGCGCCGCGAAAGACGATTACGGTTCGCGCCGTGACCGAGGCAGGGGAGCCGGCTCAGGCCGAGGTGCAGTTCCAGCTCTATAACTTCGCCGAGTTCAGCACGATCGCCACGCTGCCGACCGACTCGCTGGGGCGGGTCTCTTTCACGACCGGCTGCGGCGATCTGGTTATCCATGCGCGCGGAGAGCGGGGCTGGGGCTGCCGCAAGATCGCCGTCGGCGATACGGAGGAGTGCGACATCGTCCTCCGGCATGGCGCTCCCCGGCCCGGCACGCTGGAGTGGGATATGACGCCGCCGCCGGAGCTGGCCGAGAGCGGCGGCGATGGCGCGGGCGAGGAGGAGCGCCGGGTCCACGACCGCCGGATTCAGCATGGCACGGCAACCCGGGCCGCCTATGAAGCGACATTCTGGACGGCCGGGCAGGCGGAGGAGCTGGCCCGAGAGCTCGGTCTGCCGGAGAAGCGGGTGAAGGACATTTTGCTTGCGGCCCGGGGAGGGAGCGCCGAGATGGCTGCCTTCCTGAAGGCGCAGACGCCTGTGCATGGCGAATGGGCGCTCAAGCTGCTGGAGTCGCTGCGGAGCAAAGATCTTCATGACACGATGCAGCCAACGCTCGCCGAGCATCTGGAAGGAGCGATGCCGTTCAAGGCTCAGACAGGCGACGACCGCCTGTTCGCGGACTACGTGCTGTGCCCGCGGGTTCATTTCGAGATGATTGCGCCGTACCGCGCCTTTTTCCGGCAGCAGTTCACGCCGGAGGAGCAGGAGCGGTACCGGAGCGAGCCGCAGGCGCTTGCCGATCGTCTCGGCCGCGAGATCGGCCTCGTCCATGGCATGGACCGCTACGCGGGGATGGCGACTCCGGCGGGCGCCTACCGGCTCAAGCGGATCGATCGCCTCAGCCGCGACATCTGCTTCGTCGCCGCCGCCCGAAGCCTGGGCATCCCGGCGCGGCTCGATCCGCTTCACGCCGACCCGGAATATTGGGCCGGCGGGCAATGGGTTCGCGCCGAGTTCCCGGCGGAAGCGGGACAGACCGAGGCGGCCGCGGCGGAGGAAGCGGCAGGCAAGGGCGCCATTTGCTTCGAGAGAGGCGAAGACGGTCCGGAAGCCGCCTACTATCAGAACTTCACGATCGCGCGGCTGGAGGATGGCCTGTACCGAACATTGACATTCCCGTTCGGGGAGAAGGCGGCGTACGGCAAGACGATCGACGTCCCGGCCGGGGACTACCGGTTGACGACCGGCGTCCGCCTGGGCGACGGCACGGTGCTGGCCCGGCTGACGTTTTTCACGGTTCCGGCCGGCGGCGTCGTCCCGGTCACGATTGCCTTCCGCCAGGAGCAGTTCGAGGTTCCGGTGCTGAGCCGGCTTGGTCCGGAGCAGTTGGGGACGCTCGATATTCCTGCCGAAGGCGCCATTCTGGCCTGGCTCGACCCGGAACGGGAGCCGTCGAAGCATCTGGCCCGCGAACTGCGGCAATTGCAGGCGGAGCTGGACGCCTGGGGCGGCCGAATCGAGCTGCGGGTCGAGGAGCAGCGCAATCGCGGGCCGTTCTCCCTCGAAGGAATGCCGGAGCGGACCCGCTATGCCGTCGATGAAGCGGGAGCGGCCCTGCAGGCGATACAGCCGTTCCTTTCGGGCTGGAACGGGAATGAGTACCCCCTAGTGCTCGTCGTTGACCGTGAGCTTCGTCTTCGCTATTTGTCCCAAGGGTATAAGCTTGGCATCGCAGAAGAGATCGTGAAGGTGTTGAAGCGCATTTGAAAGCACTGAATTTTGTCCTTGCACGGCTAGCGGCGGAAGCGGAATGGAGAGACTGTCTGCCAGGTAGTGTAGAAGGAGACGGGGAAAGACGGGACAACAGAAATGTTGGAGGCGGGAAGATAGCGGCGAAGATGGAAGATGCAGTGAAATCCTGCGTGAATGCAGGAATTTATGCCCCTTGAACCGCTATTTTATTAAATTCCTGCAAAAGAGCATTATTTCTGGAGGATTCTTGCTGTATATCTCTTTTATATGCTGAAAATGATGCGGTTTTGCAGGAATTGTTGTACCGAAGCAAACGTTATAAGGGAATACTGCATTGTTGCAGTTTTTTTGGCAAGTCGAGCCTTAAGAATAAGGGGGAGTGTCTCGCTGCAGCACCAGACTACACTTGCACAGCCCCCTTTTTTTCCTTCTTGGTCAAACGAGTCATTTTTTCTAAATAAATTAGTGAAAATTTTCACGATGGATGGGTTTTTCAGCCTTCTTTTTGTTAGAATATAAGGAACATTGGATCCGATGAGGTGATGAGATGAAAACGGTCATGATTCAACAGCTCGTGGAGAAGTTCAAGCTTGAAGTGCTGACGGGCGAGAACCGCCTGAACCGCACCATTTCCAAGACACGCGTGCACCGGCCGGGGCTTGAATTCGCCGGGTACTATGAATTTTTCCCGCAGGAACGCATTCAAGTCCTTGGACTGAAGGAGATCGGGTACCTTCATACGCTGACCGAGGAAGAGCGCGATGCCCGGATCAAAAACGTCGTGAAATACCATCCCCCTTGCTTTGTCGTTACTCGGGATCAGGAAGGGCTCACGTACTTGATCGATCATTGCCGGCGGGAAGACATTCCGCTGCTCCGCACCTCCATGACGACATCGAAGTTCATCGGACTGGTTGATTCTTATTTGACGAAAATGCTGGCGCCCGAGATTCAGGTGCATGGCGTATGCATGAACGTGGCGGGGATCGGCATTTTGCTGCGCGGCAAGTCGGGCATCGGCAAGAGCGAGACGGCGCTCACGCTCATTCGCCGGGGGCACCGCCTCGTGTCGGATGACGCGGTCGTCCTGCGCAAGATGAACCCGGAGACGCTGATCGGCACCCACGACGGCAAGACGCGCGAATTTCTCGCTTTGCGGAGCATCGGGCTCATTAATGTGGCCCGCATCTACGGCCGCAGCGCCTTCCAGGAAGAGACCCGCATCGTGCTCGATATCGAGCTGACGAAGTGGAAGGACAACGAACTGAACAACGAGCTGGAGCTGGAGCCCCGGTTCACGGAATATATGGACGTCAAGGTTCCGACCGTCCAGATTCAGCTTCAGCCCGGACGGGATGTCGCCAGCCTGGTCGAGGCGGCCGCCAACAACTATTATTTGCAGCAGCAGGGATACAGCGCCGCCGAGGAATTCATCTCGCGGCTGAATATGTAAGCATAAGAAGAGGCTGCCCTATGTCGAAGCGAGGGCGGCCTCCTTCTATGACAGTTCACGGCGGCAGTGCGCTTCGCCCGCAACGCGCTTAGCCGTTCGTGCACGGCGATCGGGGCGGAGCCGCATCCGATCGGGCTGCCGTTAGCGGGAGCGGGAGCTTCTCCTCGGATGAAGGAAGAGCCGCAGGCATTCCCTCGCTCCGAGCAGGGCGACCGCCGTGAACAGGAGCGCCCACAAGGCGGCCGGAACCGGGGTCAGCCGCGCCAGATTGGCGGCATCTCCGGCCTGGCCCGGATTCTGTACGGCCAGGATGAGCAGGAACACCGGGCCCAGTACCGATTCGACCAGGGCGATGAAGGCGACCAGCAAGTAGTAGCCTTGCCGCAGCCATGGCCATGGACAGAAGCAGATCGCGGCGGTCAAGAGCAGGAAGCCGATGCACCACATGACGCCATAGCCGTTGCGCACGAAGAAAAGCAGGCTGATGGCCGTGACAATGAGAATAGCCATTAATCCGGTCTGCTGCTTGCCGCGGGCATATCCGTAGAACAGCAGGACCGCGAACACCGTCGAGACGGTATACCCGGCGAGCGCGATAAGGATGAAGCGCCACGAATGGGCTGCCGCGGAAGAGTACGTGACTCCGCTATGATCGGCGAATAAGTGAATATACAATACTTTCCCGGACACGAGCAGGGTGACGATCGCGTGACCGAGCTCATGCACGAGCGTATCTACATTGCGAAAGAAAGATGAAAACGGAATGACCCGCGTCAAGACGGCGGCCACTACCAGAAATACGACGGTTTTTCCCCAATGCTTCATCGTCGCTCCCCCATTTGGCTTCAGGTCTACCCGGGGCGCGGGAAGCGCGGCGGTTGAGTTTCTGCCACTTCTCCGTCTCACCGGATTATCTCATCCATTATATCGTGATCCGTCCGGAGATTCCCATCCTATTCTTCATTCGCTTCCCGCAGAGCTTGACTTCCCACGGAATGCCCCGTGTCTGGATTGGCCGTTATTGGCCGGTGCAACAGCCTTCCGGTATTAGATGACCCGGCGCATCGACAGAAGCGTGGAGCCCCAATGTTCGCCGTCCACATCGCTAATCTGGACGCCCGGATCGCCCCATGTATGAATGAATTTTCCATTGCCGATATAGATGCCGACATGTCCCGGAATCCGGTCATCCTCGAACCTCCCGGGAACGGTGAAGAAGATCAGATCTCCCGGCTTGAGATTATCCCGGGTGACGGCAGAGCCCTGTCCAGCTTGATCCTGGGCCAGGCGCGGGAGTTCAACTCCAAAATGCGCGAACACATGCTTGGTGAAGGAGGAGCAGTCGAATTTCTTCGACTCTTCATAAGGGCCGGCTCCGAATTCGTATGGTACTCCCAGGAACGACTTCGCGTATTGAATCAAGTCCTGAGCATTCACCCCCGTCCCGGCCATATGGAGCGCTTGGGCCGAGATGCCGCCGGAGGGCGGCGTCGAACGAGCCTTCCGGATGGCTCCGATATCGATGGTCTGCCGTTCCGGATTCCATCGCAACGGAGCCTGGAGCAGCAAGGACAGGGATTCCATCGTGGCGAACGGCGCTCCCTTCAGCCGGACGGGCGCCTGCGGCAGCGTGACCGCCTGGCCGGAAGATAGCGCTTCGGGGCGTCCCGGATAGAGCTCATAGATGACGTCGGTATAACCGATGCGCACGACTTGGTCGCGATCCTCCATCCGCAAGCCGAGGGCATGCGCGGCTTCCCGGAGCGGAACCAGCCGGTTGCCCATCGAATCGATATGCGAACCGTCGAGAAGCGCCGTGCTCGTCGGCCCGGGCGGTTCAATCGGATTCGGCCTCGCGCAGGATGCCGCAACCCATAGCAAGGATGCGGCGCAGCACAGCAGCAAAAAACGAACGCCGGAGTAACCCATGGCGAATTCACCTCATTCGTTTTGATAAAATATAAGAAAGTGTCCGCTTCGGACCATACTTGGCTTATATTTCTCGCAGCAGCGTTTCACCCTCTTCGGAAGAAGGCGAAAAACGCTTCTACATTGCAGTGTGCGCCGGGAACGGGCTGGTTATGTATGACAGCGCGCCGAAGTCAGCGTCCCGTCTCCTCTATCCAGCGGAACATTCGCTCTACGGCTTCGCGGTGCTTCCCGGGCGGGAATAAATGGCCCTCCCCGGCATAGGCATGCAGCGTGCACTCCTTGCCGAGCGATGCCAGCTTGTCACGCATTCGAACGGCATGAGCATAAGGAACCTGCTCATCCTCCGTCCCGTGGATAAGCAGGACGGGACAGCGAATCCGCTCCGCCAAATGAATCGGGGATCGAAGGCGGAACGCCGCTTCCTGCCGGGCGGGCGTCCCTCCGAGCACGCGCTTGAGCATGCGCCGCAGATCGACGCGTTCCTCGTACGTCTGCGCCAGATCCGAGACGCCGCTCCACAGAATGAGGCGGTGGATGCCGGGGGCGCTTGCCGCCGTCCTGGACGCGTTGATGGCTCCGCGGGAGAAGCCCATGATAGAGATGCGCCGCTCATCGACGAACGGGAGCTGGACAAGCATGCGCCAGGCGGCGCGGACGTCCTCCGTATCGGCGCCGCCGAATTCGTCCCGGCCTTCGCCCCCTTCATTGCCGCGGTAGCAAGGGGCGAAGACGATATATCCATGGCTGGAGAACTGCTCCAGCCAATGCGTCCGCACGCGGCCGAACTTGCCCATTCCGCCGCGGCAATAGAGAAGGACCGGCCAGCGGCCCGCCGACATGTCCCGGCGTTCCGGCGGCCAGCCGCAGGCCGTTTCCGTCGGGCGCGGCAGCTCCGGGCACGCATAGTGGCCGCGAAGCCAGAGCCCCAGCCGTTCCGGATCCACGCGGCATCCGGGCGGCAGGCTCAAATATCCGGTGACCTTGTGATCCCCGGACAGGTAGGTAAGATGCAGCAGCATGGCGAATCCTCCCGTCCTTGTCCTTGGACATGTATTTTCTAATCTATTTGGCATATATTCTTGTCTATCTCGTGCAGCTGGATCAGCCGCGTTTGATTTGATGCCGTTCATAGGTATTATAAGCATAGGATCGACTCTGGAACCAGCAAGTGTTCATTATTGCCTTTTGCGATTAACTACGTTAATTATGGCTGCCATATTCAGAACAAAAGTACAGGAGGCGCTATTTATGAATCCGATACCCGATCATCTTGCCTGGGGGCTGGACGTGCTGTTCGTGGGCTTCAACCCAAGCCCGCGATCGGGAGAGACGGGCCATCATTACGCCAATCCGCGCAACCGCTTCTGGACGATCCTGTACCGGGCCGGCTTGACCCCGCGGCTGTACCGGGCCGAGGAGGACGGAGAGCTGCTGAAGCTGGGCTACGGCTTCACCAACATTGTCGCCCGGCCGACCCCGACGGCAGCGGATATCACAGCGGCCGAATATGCGGAGGGGCGCAAGCTGCTGCGCCGCAAAATCGAGACGTACCGCCCGCAGACCGTATGCTTCGTCGGCAAGGGCGTCTATGAGGCTTACAGCGGGCGAAGAGGAGTGGACTGGGGATTCCAGGACGAGCCGGTCGTAGAAGGCGTCCGCGATTTCGTGGCGCCGTCATCCAGCGGGCTTGTGCGGATGAAGCTGGAGGAGATTGTCGGCATCTATGCGCAGTTGGCCCGCCAGCAAGACGGGGAGTGAATAGCCGCAGGGGCTCTGGGCGGAATGTCCAGAGGGCTGAATTTTCGAGTATGACGGAGGATAACTGTAAGCGGAAGCGCTCAGGCTTCGAGCAGCGGGCTTCCGGTCGTGAGAGGCGTGCTGAGGCGTTTTCAGGGCATTTTCAACTACAGGCCCTTATCCGTTATACTTACAGAAGCCGTTTACGCATCGATTGGGAATGCGTAAATCCAATCCAGCAGGGAGTGACGATTTTTGAGTAACGAGCATATGTTGGAACGCAAAAATGAATTGCTGCGCCGCAATATTCAACAGTATCTTCTGCAAGAGAACCAGCACGGACTAAGCCAGCAGGAGCAGCACTTTTTGCAGCATCTCATTAAGGAAATGCACCAGAACAATTATGAGATGAACCGTCAATCGTAACCCTCCCGCTTATTTGCAGCCTTAGGGCGTGCCATACAGCGAAGAGTCCGGATGTCCGGGCTCTTTTTTTCATGGCAGGATAACAGGTATAATGGAGAGCATCGGGCTTGAACCGAGAGCAGCCACAGGCAACAACGAAAGGATAGTATGGCCATGCATATAAAGGAAGGATTCTTGGCACGCAAGCAGCGGGAAGGCATCGTTCTCAACGACGTGCAGACCGAGGCGGTCCTTCATACGGACGGGCCGATGCTGCTGCTGGCCTCTCCCGGATCGGGGAAGACGACGACAATCGTGATGAGGATCGGGTATCTTATCGCGGAAAAGAAGGCGGATCCGTCACGCATCAAGGCGATCACCTTCAGCAGGGCGTCTGCGGCAGACATGAGGGAGCGGTTCGCGCGGCTATGTCCCGAGCTGCCGGTCCGCAGCGTCGACTTCTCGACGATTCACAGCCTGGCGTTCGCGGTCACGCGCGAACATCTGCGGAATGCGCGCACCGATTTCCGGATCATCGAAGGGGATACCGATCTGGAGAGCCGGGAAGAAGCCCCGCTGGGAATGCCGGCACTTCACAAAAAGCTCATTCTCCGCGAGCTGTACAAAACGATCGCCGGAGAACATATTGCCGATGACCAGATGGATGAATTAACGACGTACATCAGCTTTGTCAAAAATAAAATGCTTCCTCCGGACCAATGGGAGCGCGTCCCCTGCAGCGTGCCGAAGGCCGCGCATATCGCCCGGCAGTACGAGCAATTCAAGCGCTCGGGAACGGATAAGCTCCTGCTTGATTACGACGATATGCTGACGGTCGCCCACGAGGCGTTCAGCCGGGACCGGAAGCTGCTGGAGCGGTACCAGTCCCGTTATGATTATATTTTGACCGATGAGAGCCAGGACACCTCGCTCGTGCAGCATGAGATTATCGGCAAGCTGGCGCAGCCGCACCGGAATCTGTGCGTCGTGGCCGACGATGATCAGAGCATTTATACGTGGCGGGCCGCGGAGCCGGATTATTTGCTTCAGTTCAAGCAAGTCTACCCCGATGCGAAGCTGTTGAAAATGGAGCAGAATTATCGCTCTTCGCGCAATATCGTCGAAGTGGCCAACCGCTTCATCAAGCAGAACAAGCAGCGGTATGACAAACAAATGTTCACGGCCAACCCGCCGCAGCGGCCGATTGTCATTAGCGAGGTCGCCGAATACGAGGATCAGGCGAAAAGGGTGGCGGAGCGCGTGTCCGCCATGGCCAATTTGCGGGACACGGCCGTGCTCTACCGCAACAATTCTTCTTCGATTGCGCTTATGAATGAGTTTGATCGCGCCGGCATCCCGTTTTTTATCCGTGACGGGGATAACCGGTTCTTCTCGCATTGGGTGGTCGAGGATGTGCTGAATTTTATGCGGATGGCATTTACCGACCGGCGGCCTGATCTTTTGGAAAAAATCCATCTCAAGTTCAACGGGTACATCTCGAAGCAGCAAATGGCGGCATTGAAGGCCGTTCACAACGGCGAATCGGTCTTCGACAATCTGCTTCGCCATGTCCCGCTGCAAGACTACCAGGTCGGTCTGCTGCAGGAAAGCAAGGAAACCTTCGCCCGGCTGAAGGAGATGACCCCGCAGGCGGCTATCCGCGTCATTCGCACGAAGCTGGGCTATGACAAGGCCGTCGAGAAAACATGCGAGCGGCTCGGCTTCCGCAAGGAGTATATCGTCGGCATACTGAACACCCTGGACAATATCGCCGACGGCCTCGCTACGCTGCCGGACTTTGCGGCGCGCTTGAAGCGGCTGGAGGCGATCATGGCTTCCTCCAAGCGGAACCGCGGCGCGAACGCGGTGACGTTCTCCACGTTTCACAGCGCGAAAGGGCTGGAGTTCGAGCATGTGTTCATGATCGACCTGGTGGAAGGGATCATCCCGTCGCAGGAGGACATCCGCAGCTACGACAAAGGGGAGACCGCGGAGATGGAGGAAGCGGTCCGGCTGTTCTATGTGGGCATGACGCGGGCCAAATCCCATCTGGAGCTGCTGTCCTACCGGGAGCGGGGCGGCGAGAAGGCAAAGCGCTCCCGGTTCGTGTCTTATGTCGAGAAGCTTCAGCCTGCGGCAGCGGCGAGCCCGGCACCGACGGCGGCCGTGTCCGCAGCGCAGGCAGGAGCGGCCCCTGTACTGCCGAATGCGATTCGGACATGGAGCGGGATCGGGGCCGGAACGAAGGTGCAGCATGCGGCCTTTGGACTCGGCGAGATTGTCAGCCTGGATGAGGAGGCTGTCGAGATTCAATTCGCCGTCGAGCGGAAGCGGATGCACGCCCCGACCTGTCTGAGCCGCGGTCTGCTGGCGTTGGCAGAAGAAGCCGTCCCTTCGCGCGGATAATGGCTGGGGGCATGAAAAGCATTCTGAAGGCGGCTGCCCTGCGGCTCGCGTTTGCTGGAGCGCCGATTCATTCGGCGGGACAAGCCGTCGCCCCTTCCTCTATGGAAGACACCGGCTAGCCGGACGCGGCGTGCGTGCGCCGCTTCTGCTTCACTCCGGTCTGCTCGGATCCCAGCGGAAGGTGAATACCGCTACCGTCATGCATAATATGGCGAACCCGGCCAGGATGGCGGGCCGCTTCTGCTGCCCGCCGGACAACCGTGCCGCATCGGTCCGCGCGGCTTCCCCAAGTCCGCAGCGCCGCAAATGCCCCATCAGGATGGCATCGGAGAGGCGGCAGCCATAAAAGAAGACGAACATGCCCCCATATTTTCCAAAACGTTAAAACCGGAAAAAACGGAGCCGATTGCAATTGCACTCCGATATGGCGACAGGGATCCTCGGTCCAGTAGCTGATCTGTCCCCGACCCGGCCGCAGCAGGCCAAGGAGCAAGTCAAGCGTCGCCGACTTCCCGACCCCATTCGCTCCGATGATGGCAAGCGCCTCTCCCTGCCGAATCGTCACGTCCACGCCGTTCACGATGGTGGCGGGGGCCCGTATGTCTTGACGAGTTCCGTCGCTTTGATTAAAATGTCCGCTTGCGTCGTCATCAATGGCTCATCTCCTTTTATTTGGCCAATGTTTTATATCCAATGTTGGATATAAGCATGAAAGGAAAGCCGCTCGTTCCGGCATGCACGGAAAAGCGGCCTTGGCCCTCGGAAGTTACTTTGGTTGCTGTTCCATCAGCTCGATTACTTTGCGGAGATAGCGGATATCCAGCTCCAGCAGCGTGATAGCGTTGTCGAAGGAAGCTTCCGCGATAGGGGGGAGCCCGTATTGACTCTTAATCTGTTTCCCGAGCTTCCACTGCTCCAGCGTGGCTTCCAGCTCCTTCACATTTTGCTCCAGCAGCGGCTTCGCTTCTTCCCGGGGAAGCTCATCGATCCAGGTCAGCCCGAGCACGAAATCAGACTTAACCGAATGGGGCGCCAGGGTCAGCGATTCCCGCACCTTCTCTTTGAAGTACCGTTCGCCTTGGTCTGTGATGGCATAGATTTTGCGCAGGCGGGCACCGGTCCGTTCCTCCGCTTCCGTGCGAATCAGACCCTCTTTCTCCATCTTGTTCAAGGCGTAATAAATGGAGCCGGACAGCACATTCGTCCACACATCGACGCGGCTGGTCTGAATCGTCTGTTGAATTTCATAGCCGTGCATCGGCCGCTGGCGCAGCAAGGAGAGAATAATCAAGTCCGTCAAAATGCGTGAGCTCCCTTCATATCGTGCAATTAGAAAACAACATTGGATAACCAACATTGACTATTGATTGATACCATGAATTATAGAACGCGGTGTTGCCGTTGTCAATCCGCTCCTTTTGTCCAATATCCCAAACTCTCAGGGATGCGCAACTATCGAAATTTTCTCATCATTTCATGCTGTAAAGTTCTTCTCATCCTCCTGACCGGAATTTCTTGGCATAAATAGGGTCTGTCAGTGATAAGCTCCCGCCTCTCCTCCTACTGGAGATCATACGCTGCCTGCTTCATGCTTCCTAAGATATTGTGCCTTTTCAATTAAGGCTGTAACCAGCACGCAGCGATGTTTTATGACGTGAATGTTATGCCTCATTAATGAAAATGGCCCTTTCCCGGCGTAACCCTGTCTAGGCTGAGGTTCGGGGATAGGGGGACCGGGGCCGATTAGCTTATGGCAAGCCTGAGCCGATGGGAGAGTGCGGATAAGGCAGAGTACATAGGTACATATAACATAACGGCCACTTTAATAGACCACGCATAGCCAGCGCCACAACAGCAGCTTGATTCCAGCTTCCGAATTCAGACGGAGATGAGGCCGAACCGGCCGCCGCTTACAGGGTAATGTATAATGAGGAGTAGATATGATGTTCATGGAAAGAGGGATAACGATGTCACAGGTTGAGACATACGGATTGTTCATTAACGGCGAATGGAGGGTGACGGAGCGGACCGCACCGCTGTTCGCCCCCTATGATGGGGCGCTGCTGGCCAATATCAGCCAGGCCGGCGAGGCGGATCTGGAGGAGGCGATCGCCGGGGCGCAGCGGGCGGCGGCGAAGATGAGGGCGATGCCCGCCCATGCCCGGGCCGACATTTTGCTCAAGGCGGCCGAGCAGATGAGCGCGCGCAAGGAGGAACTGGCCCGGCAGTTGGCTCAGGAAGCGGGCAAGCCGATTCGGGCTGCGCGCGCCGAGATGGAGCGGACGATTACGACGTACCGGTTCGCGGCGGAAGAGGCGAAGCGTCTCTATGGCGAGACGATACCGATGGATGCGGCTCCGGGCGGGGAAGGCCGGTTCGGCTTCACGCTGCGCGAACCGCTCGGCGTCGTCGCCGCGATTACGCCGTTCAATTTCCCGGCGAATCTGGTGGCGCATAAGCTTGGTCCGGCCTTGGCCGCCGGCAATGCCGTCGTGCTGAAGCCGGCCTCTCAGACGCCGCTTAGCGCGCTCGCCATGGGCGGCATTTTCCGTCAGGCCGGCTTGCCCGACGGGGCGCTGCAGATCGTGACGGGCAGCGGCCGCCTGATCGGCGACCGCTTTGTCGCGGACGAGCGCGTGCGCAAGATTACGTTCACGGGCAGCGAGGAGGTCGGAGCGCGCCTGAAGGCGAAGGCCGGGCTGCGCAAGACGACGCTGGAGCTTGGCTCGAATTCGGCGCTCATCGTCGAGCCCGGCGTGCCGCTGGAGCCGATCATTCCGCGCTGCGTGGAGGGGGCCTTCGGCTACGCCGGACAAGTCTGCATCTCCATCCAGCGGATCTATGTGCACGAGTCGATCTGCCAAGAGTTCACCGAGCGGTTCGTGGCGCGGACGCAGGAACTGCGCTCCGGCGATCCGCTGGATGAGGCGACCGACATCAGCGCCATGATTAGCGAGCGCGAGGCGGAGCGCATCGAGGCATGGGTGAACGCGGCCGTGGCGCAGGGGGCCCGGGTTGCCTGCGGCGGACGCCGCGAGGGAGGATATTTCATGCCGACCGTGCTGCTCGGCGTGACGCCGGATATGGACGTCTCCTGCCGCGAGACCTTCGCGCCCGTCGTGTCCATCGTTCCTTATGCCTCGCTCGATGAGGCGATTGCGCTGGCGAACCGCTCTGACTTCGGTCTGAACGCCGGCATTTATACGGCGAATCTGGCCGATGCGATGCGAGCGGCCCAGCAGCTTGAGGCGGGCGGCATCATCATCAACGACATCCCGACCTTCCGGACTGATCATATGCCGTATGGCGGCGTCAAGAATAGCGGCTATGGCCGGGAAGGCGTCAAATACGCGATTCGGGACATGACGGAATTGAAATTCGTGTGCGTGAACACCTTGCCCTCGGCATGACGAGAACTTCAAAGGGACGAGACGCCCGAATGCCACAACCTGAATGGAACACAGTTCAACGCCTTGCGGTAGGCGGAGCGCCCAGACGCCGGATCCTTAAGGCGAACCGCTCAACGGCTTGAAGAACAGGGCGCGTCATCGCTTGCGGTTTGTCACGGATTTGTGAATATCTTGGTCGGGGACGGAAATGTATAATGAAGGTATCGACAGGAGTCAGGGGGAGCATATTCGAATGATGAGACCAATAGTTGACGTTGCAGCCCGTATCGGCGTGCCGGCGGAGCAGTTGGAGCTCTACGGCAAATACAAGGCGAAGCTGAGCCAGGAAGTATGGGAGGCGAATGCGCACCGGCCCGACGGCAAGCTGATTCTCGTCTCGGCGATGAATCCGACGCCAGCGGGAGAAGGCAAGACGCTGACGACAATCGGGTTGACGCAGGGGCTGAACCGCATCGGCCGGAAGGCGGTCGCGGCGCTGCGCGAGCCGTCGCTCGGGCCGTGCATGGGGATGAAGGGCGGCGCGACCGGCAGCGGACGCGCCCAGATCGTGCCGGCGGAGGACATCAACCTTCATTTTACCGGAGATATTCACGCGATTACGTCGGCGCATAATCTGTTGGCGGCCATGATCGACAACCATCTGTATCAGGGCAATGCGCTCGGCATCCAGCCGGAACACATCGTCTGGAAGCGGGCTGTCGATATGAACGACCGCGCGCTGCGGCATATCGTCGTCGGGCTGGGCGACGGCAACGGCGCCGTGCGGGAAGACGGCTTCATGATCACGACGGCTTCGGAGATTATGGCCGTACTCTGCTTGTCCGAGGATATGGACGACATGCGAGCGAGACTCGGCCGCATGGTGGTCGCCTATACCTATGAGGGCGAGCCGGTGACCGCGTCGCAGCTCCAAGCCGTCGAGGCGATGTGCGTGCTGCTGAAGGACGCCATCTATCCGAATCTGGTCCAGACCGTGGAAGGGGATCCGGTGTTGGTGCATGGCGGTCCGTTCGCAAACATCGCGCACGGCTGCAGCAGCGTGCGGGCGACGCGCTATGCGCTGAAGCTCGCCGACTATGTCGTGACCGAGGCCGGCTTCGGCGCCGATCTGGGCGCGGAGAAGTTCATGGACATCAAATGCCGCCAGAGCGGGCTGGCGCCGTCGGTAGTCGTCCTGGTCGCGACCGTACGCGCCCTGAAGTATAACGGCGGCTTGGCGAAGGATCAATTGGAGCAGGAGTCGCCGGAAGCGCTCGCCGCCGGATTTGCCAATCTGCGCCGTCACGTGGAGAATATGCGGAGCTTCGGCGTTCCGGTGGTCGTCGCGGTGAACCGGTTCGCGGCCGATTCGGAGCAGGAGCTGGAGGCTGTTCAGCGGATGTGCCGCGAGATCGGGGCGGAGGCGATTCTGTCTGAAGCGTGGGCGAAGGGCGGAGAAGGCGGCGCGGCGCTGGCGGAAGCCGTCGCGCGGCTGGCCGACGCGCAGGAAGAGGGCCGGTTCCGGCTGCTGTACGGGGATGAACTTCCGATCGAAGAGAAAATCGAAACGATCGTCACCCGCATTTACCGCGGAGCCGAGGTAGCCTATAGCCCGGCCGCCAAGCGGGCGCTGCGCGAGCTGAAACGGTTCGATACGGCGAAGCTCCCGGTATGCATGGCGAAAACGCCGTATTCGTTCAGCGATCGGCCGGGACTGCTCGGCGCGCCGGAAGGGTTCACGCTGGAGGTGCGCGATATTCGCTGGTCCGCGGGCGCGGGCTTCCTCGTCGTGCATACCGGGCAGGTGATGACGATGCCGGGGCTGCCGAAGCATCCGGCGGCGGAACGGATTCGCCTCGATGAAGAGCAGGGCGTCGTCGGATTGAGCGGATAATATGTTGGCGTAGTCATGAGAACGGAGATAAGGCACTCAAGGAGAGCGTGACGAAGGGAGGATGGCGCCATGGCGCTGGCAGAGATTACGGTCATTCCTATCGGGACGGAGTCGACGAGCTTGAGCTCGTACGTCGCCGAGATGCAGCGTGCGATCGAGCAGGTGGACGGCATCGTCTATGAGCTGACGGCGATGGGGACGATTATTGAAGGGCCGCTGGATCGATTGTTCGAGGCGATCCGCGCGCTGCATGAGAGCCCGTTCCAGAGCGGGGCTTCCCGGGTATCGACCGTCGTGAAAATCGACGATCGCCGCGACAAGGCCGGATCGATGGAGCAGAAGCTGGCTTCCGTACGGGAAAAGCTGAAGCATTAAAAAAGCATCCATAATGTCTCGCTTGCTGCGGCAGCGGCAAGACAGCAATCTCCTCCCCGGCCTGAACGGCCGAAGGGAGGCGATTTTGCGCTATGGCAGCGACTCGAGATCAAGCAAAAAGACCGGTTCTCCGCCGAGCTCCTTGACGGCTTCTCTCGCTTCCTTCGGGATGTCGGTAATAATGCCGTCGACCCCGAGCGAATAGAAATGGGCTGCCCGTTCCGGGTCGTTAATCGTCCATACATAGAGCGGTTTGCCGATCAGCTTGGCGGAGGCAACCAGGCGGGCGGTGACGAACGCCTCCTCCACGACGAAGAAGTCGGCGTCGAACCGGTTCAGCGGCGCGAAGGTGGCGTAAATAATGTAGCCGACCTTCAGCTCGGGAGCCTTTTCCTTCACCTCTTGAAGCAAATCATATTCGAGGCTGGATACGACAACCTCATTCTCGGCCTGGTGCCGCCGGATCGTATCGATGAAGCTGGAGACATAATCCGGCGTCTCAAAGCCATGCGTCTTCAGTTCGAGGTTGAGGCGGATGCGGCCCTTCATCGCATCCAGCACTTCATCCAGCGAAGGAATGCGTCCGGCATAACCGTTTTGGAAAAGCGGAATGTCCTGCAGCTCGGCCAGGGTCAGATCATAGACGTTGACATTGCGCCGCGCGAGGCGTCTCAGATTATGGTCGTGAATAACGGCCAGCTTCCGATCCTTCGTCTGCAAAATATCGAGCTCAATGTAATCGGCCCCGGCCTCGACCGCCCCTTCGAACGCGTCCAGCGTATTCTCGACTCCTGTATTTACATTCCCGCGGTGGGCGATAATGACGAACTCATCCTTCGCCTCGCCCCAGTCAGTCAGCAGCGCCGTGACGCCCCAGCCGACCGCAATGAGCATCAGCAGGCCGAACAGGGCCAGCTTCGGGCGATGCTGCGAAGCGAAGAGGCGTCTCTCCGCCCGGGTGTGGCCTTCGGTGATATCCAGCTCCCCCGAATGCAGGGAGATGTGCTTCTTGCCGGCATAGCGCACATAGAGCCGGGTGACGACCGTGATGAACAAAGGCGTCATGACGAGGGTCATCACATAGATGCCGAAGCTGATGACGGCCCCGGCCGTGACGATGGCCGTCTCGGGCAGACTTTCCGGAAGGATGGCAATCGCTCCGGCGATGAGGGCGATGAAGACGGCGACGATCAGCGCGAACACGAGCACCCATTCGCCGACGGCCCGGAGAATCGACCATTTGCTCTTCCAGAACAGGCGGGCGCTCTTGGCGAAGGCGCGCCAGAACCGGTTCGACTCCTCCAACACAAGAATGGGCAGCGCATAGATGCAGAGCAGATTCAGAATGGCGACGAACGTGAAAAACAGGACAAACGCCGCCGTTCCGGTACCGGTCTTCATCAGCTCGCCCGTAATGAAGTTCGGAATCGTGACATTCGGCAGCAGCGAGGAGCCGAAGCCCGTATTCAGCAGCGGGAACAGCAGCAGCAGGTACATCGCCAAGCCAAAGATCCCGATGCGCCACAGGCCGGGCAGACGGGATAAGGCCTTGAGCACGACGACGCGCAGCCGGACTGTTTTTCCTTGCATCCCATAATAAGCGATATAAATAAGAACGGCGAATTCGGTATAAATCAGCATCATTGCCACCGGAGCGAGCAGGATGAGACTAAGCAATCCGTACCGGCTCAGGACAAAGCGCAGCAGATCGTGATTGGCGGCGGCTCCGAAGCCGCCGATCTCCAATATTTTGTTGAATACGATCGACAGGAACGGGATAAATAATCCGATTGTCATGAGCTTGTAGAACAGCTCAAAAAGAAGAAAGGGCCGGTAGGCGTATTTCCAGACCTGCAGCACCCCGCGAATCATTTGAAACGGACGCCGCGTCCGTAGGTTCATGGAGTTCATGATGAATACGTTTCCTTTAGATGAGAATGTACCACAATTCGACGCTGCCTGAGGCGCATCATCCTTCATGCGTTATAACCTATTATAGGAAAATAGCGCCCGTAAGCCAAATGAAGCGGAAAAATGAAAAATGGGTGAGTTGAATCCGAACGAATGGATGGAAGCCTTGGTCGCAGGAGCTTAACCGGAATGCAGCAAAAAAGCTACCCTGCGGCAGATGGATTCTGCAGCAAGATAGCTCTTTCGTGCGCTGATTCGATCGATTACACCCAGCCGCGAGCGCGCATAGCTTCAGTAACGCGTTGAAGCGAGATCATGTATGCGGCCGTACGCAGGTCCGTATTGTACTCATTGGCCATGTCGCGCACCGCTTCGTACGACTTGACCATATTTGTCTGCAGCTTGTCGAGGACTTCCTCTTCGCTCCAGTAGTAGTTCATCAAGTTCTGTACCCATTCGAAGTAGGATACGGTTACGCCGCCGGCATTCGCCAAAATATCAGGGATGACGATGCAGCCTTTTTGATTCAGGATAGTGTCCGCCTCCGGCGTTGTCGGGCCGTTCGCCGCTTCTGCCACGATGCGGGCTTTGATGCGAGGGGCATTTTCCTTCGTGATGACATTTTCCAATGCTGCCGGAATGAGGATATCGACGTCCAGCTCAAGCAGCTTTTCGTTCGAAATGTGGAAATCGTGGCCATATTCCAAAATCGTCGCCTCGTCCTTTAACTGCTCGACGCGGTCGAGATCGAGCCCGTTCGGATCGTAGATTCCGCCGCGGGAGTCGCTTACGGCTACGATGGTCGCGCCGAGATCGGTCAGCAGGCGAGCCGCGATGCGTCCGGCGTTGCCGAAGCCTTGAATGGCTACCGTCGCCTTCTCCATCGGCCGGCCGATGTCCTGAAGCGCCGATTGAATGGTATATACGCAGCCTTGGGCCGTCGCTGCATTCCGTCCTTGGGATCCCCCGATAATAATCGGTTTTCCTGTAATGACGCCCGGCGTATAATGTCCGCGCAGCTTGCTGTAGGTATCCATCATCCAGCCCATAATCTGCGGTGTCGTGTATACGTCTGGAGCAGGAATATCCCGTTCAGGTCCTACAATATCCGAGATGGCTTCCATGAAAGCGCGGCTGACCCGTTCAATTTCCCCTTTGCTCATTTGGCGAGGGTCGCAAATGACGCCGCCCTTGCCCCCGCCGTAAGGCAGGCCAACGACGCCGCATTTGAATGTCATCCACATCGATAATGCTTTGACCTCGTCCAGTGTCACGTCCGGATGGAATCGGATGCCGCCTTTTGTTGGCCCGATAGCATCGTTGTGCTGGGAACGATACCCGTCAAAAATCCGTACCGTACCGTCGTCCATCCGTACAGGGAAGCTCACCGATAATACCCGTTTTGGTTTCTTCAATAGTTCAGTAACATGCTCGGGTAACTGTAATTTTGCCGCAGCCGCATCGATTTGCTTTTGTACGATTTCGTACGGGTTTAGCACTTCTGCTTGTTCACGTTGTAACATTTCCAAGGCTCATCACCCATCCTTTCAAGCATTATAGGAACACTTTTCAAACATTATACTGAGAATGTGCGGATTTTGAAATAGCAAACATTGTGAAATTCATAAAATAGTTAAAGATTATATGACGTTTAGTGTAAATTTTCATGACATTAATTTATTCTTTTATGGCTATAAAACCTTTTAATAGAAAATATTTGTCAATTATACGCACTTTTTTCGTCTACGTGATGTGGACATTCGGGCAATGGAAGAAGTAAGGAAGGGAAAGCTGACGTGGCATAATCCTAATGACAGCACGCCTTCTCGTTTTTTGAACTTTGTTTTTCTCTGGTGGACGTTCGTGTTTTTTTGAAAATGGACGAGGGACCTCGCTTCACCCGGCGAACCGGCATAACGGAGTGCGGAGTGCTGTTCTTCTATCCTAAAATGTGCCCTATTATAATGGAAATGATTTTTTTATTGTGGTGATTATTTTTTGTTATTCCGGGTCCGAATTATTCATTCTTTCCTTCTATAGGTGTTGAATTCGCATTCTCCCCCCTAGTGTAAGCTTGTCACATGAATGCACCTCAAGAACTCCATTGCTTTACTCTGACGCAGTAATTAGGCTTGAAAATATAGTATGCAGAATGCGCCGGATTCGATGCCATCCATGCTGTTGAGAGGAAGCAGGAAGGATACGGCTTATATACATATCGAGGAAATGTCCCGAACGAATGAGCACAGCAGAATGGCGCTCGTCCTCGCCCTCTTCCGCATGGAAGGCCGCTCCCGCATGCCGTTCGGAGGCACCGATTTTTCCCGAATTCGTACATTTCGTGGATCCTTTTGTATGGACAGACGGGGAGGTAGGGTATATGATGATTGCCAAGGACGGAACGGGCGGGTTCCATCATGCGCATCATCGGTGGAACATGGTCATTCCAATCGATGGAGGGATTCGATGAGTAGCTCAGTACCGAAGCGAACGATTCAAGATGGAGATGTGGTTCTTTTTCAAGGCGACAGCATCACGGATGCGGGCCGTCAGCGGGAATTGTCCTCCCATCTGGGCACAGGTTATGCCTTCATGGCGGCCGGTCTGTTCCAGAGCATGTACCCGCAGCTCGATGTCTCTTTCCTGAACCGGGGAATCAGCGGGGATCGGGTCCGCGATCTGCAGGCGCGATGGGAGGAAGACTGCCTGAAGCTGAAGCCGACATGGGTCAGCATTTACATCGGAATTAACGATTGCTGGAGGCGCTATACCCGTCAGGAGGAGACGACGGCCGAGCAATTCGAGTCGGGGTATCGCGATATTATTGAACGAACCTTGAAGGAGTTGGAAGCGCAGCTCGTGCTCGTCGAGCCGTTCGTGCTGCCGGTGCCGGCCGATCGGACGCAATGGCGGGAGGATCTGGATCCGAAAATTCATATCGTGCGCGGGCTTGCTCGGGAATACGGCGCTTACTATGTGCCGCTGGACGGTCTGTTCGCGCAGGCGGCCGCCCGCCGCGAATCGCAATTCTGGGCTCCGGACGGCGTTCATCCGACGCCCGCTGGCCACGCGCTGATCGCGAAGGCTTGGCTGGAAGCGGTAGGCGCTCCGGCAAAATAAGACATAAATAAGAGTCTGTAAGCGCCATCCTGTGTCGCCCTTTGCGTGACACAGGATTTTTTTGTGCAAGGCCCACAGACGGCTCCCCATTGCTCCGTCTTGACGATGCCGGTCTCACGGGCGTACCGGATCAGTGATCCGCTGCAGCGGAGCTCCCAAGGAGCGAAGAACAGATACGATTGGGCTGTGGCAAATCACGGGTACGCTTGAATTCAGCCCTCTGATGTTGTTATGCTAAAGCCGAAAGGTTCACGAATATAGCGAGGAGGTTCGAACGTGACCCGCATTTTAATTGTGGATGACGATAAAGAAATTGCCGATTTAATCGAAATATATTTACGGAACGAAGGCTACCAATTGTGCAAGGCCCATGACGGGGTTGAGGCTTTGTCGGTGCTGGAGCGGGATCCGGTGGATCTGGTTATTTTGGATATCATGATGCCGAAGCTGGACGGGATGTCCGTCTGCCTGAAGATTCGGGAAAAGCAGGCGATACCGGTCCTTATGCTGAGCGCCAAGGCGGAGGACATGGACAAAATTATGGGGCTGATGACCGGCGCGGACGATTATATGGTGAAGCCGTTCAATCCGTTGGAGCTGGTGGCCCGCGTCAAATCGCTTCTTCGCCGCACTTATCAGTTGAACGCTCATATCCAGGCAGGCTCCGAGCCTGCCGGGGTCATTCGCATCCAGGATCTTGAGATTAACAAGGCGACGCATTCCGTCCGGGTGAACGGGCAGCCCATCCATTTAACCTCGATGGAATTCGAGATCCTCTATGTAATGGCAAGCAATCCAGGAAGAGTATACAGCGCGGAAGAACTGTACGAACGGGTATGGCAGGAGAGCTTCAACGGCTCCCACAATACAGTAGCGGTGCATATCAGCAAGCTGCGGGACAAGCTGGAGGCCCATGGCGAGAAATATATACAGACCGTATGGGGAGTAGGGTATAAGATTGAACAAGCATTGGGCTAAAAGCATCCGTTGGAAGCTGCTCTTCAGGTTTGCGCTGACGCTGCTTCTTACCTTTATGAGCCTTGTATTGCTCATGTTCGCCGCCGGCGTGATACGGGAACTGAAGGAGCCTGTCACATACCGCATCATCAATTTCTTGGCGTTTGAGGTGGGCGTCGTGCCGACGATGGTGATTGCGGGCATCATCCTCTTTATCCTCTTTTATGTGCTGCTGAATCGCCAGCTGATCGGCAGTCTCGAGCGGATTACAGAGACGGTGCAGCATATTGCGGATGGGGATTTCGATCAGAGGTGCAATATTACGACCGATGACGAGATTGGGCGTCTGGCCAAGAACATTGATATCATGGTCTACCAATTGAAGACCTCTATTGAGGAAGAACGGCTGGCGGAACGGACGAAGAACGAGCTGATTACGAGCGTATCCCATGATTTGCGGACGCCGCTTACTTCGATTCTCGGTTATTTGGGGCTGGTCGAGCAGGACCGTTACCGCGATGAAGTGGAGCTTCGGCAATATATTCATATTGCCTATGAGAAGGCCGAGAGGCTGAATGTCATGATTAACGATCTGTTCGAATATACGCGGATGAACGGCGGAATGACTTTACGGACCAAGCCGATGAACGTGTCTGAGATGGCTGGCCAGTTGTGCGTTCACTACCGCTACCCGATGGAGCAGGCCGGACTGACCCTTCAAATGAGCAGCAATACGGACAAATGCTGGGTTAACGCCGATCCCGACAAGCTGGTGCGCGTGTTCGACAATCTGTTGTCCAATGCGATGCACTATGCATACAGCGGCAGCGTCGTGGAGCTTCATCTTCGCCAAGATGAAGACAAGGTGGAGATTATCGTCAAAAATGCGGGTGACCCTATCCCGAGCCAAGATTTGCCGCATATCTTCGAGCGCTTCTATCGGGTCGAAAAATCACGATCCGAGAAAACCGGCGGCTCCGGACTCGGCCTTGCGATCGCCAAGACGATTATCGAGCTTCATGGCGGAACTATCCGTGCCGAAAGCTCGCCTCAGGCAACGCTGTTCATTATCGAGCTTCCGCGAATCGCTCCGCCTGCTCCTGCTTATAAGAGTCAAGCAGACGGCGTGTCTGGGCAAAGAGCCTCAACCAATGTGCCCGAATAATATGGTCTAAATACGGTGGTCAGAGCAGTGCCGGGGGCGCTGCTTTTTTTCTTGGCGGCGTTGGTTCGTGGGGTAGGAGGTGAGGGCTTGCTATCCTTCATTACCTCTACGGTTCTTGGATCTAATCGGTGTAGCCGTTTCTTTTGATGGTCTGTCAGCGCTTCTTTTGATCGTCTGTCTGCGTTTCGTTTGATCGGTATCCCCGTCCCTCAGAAAAAAGCGATTAGGAAAAGGAACATTCACCCAGGAAAAGCAAAATGATGGTGTCAACTAGTATGTATCCGTGGCAAACATAGAATAAAGGAAGCCATATAATTATGATGCCGAAAGATAAATAGAAACAGGCTATAGCCGGATCTGAACAGAATAGTACCTCATTAAGAAGAAATGAGCAGCCCGCAGCATGTCAAAATCGCAGAACGAAATAGACGACACTACATCCCATAAATTATTTCCCATATTAAATATCGATGTAAAATCAGTTATGACTCTTATAGGTCAAAAACTTTTATGATTTAATGGATGCACGAGCTGAGGCAAACTCCGTTTCGCTGCGAATTGATTCACGCAGCTCTCATATATCGGGAGCGGCCTCGCAATGCGCCTGCCCGTTTCAAATAACGTTCCCTCGCCCCGTTCCTGGCAAAGCATATCTCAGCCAAAGTCCCCCATCCGGTTGCGTGGCGGGAGGCTGCATTTTCCCGGTAACAAAATTCATCTAAATAAAGCTGCAGGTACTTGCCGCTTATCCCGCGGAACGTATCGCAAAGCCAACGTTTTGCTCGCCGGAACACGGTATATAGGGGGCTATTGCGCTTGACCCGAAATCGTTGGCGGGTAATAGAGATGGCAGCGGTCAGTGCAGATACGTGTTGTTCAATAAAGTCATCGCATCCCGAAGGAAGCAGCAGCTTGCCGGACATGTGCTGCCGGTTGACCAGTTTCATTTTATACTCCTGCTCCTGACCGTCTGGAGCCAGCGAGGCGGCCACGATAAGCGGATGTTCCTGTGCTGTCAGCTCGAAACAGGAATATTGGCGACTGCTGCCGTAATAGGCGATAAAGCCATGAACGTGATGCTCAAGCTGCTCTTGCTCGTCAGCGCAGCTAATCGCAGTACGAATCTTATGGAGCATCGCCCATGCCGTCTTGTAGGTAACCTCAATAATAGAGCTCAGCCTGACCGCATTAATTCCTTCATCCCGACGAGCTACAAACCATATCGCAACTATCCATTTCCGCAGGGAGGTTCTGCTGCCTTCCAGGATTGTCCCTGCAGTCAGGGATGTCTGGTGCTGGCAAGCGCTGCATTCGTACAAAGGAAGGCGCCGCGTCCGGATGACATAGGCACGCGTATGCCGGCAGTTCGGGCAGCGGTAGCCGTGAGGCCATTTCAGCGCAAACAGGGCAGGTATACATGAATCATCTGTAGGGAACCGCTCCATCAACTCCTCCAACGTACCAACGTTTGTCCAGCCTTTCACCCGAGACCCTCCTAAATTTCAGATTAAAACAAACATATGTTCTTATTTATAAGATACCGAACATTAGTTTCCATGTCAAGGGAATTCTTGGTATTAAGGAATAAAACTACACCGAGCATCGATATATGAAAACCATTGTTTTGAACCCTGATTGCTTGAGTAGTTGGGATATGCATCATAAGACTAAATGCACCCTGAATGATTGGGAGCCTCGGCATAAGGAGCAGCAACTGCGTCCCTGAGCAGCTGGGATATTCACTATAAGGAGCCGCAACCTGCCTCCTTGAGCGGGTGGGATATTCACTATAAGAAGGTGCAAACACACTCCTGAACTACTGGGAGAATTACCACCAAGTGTGGCGAGAGTATCCTGAGTGGGTGGGAGACTCGCAGTATAGGGGCAGAGGCATTTTGGGCAGCCGGAGATTGAGACCAAGACTACATGCGATGGAATGTGATTCTGAGCCAGTAGGCGAGAGAAATGTGCTGTCTCCAGAGGGGGCCGATGGGAGGGCTTCATGTTTTCTTCATACTTTCTTATGTTTTGTTCATTATTGCTTACAACTATGTTAAGCGAGGTTCTATAGAATGAGGATCATTCTAAGAACGATAATGACGAAAAGGTGAGATAAATCATGAAAGCAGTTGAGAAGAAGCGGTGGGTGCTGTTGGGAGCGGTTATTGCTGTAGGGGTATGGTTTTGGGCGCAGCCGACGACTTTGGGGGTTAAGCAATTTTTGAAAAGTGCTCTGGCTGAATTGCGTCCGGAAACGGACAACCGGTTGTTCGCGCATTATGATTTGGGGGCTGAGGCGGCGATCGTGATTGATCAGGATACGGGGAAGGTGCTCTTTTTTAAAAATGATCAGGAACGGAAGGCGCCTGCCAGCACGACGAAAATGATGACGGCGTTGCTTGGTCTGGAGCGGAAGCAGGGGAATGACACGGTGGAAGTGGGCCAGGAGGTCCTCCTTAAGGAGCCGGGGGAGAGCACGGCCGGGTTGCAGCCGGGCCAGCAGATTTCCTGGTATCAGTTGATTGAAGCGCTAATGCTTCCATCCGGCAATGATGCGGCGCGAACGATTGCGGTTCAGATCGGACGCGAGGCAAGCGGCGATCCGGATATGAGCATCGATGAAGCGATGGAGGTGTTCGTCGGCATGATGAATGAACGGGCCGAGGAGCTGGGGCTGCGGAACACTCATTTCAACAATCCGCACGGTCTGAATGATCCGGATCATTACAGCTCGGCGTATGATTTGGCGCTTATCGCTCAAGAGGCGATGAAGAACAAGCATTTCCGCGCGATTGTCCGTATGACGTATGCGGAGGTGACCCCGGCCTCGGTTGGAGCCCAGGGCGAAGTGTCGGGATTGGTCAACCGCAATCAACTGCTGCAAAAAGGGAGTGAATATTATTATGAAGGAGCTACGGGGATAAAGACCGGCTTCACGGATGAGGCAGGGTATTGTCTCGTGTCGTCGGCCGTGCGGGATGGCCGCCATCTGATTGCCGTCGTCCTTCATTCCACAAGTGATAAGGTATGGAAGGACTCGCACAAGCTGCTGGATTTCGGATTCGGTCAACTGAACTGAGGAAATAATAGACGCCCCCTGTAATGACGATTGACGTCGCGCAGGGGGCGTGTTATAGGGGTTACAAAGAAAGCGGCAGAACCATAGGTTCAAGTGCATCTTTGCGGTTGCAGTTGGTTACGGCTTCGTGATTACTCTACGCGGGAGTTGTTTTTCACGAAGTCGATGATTTCGTCTACATAACCGAAGGCGATTGCTGTTACGGTATCGGCTGCGCCGTAGTAAATCGCAATGCGGCCGGTAGCGGCATCCACGAGCGAAGCGCATGGGAATGCAACGTTCGGAACGTCGCCGACGCACTCGTACAGAGTGGATGGTTGCAGCAGGTATGGCTCGCTGCGGTACAGGACTTTCCATGGTTGCTCCAAGTCAAGCAGCGCGGCGCCGAATGCGTAAACGAAGCCGTTGCAGGAGTTGAGCACGCCGTGATAGATCATCAGCCAGCCTTCGCTTGTCTCGATTGGGATTGGGCCTGCGCCAATCTTCTTGCTCTGCCATCCGCCCATAGGCGCCATGACATGACGGTGATGGCCCCAGTGCTCCATATCCGGGCTCTCGCTGTAGAAGATATCGCCGAATGGAGTATGGCCCGTATCGGATGGACGGCTCAGCATGGCATATTTGCCGTTAATTTTGCGCGGGAACATGACCCCGTTGCGGTTGTATGGCAAGAATGCATTTTCAAGCTGATGGAATGTCTTGAAATCATATGTGTAAGCGACACCGATTGTCGGCCCGTGGTAAATGTTGCACCAGGTGACATAGAAGCGGTCTTCGATCCAGCATACGCGCGGATCGTAGCCTTCGATGAAGTTGCCGATCTCCGGATCGTCGCATTGGAACTTGATTGGCTCCGGGTTGATGTCCCAGTTCAAACCGTCTTTGCTGAAGCCGGCATGAAGCCGCATGTAACGGCATTTGTCATCGCAGCGGAAGACGCCTGCGAATCCGCCCTCGAAAGGAACGACGGCGCTGTTAAAGATACTGTTGGAATTAGGCAGCAAATCACGCGGGATGACCGGGTTGTTGCTGTAGCGCCACAACACCTCTTTATGGCCTGCTGGCCGCTCTTCCCACGGCATGTTCGGGATATCCGGACCGAGAATCTTCAATTGGCTCATGATGTGACTCCTCACTTTGCAAATAATGTCATGATGAAATATCGTACAGCGTGGATAGACATGCACCTTCAGGCCGGCGAAGCTCTCCAGCCCCTCCCTTACAGTCTGGGCAGGAAGGACCCATCATAGACCTGGGCGGTCACCACCTGCTGCCGGCGAATGCTGCGCGCCGAAAAAATGACGCAGGACAAAACGCCCTTTTCCTACATCCAGAGTAATCGAGACTTGGCATAATGTCAAGTTTATAATGTGCATTTTGTATCAAAAATCCTACAAAACTATCTGATTTAACTTACATTTTAAAATGAATGTAAGTTTACATTTGAAATCATGCAGCGGGAGAGAGGCCGGCGCCGATCACTGGGGAGGGGCGCGCTCACGACTCCCGCCACATCATCTCGACATCGAGCCGGATCATCTCGTTCGGCCGCTTCGGATGGTCCATTCTCCACACGATCTGGTCGCCTGCCCGCATGCCCATTTCCTCCTTGGGAACATGTACGGTCGTCAGAGACGGCTGCACCAGTATCGATTCCGCGATATTGTCGAAGCCGGTCAATGCGATATCGTCCGGAATGCCGAGCCCCGATTGGCGTATGATCGTCATGATTTCAAGCGCGATAGCGTCGTTCACGCAGACGAAGGCAGTCGGCTTCCGCTTCATGGCGTGGAAGGCTTCCCGCAGTTCCGCCTCCGTGTAATAATGGCGCTGCATCCGGTTGATGATGCAATATTCCTCGTTCGCTTCCATCCCGTGGTCCCGCAAGGCAAGCTGGAAGCCTTCCCAACGCTCGCGGTAGCTCAGACATGAGCCGATATCTCCCACGAAGCCGATATTCCGGTGGCCCTGCTCAATAAGCTTGCTCGTCAGCTTATGCACGCTGTGCTTGTTGTCGGCCAGCAAAATATCGCATTTCAAATCGCCGGGCTTATAGTCGGCATGAGTGTCGATGAACAGGGATGCCGTTCCGGTAGATGCAATCATCTCGTAGTATTCGCGGAGGAATGGCCCGATCGTGATGACTCCCGCCGGCTTCTGCTGGTGAAATAGTCCCGGAAGGAGAAGCTGGCGCTCTTCCTCCATATCGACGATGGTCATCGTCAACGTGCAGCCTGCTTCCTTCAGCGTCGCGTTCAGCCCCTTCAAGAAAGACATCCAATAAGGATTGCCCATATAGTCCGAATGGGTCAGCAGCGCGACAAGCCGGTTCTCTGCGGCGTAAGCCTCGGAAGAGGCCAGGTCATGATGAATCTTCATATAACCGAGCTCGACCGCCTTTTGCAGGACGCGCCGCTTCGTGTCTTCACGCAGACCGGGATCGTTGTTCAGCGCCTTGGATACAGTGTTCCGGGACAGGCCCAGAGCGTCGGCGATTTGCTGCTGAGTAACTTTCGTTTTATGTGACATGGGTTCATCGCTCCGATTCGTGGTGGTTGCTCCTAGTTTCGTACTCTAAACTGTATAGTATTAGTATAATTTAACTTTACATTTTTGACAAATGTAAAGTTGCAAATGATGGGCAAGCGCCGAAGATGGATCATTTTTAGCGGGCAGGCCGGCCGCTTGAAACGGTTAGCGGATGAAGAGTAGAATAAGCTTTGGACAAGGGTCTATCAGAACATGTATACTGATAGGCCCTTTTTGTATATATTGCGGCATGGAGCCGTGAACTTCAGCAACAGGAAAGGAGAGAGAGGAGTGCAGGAGTATAAAGGAACAACGGTATCAAAGAAAATGTTGAATGCGCTTACAACCCTGGTAAGGGCGATGTGCGGCAAATGGAAGTCCATCTTGGCAGCCTGGACATGCTGTTCGTTGGCGCTGTCGCTCGCCGGCTGCCATCCGTCCAACGTGGATTGGATGAAGGCCGAGCGGGATCGAACGGGCCCCTCGATCACGATCGTGATGAACAGTCTCGGGATCAAGTTTCCCGAGCCGTGGACAGAGAACGATAATCCGTATCTGTCGTATATCGAGGACGAGACGGGGCTCCAGGTAGAGGTCATTATTCCTCCGTGGCACCGGTATGAAGATCGGGTAGGCGCAATGATGATGTCGAGCCATACGCCTGATCTGATCAGCATTTCCGATCCGAATTGGGTCTCGCATTACGCGCGCAAGCAGATGCTGGCTCCGCTCGATCATTTGATTGAACGCTATGCTCCGCAGTTGAAGGAACGGGTTCCCGCCGAAGTGTGGGAGCAGGTATCCTTCAACGGCCAAGTGTACGCCATTCCGAGTCTGAACGAAGCGAAAGGATTGGAAATGATGTACATCCGCAAAGATTGGTTGGACCGTCTTGGCCTTGCGCTGCCCAAGACGCTTGATGAGATCGTAGCCGTAATGCGGGCTTTTTCCGCATTCGATCCGGAGGGCAATGGCATTCGGAATCCATACGGCACCAGCTTTTTTGAAGATTTCGGGCGATCCTCCCCGTGGTTCGGCGCATTCGGCGTGCAGCTGAATCAGTGGGTAGAGCGGGACGGCAAGCTCGTCTATTCCAATATTTTGCCGGAAATGAAAGACGCCCTCGCCTTCATCCGCGGGCTGGTGGCGGAGGGGCTCGTGGATCCGCTGTTCCCGATTCAGACGCAGCGGGGGCTGGAGCGGCAAGTGATAGAAGGGCGGATTGGGTTGTTCACCGGCACATGGTATGACACCCGCGGCGTCCTTGAGAAAAGCGCGGCGCGCGACCCGCAAGCGGAATGGATTACGCTCCCGTATCCGCAAGGACCCGGCGGGGCCGGCACATATGCGCTGCCGACGGTGCGTTCCTATCAAGTGATTCCCGCCACGAGCCCGCACGCGGTTGAAGTGCTGAAGCTGTTGAATTTCATTGCCGGCGAGGGGAGGGACACGCTGAAGTTCGGCTTCGAAGGGGAAGTATGGGCATGGAAGGGTGACCGACGGGTGACGGACATGCGCCTGCATAACCGGGATCAATACCGGGGCCTGTACGCCAATCTGGCCGATATTCCCGAGAGCGGCTACATCCGAAGCCGGCTGGATTCGCTGGGCTTGCATTATCGCTTGTACGATAACCTCCAGCATATTGCTCCTCATGTGATGCCGAACGCTTTTCGGTCGCTTCCGACTCCGGCCATGACCCGCTATGCGCCGATGCTGGCGAAGAAGAACGATCGGCTGATCGAGATTGTGCTTGGCGAGCGTCCGTTGGATGATTTCGATGCATATGCGGCCGAGTGGCTGGCCGAAGGCGGGGAAGAGATGACGCGCGAGGCGAATGCGTGGTACCAGTTCAGCCGGAATCAGCCGGCTCGCGAAGCGGTGAGCGATGTGCACGGTTCTTTGCGGAAAGGGAGTGATCCCCATGCTTCGGGAGCTTTCTAATCGATTCCGCCAACGCATTCAGTGGCGCTTGACCGTTTATTTTGTGCTCATTCTTGTTCCGCTGACGCTAACCGGATGGTTCTCGAATGAGCGATCGCGGCAACTGCTGCTGTCCGAGACGACAGCACGGACGGAAAGCGCCATGCACGCGCTGATGGACAATATCGAGCTCGTGCTGCAAAACGTGGAGGAAGTGTCGGCCATGCTGTCGACCGATCCGGAGATCGTCGCCACGCTGAATCAAGCCAATCGCGTGCTGGGGCCCCAGGAGGTGATGGCCTTCGCCCGCATGAAGCGCCAGTTCTCCGACTTCCTGTCCATTCATCCGATGTTCTCCCAGATTGCCGTCTATCATGATCATTCCAATGCCGTCATCTCTACGGCGCATGGCGTATTGCCTGTCGATCGGGCGAATGAGCGCATCTGGCTGCGGCAGACGCTGAACGGGATGGGGACGGGCATTGTGTTCATGCAGCCGGACGAACGCATCGGCGGAGGGAAGCCGTTCGGTCAAGTCTTCGGCGTCGACAGTCTGGCCGTGGTGCGATCGATGGATATTTATAACCCGGATCGGGAGCGGCATGCGCTTATTATTAGCCTGAATACGGCGCGCTTGCAGCAATATATCCGCTCTCTACTGCCCTCGCCCCGGTCCGAGCTGCATCTGTATACGGCCGATGGGAAGTGGGTCACGGGGACAAGCCGGCGGCCCGCATCGGTTGACAGCTACGCCGCGCATGCCGAGGAGGGCGATCAAGTGCTGATCCGCGCGGCATCGCCCTACTACGGCTGGACTCTGACGCTGGCCCAGCCCAAAAGCGAAATCTTCGCGCAATCCTACAAGCTGGAGCATTATGCCGTGTTCATCATCGCGCTCAGCATCGTGCTTGCGGTTCTTATGGCTTTCAGCATTTATACCGGAATCGCCGCGCCGCTGCGAAAGCTTGCCCGCGGCATGCGGGCGATAACCGGCGGCAATCTGGACGTGCGGCTCGAATCGGATCGGCGGGACGAGTTCGGCATTGTGACGGATCTGTTCAATCAGATGGCCTCGAAGCAGCAGCATCTCATTCGGGACCATTATGAGCAGAGCCTGAGGCTGGCCAATACCGAATTGAAGCTGCTCCAGTCGCAGATTCATCCCCATTTCCTGTACAACACATTGGATTCTATCTATTGGATGGCGCAGCAATCCGAGGCGGAGGATATCGCGGAGATGGTCCTGAATCTGTCCCGCTTTTTCCGGCTCAGTCTCAGCAAGGGGAAGGATATGCTCACCGTCAAGGAAAGCCTGGAGCATCTGCATGTGTATATCCGCATTCAGCAGCTCCGGTTCATGGATCAATTTCGGGTCGAGTACGACATCGACCCGCAGACGGAGCCGCTTCCCATCGTCAAGCTGCTCGTGCAGCCCGTCGTCGAGAACGCGATTATCCACGGCGTGGAGAAGTCGGGACGGGAGGCGGTGCTTCGCGTGGCGACGCGGCTGGAGGACATCGGAACGCGGCCGGCCCTGGTCATCGCGGTAACCGACTCGGGCGCGGGGATGCCGGCCGCGGCGAGGGAGCGGCTGCAGCGGGAGCTCTCGGAGGTGCTGCGGCAGCCGGATCAGCATCAGGCGCAGCCGGATGGGCACGCAGGCGCAGGCTATGGGCTAAGGAATGTCGCGGCGCGCATGCGCCTGAATTACGGCCCGCAAGCCGACATCCGCATAGACAGCGCTCCTGGAGAGGGCACGTCCGTCACGCTCATACTTCCGCTGGGAGCGCCGAACGAGACGGCCCTGCGCACGGGATAAGACTTGATGCCAGGACGGTGTTGGACTCGGAGTATGGAAGGGTGCCGAAAGCGGGGCACGGGATTTTAAAGAATGCATTGGCTTTTCACCTGAGCGGTGGGGATAGGATTCACGATCTGTATTATATGGGGTCTGTATTATTGGGAAGAGACAGGAGGGAGAAGCATGAATTTGTTAATCATCGAGGATGAACCGCGGCTTCGTCACAGCTTGACGGAGTTAATGCCATGGGAGCAGGCCGGCATAACCGGGGTGACCGCGGCCGCGACGGCGGAAGAAGGCAGGCGGTGGCTGCAGGTGAAGCGTCCGGACATTTTGCTCGTCGATATCCAACTGCCGGACGGGAACGGCCTTGATCTGGCGCGGCAGGCGATGGCCTGGAATGCCGAGGTGAAGGCCATTATTTTGAGCGGCCATGATCACTTCCCGTACGCGCAGGAAGCGCTCGCTCTAGGCGTCAAGCAATATTTGCTCAAGCCGGCGGGCCAGGATGCGATTGTGCGGGCCGTCGCGGAGGCGGTCGCGGAACGCCGCCTGGAGATTCAGCGCAAGCATGACTATGCCTCGCTGCGCCAGCAATGGCAGGCCCATCTGCCGGCTCTGCAGCAGCGTACGCTGCGCCTGGGCCTCGAGGGAGGCCTGTCTGCCGAGGCCTTCCGCCTGCGGATGGCGGAGCTGGGCATCACGCTCAATGCGGACGAGCGCTATGCGGTGATGGTGATGGAGCCCGATCCCGTACCCCCTGAGCGGGCGCAGGCATTCGGGGAAGATGCCGCGTTGATTCACTTTGCCGTCGGCCAGGTGGCCGAGGAGACGCTCCGCTCGATGGGAGCCCGCTCGGCCTTGATCTGCCGGGATGTCGAGAAGCCGATCGCCATTCTGTTCCGGCATGCTCCCGGCGATGGCGGCCCGGCGGACGGGGACGAAGTCATCGCCATCCATGCCATGGCGGGCGCGATGCTGGAGCATATCAAGACATCGCTCAAGCTGACGGCCAGCGCCGGCATCAGCTCGGCGCATGGAGCGCTGGAGGATGCGCCCCGCCTGTACAAGGAGGCGATGTTCGCGCTGGGCCAGCGGTTCGTGCATGGGGGCGACCTCGTCATCCCGTATCGCGAAGGCGGGAGCGTACCGCCGCCGGATGCGGCGGCCGTCCAGAGCGAGCGCTGGATGCGGGAACTGGATATCGCCTGGAGCACCGGCGACGAGCGTCAGGCGTCAGCGGCGGCGGAGGCCTGGATCGGCGAGGTGTGCGCCATCGAGCAGGCCGAGGCGCTCAAGGAGCAGATGCTGCTGCTGCAGTCGTGGATCGTCACGTGGATGCACAAGCAGGGATGGTCGGTCCATGAGGTGATGGAGGAGGAGGCGGAATCGTTCCATCATGCGTCGGAGCTGCGCACGAAGCAGGAATGGAGCGGCTGGATGCGGAGCGTGATTCAACGCATCGGCGCGCAAGCCTGCCTGGTCAGGCGGCGCGGCGGCAATCGGCTCGTGGCGGAGGTGAAGGAGCTGATCGAGCGGGAGCTTCATGGCGAGCTGTCGCTGCAAGGGGTGGCGGATCGGCTGTTCATTAACGCCTCTTACTTGAGCCGGCTGTTCAAGCAGGAGATGGAGCAGCCGTTCTCGGCCTATGTGCTGGAGCGCCGGATGGAGCGGGCCAAGGAGGCGCTCTTTCAAGGGAAGCGGGTGTATGATGCCGCTCAAGCCGCCGGCTTCCGCGATGTCAGTTATTTTACGAAGGTGTTCCGCAAATATTGGGGAGTCACGCCGAGCGAATGGAAGCGGGGCTAGCGGAGGATGCCTTCGGGCAACGGGCAAGCCGTTCACGGCCATAGACATCAATTTACCAGAAGAAGTCATGGCTTTCCCGTTTTCTGGATAGCGGCCTTCCCTTACGCTAGTAATACAGGAATACATTGCAGCCGGTACGGGGTACGGGCCCGCAAGAGAGGAGGGAAGCCAAGTGGAGATAAGAAATGCGGATATCGCCGCCGCTCCGCGTCCGCAGAGGAAGCGTTACTGGCGCAAGCTGGGGAGCGACGTGCGCAAGGACTGGGACTTGTATATCGCGCTTTTGCCGGGCATCGCTTTTTTGCTCTTGTTCAAGTATACCCCGATGTACGGCGTCGTCATTGCCTTTCAGGATTTCAACATTTTCAGCGGCATCGCGGACAGCCCATGGGTCGGCTTGCAGCATTTCGAGCGGCTGTTCCACTCGCCGAAGTTCGCGCAGGTGTTCTGGAATACCCTTATCATTTCGGTGATGAAGATCGCGCTTCTGTTTCCGCTTCCGATCGTGCTGGCCATCCTGCTGAACGAGCTGACAAAAATGTGGTTCAAACGACCGGTGCAGACGATTATTTACATGCCTCACTTCCTGTCCTGGGTTATCGTCAGCGGGATGTTCATGGATTTGCTGTCCATCAACGGGGGGCTTGTCAACCGGATGATTGAATGGTTCGGCGGAGAGCCGATCAAATTTTTCCTCGACAACAGCGTCTTCCGCTGGCTGCTCGTCGGCACGGCCGGCTGGAAGGAGGCGGGCTGGGGCACGATCGTCTACTTGGCGGCGCTGAGCTCCATCGATCCGCAGCTGTACGAGGCAGCCAAAATCGACGGCGCGAACAAGTTCCGCCAAATCTGGCATATTACGCTCCCGGGTCTGGTTCCGGTCATTTTGCTTATGTTCATTCTGCGGCTCGGCCACATGCTGGAGGCCGGCACCGAGCAGATTCTCGTCATGTACAATCCGGTCGTCTATAATGTCTCGGATGTCATCGGAACGTATGTGTACCGCACCGGGCTCGGCGAACAGAATTACAGCTTCTCGGCCGCGGTAGGACTGTTCGATTCCATTGTCGGCTTCATTCTGATTGTCGGCGGAAATTATCTTAGCCGGCGTCTGCTGAACCGCGGCATCTGGTAGGGGCGCGTCGGCGGGCGGTGCAGCCGAACGCCAGAGCTAGGGCGGGAACGCAGCCGCAGCGGAACGACTGACGAAGAAAGGAGGCCTGGCATGAAAACCGGTCGAAAGACGAAAGGGGTGCGGACGGCGATCCGCATGTCGACGGGAGAGCGCATCTTTCAGGCGCTGAACTATCTCTTTTTTGCCATCGTGTCCTGGACAACGCTGTTCCCGTTCCTCAACTTGATCGCCAAATCGCTGAGCGGCGAAGAGGCTGTGGTGTCGGGGCGGGTGTCGTTGTTCCCGGTCGATATTCAGTTCGGCACGTATGCGTACGTCTTGAGCGACGCCAAATTCATGAACGCCTTCCTGGTTTCCGTCATCATTACAGTGGCGGGGACCGCTTTGGGGCTCGTCATGACGGCGATCGCCGCCTATCCTCTGTCCAAGCCGCGGCTGCGCGGACGGAAGTTTTTCATACTCATGTACGTGTTCACGATGCTGTTCAGCGGCGGTCTCATTCCGACGTATTTGCTTATGCACCGGCTCAATCTCATCGATACGCTATGGGTGCTTTTTTTGCCGAGCATGATCAGCGTATTCAACATGTTAATCATTAAAAACTACTTCGAATCGCTTCCCGACGAACTGGAAGAGTCGGCCAAGATGGACGGGGCCTCGAATCTGACGATCTTGTTCCGCATTACCGTTCCGCTGTCTCTGCCGGTGTTCGCTACGATCGCGCTCTTCTATGCGGTTGGCTTCTGGAACGATTATTTTGCTTCTATGATTTACATCAATTCTCCGGATTTGAAACCGCTTCAGTTGTATCTGAAGGAACTGCTGATTCACTCCAACATCACCTATCAGGATGGAGGGCATGTGCCGAATATCGATGCCGTCATGAACTCGACGCCGCAGGCGATTCAGGCCGCTTCGATTCTGGTCGCGACCTTGCCGATCCTGCTCGTCTATCCATTTCTGCAGAAATACTTCGTGAAAGGGGTGTTAATTGGCTCCGTTAAAGGTTAACCGCATGAATGAACATCTAGGCACGTATGCGTGCGCACAAGATCAAAAAGAACGGGGGATTGCTCATGCGGCGTCAACGGATTTGGGTTTCGGTGGTGGCGATTATAACGGCATTGTCGCTTATCGGCTGCAGCGGCGCCAAGTCGGGTCAAGGCGCAGAAGGCGGGGAAGGATACAGCAAGCAGCTCCGCCAGCTGATGCCGTTCGATCGGTTCGAGCCGAACGGGGACCCGGTCGCCCAGTATTTGAAGGAGAAGACCGGCTATACGGTCAAATACGAGATGCTTCCGGCGGAGAACGCCGACGAGAAGCTGAATCTGCTCATGGCGAACAAGGAGCCGTATGACATTTTGAAGCTGGCGCCCGCGCAATACTATCAGCTCGTGTCATCTGGAGCGCTGGAGCCGCTCGACGATCTGATCGAGAAGTACGGCACGAACATGAAGCAGGTGATCGGGCCCGATTCCTGGGTCAGCGCGCAGTATGAAGGCAAAACGTATGCCATCCCGGAGACCGGCGGCGGCAATGGCGGGGCATCGTATGCGCTCGTCGTGCGCAAGGATTGGCTCGATGAGCTGAATCTGAAGGTGCCGACCAATCTTGACGAGCTGGTCACGGTGCTGAGGGCGTTCAAGGAGAAGAAGAATGTCATTCCGCTGACGGGCGGCAAGGCTCCTGTCCATCCGGACATCGCCAGTGTATTCGGCTTGACGACGGCCTGGCTGGAACGGGACGGCAAAATCATTCATTCCGTCGAAGCGCCGGAGATGAAGGAGTACCTGGCCTTCATGAGACAGCTGTATCAAGAGGGGCTGATCGACTCGGAATGGGGCATTAACACGGCGGACAAATCCATCGAAAAGATGGCCAGCGGGAAGGCGGCCATGTACAGTCCGGGATGGTGGGTCGCTCCGAATCTCGTGAACGCTTTGGCCAAAAACTTCCCGGAGGCGAAGCTGGAGATTATGCCCGTCCTGAAAGACAAAGCGGGCGTGGCGCGGGTAGGATCGGCCGGCAATACGACCAACTATTATATCGCGGTGCCGAAGTTTTCGAAGAATAAGGAAGAAGCCATCAAGTGGCTCGATCTGAAATTCGATAAGGATATCTTCAAAGGCATTGCCATCGGGGAAGAAGGAGTTCACCACACGTTCGAGAACGGGGTGTACACGCCGATTATGCCGAAGTTCGCGGACGAGCGCAGCAATGCGAGCGCCTTCCTGACGGGCGTGGACGAGAACAATTATCCGACGTATTGGCAGGCGCGCCTCAAGAAAAATCCGGTTGTGGAAAACTATTTCGTCACCTTCAAGAAGAATGCGGAGGGCTTGATCGTTATCGATCCGATGAGCTCGGCGCCGCCGATTCCGGACATCTCCAAAAACCTGCAGCGGCTGAACAAATTCCAGGAGGACACGTTCATCAACTTCATCAGCGGGGCAGAGCCGCTGGACAATTATGATCAGTTCCTCGCGGAATGGTATGCTCAGGGCGGCGAAGCGATGGTGAAGGCCGCCAACGAATGGTATGCCTCCAAGCGTTGAATGATTGCGTTTATAGCAAGGGAAGGATGGAGACTGCACCGCCTGACGGCTGCAGTCTCTTGCTGTATTCATGAAGGAATCACAGGAAATAGAGCACCGAATAGCGCGACTTTTCTGCAGCCTTCAGATTTTGTTTCAAACTATGTTAATTTTGTTTATGACCATGGTTGGTAAGAAGTTTGGTCGGTAGGACTCAAGAGTTTAACTGTGACTCAAGGATGCCCTTTTGCAGGCGTCCTTTTTTTATAAAAAATCCATATTATTATCTAATTTTTCCTTAAATATGAATAAGGTAATTTAAGGAAAATAATGATGTGGTTAACCATGGGAGTTGATGTATAAGGGCGCCCAGCATCACATAACTATGTAGAGGCTCGGAAAATTGAGCAGGTTTTCTGGACCTGAAAAAAGGGGGGATAACATGTTTAATGATCGTTTTTTTATCGAGGAAGATTGTTATATTGATTTTGAATAAGCAAATTTGGTGAAAAAGGGATTGCCTTGTTCTTTGTCTCGTATAGAACTTCGGCTATTACAACAATTTGCGATAAAACCGGGTCAAATTATTTCTACCAAACAGTTAATAAAGCATACGTGGATGGCTAATAAATCATTTGTTTGACCGACAAGAACTTTATGTCTATATTAATCGCCTTAGAAAGAAGATGGAGGATGATCCCAAAAAACCAAAGCCTCTTGTTACTATCAAAAGCGTTGGTTATGTACTGTATGCTAAAACTTTTAAATGATTTATACATTGGCTTCGAAGCTCGACTAGAAATGCCAAAATATGTCGAAACACGTCGGATCAGCTGTACAAACTTTAAGATTTTCGACAAAAAACAAATCATATACTTTGAATTGAGTTCAGGAAGAAGTAAGTCGAAGTGAAGAGCAAACAAAATTTATTGAGGAGGAATGAGGATTTATGAAAAAACTCTCGATGACCTTGTTGACTTTCACGCTTTTATTTACGACTCTTTTAACAAACTCGGTTTTTGCAGCAAATTATGATTCCCAAAGTTTCGAAAAACGTTCCACCAAGTACGGAAATCAAATTTTTGTGGACGCTTCTGTACGTAATTTGTTTCACTATAATGAAGAGCTAACAAACCATATCAACACCCCTGGAAATAGTATCGTTTTTTATGGAGTTGGTCTATATAGAATAAACTATTGAACTTCCATAACAGGAGGGTTTTGTCCCATCATTGTCGAATTCAGAAATACCCTGAATGAGGCGGTGAATGAGATGGATAACAAGGAAGCGCTGGCTGCAGTTGAAGAACGAATAAGAACGACGAAGGATCGCCGCATGTACGAGCGACTTCAAACCGTACGTTTACGATTAATGGGCAAGTCTGTACGCGAGATTGCCACGATCATCTGTCGTTCGGAGAAAACTATTCGCCTTTACATCCGCGCCTATGAAAAAGAAGGGTTGTCGGGCTTGGCCATGCAATTCTCTCCCGGGCGATCCCCACGCCTGACGAAAGAACAGCGGGACGCATTGAAGCAAGTCATTGTGAACCAGGTGCCAGCAGACGTTGGATTCACCGCCAAATTCAATTGGACGTTGCAACTGATAGCAGACTACATTGAGCGTACGTATGGATGTACCTATTCGCTGCGCGGCGTTTCGAAGATGATGGAACATATGGGCATGAGCTATACGAAACCGACGTATACGCTTGCCGCTGCAGACCCTGTTAAACAACAACAGTTTGTCGAAGAAACGTTTCCGGCTCTAAAAA
>NZ_LDIG01000114.1 GCF_015845845.1 Paenibacillus dendritiformis
CTCGTTGCTGGAGCTGTGCCTCTACAAACAAGAGTGTCGAAGCACCGACAAACAACTTTTGGGCTCGGTAGTCCAATGACTTATCTCTAGTGGAATTCACATGTAACCATTTTAGGCATTGACAAATGACGTTTTGATTCGGTACGTTATCCATAGAAATCTCCTTTGTTGAGCGTTTTATGGATACGCTGAGGGTAACTCAACAATAGGAGATTTCTTTATTTTTGTCCACGAATATAGTTCAATAAGTTACAAATATAGAGAATTATAGGGTGAAAATTTTCGTAAAAAGATTGATGCAACGCTAGTGCATCCACGCAGCATTTCACTGCCTCATCCATCCTCCGCCGCTTCGCTTTATAACATCTTCGACCATCTTACACTATCCCTATTTACACTATCCCATTCTCTGTTGACCTGCTCTCCCAATCCGTATGCACTCCCTATGGGACAGCCTCTTTTGATTGGCCGATCCAGTCCATGAGCCCCCTCTCGTGACGGGCATCTCCAGGCTAAGTTGTATATCTTGCGTGAATATTATTATGCTTGTAGGTGCCGCCTTCGCTAAATTCCGCCAGTTCCAGCGACAGCGCCAAATATCGTTGGTCGAACAACGGGGCAAAATGGGTCTTGATCGCATCGAACAGGGCGTCGCATGTATTTCGCTTGACTTGTTCCGAACGGCCGGAACCAATTTTTAAGGTGATGTGAACGAAAGCGTCATCTTCCGTGCCATCGGCAACGAGGTAATCATGCAGTTCGATCGCTCGCGAACGAATCCCTCCGATGGGAAAACTATCGCGCCGTGCAAGGAGCACATGGTGGATCGTTTTTAATAGCGTTGGAATATTGGCTTCCTCTTTAATATTACTTGTATATTCCACGATAATGTGCGGCATACACACTACCTCCTTCAAGCGTTGTCCATCGGGGAATCAGACCCGGATATGAAAAACATCATCGCCTGCTATTGTATTCACTAGCCGGCCAATGCCTTCGATCTCGGTCACCACTTCATCCCCGATCTCGGTGTTGACCAATCCCTCGGGCGTGCCGGTCAGGATGATATCGCCTTGCTTCAGTGTCATGAAGCTGCTCAAATATTCGATAAGTGCAGGAATGCTGAAGATCATGTCGGCAGTGGAGCCTTCCTGGGTCAAGGTGCCGTTCACGTAGGTGCGAAGAGTCAAATTCATCGGATCGGGCACATCGCCGGCGTCTACGAGCCAAGGGCCGATTGGGGTGCATGTATCCCGGTTCTTCACTCTCAGATTCGGCCGATAATAGTTCTCCAGATAATCGCGGATGGCATAATCATTGGCTACCGTATAGCCAGCTACATAATTGTAAGCAACTTCTTGCTTCACGGCGCGTGCGGTGCGGCCGATCACGACGGCAAGCTCGCACTCATAGTGCATATAAGCGGCGTCAGCGGGACGGCGAGTATGCCCGCGATGACCGATTAATGTGTTGGGTCCCTTCAGGAACACAAGCGGTTCAGCCGGAGCGGCAAAGGATAGTTCTCTGGCATGATCCGCATAATTCAAGCCGAGCGCGAATATCGTCCGGGGCTGCAGCGGCGGAAGCCATACGACGTCCGATTCGCTAACTACTCGTCCGTCATCAAGCTTCAGCCGTCCGTCCCATTCTATCGCGTGATGAATCGCTCCTGAATAAGCGACGCGTGCATGTCTCATCTCGCTTCTCCTCCTTCGACTCTTCCCTGCTCAGGCACAACGGGATTGTCCAGGCACCCGATTCCATCGATTTCAATCCGGACACCATCTCCCGCTGCAGCGAGCGGCGCGTTCTCGGGAATGCCGACATGCAGCATATCGCCTGCGTTCAACGTCATAAAATCCGTAACCTCCGCAAGCAAGCGGGGGATCGTGCGAATCAGACGGGCCGTCGTCTGTTCTTGCTTCAGCACCCCATTCACATATACGCGGATCTTCAGATTATGCGGGTCGCCGATCGCTTCCGGCTTCATGACCCAAGGACCTGCGGGGCAGAAGCCATCCCGCGACAGGTGGCGGATAGCGGGCCGGAACAGATGCTGATGCGGGATCTGGACATCATTCACGATCGTGTAGCCTGCTACATAATCAAGCGCTTCGGATTCGCTTACCCGGGTTGCGGTGCGGCCGATGACGACGCCTAACGCAGCGCCGATGGCTATCTGTTCGGCATCTGCGGGAAGAGGAATGGCCGAGCCGTACCCGATATGTGTATTCGCGGGCTTTATATACAGGACCGGGCCGATAGGGGGGGCGTTGTAAGGCGGTTCATTCACCGCATTCCCCAGCGCTTCCAGTACTCCCTTGTAATTGAGCAGCGTTCCGTAAATCATGTCGGTTACGGGAGTATCCAACGCCAGCCTGGAGGAATGAATGCGCTTACCATTTCGTTCGACCGTATTATTCTCCGGATATACCAATGCCTCTGTCCACTGCTGCATGCCGCATAGCTTAATCATTGCATTGACCATGTGTTTCGCCTCAGTTTCTATTTGTAATAGTTTTCATATATCATATCATATATGATTTGAATAGTGCAATATGGTTTCATTGTTGTGCAGTAAATGCCCCTGATCGCAACACCGCCCCGAGGCTTACTGCCCCGGGGCGGCTTCTGGTTACGATTCGGCTAATGGCGCGGAGGCGCCGGAGCTTGCTTGGCGAGCGGACGCCGCCTTGCCGCGGAACGGGCGGCTCAAGGAATAGACGGCCACGGCCAACGCTATCAGAACGATGGAGCAGCCGACCCAGGCGTTGTAGGTGACGGCGCTCTTCTCGATCACCATCCCGCCGACGACAGAGCCGGTCGCGATGCCCAGATGCAGCACCGAGGAGCTCAGGCTCAGCTGGATGTCTGCGGTATCGGGGGCGCACTGCATCAAGTAGCTCTGCTGTCCCGGAGTGAGCGCCCAGCTCAAGGCGCTCCATATCATGACCACTGCCATGAACAGGTAGAACGGCAGATGGGACGCGAAGGGCAGGATGAACATGATGCAGGCGAAGCTGGCTACGACGGTCAGGATGGAGCGCTTCGTGCCCCATTTGTCCGCCATCCAGCCCCCGAGTCCCCCGCCGGCGACGGCGGCGATGCCGAACAGGAAGTAGGCGACGCTCGTCATCTCCGGGCTCAATTGGTAGGTCGCCTGAAGGTACGGCGTCAAATACGCATACAAGGTCAAATGGCCGGTCAGCATGAAATAGGCCAGCAAATGCCCGCTTACCAGCTTGGCATTCTTCAGCGAGGCGAATTGGGCGCGAAGCGGCGCCGCCGGCGACGGCGCGACGGGCTGCAGCGAGAAGAAAATCGCAATCATGGCCACGACCGTGAGCAGCGCGACGAACAGGAACGGCGCTCTCCAGCCGTAAGCATGGCCGATCACCATGCCGATCGGGACGCCCAGCACAAGCGAGCCGCTGACGCCCATATAGATAATTCCGATCGCCCGGCCCTTATATTCAGGCTTCACCAGCTTCGACGCGATCGTGACCGACAGGACGATAATGAGCGAACCGCTCGCGGCGGACAGCGCCCGCGCGGCCATCAACGCCCCGTAATCGGAGCTGAAGGAGACGATCAGATTAGACAGCAGAAAGACGAGCAAAAAGAATAAGTACAGCTTCTTCCGTTCGAACCGCGCGGTCACGTTCATCAATATCGGCGCGGATACGGCGAAGGCGACGGAGAAGATCGTGATCAATTGGCCTGCGGCACTGACCGTAATGCCGAGGTCGGATGCGATCTGGTCAAGCAGCCCCCCGATAATCAGCTCCACCGTGCCTACGACGAAGGCGGCAACCGCCAACATGTATACCCGGAAATTCAAAGGAAACAACTCCAATCTGCATAAATCAAAAAGTTACTACCATTATAGTAACCATGAACAAAGAACACAACAATTAATTTTTTTCCACAGGCGAATTTATGGGCCTTCCGCTGCTGTTGTCAATGACAACGTGCACACGAAGAACTGCCAATCACAAAAAAAGCCGACGAAGAAATTATTGCAGATAGACACGTGCAGGGCTCCTTTCTACAATTAGCGATAACACGGCTGCGATAAAACTAAAACGCTTACATGGCGAGACGGCGCGACCTTGAACAGATGGAGGTACCGGAATGCGGCTCGGGAAGGATGAGCGGGTACAGATGACCAGCTTCCCATAGCGGAAGCTTTTTTTTGGAGTCAGACTCCGATTCGGCGGTTGACCAACATGTATATACATGATATCATTTCCCTGTGATTTGTATATACAAGTTTCGCAAAGAAAAGAGATTGTAAGCGTTACTAGGGGGATAGATGAGATGATGTAGGTGAAAAATGGAGGACAGAGCGAGGCAAGGGAAGTGAAATGATTCACGATCTGATTGTGGAATGGGATAACGATGAAAAACGATGCTCCAATTGGACAGTTGGATATTTTTTCAGCAAGATCTATACCGCATCAAAGAGTTTTGGAGGAGCTAGCGATGGCAATAAAGAGAGAGTCCGTGGAACAGATACTTGAGGCTGTTGGAGGATCGGACAATATTTCAGATGTTATACACTGCATTACGAGACTGCGATTTTCCTTGCGGGACGAGGGGAAAGTCAATAAAGAAGCGCTCGACCGGAATGACTTAGTGAAAGGCAGCTTTTCCACGAATGGCCAGTTCCAGGTGGTCATCGGCCAGGGAATCGTGGATAAAGTGCATAAGGAATTGGTGCAAATCGCAGGGATGGCGGGGACTTCCGATTCCGCTCCCGCTCCGGCGCAGGAGACGGCGCCAGCCAGCGAAGCGAAAAAAATCAATGCGCTGCAGCGATTCGTAAAGGTGCTGGGAGATATTTTTATTCCGCTTCTTCCCGCCATTGTCACATCCGGCTTGCTGCTTGGACTCAATAATTTGCTGGTGGGACCGGGCATTTTTTACGCGCAAAAGTCGTTGATTGACGTTTATCCGGCCTGGCAAGGATTTGCCGATATTGTCAGCTTGATTGCGAGCACCGCATTTACCTTTTTGCCGGTATTGATTGGATGGTCTGCGGTGAAACGCTTCGGGGGGAGCCCGCTCCTTGGTATTGTGCTAGGGTTGATGCTCATCCACCCGAGTCTCGCTCCTGCAAGCGACGCGTTAAGCAGCGGAGACATTCCTCGCTGGGATTTGTTTGGATGGTCCATCAATAAAATCGGCTATCAGGGACAAGTCATACCTGTCTTGCTCTCATCCTTTTTGCTTGCCCGAATCGAACTCTTTTTAAGAAAACGCATTCCCGACTCGATTCAATTGCTGCTGGTGGCGCCCATCGCGCTGCTGATCACCGGCTTTATTACCTTTGCGGTTATCGGGCCGGTTACGTTTCATATCGGCAACGCCATTAGCGATGGCGTCGTCGCGATGTTCCATCACTTCGGCTGGCTGGCAGGGTTTATCTATGCCGGAATCGGCGCATTGCTTGTCATGACGGGGATGCACCATACGTTCCTGGCGCTTGATTTGCAGTTGATTTCGAGTATCGGCACTACCTACCTGTGGCCGGTGATTGTCATGTCCAATATCGCGCAAGGAGCGGCGGCGCTTGCGATGATGTTCGCCAGCAAAGACGACAAATTGCGAGGAACGGCGCTCACCTCGGGCATTTCCGCCTTCCTGGGCGTGACGGAACCTGCGATGTTCGGCGTGAATATACGCTTCAAGTTTCCTTTTGTAAGCGCCATGATCGGCGCGGCTTGCGCCGGAATGCTGGTGGCCTGGAGGCATGTCACGGCTTCCTCGATCGGAATTGGCGGAATTCCGGCATTTTTGTCCATCTTCACTGACTTTTGGGGCATTTATTTTATGGCTATGGGCATTGCCGTTGCCGTGCCGTTTGTGCTGACCCTATTGTTTGCCAAAGTGAAAGGAACCGGAAAGTAACGGGCAGACAATTGGTGTGCGGACATTGAGGCAGGCATTAGGGCGGATTTAAGTAGAGGAGTGTAACCATGCAAGAACCTTGGTGGAAAAGAGCGGCCGTCTATCAAATTTATCCGAAAAGTTTTCTGGATACGACAGGCAACGGCATTGGAGATATTAACGGGATTATCGCCAAATTGGATTATCTTCGCGAACTGGGCGTGGATGTGATCTGGTTAACCCCGATTTATGCGTCGCCTGAAAAAGATAATGGCTACGATATTAGCGATTATTACGCGATTAACCCGCAGTATGGCACGATGGAGGAGTTCGACAAGCTGTTATCCGAAGCTCACCGCAGAGGGATGAAGGTCATTATGGACATTGTGGTGAACCACACCTCGACGGAGCATCCGTGGTTTCAACAGTCTTGCTCCTCCCTCGATAATCCATATCGGGATTACTATATATGGAAAGAACCGAACAGCGGACGGGAACCGAACAATTGGCAGTCGAAATTCGGCGGAAGCGCCTGGAAATATGATGAAAAGACGAAGCAGTACTATTTGCATCTCTTTGACGTCACGCAGGCGGATCTCAATTGGGAGAAGACCGAAGTGCGCCAGGAAGTCTATCAAATGATGAAATTTTGGCTCGCCAAAGGAGTCGACGGGTTTCGCTTGGATGTCATTAATTTAATTTCGAAAGATCAGAACTTCCCGAATGACGGCGGCGAGCATGCGCAGGCGGACGGCCGCAAATTTTATACGGACGGACCCCGCATCCATGAGTATTTGCATGAAATGAACCGGGAAGTGTTTTCCCTTCATGACACGATGACGGTCGGGGAGATGTCCTCCACTTCGATCGAGGAATGCATCAAGTACACGAATCCCGAGCGGCAGGAATTAAGCATGGCGTTTAACTTCCATCATCTCAAAGTCGATTATCCCGGCGGAGAGAAATGGACGCAAGCCGAGTTTGATTTTCTAAAATTGAAGCAAATCCTTTCGGAATGGCAAACGCGAATGCATGCGGGCGGAGGCTGGAACGCGCTGTTCTGGTGCAATCATGATCAGCCGCGCATTGTATCCAGATTCGGCGACACTGGCAAGTATCGGGTGGAAGCCGCCAAAATGCTGGGCACAACGATTCACATGATGCAAGGGACGCCTTTTATCTACCAGGGCGAAGAAATCGGAATGACGAATCCGGAATTCGATCATCTCGCGGATTACCGTGATGTCGAATCGCTAAATATGTACAGCATTTTAAGACAGCAAGGAAAAAGCCATGATACGGTAATGGGCATTCTCAAACAAAAGTCCCGCGATAATTCGCGGACTCCGATGCAATGGAATCGCGGCCCTCATGGCGGATTTACGAAAGGCATGCCATGGATTCAGGTTGCTCCGAATTATCCGGACATCAACGTAGAAGCTGCGCTGCAAGATCGGGATTCGATTTTTTATCATTATCAAAAGCTAATCCAACTGCGCAAACAATACGACATAATCACCTATGGAGATTACCGGTTGCTGCTTGCGGATCATAAACAGGTCTTCGCTTATGCGCGACAATGGCAAAATGAAACGCTTCTCGTTGTCAGCAACTTTTACCGCGAACCGGTTTCTCTTGCAGCCGACGAGATCGGGATTTCACCTGAGCATGGGAAAGGCGGCATTTTACTATCGAATTATGCCGATTCAGCGGAAGCATTCCAGGCTCTTCGACTGCGGCCTTACGAATCCATCGTGTATTATTGGAGGGGGGAGTAAGACAACCCGAAGCAAGGTCTAGCTCATGCAGGACGGAAACAGGCCGCCCAAGGACGTCATCCGTTGCTTCAAGGAATAAAAGGATGTATGCTTTTAATGATGAATATGCTATTGGAGAAATGGTGAGAAATGGAATGAGAAACAATAAATTTTCCGGGATTTATTATGATCTCGCCACAAAAATTCAATCAGGCGAAATGAAATCCAATAGTTTGCTGCCTTCCGAGCATGAATTAGCCAAGATGTACGACGCTTCCCGCGAGACGATTCGCAAGGCGCTGGACCAATTGGCGCAGAACGGCTTTATCCACAAGGTAAGAGGCAAAGGCTCTGTCGTTCTGGATATCGAGAAATTCAATTTTCCCATTTCGGGGTTGGTCAGCTTCAAGGAGATCGCCAACCGGTCCAGGAAGGAATGGCGTACGATTGTGCACGAATTGGTCCTTGTCAAGCCGGATAGCTTTATTCAGAAGCAGCTGAAAATCAACCAGAGAACAGCAGTGTGGAAAATTGTCCGATCGAGAGAAATCGCCGGGGAGCGGATTATTTTAGATATCGATTACGTCAACAAAGAATTTGTCCCCACGATTACGAAAGATATTGTGGAGCATTCGCTTTACGAGTATTTCGAGTCGCAGCTGGGATTGGTCATCAGCTTCGCCAAAAAAGAAATCACGGTGGAGCCGGCGACCGAGGCCGATCGGGAATTTATGGATTTAGGCGAACACACCTATGTCGTTGTCGTCAGGAACCATGTTTATCTGAGTGATGCCGCCTTGCTGCAGTATACCGAGTCGAGGCACCGGCCCGATAAATTCAGGTTTGTCGATTTCGCCAGACGCGAAAACATCGGCTTGCCGTTCAAGTGATCGGCAGCCAGTTCCATGCATGCAGGGGTTGTCCAATGGTAGTGTTTAGCTACACTGAGACAACCCCGCTTGCTTCTCACAGCTCGACTTGCCAAAAAAACTGCGAAATTACAGTTTTCCCTTGTGAAGTTTCCTCCGTTAAAGGAATTCCTGCAATACCGCAGGAATTTCAGCTATACCAATGGATTCAAAGCAAAAATCAGGGAAAATGATGCGTTTTTGCAGGAATGGCATCAGATCGCTGCTGAAATCGCGTAAATTCCTGCACATATGCAGGATTCGCTGCCTCCTCCTCTTTTCCGCCGCTCGTCCCGTCTTGCCCTTCCTCATTTTTCATCTCTTTTATTGGTTTGATAACGAAGCTGGCGGCTTGGATGAAAGACATTGCTCCAAGCGCCGAGCTGCGCAAATGGTTCAACCATGCTCCTTCGAAATTCCCGGAATTCCAGTGGCGGTATGAAGCCGAATTGACGAGCGCGGCGCTGCAGGACGATATCCGGCAATTGATCTCCTGGGTGCGGGAGAGCGATGTGACGCTGCTGTATGCCGCCAAAGACGAGCAGCATAATCAGGCTGTCGTCCTGCAGCGGTTTTTGACCAACCGGTGGCGGGAGATGAGTTAAAGCGGTTGTATCCGGAAGCCGGCGAGCTGCCCGCTTGCTGTCTCCGGCCCTCCTTTTTCCGTGGTTACATCGTAAGCCGCTGCCCCCGGTTCAGCTTCCAATCCGTATACAGCGCCTTGATCATCAGCCCCATCGAGGCGGCGATAAGCAGGGACGGAATCCAGAAAATCGTTGGCGATACTCCTTCGATCAGGAGCGGCAGAAAATATCCGATCAAGGAAGCGGTTTGCGAGATGAACACATAGAGACTGGCCCCGAAGCCCGCCCGATGGATGAACATGCGCTGGACATAGCCCATCCCGACGCCGTACAGCACCGAGACGAAGAAGGAATAGAGCGGCTGCACCAGGAAAAAGACAGGCAGCGATCCGCTCATGCTGTACGTCAGATACGTCATCAGCGCGAAGCCGCTGCCGAGCAGCAGAATTCGCTTGCTGCCGTATTTGGCCGCCCAATAGCCGGCCATCGTCATGAACAGCAGCTCGAAGACGGCCTGCGTGCTCCAGATGTAGGACATGAGCCGGGGATCGCCGAACAGCTCATGCACGACGAGCGGGAGATACAAGCCCCGGATCGCGTCCGCGCAGGAGAGCAGCAGGATGGCGAACAGCATAATCAGCGAGAACGGCTCCCCTGTGCCGGACTGCTTCGCCGTCAGCGGCGAGGCCGTAATCTCCCGGTAGAACAGCAGCAGCAGGAACAAGGCGGCATAGCCCGCCAGATTGCCCCACAGAACGCCCTGGAACGTGGCGGCCAGATACAGATTGGCGCCGAGGAGCAGGCCGGTGAAGAAGCCGACGCTGTACGTGGCGCGGAGCCAGATCTGCGCGATCTCGACGACGTCGGGCGCGAGGCGCGTGAAGTGATTGCGCGCCATCGCGAACAATTGCCCCATAATCATCCCCGAAGGCGCGGTGGCGAGCGCCATCCCGACGAGGGCCGTGGCGTAGGAGTCCGCATTCATATAGATGAGCAGGCCGCCGATGCACAGCAGAGAAGCGATCATCGGAATCGTCTTCTTCCGCTTGATGCGGTCGCTCACGATGCCGACCGTAATCGTCAGCACCATATTGGAGAAGAGCGAGATGGCGAAAATCGAGACGATTTCGATTTTGCCCAGCTGCACCGATTCCTGCAAATAGACCGCGTTCATCGGAGCGAGAATCCCGGTACCGATTCCGTACAAGAAAAGGGTGAGCACGAGCAGCCATGCCCCCGGAATTTTGACAAACACGTTGAAATCATGCCATATACGCATGGAGAGAAACTCCTTCCTGGAAGCGCTTTTAGAGGTAGTTCAAAATGTCCGCTTTTGATCACGAAGCGAGTCAGGAAGTAACTCAGCATCGAATCTTGAGACTTTACCTACCATTATGCGGCCAATCTTGCGCGAACGACAAGGATTTATTTTACAGGGCTATATACGAATTCGGTTATATTGGGAATCGCCTCAACGCTTTATATGTGATATACTGGAAATATAAACCGACTAAGATAACGACTTTTGAAGTAAAGATCATAGCTGAATGACAACCGCGAAGCACGCGTTGTCTGCATCTCCTTTAACCAGGAGCTGTGGATAGCGCGTGCTTTTTACATGTTTGGTTTTGCATGGAAAGAGAGGTCAAATATGATACAATGGGGAGGAAATCAGGTGAGAGCCGCCAATGTACAGCAAACGGAAAGACTTAACCCGAAAAATGATTTTTTGTTCAAACGGTTGTTTGGTGAAGAAGAAGGAAAGCCGCTGCTTATTAGTTTGCTCAATGCGATACTCCGCCGTGAAGGAGCTCGGCAGATCACCGATGTGTCGATAATGGAGGATACGAAGCTCGCCCGCGAGTTAATAGAAGAGAAGGAAGCCGTTCTCGATATTTTATGTGAAGTCGATGGCCGCGAAAAAGTGAATGTCGAAATGCAAGTTCGCCGCTTTGTGCGGATGGATTATCGGAGTCTGTTCTATGTGGGCAAGCTGCTCACCGAGTCGCTTCGCTATGGCGAACCTTATGAACGTTTGCAGCGCTCCATTGGGATCAACATTCTCGATCATTGCTATCTGCCGTTGAAAAAATATCACAATACCTTTCATTTATATGAGGACGAAGAGCGTCATTATATGCTGACAGATATTTTGGAGCTCCATTTTATCGAATGCCCGAAATTCCGGCAGCTGCCCTTTGACATCCATGATCCGCTGCATCGCTGGCTGCGGTTTTTGGAACAGAAGGCTACTGCCGAACAACTGGAGGAGTTGATGATGTTGGATAAGGTATTCAAGGAAGCCGAAGACCGTCTGGCCAGCTTGGCGAGCGACGCGGAGACGCGCCGGCGCTATGCCCTGCGGGAAAAGGCCTTGCATGATCACGCCAGCCTCCTGCAGGATGCGCGTACGGCCGGGTTCCAGGAAGGGATCGAGCAAGGCATTGAGCAAGGTCTTGAAAAAGGTTTTGAAAAAGGAATATATCAAGCGGCAGCAAACATGCTGAAGGAAGGACTGGAGACCGCCTTTATCTGCCGTATCACTGGGCTTGATGCCGAACAGCTTGAACGGGTAAAGGAAGCGATGAAGCGTGAGTCTAAGTCGAAAGGAACGCTCTAACGGGACGCCTCGGCAGTTAGGGCAGCTGGTGCATGCGCTTACGCAGCGAAGTTCCGCGGCAGGCTGTTTGTGCAAATATTTCGGAAGATAATTATAGTACCGATCCGGATCATTTGTTATGGTAGAGATACTTCAACCGAAGTTCCATACCATTTGACAACGCAGAGAGCCTGCAAAGAGGTGTTGACGCAATGAGTATCAAGGCAATCTTGCTCGGGGCAGGAATCCGGGGCGCCGAAGTATATGCCAAGCATGCGCTGCAGTACCCGGAAGAACTGGAATTCGTCGCCGTCGCGGAGCCGGATGTGAAGAAACGTGAGGCGTTTGCGCGCTTGCATCAGATCGATGCCGGGCAAGCGTATGAAGATTGGCGGGAAGTGTTCGAACGGCCGCGGTTTGCCGATGCGGTGTTGATTTGCACGCAGGATCGGATGCACTACCAAGCCGCAATGGCAGCTCTGGAGCAAGGTTACCATGTGCTGCTGGAGAAGCCGATGTCGCCTTCTCCGACCGAATGCATTGAGATTGAAGCCGCCGCCCGCCGCAATCAGCGGGTGCTGACCATATGCTATGTTCTCCGGTACACGCCGTTCTGGTCGGGAATCCGTCAAGTCATCGAGGAGGGCGGTATCGGGAAGGTCGTGAATATCCAGCTTCGCGAAAATATCGGCTTCGGCCACATGGCGCACAGCTATGTGCGGGGGCCGTGGCGCAATACGGCGGAGTCGAGTCCGCTGGTGCTCGCGAAGTCATGCCACGATCTGGACATCATCCTGTGGCTGATGAACCAGGATTGCAGAAGGCTGACGTCATTCGGTTCCCTCTTTCATTTCAAGAAGGACAACATGCCGGAGGGAGCGACCGAATACTGTACGGACGGGTGCATTCACGCGGACAGTTGCTGCTATTCCGATTTGCGCTTTTACTTGGGAGAAGGACGCCGCCGCGCGCTGCACTTTACGCGGGACGGATCGGACGAGAGCATCCGGGAGACGATCCGGAGCACGCCTTTTGGCCGCTGCGTCTACCAATGCGACAACGACGTTGTCGACCACCAAGTCATCAACATGGAGTTCGTCAATGGAGCGACCGCTTCGTTCACGCTGTCGGCCTTCACGCATGACAGCACGCGCACCGTCCATATCTCGGGAACGCGCGGGGAGATTCGGGGCAATATGACCGATCAGGCGTTTACCGTCTACGACTTTGTCAGCGGGACGGTGCGGGAAGTTCGGGTTCATGATGAAGGCAGCGAAGGCTGCACCCGGATGATGCGGGAGTTCTGCCGGCTTGCCGCCGAACCGGACAACCCCTATGCGATCGAATCGCTGCGCGGCTCCCTGCAGAGCCATATGATGGCGTTCGCGGCGGAGGAATCGCGGTTGAGCCAGGGCATGCCGGTAGAGATTCAGGAGATGATCATGCGTTATCGGTTATCCTCGGCCAAAGCATTGGCTTCCGCGGGAATATAATAGCCTGAACAGGGCCCTAGAAGAGAAGAAGGAATGGTCTGCGGCAGCGCTTGCTGCTGCCGATTCCTTCTTCTTTGTTTACTCGTACAGCCCCGCGCGGAGGACCCAAATCCTTTCCTTTATATATGAGCTTGTACTCCCCGACGGGACTAGGGGGGCCGGATTGCCGGCGGCGGCGGTATAGGTCTTGAATTTTTCACCCTGTGCTCGTACGATCAGCTTATGACGTTCCGGACAAATGTCTGCCGAATACAACCCCTGGTCGGCGGCAATCGGAAGCGGCTCCTCCGGCAGAGAGGAATCCGCATAAGCAGAGATACGAGATATTTCCCAAGTTAGACTCAGCAGAACGACCGCCATGGCAAAGATTAAGGCACGGTATCGATAGCTTGGTATGGAATGCATCATTTCTGCCTCCACCGCATCAACTGCTCCAAGTAGTTGGAGGCAGTGTATCCAAATGCTTTATTTTCATTCAGCCGTCCAGCCATTTCATAAGCAGGAGGTCTACTATGAACCAGAATTCGATTGCTGTAACGACGCATCCAAGCTTGTTCCTCATTACAGGCATTATGGCATCAGGGAAATCCACGGTTGCACAGCTGCTCGCCGAACGGTTCGAGCGAGGCGTACATGTCCGCGGAGACGTCTTCCGCCGCATGATCGTGAGAAATGCTGCCCGAGCCCTCGGAGGAAGCGCTCCGGCAGCTTCGCATGCGTTACCGCATGGCGGCCGCGGCGGCCGATGCTTACGTCGCGGCGGGATTCAGCACGGTCGTGCAGGATGTCATCGTCGGCCCCGAATTAGGCACATTCCTTCAATTCATCAATACGCGGCCATTATATGTGGTCGTGCTCTGCCCGCGGGCGGAAGTCGTGGCGGCAAGAGAGTCGTCCCGCTCCAAGCAAGGCTACGGGATATGGACCGTGGACGCTCTCGATCGCATTTTGCGCCAGGAGTCGCCTCGGATCGGCATGTGGCTCGACACGTCCGACCTGACGCCGGAAGAGACGGTCCGGGAGATCGAGCGCCGGGCATGGACAGAAGCGATCGTCCGGCCGTAAAATAGAGTAGCATGCAGATGGGAAACCGCAAGGAGGATACATCATGGAACAGTGGGAATATAAGACGCTCAAGATCAAAACCGGAGGTTTTATGGGAGGAAAGGTCAATGAGCAGGAGTTAGAGGAGGAGTTGAACCGGCTCGGACTGGACGGATGGGAGCTGGTATCCTGCTTCGATACGAGTCTGGGCCAGGGCCAATCCCGGGACGTAATCGCGGTTTGCAAGCGGAGGAAGGGGAGATAACCTTGTTCAAGAGCCGCCAGCTTGCGGTTCGCAGACTGCTGTCTGCCGATGCTTCCTTGCTCGTCCGCTGGTTATCGGATCCGGAAGTGCTCCGTTATTACGAGGGCCGAGATCGGCCGCACGACATGGAGATGGTAAGGAAGCATTTCTATGAGGATCAGGAGGAGATAACGCGGTGCATCATTATGTACGAGGGACTAGCAATCGGTTATCTCCAGTTCTATCCGCTGTCGGAGGAGGAGCAAGCCCAATACGGGATCAAGGAACCGTTGAACCGTGTATTTGGCATGGATCAATTTATCGGGGAGACCGCCTATTGGGGCAAGGGCATCGGCACGAAGCTGATTAAGACAGTGGTGAATTACTTGATCGCGGAACATCTAGCGTTCCGGATCGTGATGGATCCGCAGACGTGGAATGAGCGCGCGCTTCATGTGTATGAGAAATGCGGCTTCCGCAAGTTGGCCCTGCTGCCGAAGCATGAGTACCATGAGGGAGAGATGCGGGATTGCTGGCTTATGGCTTATGACTCCGCGGACGGAGCCCGGCCCCCGGTGCAAGAGAGCGGGGAAGGCACAGAGTATATAGACACGTTCACGGACGCGATGAAGCCTGCGGGCATAAGGTCAAGAGACGAGGTCCATGCCGAAGGGCTGTGGCACCAGACGTTCCACTGCTGGTTATGGATGCAGGAGAAGGATAGGGCCCATCTTCTGTTGCAGCGCAGACATGTACATAAGAAGGACTATCCAGGCATGCTGGATATTACGTCGGCAGGACATCTGGAAGCGGGCGAGACGCCGCAGGACGGAGTGCGGGAGCTGCGCGAGGAGCTGGGGATCGAACCGGAACCGGGGAAGCTGGTCTATGCCGGCGTCATCGGAGATTCGACGTGCAGCCGGGCATCATCGACAATGAGTTCTGCCATGTCTTTTTCTATCGTTATGATGGGGCAATCTCCGATTTCCGCCTGCAGGAAGATGAGGTCGATTCCATCGTCCGGGTCGAAGCGGAAGCTTTCCGCAAGCTTTGCTTCGGCGAAGCGGACTGCATTCCCGGAGAGGAGTTCTTGCCAGGAAATGGCGAACGCGGTGCAGGGATAAAGCTGACCATGAGCGATCTCCTCCCCCATGAACCGGGTTACTTTGCGTTTCTGCTTAATCATTTACAGGACCTTATTGAATAGGTATCGGCTTATCCGCCAGCGGCGTCAAGCTTGCTGGCCTTGCGGCAGACTGTCCATACGGCGGTCTGTTTTTTTATAGGAGGAGCTTCATAAGAAATGGACAAGAACATCAAATGTAAATAATTACATATATTTACAAGTGGGAAAATTGTGTTATGGTTAGAGTGTATTTACCTGAAAAAGGGGATGATTTGGAGTAATGAAGAGGTTGGTAACGATGTTATCCGTAGTTGCTCTGTGCATTGCCTCGCTCTCCACGATTGCTTCCGCGAACAGTAAATACACCTGGCCCGTACCTGACTCCACGCGAATTACTCAAGGCTTCAAAAGCAATACGCACAAAGGCATCGACATTGGGGCGAAGAAGGCCGGCGTCGCCGGTGATCGGATCGTCGCCTTCTATGGCGGCATCGTAGCCCGTTCCGGCTGGTCCAACAGCTATGGCTGGGTCGTCTATGTTCATCATGCCATCAACAGCGCCAACTATCAATCCCGCTATGCCCATATGAATAAGACGCCTGCCGTGTCCACCAACCAGAAGGTAGGCAAAGGGGCCACGCTCGGGTATATGGGCAAGACGGGAGATGCGACAGGCGTTCATCTTCATTTCGAGACTAGGAAATGTACGGGCGCCTGCAAAACAGACAATTCCTCCACTCCGGTTAATCCAATCACGAATTTCTTCCCTGAATATGCGGGCAAAGTACCGAAATCGCTAGTGCTTGGAGAGTCAGACTCGGAGGATGTTAATGACTTGCTCGATGACATCTTCTACAGCGTGGAGGAGATTCTGAACATGACCGCCGTGGAGCGGTTATCGAAGGGCATTCCGTTAGAATAGCAATTGAGAGCCTATTATAGACAGAGGAGCACACCGATGAAAAAAACGATACTGGTACTCGTTTCCGTCATCTTCCTGCTAACCGCATGCGGCACAACGCCTTCTTCTTCGGGGAAGGAGGGCAAGAAGGTAACGGTTCAGACCGTGCTGCAGGTAATGGAGGAGACCGCGCCCCCGCCGTTGACGAAGGAAACGCTGGAACAGACTTCCCCAATCCCGCTATTTTTATGGCTTCGCGATGTGGAGTCGTGGACGAACGGGTTGCTTCGCTACTCGCAGCGGCTGACCTTGAACGAGGAGGACAAAAAAGCTTTCTTGACTGCGCTGGGCCGCTATTACAGCGAAGAGCAAGCCAAGCGCTTGTTCGATTCCTATTTCCAGGCCGGCTCTGAAGGAAACTATTCCTTCAAGGAGCAGGAGCCGTTCGGCGTTCTGTCCTCGATTCATTTCGGCTTGAAGTCAAGCAAGTCAGAGGCAGACGGGCGCTACCAGATTCATATCTCCGGACAATATAGCGACAGCCTCGAAGAATTGATAGAGGTACAGGTTGAGGAATCGGTAACAATATTGGCGGATAAGCTTCTCATCGATCAAGTGGAGGCTGTCCGCCCCTGACAAATGAATGACACGGCCGGACCCAGTGCCATGCGGCGCTGGGTTTGTTGTCTTCGGGAACACCTACTATAATAGATAGACATAATCTAGCAGGTGAGGAAGGAGACATGTTTTTTCATGAAGGAGGATATCGATTTCATTGCAAGGCAGTTGGACCTGCATCTCGCGCATATGCATCCGGTGCTGTTCCAGTCGGTAGCCGAAGGGGTTCCCGCGGAGATGAGAGACGGCGACATTACCGAGGACGGCTGGGTACGCTGGAAATGCATCCCCTCGTCCATTACCGCAGAGGAGATCGGGGAACTGGAGAACGAATTCTCTATCTCCTTTCCGCCATTGATGCGAGCTTTGTTCCGTACCTATACCGTCGAGAAACACCGTTGTATCCGGGGATCGGACGGCGGTGTTTTGAACAGGCTAGATTTACGAACGGTTGGAGCGGGCTGCCGTCCCGTTCTTTGTTTTGATGATATACGGCTCTGCATACAGCCCCTTATAAGTGCACTATCCTCTTTAGTTAGGAAGGAGCATCTTTGATTTCCTTACAGTCTGGCAATATTCCCGTTTGTCAGGGGATGATCATATGTTGCCTCCTATAAGGAGTATCCCAATCTTTCAGAAACCAGGTTCAGAGCGGATTTTGATGTATTGTCTGCTTCGGCAAAAGTCCTGGAGAAGGGTCTCGCCTAATGAACACGAAATATCTGGTTCCTAATGAAGAGAGTTCAATTCTGACTCAATGGGAGAGTGATACAAGCAGCAGAAGCGGATAATTTGAGTCGGTGGGGGAGGCAGGCTGTGAATCACGAAAAAACGAACCTGACCCGTTGGGAGAATGCCGTAAATGGTTATATAGTCGCGCTCCATCTAAAAACCTAGCAGCATCACCTGCGCCAATAGGAACAATTTGCGAACAGAGGATATTCAAGGATTGTATAATCCTGTATAGTATGTTTTGGAAAAATACATAATACCATGTTCTGGGAGGTAAACAATTTGAAACGATGGATTCATAAAGGAGCGGCGGCCCTGATTGCCCTCGTGCTGCTCTTCGGCGGAGCTATGCCCGGAGCGGCAGAGGAAGACATTCAATGGGTCGAAGGCAAGGGACAACAGGTACAGCTCGATAACGGAATCGCTTCCTTTAAGCTCGAAGAGGGCTTGATTTTCTGGACGGGAAAAATACGAAGGCTTGGAAAAGACAGATCAAGTCAGTTCCGAGCGAGGAAGAAATCGGTGCAGTCATTCCGGATGAGGAGGACTCGACCTGGATTGCGCTCTTCGAATATACGGATTCCGGTTATATCGAAGACAGCGAGAAAGACGACATTGACGCGGATGCCCTTCTTGCCAGTTATAAGGAAGGAACGGCCGAAGATAATAAGGAAAAGGATCCGAGCATGCATCTGTTCGTCGATGATTGGGATGTCAAGCCGACCTATGATGCGGACACCAACAGACCAGACTCGTCTGGTCTTTGCTAGCGCATAATGCGCAGAATGAGAAAATAATTAATCCTGAATTTCGAAAGTAACTGTGCCTGAAAAATGAAAAAAGGGCCCAAATCTTTGGTAGAATAGTGTTTGCGAAAACAACATCACCCAAAGAGAGGAGCACCTTTTAGGTGAAGTCTACCACACCCGTCAGCAAAATCAAGACTGAATTTTCCTTGCGTCACGCTTCCAGCGTTGGTGGAAGCAAAGTATTCCTGGAGTATCTCGAAAAAATCGAACTGGACAAAGCATTGCAGAACTTGAGCAACATCAAACACAGGCACTCCCTGTTCCCTGTTTTTCGCATCCTGCTCTACCTCATAATCGGCTGGACACTCGGTTGTGAACGCCTTTTTCATTTTCGAGCGTTGCAACAGGATGCACTTGTGCAACGTTTCCTCGGTGGACGCTGTCCACACCACACCTTGCTGTATAAAGAATTGAATCGGTTTGGTAAGCAACCAACTTTCACACTCGACTTGAGAAAGTTGAATCAGCAGGTCATCGCGCCTGGTTTGCCCGATGAACTCATCATGGATCTGGATTCCACCGTGGAAACCGTTTTTGGTCACCAAAAAGGCGCGGCCGTTGGCACGAATCCCCACAAACCGGGACGTAAAAGCTACCATCCGCTGTTGGCTTATGAAGGCCAATCTCGTTTGTGTTTAAACGCTGTTCTTCGTGCTGGAAATACGCATTCATCCACGAATGCCGCTGACTTCCTCCGCCAGACGTTCGAATTGCTTGGTGATCGTCCGGTGAAGTATGCCCGATTTGACAAAGGATTTGGCGGTGAGGACTTTTACGGCTTATGGGAATCCAAAGGAATCGGGTATGTAGGAAAATTGAAATGGACCCAGCGACTTCAAGCGGAAGTGCAACGCTGCTCCGTTTGGAAGCGATTTGTCGATGAGGAGTGGATCATCGAGGGCATTGTACTGGTCTACAAAGCCACCTCCTGGAAGAAAGCACGCCGTGTTGCCGTCATCCGCAAAGCACAGGTGTACGATGGGGATCAATCTCGGCTTCTTCTTGATACAGATTGGCAGTATGAAGCGATCGTCACAAGCCTTGAGTGGGAGCCGATTGACCTGTGGCATTTCTACAACCAGCGTTGCTGCATGGAAAACCACATCAAGGAAGCCAAGCGTGGCTTTTCCATCAACCGCATTTCGACAAGCCGCTTCACCGCGAATGAAATCGACTTGCTAATCAAGCTGTTAGCATACAACCTCTACGAACGGTTTAAACGCGACTGCTGTGAACCGGTTCATCACGGGTATACGATTGCCCGGTTTCGTCAGGAGTTTTTCCTCTGTGCCGCGACCATCATCCAGCATAGTCGGCAGGTGATTCTCAAGTTGGCGAGAGATTTCCCGAACCGCTACACTTGGCTACGGATCGCGACAAAAGTTGCTGCGCTGGAATGACCGCTTCCAAAAATAAACATGGAAATGCAATGCCTCTGTGGGATGGGGAGGGGGAAAATATGCCCTTCTTTTCGAATTAGCGCTCATGGGACTGGATATTTTCTT
>NZ_LDIG01000115.1 GCF_015845845.1 Paenibacillus dendritiformis
ATGCCCGCATGCGGCACATGGATGACATTCAGCGTGTTGAATTCGGTAGACAGGTCGGCGAAGCTCTGGTAATCGTCCCGCAGCCGGCTTGCCAATTATATGCTTCTCCTTTAAATCGCTTGATGTATGTATTGCCTCGGGTGAAGCGGACCATCCGCCCTGACCGGGCGCACGTCCTCCCGTAAGAGCGCGCGCCCAAGCCTACGGCGGGAGGGCAATCCCTCTCGGATTGCTTGAGCAAAAAAACTCTTCCAGCCAGCAAACAGGATTTATGCCCCATGACGCGTTGAACTATAAGGAGTAACCTCATATAATCGCATAGAACTATGTTTTCCGAACAGCAATCTTTCGTACGAACGAAAAAATATGGAAATCGAGCTTATTCGACTTTATCTTAATGATACTTCTCCCAACGTGTCAATGAGTCTTCGATTCGGGACTTTCGGGCCGAAAATATAGTCATCCCATGACACTAAATGTCGAATCGTGGAAGTAGTCTTCAAATTTCCCTGCGAGAACGAGAGTGATTTGTGTGAGCATTAATATAATATGGAAGGTTTACATTTTAGAAAAAAATGTAAAAATATAGATGTAAGATTATTGAAAATGGGAGAAGGTGCTGATGGGATGGCACAAATATTGTCCATTGGGGAATTAATACAGTGCTATCGACACAATAGAGGCATGACTTTATCGCAATTATCAGAATTGACAGGCATACATAAAGCTACAATATCCAAAATCGAAAACGCTGACGTTAAAAGGCCGGAATATATGACAATCCGTCCGCTTGCAGAAGCATTACAAATACCGTTAGAGGCTTTGGTCGAACTCCACATAACCGTTGACAAGAGGGCAGATACCCTTCTTTTCGTGTTACAGGACGTGATTCAGCATTCGAGTACTGCGGAACTGGTACAAAAAGTAGGGAGAAAATTTTTGGAATCGCCTAGCGACGACAGTTATTCCTTGGTTGAGCGGCTCTATGCCTTCACGGAAAGCTTGGAACGCAAGGAAATTCGATTGGCTTTATAACAATTGATCGTTGACTATTCGCGCGACCACGGCATTATGCCCTTTCTGGCAAGAGGGCTATTGCAAGTATACTTAATCGAACGGGATGACTTTACTCGGCTGCGAGTGGTTTACGACAATGGCAAGCATATCGTGATGTACACACATTTTTTGAGCGCGGAAGACCGCATCATGTTCTACTACAAGTTGGGTATTCATGCTTATAATTTATTTCTGTATCCGGAGAGCATCGAGCTTGCCCTTCATGTGCTTCAGGAAGCTGAGCCTAACAATAAGTACTACGTTCACGCGCTCTTCATATTGCGAGGGGCATATTATCAGATCGGGGATTACGACAAGTCTGAATATTACACTCGTCTATACTCACAGTTTGACGGCCCTTACATCAAAGAAAATACACTGCTAATGAACGCATTACTTAATTCCAAGAAGGGGAAGACGGATGTAGCGGTAGCCCAGTTGACCTCACTTTTAGAAACGTGCGATCAGGGTTTAGCTCTGTCAGCTTTGAATCAATTAATGATAATTTATTTACAGGAGCATCGATTACAAGAAGCCAAAAATTTAATTTCCTACCCTATCGACCCACATCACATCATTGACAAAAATCCCAACATGATTTCACAACTAGCTGAATATTATTACCATCGAGCGGACTATTTCATTACAGTTTGCGACATCCAAAAAGGCGGATCAGATCTACAAAAAAGTGCTTGTTACTTTTCTAAGGTTAATGATATTGACAATGAAAAAGAATGCATAACTAAATTAGAAAATTTCCATGATATATTGCTAGCAAAAGCCAAAGAGCTTCAACAAAAATTAATCCACATTGCCAGTCAAAAAGGCAAACTTACCGATGACGAGGTCGTTCAAGTTAGCCAACAGCTAGATAGATACATACTTGAGCTGCAAAAGTATCATATAAAACAACAAGAAAAAGACATAGCTAAAAGGAGCAGCTATATAAGTTGAACTAAAGAAGATCCACCACTCTATCAGACTCCATTCGCACACAGAGACGGTCAATGATTGCTTGAGGTTCTTTCAACACTGTGCATTCATGAAAGAGCAGACATTCTTCCGTATCCCAGCTACAGTGTGGTAGAAGACGTACTACGTCCGCTTTGACCCACTTTCAAGTCCTTCCACATATTGAGTTGGGGACTGTCTGCAGCGGCAAGCGTATACGTGGTTCGTGTAGCACATGCCCATATGTTGCATCAACTTCGAAACGCTGCGCAGCAAATAGATATATCCGTACGCTTAATCTCGCGTACAGACTTGCCCATTAATCGTAAACGTACAGTTTGAAGTCGCTCGTACATGCAGAGATCCTTCGTCGCTCTCATTCGTTATTCAACCGTAGCCAACGCTACATGTACAAAGAAATCGTTCCTTTCGCAGATGGCAGGTCGGTACTTCCATTTTACGAAAAGAACGATCTCTTTTTGTATTGCATTTTGAAAAATAGGGGGACCAGACCAAGTTCAAACCTGATAATCAACCGCTCTACCCTCTTGCCGAACGCGCCAGCTCGCGGACGCGGCGTCCCCCCTCCCCCTGCATCCATTCCAGAAACGGCATTTGCCGGTCGAACTGCCGCCTCCATTTCGCGACCGGATCGGGCGAATAAGCCGCCTGACAGAGGAAGAACAAGCTTACCCGGCAGAGCGCCGCCGGAAGAGCGCGAATCTCTTCGTCGGTCAACTCCCCATAGCCGGATAAAAAGGCGGCATCGAAGGTGTCCGCATATTGGGGGAGCAGCAAATAGATAACCCATAATGCATAGGCCACGTCGAACAATTGAACGCCATGCTGCACAAAATCAAAGTCCATTACGCAATTGACATCGTTGAACAGATACCGCTGATTCCAAAAATGCCAGTCGCCATGAATAATCGAACGCGGCAGGAACGGTTCCGCTTCATGATACTGCTTGACCGTCCGCTCCATAAAATAGGATGTCCGGGTTAGCTCCTCGGCCGGTATTCCCGGAAGCGAGCGAAGGTGACGGAACGTATCGGTCAAATAAGCGGTCGGACGATAAAATGACCAGTCCGGAACCGGCCCCGGCTTCCTGTTCCGCAGCAGGCGATGGAACTTCCTCAGCATGCCCGCACTAGCCCGCACTTGCTGCTCCCGGCACTGGAAGCTTCTCCCCCGCACAAAAGGAGTCACTTGAATTCGCTGACCCTCATCATACACGATGATGGCTCCCTGCTCATCCTTGAGCGGCCGCAGCACGGGGATCTCTTCCTCCGGCAAGGCATCCAGAAGTCTTGACACATATTGGAGATGCTCCTCGCGAACCGAAGAATTCGCGAATCGAATAACATAGTGTCCTGTGGTCGTCCTGATTTTGACATTGATATTAAAAGATCCCCGAAGTCTTATCGCTTCCCCTAACAGCTCGCCTAACGAAAAGTGACGGCAAACCCGTTCCACAGTGGTTCGGAAAGCATCGTTCACAGTGACATCGAGGGATGCCCCCATCTCAACCACTCCTTTTGATCAATTCATCCCAATCGCGCAGCCGCTCCGAATCGAGCGCCTCGACATGCTCAAGGAACGATTCCAGCAGGTTCATTCTTCGGAGTCCCTCGGCCAATACGATAGGAACGGCGCAAGATTGGGAATAAGCATGAACCAAGTCAATAATTTTCATCTTGCCGCCCCGATAGAAAAATAGATGGAACAAGGCAATGTCAATTCGGGTAAACTTCCTCTTTTTCATTTCATCAAGAGTGTCCAGAATCTGTGCCGCATTTTCTCTCGTCAGGCGGCCTGTGCGGCGCAGCCGGGACTGCATCGTCTCCCCGTCCAAATATTCCAAAATGATATAATCCGATCCGGCCTCATAGAGCTTCGGCAGAATCGGAGAGCCCCTTGCCCGGCCGTATGCTTCGCATTCCAGCTCGGCGTACCGCGCCTTGGCAAAGATTTTGACGCATCGATCGGGCGCAATCCGGTACACCGTCCCTTGCTGTCCGCTCCCTATTTTTTCGGCGTGCTCGGGCAAACGGTACTCCTTCAATGAGGTCACCTCTCTATAAGCAGACTCTGATGCAATATATTCATCCTCTTCTGAAAAATAGGTAGTCAATGGCGGAAAACAAATATCATCCTTAAAAATACACGAGTGTACATGTCACTTTTGTTCCTATGACATATGTATGAAATATATGCTAACCCCTCTATAAAGGGCGTGAATCGATGCAGAAAATCAAACGGGCGCTGACCGTCAAGAAAAAAACGGGAAGAAGTGCATATTCCTCGTTGAAGCGAACCCGCAAACGGACAGGAATGGCCAGCCCTGCTGCCCTTCATCCCGTACCTGCCGATATCTCTCCCGTCCCTTCCCCTATATTATGGCCGCTGCGCATCTTGATGGTCATCGATCAGTTCAATATCGGAGGAACCGAAACGTATACGCTGTCGTTGACAAGAGAACTCATCCGTCAGGGTGCGTTCGTGGCTGTTGCCGGCAAGAGAGGGAAGCTGTTGGATTCCTTTGTCGGACTCGGATGTCCGTACTATGAGATCGATTTCGTACGGGATAATTTCGAGCCTGACGCGGCGAACCGGATCGAGCATTTGAACGTGCTGAAAATGGTCATCCATGCCGAAAGAATCCATGTTGTGCATGCGCATCAGACTCCTTCGGGCGAGTTGGCAAGGAAGGCGGCCGAGCACATGAATATTCCTTTTGTCTTTACCGTTCATGGATGCTATTACGACGGGCCCGCCATGGCGAAGCTGCGGTCCGGCACGACCTTCATCAGCGTCAGCCCCGTGGTGGAACGCATGCTGCGCCTAAATGGCATTGATTCGCAGCTCATTCCCAATGGAGTCGATGTGGCCGAGTACAACGCCTACAATCCTATGTACCAGCAATACTTGCGCAGCAAGCTGGGGATCCCGAATCATGCCTTTGTCGTATTATATGCCGGCCGTCTGTCCTGGGAGAAGGCGGATATATGCGAGGAATCGATTCGCACGGTCGCTGCGCTTCGCAGATCGGGGAACTCCCGGTTCATTCTCATGATTGTAGGAGGCGGTCGAGACGAGGAAAGAGTAGCGGAGCTCGCAGAACGAGAGCGGCAGTTGGCCGGAGAACCGTTTATCATTTTTCCAGGAGAAGTATTGAATATGAGAGCTTGCTACGCCATCAGTGATTGCGTAATCGGAACCGGCCGTATCGGGCTGGAAGCTATGGCCTGCCTGCGCCCTCTTATATCCGTCGGAAGCAGAGGGTTCCTCGGTATCATCGATGCCAGCAAATATGATCAAGCGTGGGATTGCTGGTTCGGGGATCACCATTCAGAACAGCCTGTATCGCGAGAACTGCTCATGGCTCATATTCAGCAAATTCGGCAGATGGGCAGGGAAGAGTTAAGCGAGCTGGTGCAGTCCGGAAGGTCCTTCGTGACGGAGCGATTCCATGTCTCCCAAGCTGCAAGCCGGATGCTGGATATATACCGCCAGCTGGTTCTGCCTATGATGTGACTAATTAATGATTATGGAGGGAAAGCCGTTGGAACAATATCAAATAGGTCCTTGGGAACATCTGATTCATACCGTCCCGGCCGGCACGGTACTGGAACAATATGTGCCCCCTGAAGTGGAGGAAGTAGCGCGCCATGTCATGAGCCAATATGACATGTCGGTCAGCAGCATGGTGCTGATTACGTCGAAGCCCGACAAAGGCGGGGCCATTTGGAGAATCGACACCGACAAAGGCCCCCGAAGCCTCAAGGTGCTGCACCGCATTCCTTCACGGAGTCTGTTCAGCATCGGCGCCCAGCAGTATCTGGTCGAGCAAGGAGCCCGCGTGCCTGCGCTGATTCCAACGACGGGAAATGAGAATTACGTGGAAGCCGGGGGCAAGCTCTGGATTGTTACCGACTGGATCGAGCAGATGCAGCCTGTATCCAAAATCGATTTGGAAGGCGCCGCTACGCTGTGTTATGGACTTGGGGAATTCCACCTTCTGTCCAAAGGGTATGTCCCGCCTGCTCGGGCAGGCAAATCATCCCGTCTGTACACATGGCCAAAATACTATGAAAAAATTATTGCCAAAATCGGGTGGTTCCGGGATATTGCCAGCGCCTACAATGAATTTCCTGCGAGCCAGCAATTGCTCGGCGTCGTCGATGAATTCGAGAGACAAGCGCGCGAAGCGCTGGAAAAGCTGTATGCCTCCAAATATTTCAGCATGACGGCGATGGGAGAGCCGCATTGGGGTCTCGTTCACCAGGATTATGGATGGTCAAACGGCCAAATGGGGCCAGGCGGCATCTGGGTCATCGACTTGGACGGCGTCGCGTATGATTTTCCGTTCCGTGACCTGCGGAAGCTGATCACGAGCACGATGGACGATATGGGCGTATGGGACATGGCGTGGATTCGCGGAATGATCGGCGCCTACCATCAGGCGAATCCGATGGATCGGGAGATGTTCGAGCTCCTCTGCTTGGATATGGCCTTCCCGAATGAATTCTACAAGCATGTCAAGGAAGTCGTGTTCGACCCGGTGACCTTCCTCGGAATGGAGCTGGAGCCGATATTGCAGCGGGTGCTCGCGACCGAGAACACGAAGTGGCAAGCGTTGACGGAGCTGGCCGCCGATGCCGAGCAGTATGCGCCTGGCGATTATAGCACGCCTGCTCCGGCCGCTTCGTGGCAAATGGCGCTCCCGGATTCCCTCTTCAATGGAGAGGCGCTGCCAGCCGTCGAGGTTCCCGCCTTCCCGCATCCGGAGCCTCCAATGGCTGCGGCAAGCGATGCGGTGGAAGCGCATGCGGGCGCGCCGGATGCCGTCTCTGCCGACCCGCCCGTTCCTGCGGAAGCGCCAGCCGAGCCGGCGCCTGCTGAACCTGTCCATGCTGCATCGGCACCTGCTGCGGCGGAACATGTTGCCGAAGAGCCTGTTGCCGTGGCGCCTGCTGCGGCGGAACATGTTGCCGCGGAGCCTGTTGCCGTGGCGCCTGCCCCCCATCCTGTTGTCCCTGCATTCCCGGCAAAGCCTGGCTCGGCTCCCGCCGTCGATCCGATACTGCGGCTGGGGACCGGAACGGCCCGCCGCCGGAGAAGAACGGCGCGTCGTATTCGCCCTTCCGCCGGCAGAAAGCGGCTGTCCCGGAGAAGAGGGTCGCTTCGCCGCAAGCGGCGGATAGGCGCTGTTCGTATGCGCCGCGTGAAGGCGGCCCGGTTGTCGCGCCGGCACCGTTATTCCAGCCTGAGCAAGCCGCTAGGCCGCGTGCGCGCCGCCCGCCGTTCTTCCCGCAAGAAGTCCCGTTCCGGCCACACTGCCTAAGACAGGAGGAAGCATAGAACATGAATGTATTAATGATCTGTACGGAAAAGCTCCCTGTCCCTAATATTAGAGGCGGGGCCATCCAGACTTATATTGGCGGAGTCGCTCCGCAACTGGGCCAGCATCACCGACTGACCATCCTCGGAAGATCCGATCCCGAGCTGCCGGACGCCGAAATCGTGGACGGAATACGGTATGTCCGCGTTCCGTCGGACGGCCTGTTCGAACAGTATGCGGAAGGAGTAATCGGCTTCCTCTCCCAACAAGGAGAGCATTACGATATCATTCATATTTTCAACCGGCCGCGCCTCGTGCTTCCGGTTCGCAGCATAGCGCCTGCTTCCCGGATTATTCTCAGCATGCATAACGACATGTTCCATCCGGCCAAGATTCATCCGGAGGAAGGCAGCGCCGCCGTCGAGCAGACGGAGCGGATCATTACGATCAGCAACTTTATCGGGCAGGAAATCGTCCGGTACCATCCCCATGCCGCCCCGAAGCTGCGCACGATATACTCCGGCGTCGACCTGTCTCTCTTCGCGCCGTGGATGGAATCCGACTCCGCCCGCAACGAGCGGAACAATCTGCGGGCCCAGAACCAGTTGGAATCGAAAAAAGTGATCCTGTTCGTCGGCCGACTGTCGCGCAACAAGGGCCCGCATGTGCTGGTGAAGGCCATGTCCCATCTGAAGCATTCGGATGCCGCCCTGGTCGTGGTAGGCGGCGCCTGGTACAGCGACAATAAGGTCAGCGATTATATCGCCTACGTCCGCGCCTTGGCCGCCCGTTCTCCCCTGCCGGTCATCACGACCGGGTATGTGCAATCGGGCGATATCCACCGCTGGTTCTCCGCCGCAGACGTATTCGTGTGCACCTCGCTCTGGGATGAGCCGCTGGCCAGGGTTCATTACGAAGCGATGGCTGCCGGGCTTCCATTTCTAACGACGGCTCGCGGCGGCAATCCCGAAGTATTGCTCAATGACAACGGCCTGCTCATTACCGAGCCGGAGAATCCGCTCGAATATGCCGAGAAGCTGAACCATCTGCTCTCCAATATGGAGGCCAGCCGGCAGATGGGGCTGCGGGGCCGGCGGCTTGCCGAGCAGCGGTTCATCTGGCCGCGCGTCGCCCAAGAGATACTGGAGGTATGGAACGGCCAATGACGGAGAGACAGGCGCCGAAGGAATCTCGGCGCCTGTCTTATGGGTATAACTGCCGGAGCGCCTCTATCTCCGCCGCCAATCCCGCTTGGAGGCTAACCCGCGGATGATAGCCCAGCAGAGACTCCGCCTTCGCGATATCGGCCCAAGTATGGCGGGGCTCTCCGTAGGTAGCGCCGGCGTACTGTATGGCAGCCTTCTGTTGAAGCAGTTCCTCCAGCAGCGTGATGCAGGTTTTCACGGATGCCCGCTCCCTGCCTCCGATGTTCAGTATCTCGCCGCGAATTCCATCCGCGTAGACCGCGGCGGCAATCCCTTCTACACAATCCGATACATACGTGAAATCGCGGGTCTGACTTCCGTCGCCGTACAGCGTTATCGGATCTCCCTGCAGCATTTGACGGATGAAGCGGTGAAACGCCATATCCGGCCGCTGTCTCGGTCCATATACGGTAAAGAAGCGAAGCACCGTGACCGGAATGCCGTCATTGCGCAAATAGACGCGGCACAGGTGTTCTCCCGTTAATTTGCTGACGCCGTACGGGGATAGCGGCTTCGTCTGGGCGCTCTCATCGACCCGCCCGCTCTGCTCGCCGTAGACGGATGAAGTCGACGCATAAATAAATTTGCGCACCGGATGCTGCTTGCAGCCTTCCAGCAAGCGCTGCGTCGCCACGATGTTATGTGCGGCATAAGCCGCGAATTCGGGGCCCCAGCTCGATCGTACCCCGGGCATCCCCGCCAGGTGGCAGACCACATCAATACCATCCAGCAGCTCCATCATCGGCGCATTCAGCAGGTCGAGCTCATGGAAGATGAACCACGGATGACCAAGCAGCGCCTGAAGATTGAGCTGCCGATTCCGGCGGGGAGTCGACGAATCGATAAATCCGTCAACGCCGATGACACGCGCCTGCTCGTCCTGAAGCAGCCGTTCGCAGAGATGGGAGCCGATGAAGCCGGCAGCTCCCGTAACTAAAATGTTCACAATACGTCCCCCTCCGCTAATATGAGACGATCTTGAGGATGTCCCTGGTTGGGCGGCTGAACTCCCACTCCTTGATAATCGTAGCCCCAGGCCGCCATCTGCGCCGCATCCAGCATATTTCTGCCGTCGAACAGGTACGGAGTTCTCATCACGTTCCGAAGCTTATCCCATTCCAATGTCGAATAAGCGGGCCATTCGGTGCAGATTACGGCAGCGTCGGCTCCTTGGAGCGCCTCCTCCGCCTCCTCGCATTGGGTCAGCCGGACCGTTCCGAGAGCGTCGGGCACGCGGGCGACAGGATCATGCACCTTCACTTCTGCCCCATGCTTCAGCAGATAGGAGATGACGCCCAGCGAAGGCGCTTCTCTGAGATCGTCGGTTCCCGGTTTGAACGCGAGGCCCAGCACGGCTATTTTCCGTCCTTCCAGCGTCTGCAGCTTCCGGCTCAGCCGCGTCATCAGATATAAATATTGGGTGCGGTTGATCTGAACGACCTTCTCCAGCAGCGTCAGACGTACGCCGTATTGACGCGCCGTATGCAGCAGCGCTTTGACGTCTTTCGGGAAGCAGGATCCCCCATACCCTATGCCGGCTCGCAGGAAGGAGCGGCCAATCCGCGCATCGAGTCCCATCCCTTCGGCGATATCGGTCACTTTCACGCCGCATTGGTCGCACAACCGGGCAAGTTCGTTCATAAAGGAGATTTTGGCCGCAAGAAATGCATTGGAAGCATACTTAATCATTTCTGCAGTCGCCGGTTCCGTATGAATGACGGGACAAGACATCGTATGATAGAGTTGACGAACGATGCTTGCAGCTCTTTCCGATTGGCTTCCGATAATGATGCGGTCGGGATGGAGCGCATCATGCAGCGCGCTCCCCTCTCTCAGAAATTCCGGGTTCGAGACGACATCAAACGGCTGCCCGGAGAGCTGGCTGCCCGCGATCCAGGCGGCCACCTTGCGGTTCGTTCCAACCGGCACGGTGCTTTTGACGACGATTACTTTGTACTCCTGCATGTATTCGCCTATCTGCTGCGCGGCCTGCTCAATGTAGCTCAAATCCGCGCTCCCGTCGCTCCCGGACGGGGTCCCGACACATAAAAACAAGATTTGATGGTCTTGAATCGCCTGCTTCGCATCGGTATAAAAACGTAAATTTCCCGACTGAACATGCTTGAGCAGCAGCCCGTCCAATCCCGGTTCATAAAAAGGAAGCTTACCGTTCTGCATCGAGTCCAGCTTCGCCTTGTCCGTGTCTATCCCCGATACTTTCCAGCCCAGCTCCGCAAAAGCCAAGGCCGTCGTTGCGCCGACATAACCGAGCCCTATTACCAAGATGTTCATTCAATCCACCTTCCAGATGGTGTCGCGATGAAATGACGGCTCGCGATCACGTTATTCAGTTCGGAGTGCTCCAAGTTCACATCTTCCAGCACGATACTGTTCTTCACATGACAATCGACGAGACGGGCACGCGGGCCGATCGTGACATAGGGCCCAATCGTGCAACCGCTTAATTTACAGCTCGGATCCAATAAGACCGGCGGGATAATCCGGCATCCCGGATAATCCTTCTCCCGAATCGGCTTCCCCGGATTCTCCAGCCCTTCCAACACCCAACGATTCGCCTCCAGCCAACGCTCCGCCGTTCCGACGTCAGAATGATTTCCATCCGTTATCGTATACGCTACCGAATAATGGTTATCAATGAGCCATTGTATCGCATGGGTGATCTCATACTCTCCCCGGGGAGAGGGGGATATGGAGTGAACCGCACGGAAGAGAGCCGGGGTAAAAACGTACGCCCCCAGAGACGCCAGGTTGGACTTGGGCCGTTCGGGCTTCTCCTCCAGCCCGATGACAAGATCGCCCTTCACTTCGGCAATCCCATAGTCCTGCGGATACGCCACCCGGCCCAGCAGCATTCCGGTGTCATGGCCCTTGCGTGTTACCAGGTCTCGCAGTCCGGACAGAGACTGAGCAATCAAGTTATCGCCCAGAAGTAGCATGAATGGGTCCGAAGCGATAAAGCTTTCCGCTTGCTTGACTGCGTCAGCAATTCCTAGCGGGATATCCTGGTAGAGATAAGTCACCTTCATTTCCCATTGTTCACCGTTACCCAACTGCGCTTCGAACATCGCTTGGTACTCGCGCCGGATAACGATTCCAATCTCTTGAATCTTCAGCTCCGCAAGTTTGTCGAGGCAATAAAATAGAAGCGGTTTATTCGCTACGGGGAGAAGCGATTTTGGAGTGTCCGAGGAGAATGGCCGAACTCTGGATCCTTTGCCGGCACAGAGGATTAATCCCTTCATGACGCTCGCTCCTTTATTCGTTACAGGCATACACCAGATTATGCTCTCCCATTCTAGCAAGTTAGGGCTACTGTTCATTCATAGGGAAAATATACTTTTGTGCACCTGGAACCCCTTGGCCAGCAAGCGTTTTTTCCACTATCCTCCTCTCTCATTCGTCCATACCTTATCTGCTGCAAGACATAGAATAGAGGGAAAGTAAATTATCATATTATTTCCAAGGAGAGGGTTGAGCGCAATGAGCAAGTATGAGAATGTAAAAAAACAACTCGAAAATCTGGGAGGGTTCGACAGTATCGAAGTTGAGTATAAGGGTGGAGAAATCGTAGAGTTCGACGCCGATGGCGGAAGTCTCGACTCTTTCCTGAAAGACATTGATTGGGACAAGGTTGCCGATATCGATGTAGAGCTGGATGGCGGAGAAAAGGTTGGATTGGATTGGGATGATGCGGACGGCGAAGACGATGAAGACGAAGAGGAAGACGACGAAGACAGCGATGACGAAGACGAAGAGGAAGACGACGAAGACAGCGATGGCGAAGACGAAGAGGAAGACGACGAAGACAGCGATGGCGAAGACGAAGAGGAAGACGATGAAGACGGCGATGACGAAGACGAAGAGGAAGACGACGAAGACGGCGATGACGAAGACGATGAAGACGGCGATGACGAAGACGAAGATGACGACTAATCCTTCCTTATGATTGATCCACCCAGATAAAGCCTTTCTGGAGCGCAATTGCTTCAGAAAGGCTTTTTTCGGCTAACCGGTTATTATCCGCACTGCGCGCGGTCAATCCATGTTTATTCCTGCGCCTTGATCCTTTCACCCGCCCGTCACTTCCCGGGGATGCGGGACAATGATGACATCATGCGTATCGAAGCAGGATCCGGCTCCTGACATCGCTGTTCGAGATGAACACATTCTCCCTGCTGCTGCCGGCAGATGCAATGCGAGATCGGAAGCGAAATCTCGGAATCGCGAAAGAAGCCGTCCGCATGGCTTGTTCCGATGATCGCCGCGGCCCTGCGCAAAAAAATGTCTTGACCGCATCCTTTTCAATTCTGCAGCCAAGACATTCATGCGATTACATAAAAACGAAAAAAATTACGGCCGCCAGCACCAAGCGGTAAATGGCGAATGGAACGAGCTTGATGCGGTTGATCAGCTTCAGGAAAAACCGGATCGAAATCAGGGCGAATACGAAGGCGCTGATAAATCCGATGATGAAGAAGGGCACAGCTTCCATCGTAATGGAATCCCAGCTCTTCAGCAGCGATAGGAAGCTCGCTCCCGCCATGATCGGCACCGCCATAATGAACGTGAAATCGGCCGCCGCGCGGTGGCTCATCCCGGCCAGCACGCCGCCGGAAATGGTCGACCCGGAACGGGAAAAGCCCGGCCACAGGGACAGACATTGAATCAAGCCGACAGCGAAGGCTTGTCCATATGTAATCTGATCGACCGTATCCGTCCTCGGGCGGCGCGGCCGGAACCAGTCTGCCGCGATCATGAGAATCGCCCCCAGCACGAGGCCGACGACGACGGTCTTCGTCGAGAACAGATACTCGTCAATATAGTCATTGAAGAGAACGCCGAGGACCCCGGCAGGAATGAGCCCGACGAGCACCTGCAGAAGGTTCAGTCTCGGCTCGAACGGCGAACGCTCCTTCCGGCGGCCCAATCCGAGCAGACTCATGAACCGCCCCCACATGACGACGACCACCGCCAAGATGGATCCCAACTGGATGACAATCTTGAACGTATTGGCCACCGCAGGCGAGAACAGTTCCTTCGATTGGAACAAGAAATCATCGACGATAATCATATGACCGGTGGAAGACACCGGCGCGAATTCCGTTAGACCTTCCACGAGGCCCAGTACGAAGGCTACAAATGATTCCCACAAATTCAAAAATATTCACTCTCCCCGGCCATTTCCGAGCCGTAACATAATATGAAATAGCAGCTTGATGCCCTATTCCGGCACAGCTTGAGCGCGGCCTGCGCATGAGGCTGCGAACCCGCAATGATGACCGATGAGTTCCGGACCGCATCCATTCCCCATGGCTGCGCGGCACGATGCCAGAATCCAAATGTACAGCAAAAATGATTCGCTTGCAAGAATGAATTCACCGCCGCTTCAGGGGGCCAAGCCAATTATGGAAGGATCAGATTGCAGGTCGGGCTCTCTTCATCGAACAGCCCCAGGTCCAGCAGCAGCTTGCGGGCAAGCTCCACATGCCCGTGCTGATTCGGATGAATGGCGTCATTCAGCCAGGAGGAGCGCAGCCGCGCTTGATCCGGCTGCCTGGTCATCCAGTGGGCATAATGATCGACGAGCACAACATGCTCCTCGAGCGCAATCTCCCGGATGATATTTACATAGTGGATCAGATCCGATCTTGCCGCCGCCTCCGCCTCGCAGATCGGATTCGGCGTCTGCAGCACGGGAACCGCGCCGATGCTGCGGATCCGTTCAATTACCCGCACGAAGCTGCCGCGGAACTTCCCTCTTCCCGCCGGCCCGCTCGTGCAGTCATTCATCCCCAGCATCAAGAACACCGCGTCCGGCCGGAATCTTCCGATTCTATCGGCAAATCCCCGCTCGATATCTTGAATCGTATGGCCGCTGATTCCCGTATTGATGACGACATCGTGGAAGCGCTGAAGCTCCCACCGGATTCGTTCCTGAATATGCTCCACGTAATTGCGCATGCCATTCGTATGCAATGGCCCATGGGTAATGCTGTCTCCCGTGAACAGCCATAGACGCGGCTTGTCTCCACGCAGCATCTCGAATAAACTTCCACCGTCCGGCGTCATTTTCCGTCCCCCTCTCCCTGAATGCAAATGCGATCGGCAGTGCCGGTCCCGTTCCTCCGCTCCGCCGCGAAATCACTGTCATTGAACCCGTTTCCGGTTCACGCGGCAACGAGCCAGCGCGGCGCTCCGCATCCCCCGGCCCGTCGGAATGCCGGACCGGGGCGCTTCTTCTCCCTTTTGTCATCGGGAGCCGTCCCTATGCCCACCGCGGCTTCGGTTCACCACAGCTGGAAGCGGTCGATGTGATCGTATACGGGAAAATCGCTGTGGACTTGTTTCCATGCCGCCTGGTCATCCTTGATCATGCGCCGCGAATATTTATATTGGCTGCTGCCTCTGCCGACCTTCTTATTGCACATCCCGAGTTGAATTTTCTCGCCGAGCATCGGCTCGATATAAATCGCGTGCTCAAACACCCAATCCTCAGTACCACATTCCTCGTGAAGCCGGGAACATACGATGCAGTAAAACACAGCCATTACCTCCTTATCTCTATAGACACTCTGAGAGCGACATTGCTGCCACGATACAGGTCGCCGCGCCGTCTATCGTCACGCTGCTGCGCACTTCTCAACGGCCCCGCCCCTGGGTTTGCGACTGATTCGTATTGCTATATAGTACAGCAAATGTTGAGAAAGTGTGCATATTTCCCCCCTGCCTGTTACCAAAAAATCAACAAAACGTTTAGTCTGGGCGATTCTGTTGAAGTTTGCTCAACAACGAGAGGAAGAATCGGCCGATAGCTGCTGAACGAGCATTTGCCTCGTACCCTTCGGCTCGCGATGGTGTCCGGAACAACATTTTTAATGACAAAATTCGACAAATCCATTTTGTCGCAACCGATTCGCCTTGGATACTTCGGATGTACCCGTCAATCAAGGAATAACGATTGGAAAAGGAAAGCGGGTGAACAGGCCCCCTTCCGGAAGAAATCCCTTCTTCCGCTTCCTTTTTATCCCGCTTTCGGGAACTTTTTATAGAGACGATGGCCCTATTCGCCGAAAAAAACGGGAAATTGGCTGCATGTCAATCCATCTGCCGGCCGCCGATATTTAGCATTGTCGTTCATCATTAGGAAACATGAACGAACATGCATAAGGGGGATGTTGCACAAGATGAGACAACAAGCATGGATGAGATGGGCTTCGATTTGGCTGGCGGCGGCCATTGCTACAGGAAGTCCGGCAGGCTTCGCCGCTGCCCAATCGAAGGCGGCGCACCCGGCGGAAGGACGGATGGAGCAAAGAACCGCCAGTGCATGGGCGCTGGAGGAGCTCCCTCCGTCCGCTGCGCCGTTCGGCGCGGACGGAGAGCTTCCGAGCGCGGTGGCGGAGTCCGCCGATGCCGGCATCTCTGAGCCGCAGCTTCAGCCGCTGACAAGCGAGACGCGCGCCGACAGGAATTACAGCATGGCGGAATTGAATTCCCTGTCGTATGAGGAGCTTACGGATCTGCTCGTTCGTATCGAATGGTCGAAGATTCCGGATCTGTTCAAGTACAATGACGATACCCATCGTTTTTACGCGGACGAGGATCGTTTCCAAGCGATTGTGGATCGGCTGGAGGAAAGCGGCAGACAGTTCACGCCCGAGGACGATCAAGGCATTCCGACGTTGGTGGAGGTGCTCCGTTCCGGTTATTACCTCGGATATTACAACAAGGAGCTGGCCCGGATTAATGAACCGGCATTCCGGGACAAGATGCTCCCTGCCATCAAGGCGATTATCGATAACCCGGCCTTTGCTTGGGGCAACGACTTACAGAACAAGGTTATCGGAGCGACAGGCAGAATGATCTCCAATTCTACCACCGATCCGGATACCGTGAAGCGATTGACAGGGCTTCTTCAGAGCTTCAACGACCGCGCGGATGCCTTGTCCGGTGATTACGAGGCTTCCAGAGCATTCTACGAGGTGATGAAGGGTGTCGGTTATGTGCTGATGTGGCGCATGAACGAACCGGACCGGGAAGCTGCGTTCAAGGGAAGCATCGACGGCTATTTGGAGCAGCTGTTCCGGATGGCGCAGCATGGACCTGCATCGGCGGACAAGGTGTGGCTGACGAATAACGCCATTTACTACACCGGTTCGCTCGGCCGTTATTACAGCGAGCCGCAGCAGGCGAACCGGGTGCTGACCGATGTCATGCAGACCGCGCCGGCGCTGGGCGAGATCTACTTCGTGGCTGCCGATCAGATTGACCAGCACTATGCGGGAACAGATGCTTCCGGCCGCCGGATCGATATGAACGACTTGAAGCAGCGCGGGAAGGAACGCTATTTGCCGCAGCGGGTCGAGTTCGATGACGGCCGCTTCGTATTCCGGACGGGCGGCCAGCTTAGCGAAGAGCAGCTTCAGCGCTTATATTGGGCGGCCAAGGAGGTTCAAGCCCAATTCCATCGCGTCATCGGCAGCGATCAGCCGCTGGAGCAGGGAAATCCGGATGACGTGCTGACGGTCGTCATTTACAACAATCCGGACGAATACCGGATGAACCGGTATTTGTACGGGTACGACACCGACAACGGCGGCATATACATTGAACCCGACGGCACGTTCTTCACGTATGATCGGACGATCGATCAGAGTATTTATAGTCTGGAAGAGCTGTTCCGGCATGAGTTCACTCATTACCTCCAAGGCCGGTACGAGGTGCCGGGCATGTGGGGCCGGGGGCCGCTGTATCAGACCGGACTGATGCAATGGTTTGACGAAGGCGGCGCCGAGTTCTTCGCCGGCGCTACGCGGACGGAAGGGATTCAGCCCCGCAAGTCGGTCGTCGGCAATCTGCGCCATGACGGTCCGGGAGAGCGTTTTTCTGTGGCCGATACGGTGAACTCGCAGTACGGCACATGGAAGTTTTACGATTATTCCTTTGCGTTGTACGATTACTTGTACCATCAGGATTTTAGGACGATGGATCGCATTCATCAGGCCATCCGGTTCAACGATGCGCCCGCTTATGAAGGACAGCTTGCGGCGATAAGCGGAGATACGCGCATGAATGATGCCTACCAACGCTCGATTGAGGCGCAGGTCGCCCGCTATGACAGCTTGACGGTTCCGCTCGTCTCGGATGATTATTTGCTGGCGCCTGATCCGAAGCCGGCGCGGGAAATTTATAGCGAAATCGCGGCGGTGGCCGGCTTGAAGGATACGAGCGCAACGGAGCGGGAATCGCGCTTCTTCCGGTCCTTCGAGCTTCGCGGCACGTACATCGGAAGCGCCGCTGCGGGGAAAGAGCAAGATTGGCAGACGATGAACAGCTTGACGGACGGTTTCCTGCAAGCTTTGTCGGATCAGCCATGGAACGGGTATAAGACCGTCACAGCCTACTTTACCAATTACCGCGTGGACGATGCAGGACGATTCGTCTATGATGTCGTGTTCCACGGCAAGCTTCCCGCAGGCGGGGATGCTGGCGAGAATCCAGACGACAACGGCGGGAAATTGCCGGATGGAGGCGCCGGAAACGAGGGCAACGAAGGAGCCGCGGATGGCGGTCATGACGGCGGACAGCCGGATGCGGACCATGAGCCGAACGATACCTGGGAGCAGGCGGTTCAACTGGATGGAACGGGCAAGCCGGTATCCGGCAAGCTGAGTGATACGGAGCGGGTCGATGTGTACCGTTTCGATGCCGGGAAAGAGGAACAATGGAGCATCGAGTTGGAGACAGAGCAAGCAGACACCGTCGCCTGGCTCGTCTTCCACGAGTCCGACCTGAATACCTATGCCGCCTATCCGACGCAAGTGGAAGGAACAAGCGTATCCGGCTCCGTGGCGGCTACGGCGGGAACTTATTACGTGTATGTATATCCTGTGGGGGACGGAGAGCAGTCCTATCGCTTGATCGTCCAGCCGGAAAGCAATTCCGGTCAGGAGCCGGAGCTTCCTCCGTTCGAAGAGACCGAGCCGAACAATGCGCCTGATATGGCCAACGGCCCGATTCCGGCAGGCCGGCCTGTCATAGGAACCCTGAATGGCAGCGATCGGCAGGATGTATTCATCATTGACGTGGACCAGCCGTCCGAGCTTCATATCGAGCTGGAGCGGCAGCTTGGATCGGGCGTGAATTGGATCCTGTACCGGGAAGGCGATACCGATCGTCCGCTCCTGTATCCATCCGAGCTGGACGGCAACCGAATGAGCGGCGGGGTCGCGGCGGAACCGGGACGATACCATCTGTATGTCTATAAATATGCCGATGAGGATATTCACTATACGCTGCAGGTTCGGTACTGACTGAACTGCCGTTCCGCTTCGGCGGATTGCAGATAATATCTATGAAAAAGCGTGCCTTTCTCAACGAGGCGCGCTTTTTTCATGAATCACAGCTCCAGCGCCGGCGCGGCACGAACAAAGACTTCACCCCCGGGACATGACTGTCGAACGCAAATCCAAGAGAGTGAAGCCGCTATGTGATATTCTCCGAGAATTTTTTTCCATAAGATAGGACCGGCCTGATCGTTATCCCTTTACGGCGCCTTCGGTCAACCCTTTTTGGATGAACTTCGAGATAAACAGATACACAATCAATACCGGAATGACGGTCAGCGATACGGCGGTCGCCATCAATCCGAAGTCGGTTCCATATTGCGAGCTGATTTCATTCAGCAAGGCCACGATCGGCCGGACGTTTTCCTTGTTGACAAAAATCATGGCCGAGAACAAATCATTGTACGACCACATAAATACGAAAATGCTGGCCGAGGCGAATACAGGCCGCGACACCGGCACGAATACCTTCGTGAACATTTGCCAGCGGTTGCAGCCGTCAATGAAGGCGGCCTCCTCCAAATCCTTCGGGATCGTAGCCATATATCCCGCGATAACCAGCGTGGCGAAGGTCAGGTTCCCCGCAGTCTGCGGCAAAATGAGACCCCAGTACGTATTGACCAGGCTTGTTTTGATCAACAGCTCATATACCGGTACCACCGTGGCAAACGCCGGAATAAGCAAAGTGGCGTAAAGAATCGAATAAATCGTTCTCTTGCCCCGGAATTGGAAGCGGGACAAGATATAAGCCGCCAAGCCGCCGAACAGCAGCACCAAAAATACGGTGCCGAAGGACATAATCAAGCTGTTCAAATAGCTCTTCCCGATATTGATCCGGTCAAGCGCATTGGTGTAGTTCGTCATCACCGGATTCCAGGCGATGCTGAACGAGTTGTTCATGACATCCCGCGACATCTTGAAAGAATTGTTCACAATCCAGAATAACGGATAGATTGTCGTCAAGGCCCATGCTGTCAATACGGCATACATCAAGGCGGCGCTGATGCTGAACCGCTTCGACTTCGCTCGCCGGGCATTGCGTTCTACGACTAAGGTTGGCTCCATCTCTGTACACCCCTATAATGCTTAGTAAGTAATCTCGTCCCTCTTCAACAGCCGATTGGCGATGAGCGCCAGCAGAACGCCGAACACGACCATGTAAATGGCGATCGTGGAACCGTAACCGAAGTTTTGATCCACCATTGCCTTTTTGTACATATACGTTCCGAGCACTTCCGTGCCGTTCTGTCCCTTCGTAATGACCCAGACGAATTCGAATACTTTCAGCGTCCCCGTAATCGCCAATGTAATGACGACCTTGATATCGCTCATAATGAGAGGAATGGTCAGCATCGTTGTTTTGCGGATGCCGGAAATCCCTTCGAGCTTGGCCGCCTCATAATAGTCGGAAGGAATTTTGGACATCGCGGTAAGGAACAGGACAAAATAAAATCCGATATAGTGCCATACCGTTGGAATGGCTACGGCTTTCAGCGCATTGTTCTCATCGAGCCATAATATTTTCTCGATGCCGAAGTTCGCCAGCAGATTGTTCAACAGACCGAAATTGTAGTTGTAGAACAAGACGAACAACAAGGAGATCGCCGTTCCCGAAATGACGACAGGGAAAAAGAAGACGGTACGGTAAAATCCCTTCAGCTTTTGAATGTTGTCGACCAGCACCGCCAGCACGAGCGCGATCCCGACCTGGAACAAAATGACATACAACATTAGTTCCAACGTGTGCAGCGTCGCCGCTCCCAGCAGTTCATCCGTGAACAGACGCTTGTAGTTATCCCAGCCGACAAATTTCTTGTCGAAAAATCCGGTCGTGCGATAAAAGCTGAGATAGACGCTCTTGAAGAACGGATAGTAGAGAAAGACCGACATAAAAACCGCTGCAGGCAGCAAGAACATAACAATATACTTTCGGTCGCCCTTCATATTTATCACCTTTGATGTTTATTTTCTTCCTCGCGCGAAATGAGTACGCCGCCCGAATGATGATAGAGGGGCGGCGTTCGTTATGGTTTTCAAGCGTTTCCGATGATGCTATTCCAATTATTTTTTGTTGTCATCCTCGGTTTTCTTCGCATCTTCGATCGCCTGGGTCGGCGTCTTCTTGCCGGTCACGACAGGTTGCACGCTGGCGCGAAGATTGGAGAATGTTTCTTGCGCCACCTTGCTGTCGACTGGCGAATTGATGGCAGCGGCCTTGGCTACCATCGCGAACCCGTCGAGAGCGACCTGAGGCAGCCCGTTCACTTCCACGTCGGCAGCAGGCGTGCCGCCGTTTGCGGTCGCGATTTTTTGAATGCTATCCTTGGAAGTCAGATGCTTCATCAATGCAATCGCGGCATCTTTTTTCGCTGGATCGTCATAGGTCGATTTCGGCAGGTAGAATCCGGAGCCGAAGCCGCCTACGACCTCGTTGCCGCTGCCGGCGCCGCCTGGAACCTGCGGGAACGGGATAACTGTCGAGTTGTTGCGCGTATCTTCATTCCATCCGCCGATCGCCCAAGAACCTTCCAGAATCATCGCGGCCAGACCTTCGCTGTAATAGTTGCCGGCCATGCCGAGGTCAATCGTTGCCGCATCTTTCGGGAATGCGCCGAGATCATACAGTTCTTTCATCGCCGCATAGCCTTTTTCCCAGTTCGGATCGATGCCGTCGATCAAGCCTTTGTTCTGGCTCTCCGGACCTGCTGCAGACAGAATCATATGCTCAATCAAATAGTGGGATTGGTCGAACGGCACGGACAATGGAATAATGCCTTTGTCGGACAACGTAGTCACCGCTTTTTTCAGCTTCTCCCAATCTGTCGGGAGCTCCAGTCCGTTTTCTTCGAAGATTTTCTTGTTTACGAACAGCCCTTCATAGAATCCGGTCAGCGGCACAGCATAAATGTTGCCGTCTTTTTGTCTTGCCATCTCGAGTGCGTTCGGAATAAACCCGTTCTTCCACTCCGAATCCGCGTCCAGAATCTCGTTCAGCGGCACGACCTTGCCGGCATTGACGAAGCCTTCAGCGTCCGCGCCGATAAAATAGAACAGCAGATCCGGCTCGTTGCCGCTGTTCATATCGGTGTTTACTTTCGTCCGGAAGCCGTCGTCGTTTGCGGACATCGTATCATTTTCAATCGTGACGTGAGGATTTTTCGCAGTAAAATCATCCAGAAGCGCTTGGAACGCTTCACGAGCCGCGTCCGTTCCCCCGAATGTCGAGAAGACGCGAAGCTTGACCGGATCGGCTTTGGCTTCCGGCGTTCCCGTCTCGGCTGGCGGCGTCGTTCCTTCAGCCGGACCGCCGGCGTTGCTGCCGCCCTTATTGCCGCATGCCGCGAGGAACATGGAGAGCAACAGCATGATGCTCATCAGTACCAATGAAGACCTTTTCATTTTGCAAATCCCCCCAAGTATTTTTGGTTCACCCTGCATTGCTCTTGGTGTCTACTTAAAGTGTAGTCCACGCGGCAGCGTATTCAAAGGATACATTCCTCTGATTGAGGGATAAATACTTCCACAGACGGGGCGGGAGATCATGCGCATAGGCGGAATGAAAAATACAGTTATACGAATGGTCAAGCACGCAAGCAATTTTCATATGAAAGAATAGAATACGGTATTCCGTTTGAAAGGAATGATAGCATGTCAAAGAAGGATCGTTATGATTATATCGTCATTGGCGCCGGAACAGCCGGAGGAATCATGTGTTGTTCATCGCGTTAATCATACGAATCCCTCCATGTTTTCTTATTTTGTAGACAGCTGCCTTACGATTTCTAATTATAAGCACCTTACCTTTAACGAACCTTAAATGAAAAAAACTGGCCGGAAGCAAGCTTGATATGCTCCCCTTACGGTAGACAGGTGAAATAAATAAAACCTGTGTAAGGGGAGCTTTTTTATGTCTAATAAAAAATATGGCGCATCAGAGAAACTCATTAGCCTTGATGAAATCGCAAGTGGCGAAAGGCAAAACCGCAAAAAAATGGCGTTGTAATGGTGGAATTGATTTGGGGCGAGAAATCCTGGTCGAGTAGGCGGGGCCTTTCCTTCCGAGGATTGAGCCCCTACCCCTCACAGATCCGTACGTGCGCAATTAACGCATACGGCTCTTCACATCAATCATTTACAACGTATGGTTTTTTTTCTTAGCCGTAGATATTGACATAGATGCGCGGCTTCGGCAGATTCCAGCGTTTGACGAGGTCATAGAATTTCTCTTTGCTGTAACTCTGCCGTTGGCTTCTACGGTTTAGCCATTTGAACATGGATTTCTGTACCAAGTATGCGTACGTTCTTATGCTCTTGAAGTTATCCGTTATTCCGTAGTAGCGGAAATGGCCTATTAATTTCGCACGAATCTTTGGTATAGTTAAGGTTAGTTCCTTATGTCTCGCTTGTTTCATCCATGCGTCAAACGCTTTTATTTTCTGCCTGAATTTCTTCTTGCTCGTTTTGCGTTTGACTCGAAAGCCCCCCGTTCGACTTTTCCCACAGTAATGGGTAAATCCCAGAAAGTCGAACGTGTCCGGCTTTCCCAGGCCGGCTTTCCTCCTTGCAGCCTCAGCGAAGCGGCCAAATCGTATAATCTTTGTTTTCTCTTCTGCCACTGTTAAATTGAATTTAGCCAAGCGCTTGAGCAGAGCATAATAAAATCGCTCGGCATCGTCTTTGAACTGAAACATGCACACGAAGTCATCTGCGAACCGCACCATTTCCGCTCGGCCCCTCAATTGCTTCTTCACGGCCGCATCGAACCATAGGTCCAGCACGTAATGCAGGTAAATATTCGCTAACAGCGGGGATACTGCAGAACCTTGAGGGGTTCCTTCTTCACTCGGTTCGAATACCCCGTTTTCCTGTATCCCTGCAATGAGCATTCTTCTCACAAGGCGGTGGATGTTTGGGTCCCCGATTCTTTTATCCAGAAATTTCATCAACCATTCATGGTTCACATGATTGAAGAAACCCGAGATATCCGCATCGACTACATACTCCATTTTCCCTCGTTCCATGTTGTATGTAACCCGTTTTAGCGCATCGTGCATGCTTCGCCCCGGCCGAAATCCGTAGGAATTTTCCAGAAAGTCCTGTTCATATATCGCCTCGAGCAGTCGTTTGAGTGCCATCTGCACCAGTTTGTCCTCGTAAGCGGGTATGCCAAGCGGCCTTCTGCTTTTCTCGTCCTTGGGGATATACGTCCTTCGTGCCGGCAGTGGCCGGTAGCTTTTCTTCTTCAGCCGGTCCACCAGATTCTTTACGTTGGCTTCCAATTCACGCTCGTACATCTCTTTCGTTATGCCATCTACTCCTGTAGCCTTCCCCGGTTTCATCTTCCTGTGGCAAGCTATAAGCGCTTCCTCATTGATGAGGTGTCCTATGGAAGTGAATCTTAGATTCGGGTCTGACTTGGCCATAGTTGCTATTCTTGCTAATTTGGTTTCCATATTGATTCTGCTGCCTCCGTTGTGCAGTATATGTTTCCTTAACAAGATCGATTGTTGTGTCGCCTGCCTTCCCTCTGCCAACATTACATCGGCTTCTTCGGTACTATGCGGCGATCCGACTCCCTGACTGCCGTTTGGCTTTCTTGCGTTTCATCGCTTGGCCGCCATACTCCCAAAGTCGTTCCTAAAGAGTACTTGTCTTCGGAAGAGCGTCAGGGTCTCCCAAGTTGCCGAGTGATTATTGGTATGCATGCCTGGCTCTTCGACCCCGGGGAAGCTCCGTCTAAACTCACCTTTTTTT
>NZ_LDIG01000116.1 GCF_015845845.1 Paenibacillus dendritiformis
TCGCGTTATCCACGTAGTGATGCAGGATCCGCCATAAGCGTGTATCGTGCTCTCCTACAAATCGACTGATTGCATTCATCGGCATATCCTTGGCTAGTGCAATAATGAGTGCATCAAAGTGCAAGGTAAAGTAATGCTTCGGTTTATCCAGTGCCCACGGCACTTTAACCCGGGTAATGGAATTGCACTTGCCGCAATTCGTGCGAGGATGTTCGGCATGGATGTAGCATGGATACTCAAAGAAGTTGAGATGACGCCACGTACGATCATGGGTCGCGATATCTCGAACCGGTTGATCAGGCTCCCCGCAATTTGAACATGGGAACAATGCTCGCTTACGAAATTTGACATACACATCAAGTTGCTTGGCTTCAAGGCTAAACTCTACACGATCAATGTACCATGGTTCGGGAATATGAAGCAGTTCCTCAAGTTGACCTTCATTTAAATTTGCTGCAAACATATGAAAACACCTGTCCTCTACTGGGTTCTTAATTCCAGTATCGACAAGTCATTGCATTTATAACGGCGAAGAAGCAGTAAATTGAAAGAAACCTATCAACTGGGTAAGTGTGTATTGGACTATGTACAGTTTCTAAGCGACAAAGAACGAATTATATTTTATTATTCAATAGGAGTTCACGCTGACAGCTTAATGAACTATGATGACTCAGTACCCTATATGAAATATGTAGTGGAGAACGATAACTCAGAAAATGGTGCATATAGAGCGAATGCTTATCTTAGCCTATGCAATTCTTCCTATAATACTGGTGACTACAGGGCGAGCCAGGAATACCTAAATGAGTACAGTAAGTACTCTTTTTCGTATGTACACGATAATGTGCATTTTATGTCGGCTTGTATAGAGGGCAAGATGGGGAACGTGGATAGTTCGATTTCCAAGTTGCGTTCTTACTTACAGAATACTTCTGAATACAACCTTATTTATGCTGTTGCTGAACTGCTTGATCAATATTTACAAAAAAAAAGATTTTCATTCAGCCAAGACGCTTCTTGTCTATGAAGAACAAATGGTGAAGTCGTTGCAGGATATTCGCACAACGCCTTTTAAACGAGCGCTTTTAGCTCGTTTTTACAAGAATATGGGGGATATCTTGTATGACGAAGATATCGAAAAATCGTTGGATTATTACATGAAAAGCGTTTTGGAATATGCGGGCATTGGTCAATATGATAATTCAGTCAACAGCCTTAGCTATATCTTTCAAGCGATCGCGAAAGGTGCAATTGTAGATAAGGAAACGTTAAACAAACTTGAATCTGCCATAAAATCAGTAGGACAACTTTTATGGTCCCGATCCGCGTATTTGGTTGACATGGCATCGCGGTGTTCATGGGAAGTAGCCCGGGGATAAAGGGGGAGTAAAGATATTCAGACGCCTTGTGTCGTCTCAAATTGTTGAGAAACCCTGTCCTTTTCTAAAAAGTACAGGGTTTCTCACATGAGAAGGACTCACGTAACGGTGCATTGCGGTCATGTTCACAGCCTGAACCATCCCGCACGGGATGGCTTTTGGTGACCGCTTTTATTGAACGAACCTTCCGATGAACCCGGTCACGGTTTTCTCGTACGTTGCCCGATCCATTCGGTATGCTTCTCCATGTCCGGCTTTCGGAACGATATATAGCTCTTTTTCGGCGGAGCAATTTTCGTAAACTTTATGCACCATCTCCGTCGGCACGAACGTATCGTTGGCCCCATGAATGAAGAGAGTCGGCGTTTTCGACTTTTTCAACTGCTCCAGCGCGGAGGCTTCGCCGAAAAAGTACCCTGCCCGCAGTCTGGTCAGGAGGCTGGTGGCTTCCACGATCGGGAATGCCGGAAGATGATACATGCGCTGGAGCTGGAAGGAAAGCTCATCCTTCACGGAGGTATAACCGCAGTCCTCGACGATGGCTTTCACGTTCGGCGGCAAATCCTCGCCGCTGGTCATCATCACGGTTGCCCCTCCCATCGACACGCCGTGGAGAACGATTTGCGAATATCGTCCCATTCGCGTCCAAAACCCGTTGAATCCATTTCAAGTAATCCTTACGCTCAGGCCAGCCGAAACCGATATAATCGCCTCCGCTTTCCCCATGTCCGCGAGCATCGGGGAGCAGGATGTTGTAGCCCCATTTATCGTGGTACATTCTGGCGTAACCGCTCATTTGCGTTGCGTTCCCCGAATATCCGTGCGCGATGATGACCGTTTTGTCCGACGGCTTCGATGCCGGCAAATAATACGCCTTCAGATGAATGCCGTCATCCGAGTCCATCTCCCAGCGTTCAAAGCTTTGGTTGTTCCACCATTCCTTGTCCGCCCGCGTGGTTTCCTTCGATTCCTCCACCTCCGGACTGGTTTTCAGGTCGGGATTATCGCTCAAAAAGTCCTTCGAAGCGCGCGCAACCGCCACGTGATAAAAGTAGAAGCTCCCGGCGGTAAGGACGACAATGACAAGTACAATCAAGGAAATAAAGCCTGTTACCATTTTTTTCTTCACTTTTGTTCTCTCCTAGTAAACTCCCATGTTAGTTATTTTAATATATCATAATGATCTTCATCGTTTCTATGCTGCCGAGGCTTTGTCGATAGCATGAGACGCCTTGTGGGCGTCATTTTTATGGTATGTTGAACCAAAATAGGGTATGATTACGTGGGTGTAAAATGGCATGAAAATTAAGTTGGTTATTGCTTAGCTGGATTCAACATAGCGAAAGGAGATGTGTTCGTGATGGGTTTGGAAAAATCCTGAATGATATTGAGCGGAAAGGCGAACAAAAAGCGAAAGAAGAGGTAGCAAAACGCATGATTGATTTGGGATTGGACCCCTCGGTCATAGCGGCTGCTACTGGTTTCTCCCATGACAAGATAGATCGGTTGCGAGAAAAATCCCATTGATTCCATTTAATGAGCCGTTCCGAGAGAACGATTCTTAAAATTGCGAATCATTTTTTCAATTCTCACTTGTTGCTTCAAATCCGTAATCGCGCTCGACCTTGCAAACTCTCGTTTTATAGGTGCGATACCATTCTGACCTTGCTGCCAGGCTTCGGTTGGCCGCCGTCCGAACACCGATGGCGAGCTTGGCCTCGATATGATCAGCTCAAAATGACCGACTGAAGTCTGGTCGAAGTCGACCATCAAGGACGCACAGGCATTCCTCACATCTTCGCAAATTGGAGATATCGTTGTCGGTCCGGCTATGGCACATCAAGTTTCTTACGGAGGCAAGGTTGCTGCGGAAGCGATCGTGGGCATGCCTCGCGACGTCAACTGCAAATACATCCTCGCCGTATGCTGAACCGATCCGGAGTGCGCATGAGTATGCTTGTCCGAAGCGGAAGAAGGAAAAAGGCTACGATGCCAACGCCAGCAAGTTCCCTTATATGGCTAACGGACGCGAACTGTCCCCTCGGCGGCAACGCGGAAGGCTTCGTCAAGATCGGCTGATTGGCGAAATCGTGATGGAAGCTGCGGAAGTCGTGCTTGGACATCCGATCCACACAGTGACGTTAAGAGTAATGATTTAATCAAGCCGTATTTCTGCTCCAGGAGCGCTCTGTTATCTTTCTGTTACGGTTCTATTCTGTATTGATTTACTTTGTGCTCTCGCAGCATGATGCTGTGTGGGGCGAACTTCTTATTAACTGTACATGCCAAAATTAGATGTAATTAAATGTAAAAAGAGACACTCTTGTTTCTCTGTGTAAAATAGAAGTATCACCAACCACTTGTTTATGAACTTAAAAATAAATCCATAGATATGGTTGACATTTGCATATATATGTACATATAATGAAGTCATATAAATAACATAAATCAGCCGATATGAATTGGAAGCGGTTTAATTGCAGGAATCTTCATTCACTTTGACAAGTTCTTCGAATTGATTACATTCCATATCTCTTGAAGCGATAAAGCACTTTCTACTTCTTTTCTTAGAATCGCTGTCCAAACAGGCATTACTTCCACGTTTATAACCCCACCTGAATTTTTATTCTCAGAGAACATTCACTTGTTAGGATGGTCGAACAATGAACTGCTCATTTTGACGTCTTAGGCATCGCGATTATGTAGATTTTTAAAATAGAAACTCCAGTCCCGATTTATTAATCGTCCCGATATGTAAACTGAAGCGGTGAAGGCATTATTTCTACAAAAGGGCTGGAAAGACTCCAGTTGTCTTCAAACAACCAATTGAGGAGATGTTAATGTGAAGTACGTAGCTCCAAAGGCCGTGGAAATCAAGTTACCTGCTGATTTAGCTCTTGCGTCACTTCCTTATTAAGGATGAGAAATGGGAAGATTGGATGGTTAAACTCCGTCACACTATAGGCCGCTTATTCTATAAATGCTGATAAATAGAATTATATTTGCAAATATAAGAAATAAATATCTATTTGCATTGTATTCTATGTTTTAGGATTGGTAAATACCTTCCCAACTCTATAGAAAGGAGGTTATAGGAACTAAATAACACCATTGAGATAACATCTTGTATAAAACTCATAAGGAGTGGGAAGCGGTAGGACAGTCCACTAAAAAAGATGAGAGGAGCAAGATGTAAATTGATGAGACTGAAGAGCATCTTAATGTGCGTTCTCTTGTTTACAATTCCGATAACACCTGCATTTGCAAAGATCCCACCGTCACAAGTTCTATTCGAGGCAGCAGAGATCAAAGATGTCGAAACTCTAATCAATAGAGCAAAGAATGGAGTATCGGATATTCCGCACGCAACCGTAACCTTAGATGCGGTCGTGACAAAAGTAAAGGGTTCCTCTATCATTGAAGAGAAAATCGAGACTTACTCCACGACTCAAAAAATTAAAGCTGTAAGATTTACTTCTGGCGCATTAACGGAAAGTTACGTTACAACCCGTGTTGCACTTATTGCATCCGACGGTAGTCAATATAAAGCCGATAATGATGCCTCCCTTGGAGTTAAGGCATACAGCACTGTTTATTGGGATTATGTTACCATTAATAATGAAACCTGAATCCGTGAAATGAAATCATAGAAAAGTTAGAAAATGAGCCGCCGGTAAAGTAAAATAAGGAAAAAGGGAAGAATTCCCGTATTTCTTTAACTCACCCCGGAGGTGCCATTGATGAAACCCGTACGTTTTCAACTGGATCAGTCCGTGGAGATGCTGACCGCTCATTCCGGTCTTGCCCTCATTGGCTTGCTCCTTTCCCATACCCAGATTGCCAAGCGCTTGACTCGTTCCTCGCTTCCCGGTGTACATCAACCCACGGTCACTCACCCGGATGTGGTCTACGCGTACCTGGGGCTACTTTGTCAAGGGAAAAGTGACTTTG
>NZ_LDIG01000117.1 GCF_015845845.1 Paenibacillus dendritiformis
CGTCAAACGTAATCTACGCCGGGAGTCCCCGGAAGAGTGGCTGATGATCGCCAGGCAAGACGGGATGTGCTGTGAAGAACGGGAGGGTAAGCGTGTTTATCTGGGCTCCATGGAATGGACCGACAAGAAGCTGGAACGCCCCATTCGCGTGGTCTATCAGGTGATTGAACGAACCGTGGAAGCCGATGGACAAATCCTGCTGGTGCCCCGGATTGAGGTGCAGGTGTTTTTCACCACGCTGCGGTGTTCGCCTTGGCAAGTGATAAAGCTGTACCGTGACCACGCTACCAGCGAGCAGTTTCACAGCGAACTCAAGACGGATCTAAATTTGGAGCGATTGCCTTCCGGCAAGTTTGCCACGAACGATCTGGTGCTGTGTGCGGGCCTGGTTGCTTATAATCTGCTGCGGGCCATTGGGCAAATTTCCATTCAAGAACCGGACGCCCCACTTCGAAACAAAGTCAGCCGCAGGCGGGTCAAAACGGTCATCGAAAATCTG
>NZ_LDIG01000118.1 GCF_015845845.1 Paenibacillus dendritiformis
TCCATGGATAAAAGGATGCCACCGTTTTGTTCCGTCGTTTCGGCGAGGACCTTGCGGACATGATCATTGAGACTGGCGGCCAAAAGAACTTGATACCGTTCATACAGATTTTGCGAATGACGTTCACTGGTTTTAATTCCGCGTTCATTCAAGGCCTCTGTCAATTCTTTGACCGTCAGATGGTGCTTGAATCGTAGCTCACCAACCAGAGCCAGCACATCGTAGCCGTAGGACGAATGTTTCATGCTAAGCATTTCCGCTTCGGCTGATTTATACGAGACTTCTGGATGGGTGCATGCTGGATTTTTACAGGCGTACGCCATGCTCCATACGTCGATAACCCCTTTCAGCGTAGAAATTTTCTTATGCCAAGCCGTATGGGAACGTCGTAATTTCGTTTCACAATGCGGACAGTGAGTCATTTCAGTTCGGAAATAAATTCGGGGTGCAGCACCCAACCGATTTTTAGGAAGCATATAAGGAACTCCTTTGCAAAGTCATCCTTTTATACTTCGACAAAATACAGGAAAATCCTGTTAGATAATCTTGCTGTCGTAGTTTTTTTTCGCTTAGCGGAGTATTGCCTTCCAGCTTTTTGACACTGTCGGCCTTCCCGATTTCTGCATTTCGTGGCTCAATCACTTTCAGGCCTACATCCTATCTGTCTACGCTTAAACGAACCTGTTACCATGTTCGCTCCAAGACTCGTTATTGGTGGCGTGGTTAGTGCCTTTCCAAGCAGGGTTCACACCTGCTACCTCACTCGACCTATGCTTGGTCGCTCCAAAAATGCAGGATTTTCCTCAAAGCCGCTTAACGCTCCTTGGACTCCTGCAAATATACATCAATTTCAACCCGTTACGGCTCCAATTCGGCCGCAACAGCCGAATTCCTGCAGCCTCGCAGGAATTGCAAAGAATTCCCCCTTTATTGCAATAAAAAACTGTAATTTTGCAGGATTTCCACGCTGCCATGAACCTCAAAAGAATGGCGGCCTGGCTCTGGAAGGCCGGTCGTCCAACTGATCATAGCCGGCCTATACCGCCCTTACCTCCAAGCGCTTATTGTTTTTTCCTTTGCTTTTGATATCGGTAATCTCCACCCCGCCAATTTCTCCGGTGCTTCGGACATGAGTGCCCCCGCAGGCTTGCTCGTCGATCGATTCGATAGCTACGAGACGGACGGCGCGGACAGAGGGCGGCAGCAGACTGACTACCGTCTTAATCATGCCGGGAATAATCTCCGCCTCTTCCCTGCTGACGGTCCGGTAAGAGATCGGGAAATCCGCCGCAATGATGCGATTCGCTTCCATCACGATCTCGTCCCGCTGCTCCGGCGTCAGGTCCTGAAGCTGGTTGAAGTCGATGCGCGCCCGATCAGGGTAAATCTGATTGCCCGTACACAAAGCGCCGTATTTTTGGTAAACCACTGCGCCAAGCACATGCAGCAGGGTGTGATGGCGCATCAGCCCCAAGCGGCGCTCCCAATTCACTTGCACGCGGACCGGCCCAAGCTTCAAGTCCGCTCCGTTCCTCACATAATGAACAATGCGGCCGCCCTCCCGCTTTACGCCGTAGACCTCGAACGTCCGCCCATCCTGCTCCAGTATGCCGGTGTCATGCTCCTGCCCTCCTCCTGCGGGATACAGCACGGTCTGATCCAGGATGATCTTGTCCTCCGCCGCTTCCAGCACAGCCGCCTCGCATTCCTGCAGATAACCATCTTCCAGAAACAATTCTTTCGTCAATGATAATCTCTCCTTCTTTTTTAGACGTTATTAGACCAACCACTTCAATAGAATGGCAGAAAAACAGCTCACGACGAAGCGAACCGTTCTCCTGGAGCCGAGCGAAATCCGGCAAATCCATTCCTAGTAGTTATATTACTGATTACTATAATTTCGATTGCCCGGGAAGTCAAGTATTTCCATATGAATGTTCCGTTATCAACGTTCGCAACCCTAGGAAATTCATTGATCAAAATAAACTCCAACCCCGCGCGCAACTTTCCATCCGGAAGGTTACCGCCGCCCTGGATTCATCATTTCCCCAATCGGCTGGGCGCACAAAAAGAAATATATATACGTTATGGCATATTCAACAATTTCTAGTTGTAATTATTAAGTATGGCATACCTGTCCGGTAACCATGAACTATGAATGAAGGAGGCGCTCGAATGGCCACAAGCCCAACCATCCCGACGGTCAATCCTTTTTCATCCGATTTTAAAGATCATGCTTATGCGCTGTATGAGAAGCTCAGAGAACATGATCCGCTTCACCGAATTATTCTGCCCAACGGCAGAACAGCCTGGATCGTGACCCGCTATAAGGACGCCGTAGCCGCCCTGAAAGCCGATCATTTGAAGAAAAATCTGTTCCAATTCGTCACGCCCGATGAAATGGGGCTCCCGCCCTCACAAATGGACCTGATGACCAGACATATGCTCAATTCGGATCCGCCGGATCATACCCGCCTCCGCGGCCTCGTGCAAAAGGCATTTACCCCTCGCATGATTGAGAGGTTAAAGGACCGTATTCAGGGCATAGCGGATGGGCTGCTGGATCAAATGGAGGATCAGGCCTCCATGGAGCTGATTCAAGATTATGCCTATCCGCTTCCGATTATTGTCATAAGCGAGATGCTCGGGCTGCCCAGCGAAGAGAGGGATCAGTTCCGCCAATGGTCCCATGCGCTCGTTTCGGCCATCAATGTGCCGGAGAAATATCAGCGAATCGGATCGGAGATAGACGCTTTTACGGACTATATCACGGCCCTGATCGGGCAGCGCCGGCGAGATCCGAAGGAAGATCTGTTATCCTTGTTGGTGCAAGCGGAATCCGAAGGGGACTCCTTGTCGGAAAAGGAACTGATATCGACGATTCTCCTGCTGATCATAGCCGGCCATGAAACGACCGTAAACCTGATTGGCAATGGCATATTCACGTTATTGACTCATCCGGACGAGCTGGATACGCTGCGGAACACCCCTTCCTTAATGGATTCCGCCATCGAAGAACTGCTCCGGTTCATGGGCCCGGTCGAATTCGCGACGAACCGCTGGATCGGAGAAGACTATGAGTGGAACGGCAAGCTCATCTCGAAGGGGGACATGGTGCTTGTCGCGCTTGCCTCGGCCAACCGCGATCCCGAGTTCTTCAAGCAGCCGGATCGGCTGAACTTGTCCCGGGAGCGGAACCATCATATCGCGTTCGGAATGGGTATCCATCATTGCCTGGGAGCTCCCCTCGCCCGCCTGGAAGGACGGATTGCGATCAGCACGCTGCTGCGCCGCCGGAGCGGCATGAAGCTGGCCGTGCCGCCCGAGCGGCTCGAATGGCAGCCCACTTATCTGATGCGCGGATTCGCCTCCTTGCCGCTGCAATTCCAGTAACGGCGTGAACGCCGAACACGCGGCTTGTTGAAGCGAAGCCCTTATCTGCGGCATGCCGCCTCCTGCTCCATCCATTGTGGCGCCGGAGGCTTGGGCATGCGCAATGCTGGGCCGATACTTCCCCCTGCGGTCCTTAAGCCGTTCCATCTACCCTGCCACATCCCTTCTCGTAAAGACAAGCCATGAGATAAGATGGAATCCGGCGAACCGATACCGAGAACAGCATCGTCATATCGGGCCGAATCGGCGTACCGTTCACATGCTGGCTCAAATTGACGTTGGCGAACAGCAAATATTTCACCCATTCATATTTGCTCAGCATGCTGACGATCGAATTGCCCAGAAGTATGAACAGCAGCGAGAAGGCGATCGCCATCGACGAGCTGCGAAAAGCCGCCGAGATCATGAACGCCATCGTCACATACATAATCAATTCAACGGCTTTCAGGCCGTAAAGCTGAATCACGGACCATAGCATGGACCCTTCCCGAACTGTCCCGCTCGGATCGACCGTAAGGGCCGGACGGGATAAGTCCCCGAATCCTTCCAACAAGCCGCCCAGCGCAAAAGAAAGCGTGAAATTGAACACAAGCAAGGCGAATGCAAACAGGATAGTCGATATATATTTGCTGAACAAAATTTTGGTGCGGGACGCCGGACCGGCAAGCAGCAGCTTGATGGTTCCCCATGAAAATTCGGCGGCAAGCATATCGGCGGACACAATGACCGTGAGAAGCGTAATCAGGACGAGCAGGTTGGCCGAGACATTGACCACGCTCCACAACGTAATCTCATAAGGATTCATATCATGTTCAAGATAGTACTGGTTCAGGATGAGCGCCTTTTCGAGCCGAAGCTTTATCTCGGGGTCTGTGTCAGGCTGGCTATGCATTCGCAATTAGCTACAAATCTGTTTCTAAAGAATAGACAAGCATGCAAAGAGAAAGGATGCCCCGAATAGGGTATCCTTTTATTTTGTATCACGCTTGAAAATCCAATAAAGATATCATCCTAAATACACTCAATATTACTAACAATTGTCATATACAAATTAACGTGTTATTCTTTTTTAGTGAAAGCATCTTTAGTATAGCATCCAACTAAAATACACGGAGGTACTGAGATGTTTAAGAAAAGAGCAATAATGTTGTTTTTTGTCGGAATTTTATCAGTCACAACAGTGTTTTCGGTTTTTGCTCTGCCAAAGTAGAGTTTTGCTGCAACAGCCGATGCCCTTTCTACTTTGACTCAAGCCTCGAATGATGATTATGGCTTGAAGATCACTTATGAGAATGGAGAAAAGGTTCTGATTGATGAAAAGGAAAATGTAAGATATTACGAAGCATTTAAGGCTGATGGTACACCAGTGCCACTGGAAAAGTATATGGAAAATCTAAAGAAAGCCCGCATTTTAGCCGCACAGATATCTTCTGAAAATAGCCTTTACAATAACAACGATAACAAAGAAATTGTCACTCCATTAAATGTTGTGGACATGTCAAGTTACACCGAAAAGCAAAAATGGTCTGAATTAATGACTCCTCGCAGAGCTAGTGCAAATGTTAATTGCACTGGCTCAGCTCAACCTTGCCCGATTTCAAAAGGGGAAGCGATCACATCTACTGTAACTTGGAGCGCAGGATTAACGGGAGGAGATAAATCATACATTAAAGCAAATACTTCTTTCTCATGGTCAGAGTCATCTTCCTCAAGTCTTACTTATACTCTTTATGTAAAAGTAAATAAAACAGGTTATTTAACTTTTGCCCCTAGATATAATTTTACCAAAGGGGATATTACTTATATGGGATGTTATCCAGTGACAGGGTGCCAAAAAATGGGCGAGAAAAAAGATGTATGGGCAGGCGTCCCTGCAACAGTAGGTTCAAGTGGTCATACTGACGGAGAGTTTGCAATAGCATATGTGAACTAACTTGATAATATAGGATTGAGCAAATGCTCGATCCTATATTAATTTCATTCAATAGGGGGTGGAAAGAAGTTGCCTTTAGTAATTATTTTATTTGGTGTTTTTCTTATGGCATTAAGCGGATTAGAAAAAATTATTATCTATTTGAATTTTGCCGAGCAGACTGTAAAAAATATGGACACTTTGCTTAGTCTGGTTCCAAGTTATATTTGGTCAATTACTAACTACACATTCATTGGTGGCTTGTTCATGATAGTTTTGGCAGTTATAATAATTTGCAAAAATAAATATGCTCTTAGAAACAAATAAGCACGTTATTGCACAGACGTAGCAGTCCGTAATCACATTGTATCTATGATCTACGGTGCGGTGATCTAAATAATGAAAGCCTTCCGGTTTTCCATCCCGATTCAGGGTTCCGCTATCCGGATCTGTCAAGCTAACTTTTTGTTCCTTGGTTTCGGCCTCCTCTTTGGGAGGCAGAGGCTTTTTTCCAAAAGCGACACGTTCCTCATTCACGGCTTGCTCCAGCTCTTGGAGAAATTCGTATGGCGTACAAGTCACTTCTCGTTTCTCGTACCGCCCGTTGTTGGCATTTGCCTTGATATGCGTGGTAAAGAGCAGCCGGCCTCCCACCATGTTGTGCTGAATGGCCTGCTGAACGATGTTGTCGAAGATATCTTGGAAGACGGTAGTATCCTTAAACCGATTTTTCCGGTTCCAGCTAAAGATCGAATGGTCAGGCGCTTTGCCGGAAAGTCCGAGCGCCGTAAGAACCACCGAAATGCAAGAGAATCGTTGACGACTCGCTCCAGTTCTCGCTCCGAGCGAATGCTATACAAGTAACCGATGAGCAGCATTTTAAAGAACACACTGGGATCCACAGATGGTCGGCCGTTCGACTCGCTCTAGTAAGGGCGCACAAGGTCCAAAATAAAGGTAAAATCAATATATTTATCGATATGGCGAAGCAAATGATCAGGATCAACCATATGCTCAAGACAAACCAATTCATAGTCCGGTTGTGGGTTAGGATCATTCGTGTAAAGCATGAAAACACCGCGCTTTCAATGGAATATGATAAGAATATATACCAATTTAACGCAGTGAATGGGTGATTAATATAGACTTTCTCAACACTCTGAAAATAGCAGGAATTCCCTCAAGCCCGATTAATGCTGCTTAGAGTCCAGCAAAATTACATCAATTTCTGCTCGTTCCAACTCCCATTCCGCGAAAACTCGCAAATTCCTACATCTGTGCAGGAATTCTGGAAAATACCCCCTCCAACGCGATAAATTACTGTAATTTTGCAGGATTAGCTGTACACCTGGCTTTATACAGGCCTTTCACCTGGCTCTATACCTAGCCTAACACCACGCTATACCCCACGCTTTCACTTGACCCGCCAGCATCCGCCAGGCACGGCAGCGCAAGCGGCGGCTTCTCTTCCATCGGAGCAGCGCCTTGTCGGCCGGCCGCCCCTCTCCATGCGTTCCCCCGGACAGCAAAAAACCGGCCTTTCGGCCGGTTGCTGCGCTTAAGGCTTGCGCTTCGGTTTATTATACCCCTTATCGCCAAACGGCTGCAGCTTCTCGATCCACAGCTCCAGCAGCGCGTCCACCTCGTCCCGGTATTTTTTCAACTCGGAACGGTCGGCGACGCTCTCTTCCCGCGGCTTGATCCGATCAAGCTCCTCGAATACGAAGCAGTCCCCGCCGTACAGCTCCCAATCCTGCTTCAGCTCCGGAATGTTGTTCAACTTCGTCTGCTTCATGAAATCGAGCCGGTTTTTGGCTCCATTTAGATCCATCGTGCCGTCCACGAGAATTTTTCCGTTCTTCACATTGCGAATCTGGTAGACGCCCATCGGCCGGAACGATGTCTGGTAGGCCGAGGCCAGCTCTTTCTTTCTCTGCTTATCCAGTGCCATGGCGGCTCCTCCTTTCTCACGCGGCGCGGATGCTTTATCCGTATCAATACCCCATTTCCTTCAACAGGGCGGACAATGTCCGCAGCCGCTCGCCATTCAGCTCGTCATCGTCGCTAAGCGCCTGGCTGAACAGCTTGATATCTTCCTTAATCTTCTCGTTGCCGGTGCATACCGCCACCGTCATCGCATCTCCTTGCAATCCGATGCGGTCCAGCACCGGATTCTCCGGATCGTACAAGTCCTCATAACGATACGCTTCGCGAAAATGAACCATGCTCCGGCAGACGAGAATCGCCAGGTCGAGCACGCGGTGAAGCGGCAGCTCCTCCGACTGTCTGGACCATTTCTCGCCGGTATAGCGCCATACCTTGGCCGAGATATCGACCTTGCCGCGGTCATTCCATTGGGCCAAGCCCAGGGAGAGCCCCTTCGCGTCGGAATGGCCGGAATAACGTCCGTCCACATTCTCGTAATTTTCCGAGACAATGACAGGCTTGTGCTTTAGATTTGTAGGAATTTTCATCTTCTATATCCTCCATCCGATCTGAACTAAATCGAAATAAGTTATTTACTAGATTACTAAATTACTAACTCACATGACTAATCATAGCTCGCCTCTCCCCGAAAGTCAAGACATCACAAAAAGGACGCGCCCGGACCACCGTTCGCCTTCGCGATCGGCAGCACCGGCACGCGTCCCGCAACGAGATCGGCATGCTGCTTGCTCTATGTCGTTGGTACTGGCGCCCTTCCACCAGCGCTGCGCCCGCTTGGCCGCTCCATTCGTCGGTGGATCACCGCTCCTTGCTCAACGTTAACCTTGCCCCACTCGCCTAGCTCCTCATCGAAATCACGGAATCGGACTTGAATCTGATGATGCGAGATGCCCGATCGGCCTCTTGGGCCAGCTTGCCCTTCGTCATGCTGCCGCACCTCTCGAATCTGCGCTCCACGGTCTCTTTTCCCATAACGCCAGGACGGGCCTCGGCATGCCGTAAGCATGCAGCGCCATCCCCTCCAGGAACAGGAGGGCCAGCGACAGCAGCAGAAGGCCGGCGCCCACCGCGGCGGAGCGAAGACGAACAGAGCGTGCCGCCGTCCACGCGCCTATCGCAATATATAACGGCGCGAAAAAGATGCCGTTGCGCGTGTAATCGAACCAGGTGAACATCCCGGCATACGCGGCGCGGAGGACCGGAAGCTGCTCCGTTACGCCGTAATAGCTGTCTCCCAGCAGACCGGCGATGTACAATAATCCGGCCGCGGCCAGCATCCACTGCAACGGCAGCGTCCGGTATAAAAAGTAAGTAATATACGTCCCGAGCATCACTGCAGGCAGATACCATAAATGATAGAACGTGCCGTTGAACACAAGATCCCGAAGGAAGGACAAGAAATCGAAGTCCTCCGCAAAGTATCCCGCATACCCGTTCAAAGGCAAATAAAGCATGATGGACACCGCATACAGCAGCCCGATTCTGCGAATGAAGCGATGCAGGAGGCCCTGATCCCGAACCTTCTCCCCCGTCAGCCTGCGGAACAGCAAAAACCCCGATGCGATAAAGAAAAACGGCACAGCCACGTGCGCCGCAATGCCGGTCAGCATAAAATCGGCATAGGAGCTAAGCGACATCAACGGGCCGGTATGAATGGCAATGACCAGCAGGGCGGCCACGATTTAGAAGCGGTCGAGCCCGCCAAAATGAACGTTAGCCGTCACGGCGCGCACCGCCTTTACGGTGAAGCACGGTCACGATGAAGCCGTCCTGATTATTGCCGGACAAGCGGTAGGGTACGCCGTGAACGACAGGTATCGTCGTTAGCCCATATGCAGCCGCCGGAACATAATACACTTCATCCACCCCATCCCGGCCCTGGATGATCAGATGCGGCCCTTCACAGGTGAATTGCTTCACAACATCGATATATTCCTCCAGACACAGCCCGTTCTGCGCCATAATCTGCGAATGCGGGAAGCCGACATTGCGAAAATGCCACGGCTCGCAACCGATCCCGGTGATCGGCTCCTTGCCTTCCTCGTATCTCTGAATAAAGCCGTAATCGGCGGCAAGGCGCTTGAAGTCCCGGCAGACGCCGCGATCGGGAAACGACGGACAGAGATAGTCGATCGTATCGGCATATTCGCCGACATCCACCGCGAGTCCGGTCTGATGCGCGCTCTCGTTCGGGCGCGCGACATAGCTCGCCGTGAAGGCGGCGCCGTGGTCCCGCAGCGAGGCCGCATAGATGCGCGCTTGCGCTTCCTTCGATCGGTAGCCGCTGACGGCCACGATGCGCCCTGCGGCACGGCATGCCTGAAGCAGTTGGTTCAACTGGCGCAAGCACGTCTGCTCCAGCCGAATCTCCTGCTCCTCGCAATGGCGCGCCGCCGGAATCTGCTGCACCGGAAGCAGCTCCTCCGGCGCCGGCGGACGCTTCACCGGATGGTCACGGTTCACGAGCACCACATGTCCCGGTGAATCCGCTCCCGGCCGACGGCAATTTCGGTGTATTTTCCCATGAGCGATCTGCCGCTGGCGGCATACATCCTGACTTGGCTCATGCGCTCCGCTCCTCCGCAAGGGCGAGCTGAATCAACCGGTCCAGGATGTCCGGGAAAGACAGGCCGATCCCGCGCAGCATATTCGGGTACCGGCTGGCTGACGTGAAGCCGGGCATCGTGTTCACCTCATTGAACACGATCCTCCCTTCATTCGTCAGGAACAGGTCGACGCGGGCCAGCCCGCGGCAGCCGAGCGTTCGATAGATGGCCAGCGCCGCTGCTTTGACCCTCGCCGCGGTCTCGGAATCGATACGGGCAGGCATATGAATGGCAGATGTCTCAAGCGTATATTTTTTATGATAATTGAAAAATCCGTCCCGAAGCTCAATCTCATCGACCTCTCCCACGATCGGATCGGCATCGCCCAGCACGGCGCATCCCACCTCGAAGCCGTTCACCTGCCGCTCGATTACGATCTTATGGTCATGGGAAAAAGCGAGCATCGCGCCATCCATCAGTTCTTGCTTATTGCAAGCCTTCGTCATGCCCAGGGACGATCCGGATCGGGCCGGCTTCACATACAGCGGGAATCCCAGTCTTGCCGCGGCGTCCACCGCCTTGTCCAGAGCGGTTCGTCATCATAAATCGTAACGGATTCCGCCGTCTCGATGCCGGCCGCGCGCACTAACGTATGCGCGATCGCCTTGTCCATGCCGATGGCCGACGACAGCGAGCCGCAGCCGACGAACGGAATACCCGACAGCTCCAGCAGCCCCTGGACGGTTCCATCCTCCCCGTTCTTGCCATGAAGGACAGGGAAGACGGCATCGACGGGAGTCACATGATACTCGGTGCCGATCAGCGCGAGTAGTCCCCCGGCGTCCCGGCTTGGCGAGAGACAGGCGGGCAAGCAGGCGGGATGGGCGTGCCAGCGATCCAGTCGGATATCCTCGGTGCTGCCGTGATATTTCAGCCACTTTCCCTCGCGCGTAATGCCGACCATGACGATATGATAGCGATTCCGGTCCAAATGATCGATGACCGACGCGGCCGATTTCAAGGATACCTCATATTCGGTGGAGCAGCCGCCGAACAAGACGGCAATCGACTTCTTTTTCATCAATAACAAGCCTCCATGAAGTAGTTTTCTGCTATGCTTCATCGTAGCCTGTTTATCTTGTTTATCTTTAAAAGTCCGGTGAAAAAGTCCGCTTAAACAGGTCTTTCCCACGGTTTTGTCGAATTTGTACTGTAACAAATAATCGAGAGAGTGATTGAACATGAAAGCCTATAAGTCATCGGCTGTCCAGCCTCAGATGTTTCAATTCGTGGATATGGATGAACTCGTGCCGAAAAAGCACATCCTGCGTCAAATCAACGAGGCGCTTGATTTATCCATCGTCCATGATTGGGTAGCGCCGCTATATACGGAACGCACCGGTCGCCCGGCGGCTGACCCGGAGCGAATGGTTCGACTGATGCTGCTTTCGTATTTGTTCAACCACTCCGAACGGGAATTGTATCAACTGCTGCCCATGCATGCGGGCTATTTGTGGTTTTGCGGACTGGATTTCGA
>NZ_LDIG01000119.1 GCF_015845845.1 Paenibacillus dendritiformis
TCTGCATGCGAGCGCTATGCGCTGCTGTAGAACCAAGCGATTGTTCAACGGTATGGAATCGAAAGAGACTGCTGTAGCGCTGTTTGGGGCCGACAAATTCATACATCCATACAAATCCGGCTTCGCAGTGTTTACAGAACATGCGAATGGAGGGCACGTGCAGATAGGTTTTTTTCTCGAACACGGGAAGATGTCGGACGATCCGTATGCCATTGCTTCCTTTGCGGATGACATTTTGATCCGACCCACAGCACGGACAGCATTGCTTTTCGCTGATGGGGAAAGCTTCTATGTGAAGTTCATCGGCATCGATGGACAGGATTTGGCGGATTTTTAGCTCTGGTATGTCGAGCAATTCATTGATATACTGGTTTTGCATCTGTCTATTCCTTTTTTGTTGTTCGGTGAGACTTACAACATTACAGGATTAGCAGATGTTTTTCCATTTTCAGCCTGAGATTATTTCGTCAAGCACTGATTACGGTTTTGAGCCAATTTTTACAAAGGAAATGTATCATACGCTGAGCCCCCGTCTGGCTAAAGGGCATTATCCCACTTCAACCAGGATGAGAAGGTCTACCTTTCTCAGTTTCTCCCGAAACCGGCTCACCGTGCCTGCCGAAAACTTCTTCTGCAAGATCGCCACCAGGCCGGAAGCGAAAGCTTGGCATAACAAACAAGGCAACGGGTTCGAGCTGGTGGCCAACGAACTGCGTCTGCATGCGGGAAGCGGCATGGTCATTCGGCTCGATGAACAGAGCGGAGTGAAGATCCATAGTTCGGGAAGCATTGCCATCCGTGGCGGCAGCTTCTCTGCCCGTGCAGGCGAGCGGTGGAACATGGAAGCTGGCGAAGCGATCTATTTACGAGGCGGGGGGAGCAGTCTGGTCCTGGATGGAGAGGCGGATCTGCGCTCCGGCATTCTTACCCAAGAAGGAAGCGTCAAAGCGCCAGTGCATGTCACCGATCTGGAACCGGTGCCTGAACCTCCGTTGATGACGGTAGAGGCTTATACGGCTGCACAGGAAGCGAAGACTCAGGCGTCTAGTGCATCTTCTGACAACCGGGCCCAGATAGGACAAATGATGTCCGCTGCGCTGAGTGTTCTGGGAATGATCCCGATTGTTGGTACCGTCGGCCGCTTGGCGCAGAGCGCTCTAGGCACGCTTGCTATGATGCCCGTTGCTTCCGCCCACACAGGCCCTAGTATTATGAATGGAATCATCAAGGCCTTGTATGATTCGACGCATTGGACGGATGAAGAGAAGGAATTGAGGCGTCAAATGTACGGGGAATTATCGTACTTGCTGGGGAAAGTTTTTACCGGCGCCAAAGGTCTAAGAGAACCGCAAACGAAAGAGACGCTCGTGAATTTTCTGATTCATTTCAGCCGGACCGTGGAAATTGGCGCAAGCCGAATCCCCGACGAAGTATGGGAAACGAATAACAGATTGAATCGGTTGATCGAGCGGTTTCAAGCCATCGATACTCTGCACCTCCCGAACCAGCTTCGGAAAAACGAAATGTGGGCAATCCTGGGGGCGGGGAAGATTTCCAATCCTGAACATTATAATGCTTGGGAAGACAATAGATTGTCTTTAGAAGATAAAATAATGATAGCGAATGGCCTTGAGGAACAGTTCAAGTCCGTAACCGAGGCTGAGGTTCTGCATTATTTTTATATCAGGGAAAATATTGATAATGGACCGGCATTGATAGGAACCATTCCTCAAATCAAATTGCCAAAAGGTGTTAACAGGACGATCGATAAGCTTAAAGTTGAACTGAGAACAGGGCTTGGAAAAAAGGTTACCAACCTACGTCACAAAACTTATCTAAAGAAAGCTTCGAAAACGGGATTCAGGGACTAAAAGAGGCACTTCAAAGTATAGGTAAGAAGATGAAGGTTGGCCCTGAACTTGCAGTTGCAGGCGCTGACATGGATATAATAGAGAATAGGGTTACAAAACCTATGAAGAAGACAGGAACCCAAGAGAACTACCTGAATGTTATGGAGAGCAATTCAGGAAAGGCACCACAGGGTAAGAGTGGAACCGGGGGGACTGAAAAAAGTAAAGGGCAATATTCTGGGGAATTAGTAACGGTTTCTAAAGAAGATGAAGCTGCTGATATGTTGGGAGAAAAACTAGGTGGCAAATCCCGAGTAAAATTTAGCAATGATCCAAATGGACGTGAGTTTGATACAGTTAGCGATCAGTATATTGCACAGACCAAGCCGCCATTGAAAAGTTTAGATAAGCAATTCAGAAAGCAGGCAAAAGCTACGATAGAAGCTGCTATTGAGACAGGCAGGAAGGCTTATTTTCATTTTGAAGGTCAGCCCGCTGATAGAGTACTACGACAACTAAAAGAGTATGCTGAAAGGTATGGTGTAGAAATAATCATTGATACCACGCCCCTAAAACCATGAGAGGATGAAGAAAATTGTATGAATATCACGGATGGGCAAGCATTAGAGAAAGTTCTTCGTTTGATGATGATGAGGAAAAATACATTTTAATTGTTAAAGAAATCAAAAAATACATCGACGAGATAAAGTGGCCTTCTGGTGTTTTGGATTTAAGAGCGGTAAATGGTGATTATCAGCTTTGGGTAGCAGGGCTTAATAATCACAAACCTGTTGGAAAGCATAATCCAATTGAGGTATTAAGAAAGGTGGGGGAATTGGCCCCAGGTTCTTATGGAGTCTTATATATAAGAGATAGCGATGATGTGGAGTTTTTCAATGAGTTTAAAGTCTATACATTAATCCGAGGAGAAGTAACTGAACATGAGGATCCCTTTCTTTCCCCATTTATACCTAAAATAGAAGATGATTACGAGGATTAGACAGAGGTAGCCAAAGTTGAATAATTTGGGTATACATCTCCAACAACAAGAGTGTACAATATAGCTAACAAAGCAAGGCCACTAAAAACTTGGCGGTTGATTAATTTTTAAAGGCTTATTCCTACCTGAAACATAAGGAGGAGTAAGCCTTTCTTGTATTATCCCCCCTGGCAGAACATCTGTCGGCCTACGACCGTTTAGAGGAAAAGTTCCATGATGAGCCGAATGGACAATTGAACTTCTTCTTTGTCCGAGAGCGCACGACGTACGATATTCCGCCGGGATTCAAAATAGGAATGCCCAAATTTATAAAAAGTGCAATAAGCCCATTGAAAATAGTCAATGGGAAGCTAAAAGTGTGGACAGGAGATAAGTTTTTTGAGTATAAAGTTGGCCAAAAAATGGTCAAAGAAAGCTTCAAGAATGGGATTCAAGGGCTAAGAGAGTCTCTTGAAAACATGGCAGATAATAATAAGTTTGGTTTGAAGGTGGCCCCTGCTGGTGGTTATATATATTCACGTCAGGGTACGGTTAAACAACCATCTGGGCTGACGAAGAATCAGAAGAATTACTGGAATGTTATGGAGAGTAATTCAGGGAAGACGCCACAGGGTAATACTAAAGGGGCAAGTAGAAATGAGATAGATGACGTCTTTATAAGCATTTCAAAGAGTAAGTTAAGTAAAGACGGGGAGAAAATAATGTCTAAAACAACAAAAAAAGGAGTAGTGAAAGAAGAATATATATTTGAAAATAAAAATGAAGCTCAGAACTTTGGTAAAAAGTTAATAGGCCGTGATGGAGAACGAATTTATGATGAAAGTGGAAAATGGATAGGCTGGGAAGGAAAAAAAGGTAAGGTCTACTGGGGGCACAACGATTGGGGTAAAGGTGCGGGACTTTCAAATTTCCCACATATAAATTATGATTTATATGGAGTTAAAGGACATTTATTCCTAAAAAATAAAATAATCAACAGGAAAATGTGGGATAGTTTCACTCGTGAATTAACTGAAGAAATGAATAAAAAACCGAAGTAATTATATGCTACAAGTTGTAGCAAACATAGGGACGTGATTTTATTGAGAATAAATATATACACTGCAGAAAAGTTTAGCTTTACTAATAACGAATGGTATAAATCAACAAAAATCAATTATTCTTTATTAGGAAGACGGTTGTTTAAAAACAATGGAGATATTAACAATCATTTCCCTGTATACTTGCTTCCTTCAGACCTAAATCTTTTTGCGAGTTATTTATCTATTTTTGAAGACGATGATGGTAATTACGATTCAGATTTCGAGATGGGTTTTAATAATTTTGATTCAAGCATCGAAAGAAACTTAATATATGATTATCTCGCTCAATCAGAAGAAATATATTGTATCGTTGCTCATTTAAAAGGTAAACGTAATGCTTCTGATTATCCCCTATTTAACAATAAATCGCCAGATTATATTGAAGATAATTATCAAATTTTATATAAAGGTAACAGCGAGGTGACTGAGTATATTGTTAAAATTCATCATAAAAGTGAGTTAGAGAGACTAGAAGATTTTATAATAGCGTATTTCATATCTCCAGAGGAATCCCAACAAACTACTTTTCCGGACAAAATAACACCACTTGAAGATATTGATAAATTAAATTGCTATACCCAAAAATTTAAGCTAGTTGTGTCACGGGCAAAACTTTATGCAAATCATAATCTGGTCATTTACAGTGCTTGTGAGTCTAGAAATGAAATAATACACTATGTTGAAAATTTTTGTAGAGATTATCATTTTAACTACGACAATTATAAGATCAGAGCACAATAAGGCTTCTTCGCCGTTATAAATGCAATGACTTGTCGATACTGGAATTAAGAACCCAGTAGAGGACAGGTGTTTTCATATGTTTGCAGCAAATTTAAAAGTCCGGTGAATTAGTGCAGTTGTAGCCGTCTGATGGACATGCAAAACGAGTAAAACAACTCAGCCAGCGCTGAAATGAGTAGGCGTGACAACGCCTCTGTCATCACGGATTTCGTTTTTTGGCATGCCGACATACCAGTTCGAGATCGCTTTTTCCCAAACCGGCATAGTCTTTTCAGATTTTGAACGA
>NZ_LDIG01000120.1 GCF_015845845.1 Paenibacillus dendritiformis
TCTGCATGCGAGCGCTATGCGCTGCTGTAGAACCAAGCGATTGTTCAACGGTATGGAATCGAAAGAGACTGCTGTAGCGCTGTTTGGGGCCGACAAATTCATACATCCATACAAATCCGGCTTCGCAGTGTTTACAGAACATGCGAATGGAGGGCACGTGCAGATAGGTTTTTTTCTCGAACACGGGAAGATGTCGGACGATCCGTATGCCATTGCTTCCTTTGCGGATGACATTTTGATCCGACCCACAGCACGGACAGCATTGCTTTTCGCTGATGGGGAAAGCTTCTATGTGAAGTTCATCGGCATCGATGGACAGGATTTGGCGGATTTTTAGCTCTGGTATGTCGAGCAATTCATTGATATACTGGTTTTGCATCTGTCTATTCCTTTTTTGTTGTTCGGTGAGACTTACAACATTACAGGATTAGCAGATGTTTTTCCATTTTCAGCCTGAGATTATTTCGTCAAGCACTGATTACGGTTTTGAGCCGAAAAAAATATTATATAAATGAGGATGGTTGCTCCATGGCAAATAAATTTTTACTGAAAATAAATAATCAGATGTACCATTCTCTAATTAATGAGAACTACGTAGAGATTGGTGATGAATTAGTAAAAGATGACTTTAATAATTATGGTCTTAATAATAGTTTTTACATCGATATAAATAAAACGCTCATGAACAGAAGTTTTGTGGTCAAAAATTCTCTCATATATGAGAAAGGAAGAGTATTTAGACTTCGTGTTGACGGTTCCATGGTGAAAAAAATAGAGGACAGTTATTCAAAGGGGAAGGTAGATGTCACTCCTATTTTGAATTCATTTTCTAATGGAGAGGTTACTGTAAGTGCTAGTAGTACTGCATCAGGATATCCGGTGTATAATGCATTTAATGACTCATCAAAGTATTGGAAGGCAAATTATGTTGACACATCAATTACGATGATTTTTCAAAAACCTATAGTCCTTACAAGTTACAGCATTAGTAAATATTACGGGACTGGTCCTGGCCCCAATTATTCATCGTTTGCTGGATCGAATGACGGGAGAACATGGACAACGCTTGTAAATAAAACATCATTATCTGCAAATTTTAATAATAACACAGCCTATACACATTATAGGTTTAGCTTAAGCGGTCACACATATGCTGCTGAAAAATTTCATACAGTTAAAAGAATACACATTTATAGAAGTTATTATCAAAAGCTATTGATTTTACATGATGATAAATACAAATATTACGATAGCACCAGTAAAGAGTGGGGAATTATTGGTGATACATGTGAGGAAATGGACTTTTTACAATATGGTGTCCTCCCATCTTCTATTCCTGAAGAAGCATGGGCTAAAATATCAGGTGAGGTTGAACTCCTCTATTACAGAGAAGATGATGTACCTGAAATGGTTATCTCTATTTTAACCGAACCATTTACCCTTGCTGAGGAATTTGGTGATCAAACAATTAAAATAATCGAATATACCGACGACCCGCTGCAAGAAGATTCAACCATCACCTTAGAAACCGAGCCATTCACCTTTTACGATGAGGTTGGTGACAGTTTTGATGTTCTTTACTACACAGACGATCCAGATAAGACGGAAGCTGAACTTGAAATCCGCCATAATTATTCACCGCTGGATGAGTTGGATGGAGATTTTGAATTGGTGACGTGGACTATGGAGGAAGAGGCGGAGGTTCAAGAGGAGCTTAAACCAATTTTTAAAGAAAAGATTGAAGATGGCGATCTATACGTTGTAAACGTGGATTTATCAAAAGGAATTGTAAATATAAAGTGAGGCAGTCACATAGGCTGTCTCTTTTATTTTGCGAAACTATTGAAAGGAGCTGATTTTGTGGCAGGTAATGCAAAGCCTGATGTACCGAATTTAGGAGATGGGATAAAAATTGAACTTATTTCCTTTTGGGGTTCATCAGTAAATACAAGTACTGCATCCGATGCCTCTGCATTGCTTGATGGTATTACAATTAAACAAGGCACTTATAATGCAGCTTTAATGTCAACGCCCCACAACTCATATTTAGAGTTCTCAATAAGTAGCGACTGTAACTTGTGGGCTGTCGGCGGCAGCTATTCCGACACTGGTGGCAGTACTCCTAAACAAATAAAACTGCAAAAGTGGGTTGGGGAGGAGTATGAAGACGTTGGAATCTATAATACTGCATCCTCTAATGATTGGTATCTATTGTGCCCGAGCTTGGCAGCAGGTAAGTATAAAGTGACTGCAGTAGGAAATTATGTAGCTTTCAACGAGTGGTATGCGGAAAGCATAACTCCAAATAAAAGCCTAATCCAACTAAACAATGGCGAGTACCGGACATACAGAGACACTGGATGGGAAGTCATAAGTCCTCCTCTATCCTCTCAATTATTCGACGAACACGGCATGACCGATCTCTCCATCATCCCGCCGGAAGCGTGGCAGGAGCTGGCCCAACTCTCTCCCACAGTTGAAATCGTGACATATGTGCCGGAGGGCAACAAGGTCAAGGCCTTTGCCCAGACTTATAGGGACATCCCCCTGCGCATCGATATGAAGGCTTTGCCGTTCGAGCAGCTTGTCGTGCAGCCGGGCGATTTTGAGCTGCATGGCAGTTTTCTCGCTATCATTGCCAATCAGCTTCCTGTCCATGCTTATGAGGGCCGCTGCCGGTTTATTTTGTCATTCGATGGCGGCGTGACGTGGGAAGTGTTCCGGAATGGACGATGGAAATCGGTGAATGCAAGCGATATGGCGAAGGTGCGCGAACTGGGCATGAGCTTCAAAGCGCTTGGCAAAATTAAAGAAGCTCACTTCCAAGATAAGGGGAGCCAGCTTCGGATTGGCTATTATTTGGACGACAGCATTCATCGCGATGAGGAAGTGAAGCTGGATCATTCGCGCTTGGTGGTGAGGTCTGCTCTGGACGGCGTTAAGGTCAAGGACCTGTCGCTAACGCTTCTCAATACAAAGGCATCGATTGAGCTCAAGCTGACGGGCAACAAGTTAACCGGCCGCTTGGATGATGCCGATAAGGGAAAAGTTCAGTACAGGGTGCTGCTGAATGATAAGCCTTACTTTCCGGCGAATGGGGAATTCACGCGCCTGGCCGCTTCACCGGTCGATATTAATCTGTCGATATCGGAGCGGGATATTGTGTTCAATCGGGAGAATAAGCTGCGCGTCGAATATCAGGATTATTGGGGCGAGACCGAGTCTTGGGAGACGAAGTTCATCGGCAGCTACTCCGGCTTGATGTTCATGGATGAGACGGGGAATTATTATTCCGACACGTTCGGCGGGATTCTGAAATATTTGGATTTCGATATGCTGATTGCCGGGCAGACCAGTCTGGATCAGAAGGTCGTCGTCAAAAACCAGCTAGGCTACTCGATTACGAATCTGACGTTGAAGACGGTGAATGAGTCGCTGCCGGATGGCGTCGCGATCGAGCTGTCCCGGAAATCGAGCCCGTTCATTCCCGTCGATAGTCTGCTGTACAGTGAAGTATTGCATCATGGAGACACGGTTGAATGTTACGTCCGGATTGCCACGGAGATTGACGCCATGCCGACGCCGGATGGCCGCTTCGAGATTCGGGCCTATGCCAATCGGATATAGACAGTCTCAATACAATGAGATTGGAAGTGATTACGATTCACGAAGATGAGAGATTACGAAACGAAATAGTAGACGAACCGTCCCCTTCCAACCGCATGAGAGGGGCTTTTTATTTGTATGGCTCCGGAAGGAGCGAGGTGGAAGCCGCCCTCGTAACGGCAACCCGGGTGAGAGAGGGCATAGACGCCGCGATCTCCGCGAGGGTGCCGAGAGAGGCGGAGCTGCCGGTCGTCCTGGACATCAAGTACCGGGGCAATGAGGATGTGACGGCCGCGATCGAAGCGGTGGCTTCCAGCTATCTGCCTGTGTCGATCGAGGTTCGGCCCCATAACCGGATGGTTGGACGGGTGGAGCTGCTGGAGACGCCGCGCAAAGACGTCAGCCTGCCTCCGGTCGCCGATTCGACGACCCGCAGCGATTCGGAGCTCGTTACGCTGAATTACGGCGACATGAAGAGCATGGTTACGGGGAAGAGCAGCAATGAATCGTTCGAGGCCTTTATTCATTTCGGTCCATTGAATGAATTGCTTCCCGATGTGTACCGTTTGGAAAAGGCGACGATGAAGCTGTATTATGCCGGCACGTTCCCGGACGGGACGAGCATTGAGCTGCATCAGCCGCACAGCATTTGGAGAGAGCTCGGGATTACCCACGCGAACAAGCCTCATTCGGTAGAGCTGTTGGCGGATGAATACACGCTCCACCCGGCGGAGCGCTGCATTGAGGTGGATGTGCTTCGCATCGTCGAGCGCTGGCTTCAGGGGGAACTGGACAACTACGGATTTATTGTGAAAACGCAAGACGATTACGCGGTCACATTCTATACGAGGGAATCCCACAAGCCGCCCGAGCTTCAGATTCGTTACATCCCTAACCATGTATACAGCATCGGCAGAAGCGCGATCGACGCCTCCGTATTCGTCTACGGGGTTGGAGGCTCCGAGCGGAGAGCCAGCCTTACGGTCCATAGCGACCGCGGCGCGGACGATCGGACAGCGACGCTCTATGTGCATCAGCCTGCCGATCCGATGTTCGAATGGCAGGAAGGCTTGCTGCTCGTGTCCAGGCCAGTTTACCCGGCAGCGCTGACGGTAGCGATTCGGGAACACCCGGAGCTGGAGGCAAGCTGCACGATTCGCAGAGACGGGGCAAGCGAGCGCAGGGTGATCATGGCGGCCAGCACTCCGGACAAGCCCGTTTGCATCACGGTCGATCCGAACATAAGTCTGGCTTGCTCTCTTACGGTTATGAAGAAGGAATCCGAGGGGCCGGAATCATCCATTACGGCTTCTGTCCCTGCTCTGCCAGCGTATGTGGAAGTGTCGCGCTATCATAAGCATAGCAGCGATACAGCAGCCAGCCTGAGCATTCGGGAAGGAAGGGATTCGGATATCGAGTCCCGGGCCACCATATCCAAGCCGGATATGCATGCGGCGCTGACGATTCGGGCGCTGGGTGAGCGGGAGATGGCAGGGCAGATCGAGGTGCCGCACTATGAGGATCATCGTGCCTCGCTTGCGGCGTCCCGCCCAGAGGTTCCCGCCGCTCTGGACGTGAAGCATGCTTCTTCGATCGAGACGCATCTCTATGTGAAGCATGAACACACACTGGACAGTACCGTCCTGATTAAGCTGCCGTCGGAGTTGAAGGCCTTCCTCGTTGTTCACGCGATTGATGAGGTGGAGGGCGCCCTTCGGGTCAGCGTTCCGGATCTTCACGGCTATCTCGCGCCAAGAGTCATTGCGGAGGAGGACTGCCTTGCGGCGGCCCTAATCCGACAGCGGGATGCTGGCGATTTGCATGGTGTCATTACCGTCGGCAGTGCAGGCGGCGCATACTATTATATTTTGTAGCAGGAACCCATATTGTGAGCCGTCTTTCACCGGATGGCTCTTTCTTTTTCCGAGAGATGGCTGTCGATGAGCAAGGAGGGATCGGGTGTACGAAAAAATAGTGAACAGCAGTATCGGATTCATCGGCGGCTTGATGAGCTACTTGTATGGGGGAGGGAGCAGCTTGCTTGAGTTTCTGGCGCTATTGGCGCTTATGGATTACATCAGCGGCTACGCAGCCTCCGTCATGGAAGCGGCCAGAGGGATGCCGCAAGCCGGGTTGAGCAGCAAGAAGGGCTTTGCCGGACTGGCCAAAAAGGGCTTGATGTTCGTCGTCGTGCTGCTCGCTCATCGTGCCGACGTGGCGCTGGAGATCGATTTTCTCATGTACGGCGCGATATGGTTTTACATTTCCAATGAGGTGATTAGCATTGCGGAGAACTACGGGCGGATTGGGCTGCCATTGCCGCCGCAGATCAAGCAGATTATTGCGATTTTGAAAACGAGGGAACAGCAGCAGCGGCAACAGGAACAAGATAACGAGAAAAATGAACAGAATAACGATCAGAGACAGCATGAACAGGATAACGGGATAACAATCAGAAAGGAAGGATGAGCACATGAGCAGCAGAGGGACGCAGGTATGGGGCTCGATAGCCCTGCAAACTGAACCAATAGTCATCAAGGACACGAATAACACGTTTATTTTCCAGGTAGACGGTACCGAGTACGAGGCGAGCATTCCCCAGGGAACATATGCGACGAGGCTGGAGCTTTTTACGTCCGAGCTGATCGAGCCGGTCAATGAAGCGCTGCGGCACGCTCAAGCGCCCGTCATCGCCAGATTGGGCGGCAACCGCCAGGACAAGCATATTTGCGTGCTTGTGCTGGAGCATACCGATACGGCGGAAGAGCATGTCATCGACGGCTTTGGCGGAAGCGCGCGAGACGTGATCTGGGGGGAGACGGAGCACATCTCCGCCGTGCAATGACGAATTCGCCGGTTAGCTTAGTTAGGTAAAACTAATCGGTGCAAGTCCGATCGAGGCTGCTCGTAGTACTAGCAGGTAGCTGCGGGCATTATCCAGCTACTATCCTGTATGACAAAATGATGAAAATGGTGGAACAGCGGATAAGCGACAAAATTCAAGTTGAATCGAATGATTGGTCGAAAGCTGATGAACTACGAAGCAGAAGCCCCGTAGGGAGGAGTTATCTCGTGGTTGCTTTCGACTCTCTCTAGACTCTCTGGACACCATTCGGGTAGAACCGTATAGGCATATCGTCACACTCATGCGAAATCAGTATTTTCAGAAACTGGAACTGACAAGGACAAAAGCAAAAACCGAAACTCGTCAATATATGGGCGGACAAAATAAGGATTCAATTATATTGGATATTACCAGTGACTTTCAAATACCGGTTTTTTTATGTGTTATGGAAAACAAAAACCTCCTGCCACCTTATATTGGATGTGGAGCTTCATTATGTCCATATTATGCACTTGAAAGAGCATTGCTTGAACTCGTACAGGTGTATCATCTATATAACGAATACTATGAAGTGTTAAAAAAAGAAGATGAATTAATATTGAAAAGATTTTCATCATTGAAAAAGGCTCAATCTCAAAATCAGTGCTTGACTATCAGCATATCAACCGGTGACGGTTGCATTCGATAAGAATACCTGCTTTATAACGATTGGGATTTCGCATAAAGTAATGGCGACGTTGAAACGCTTTAATGCGATTATGACGGCCTTCTACGGTCGCGTTTGTCCAGCGACATTGATGATAATTCACGATTTCCTCTTTCCAATTTCGCATCGTCCCCAGCGTGCTGCGTACCGTTGCATGGTCGATCTGATCGCCTTGCTCGCACCAACGCTCAAATCCGAGTCGGGCAACAGCATAGCTGGGCGAGCGGTCATACCAAGTTGTGAAGGCTTCTTTCCACTCCCACACGCTGCGCAGAAGCGAAGAATAATTCAGTAGCGTTTCCAGTCGTTTTCTGCTTTCTTCACTCAGCGATTCCGCTGGAGGATTCAGCAAACGATGGTTCGCTTTCAAATACGCTCGCGCTCGCGGCGATAAGGTATGCTGAACCGTTTTTCGAACTTCTTGCACGCTTTCGATTACATAACCGTGGACATGAAAGCGATCTGCGATGCGAATCGCATTCGGGAAACACTCGCTGATCCAGGTATGGTAAGCCTGGGCCAAATCCATGACCACTGCTTTGGGATTCAGCCGAAGGAAGTCGGGATGCGCCTGGGCATAGGCACGCAATTCCTCCAGTTTCCTACCCGGCAGCAGATCCAGCATCGTTTCGCC
>NZ_LDIG01000121.1 GCF_015845845.1 Paenibacillus dendritiformis
TCTGCATGCGAGCGCTATGCGCTGCTGTAGAACCAAGCGATTGTTCAACGGTATGGAATCGAAAGAGACTGCTGTAGCGCTGTTTGGGGCCGACAAATTCATACATCCATACAAATCCGGCTTCGCAGTGTTTACAGAACATGCGAATGGAGGGCACGTGCAGATAGGTTTTTTTCTCGAACACGGGAAGATGTCGGACGATCCGTATGCCATTGCTTCCTTTGCGGATGACATTTTGATCCGACCCACAGCACGGACAGCATTGCTTTTCGCTGATGGGGAAAGCTTCTATGTGAAGTTCATCGGCATCGATGGACAGGATTTGGCGGATTTTTAGCTCTGGTATGTCGAGCAATTCATTGATATACTGGTTTTGCATCTGTCTATTCCTTTTTTGTTGTTCGGTGAGACTTACAACATTACAGGATTAGCAGATGTTTTTCCATTTTCAGCCTGAGATTATTTCGTCAAGCACTGATTACGGTTTTGAGCCTTGAAAAAATATAAAAACTGCGTAGATTTCGATATTAGTGGTGGTCAATTCGAAAAAAATAATATTATGATTACTATAAATGAAGAAAAGATAAAAAATGACAGCTTAGAAGACTATCTTGCTATTCTCATTAATAAAGTTACTAAAAATGGTTTTAAAATATATGCTAATGTACTATACTCTTCCAAGAGTGATATAACTTGCGTCAATTGCATAATACCGGGGCTTGAAAGATTTCATTTGGTTAGGCATGGCTCACTTGTTTTACCTTCATTACGAGGACGCAACATTTTAGTAAACGCTTAATAAAGCCGTTTGGAGAAGATACATTATGGAGATAAATATCCAAAACTTGACTCATAATTACATTACTTACCGTAAACGGCAAGGGCTCAAAGGGGCCTTTCAAGATTTTATTTTTAGAAAATACGAACATAAAACAGTAATTAAGTCGGTTGATCTGTCTATTCAAGCTGGTGAATTGATTGGATTACTTGGGCCAAATGGCGCGGGTAAAACAACCTTGATGAAGATTATGTCCGGTCTGATTCATCCGACAAGTGGAACCGTTGAAGTGATGGGACATGTTCCATTTAAAAAAACTCCGGATTTTCTACGGAAATTAGGAGTCGTCCTAGGTCAAAAAAGTCAGCTAACATGGGATTTACCCCCGATTGATACGTTACAAGTACTAAAAGAAATCTACAAAGTCGATGATGTGACATTTCAAAAGCGGCTTGATGAATTAGTGCATAAACTTAATGTTGAACATTGTATACAAGTTCCTGTCCGAAAATTATCGCTTGGGGAACGGATGAAGTTTGAAATCATAGCTTCCCTTCTCCATTCCCCAAAGCTCCTGCTTCTGGACGAACCTACAATAGGATTAGATATGGCAAGTCAAAAATCAATCCGTTCGTTTATTAAGGAAATTAATCGTGAATATGGAACGACAGTTATTCTGACAAGCCATTATGCAAAAGATATTGAAGAAATTGCAGAAAGGTTGGTCATTCTCAATCAAGGCTCGATTCATTATGATGGCCTACTTCGCCATCTTCAAGAAGAAAATCATCACGAAATGACATTAAAGATTCAAATTAAAGAACATGAGTCGTTAGCTCATTGGGGCTTAAAAAAAACGGGCGATAGACAATGGGAGACTCACCTTGCATCTGAAAATTTGAATACACTGTTATCAAAACTTACACAGTTATATACTGTAACTCATATCCAGACATACGATATTCCTTTTGAAGAGAAGCTGTATACCCTATTTACAAGATTACTATCAGATGGAGAAGAGAATGAAAACCTTTTGGATAATAGTAAAAAATAATATGTTGATAACGCTCGCTTATCGATGGAACATCATGTCTAGTATTGTACTGATGATCATTCAAATGATAGTAGGTTTGTTTGTCTGGATAGTAATTATAGATCAATCAGGCCCAATCAATGGATATTATCATGATGATATGGTGACTTATTTTTTGCTCGGCGCGTTCATTAGTGTCATTTTTTCTTCTTCTCATTTTTTTCGACTGTCTTCTTTAGTAAGAAATGGAGTATTTAATATGTATCTCATTCGGCCTTACTCTTTTCTAGCCGACAGTGCGGCTCAATTTTTAGGGAGTAAAATTATTGATGCTCTACTCACTTTCATGCTAACCCTCATTTTTCTCGCGACAGGATTAGCAACTTGGCCCTCTCTGAACATACTCGGTTTATTTTTGTTTTTAAGCAACTTTTTACTACTGTTTATGTTCGGTGCCTTTTTAAGCTGCTTGAGCTTTTGGCTCATTCAGATGTGGCCGCTGAAGCCACTCTATAACGCAATGATGGCTATACTGGGGGGCAATTTGTATCCTCTCGATTTACTTCCTGATATATGGTTTCGTGTCATTAATTTCACTCCCTTCCCTTTGTTGGGATATGTTAATACAAAATTGCTGCAAGGAAAGTTAGAATATCATGATGTACAGTACTATGTACTGTTATCATGCTGTTGGCTAGTAGTGTTCTCGATTGGATATAAGTGGTTATTCATGAAAGGATTACGTAAATATGAAGGAGTAAACGCATGAACCCAATCAGGTATGTAGCGCTTCTTAAGCTCCTTGGCAAGCAAAGCCTTGCTCAAATGCTTACTTATAGAATGACTTCCACATTTATTATCGTATTTGGTACGTTATTCGCAATTGCCGATATAATAGGAACGGTTGTTTTTTTTCAGTATACAGAATCAATTGCAGGGTGGGAAATCTATGATTTCCTGGTTCTATTATCGACATTTCAATTTATAAGTTACCTGTACCAGTTCTTTTTTGTTGCTTCCCATGAGAATTTAATGGAGAATATTTTAAATGGAAAACTAGATTACGATTTATTGCGCCCTGTCGATTCACTGTTTTTATGCAGTTTAAAACAATTGGATTTTCCGAGTGCAATCAATATGATTATTCCTTCTTCCATCTTTTTCTACTGCCTTCCTTATATAAAAATCGAGTTGAACGCTTTAAATGTGCTCATTTACATATTGTTTGTCGCACTTGGGGTTATTTTCTATTATTTACTGAACCAAATGTTTGTCTGTCTTGCATTTTGGGTTGATAGGCCGCAAAAGATAGCAGGAGTGCCTGAGTATATGCTGGATTTCGCCTCACGTCCAAGAGAGGTGTATCCAAGAGTTCTTCAAATCATTTTATCAACTGTATTCCCGGTGATCACGGCTGTAAATTTGCCTGCAGAGTATCTTAAGGGAAGCTTATCTATTAACTATTTCGTGTTTTATCTATGTTTTCTCATCTTATTCGGGATTGTTGTTCGTTTTCAGTGGAAGTGGGGAATTTCTAGATATGCAAGTGCGAGTTAGGAGCGGTATTCGCTCTCGATACATTTTGCATGCTTCCGCTCAATATGGATCGGTTACGCAAATAAAAATAAGCTCAAGAGCGCCGGGTTGGAGGAGGTGATTTCATCTAATTCTTCAAATTTTCAAGAAAATCCGTGAAGCTTACGGCACTCGAAAATCACAGTAGAACTGCTTAATCGTAAGTTTGCCGTGAAATCATTGGTTTCATCCCTGTCAGGAACAAGGATTCAGAGATCGTTTCCCCACTCCGAACATTCAATCGGGGAATAAGACTGCCCCGATTCCTTCCGTGCTGTCTATAATCTGTCTATAAATCGCCTGCGAATTGACATCCCCATTAACCGAAGTAATATAGAAGACATGAACCAGTTGTAATCTAATTCCTGCTTCTGTTCGTTGATCACCCAATTTTTTTGCATCATGTATACTACATAAGCACCTGATTCAATAAAAGGAGGTGATCCGGCGGCCATCGGGAGTCGCGAAGCTTGCGGCGGAAGGCAAGGAAATACAATTGCAGACAAGGAGCATGGCGAAGGCAAGGTCAAAGCAGTTGGAAGTCTGGAGAGTTTAAAGTTTAGAGTTTAGGAGAGCGTGAGTCAATGGCGGCTCATTGCCAGGTTACATGTTACCGGAAAGCAATAGGTATCCCAAGTCAAAGCCGCCCAGCATTTTTGATAACGCTTACAATAAATACGCATGCGGTGGCGGCAGCAAGTCAAGACACGAAGGAGGGGAATGATGATGGTATCATGGAGAAGCAAGCGGATCAGCCGAATTAGCGCCGTGCTGGCCGTACTGATGGTTGTATTTACATGCGGCACTGCCGTCGTCGGGGCCGGCGCGGAAGGACATCCGAACAATCAGGCCGCCGCGGCGAAAGCCGGCAATAAAGGCAAGGGAGAGACCCGCTCCGAGGAGAAGGCGCTGCCTTTGAAGAACCCTGGCTTCGAGCAGCAGACAGCGAAGGACTCGATTCCGGGCTGGACATCGATATTCGCCAGCGTGGAAGGCGCGGTCAGCCATGAGATCAGCAGGGAAGAAGCGTACCGCGGCAAGCGCAGCTTGAAGATTACGGATACGAGCCGCGATCATGCTGTCGCGGTCCAGAGCGATCCGCTGGCTGTAGAACCGGGCACGACCTATACCGGATCGGTCATGATGCTGCTGAAGAGCGGCAGCGCCAGTCTGCTGTTCCGCTATTATGACGCCAGCGGCAAACAGGTCGGCGACGATATGCTTCAGCATGTGTCAACAGGCTACGGCGAATGGCAGAAGGTGCAAGTGTCGGGCAAGGCGCCTGCGAATGCGGTGACGGCGCGTATTTTCGCCTCGGTGAACAAGTACCAGATGGCGGAAGTCTTTTACGATGACTTCGAGGTGACCTATCCGAAGAAATCGCCGGGCGATCCGCCAACCGGAGATATCAGCTTCAAGGGCAGAACCTTTGCTCCGCCGGTTGATCTGGGCATTCCCGTCTTCACGGTCGCGATCAACGATGCCGTCGCCGGCGTAGAGGACGGGCGGGCGACGATGTACTCGACCGCGCAGGGAGATACGGCGGTGTTCAGCGTCGTGGATATCGAGAGCAACAAGCTGCTCCGCTCGTTCCCGTTGGAGGGAGTTCATACGGTATGGCGCCATACGATCGCTCCGGATGGAACCGTCTATATCGCGGCGATTATGACGGGCAGCAACCGGGGAGAGTTGTGGAGCTACTCTCCGCGGACGAAGACCGTGGCCAGTCTGGGCGAGCCGCTTCCGGGCGAGAAATCGATTTGGTCGCTCGTCACCGACGAGAAGGGCAATGTGTATGGCGGCACCTTCCAGCAAGGCAAAGTGTTCAAATACGATCCGGTTGCGAAAACATACCGCGATTATGGACGCATGATGGACAATCAGGAATATGTGCGGTCAATGGCGTATGACAACGGCTATGTTTACGCGGGGATCGGCTCCACGGGGGCGATCGTGAAGCTCAATGCGGAGAGCGGCGAGAAGGAGGTCATTTCCGGACCGGTCGCGGGGCTGCTTGGCGTGAATCCGGCAGATGTACCGTTTGCCTACGATATGGCGATCGTCGATCGTTATTTGCTGGTGAAATTCGGCGATCCGCAGATGGCCTTGCTGTTCTATGATCTCGAACGGGGAGAGTGGCTGCCGCATGTCGTCGGCAAAAACATCGGCGGCACGCAAGGCGCCGGCGTATTCTCCTTCAACCAGCTCGTGACGAAGGACGGCAAAGTGTATGTTCCCGCCAACGGGGTCATCACCGAGATCGATCTGACCACGTTCGAAGCGCGGATGACCTCCATGAGATATGGCACCTCTTTCCGCGGCGCCGCCTGGGTCGAGTTCCGCGACGATCCGGGCTTCCCGGGCAAGTCGTTCGTCACGATGCAGCGCGACGGCAAGACCTCCGTATTCAATGTAGACGCGGAGACGAGCAAGACCCTTCCTTCCGTTGTCCAGGGCTCGGCCAATCCGCTGCACAATATGGAGAACGGTCCTGATGGCAACGTATACATGAGCGGTTATCCGGGCGGGGTTGGCGTCCAGTTCGATCCGCGCACCGACACGTTCAAGACATTCAGCCTCGGGCAGGCGGAGGGAATGGTCGCTTACGGCAACGATATGTATTTCGGCAGTTATCCGGGAGGACATATTTATTCGTTGGACCCGACACAGCCGGTTCCCCAAGCGAAGGCGGTGTTCCAGATCGGGTCGGAACAGGATCGTCCTTATGTGATGCGGGCGGCGGATGATTTTATCATGATCGGCACGATCCCCGATTACGGCAAATTAGGCGGCGCGCTTACGCTCTACTATCCGGATACGGGGCAGAAGGAAGTGTACCGGAATATCGTCCACAATCAGAGCATTAACGGACTGGCCTATAAGGACGGGAAAATATTCGGTTCGACCACCGTCTTTGGCGGACTCGGCATCGGCGCAACCGAGAAAACGGCAAAAATGTTTGTGTGGGACGTCGCCAAAAAAGAAAAGATCACGGAATTTGCGCTGGATATTCCCGAGCTGGATCAGCCCGTCATGATTAGCGGCTTGACGATCGGGCCGGACGGGAACGTCTGGGGAGGCGTCGACGGGATCATCTTCAAGCTCGACCCGGTGACGTATCGCGTTCTTGATTATAAAAACATTTATCCGCATGTGAAAAATTACGGCTTCTGGCGCCCATACCATCCGCATTGGGGGCAGGACGGCTTGCTGTACATCGATCTGGCGGATCGGATGACCGTCATCGATCCGCAGACACTGGAGCATGTCACCCTGTCCGAGGATAACGGCAGCACGTTCCAGGAGATCGCCTTCATGACGCTGGCCAAGGACGCTCAAGGCAACGAGCATATTTATTACATCGATCAAGCCAGTGTCAAGAAAATTCAGATTACGGGCAACACCCGCTAATCCTGGCCTGCCGTTTGCTTCTCGCAGGATGCAACAGCCGATGACCGCTGTCATCGGCTGTTTTTCGGATAAGGATTGAACTGCCGGCTGAACAGCAAGATGAGAACAGGAACGCCGGGAGATGAACGGAGTAACGGATCAAGAAAAATTAAGGTTGACACCTTGTAAGCGGATACAATAAAATGGAGGCATCCAAACTTTGTTAATTACTTTAACAAACTACCAACCTAGCGGAAAGGGGGGGAGTGAATTGATTGGCAAAGGCCAGACGGGAAATGCCAAGCTGGTGAAGCAAATGAACCGGGAAGGCATTCTTCATCAGTTGAGAGAGCATCCGCGTGTATCGAGAGCCGATTTGGCGAAATTAACGGAGCTGAGCCGCCCGTGCGTATCCGCATTGGTCGATGAGATGATTGCGGAAGGATTAATCAACGAGGTGGGGTTTGGAGAATCGACAGGCGGCAGAAAACCGATTCTTCTGGAATATAATTTTCAAGCATACGGCGTCATCGGCGCGGTGTTCGAAGGCAGCACCCTCCAATTGGCCATTGCCAATCTGCGAGGAGAACTGCTTGTCCAGCGCGCGACATGCCTTCCGCATCCGATGAATGGGGACACGGCCATCCGGAGCATTGAGCAAGGGCTGGCGGCCCTGCTTGACGAGAGCGGATTCCGCAAAGAATGGCTGCTGGGCATGGGGCTCGGATTGCCGGGCATCACGCGGCGAAGCGCCGGGACGGTAAGCCACGCGCCGAGCACCGGATGGATGGGGCTGCCGGTGCAGCGGGAAATCGAGGCGGTCCTGGGCCTTCCCGTTGCGATTGAGAATGACGTAAATCTGATGACGCTTGGCGAATTTTACAAGGGGATCGGGGTCGGACATTCCAATCTGGTGTACATGTATGCGGGCACCGGCATCGGCGCCGGAATCATGATCGACGGGCAGCTCTACCGGGGAGCCAGGGAAGCGAGCGGCGAGATTGGTTATATGGTCATCGGCCCCGTCGGGAAGCAGGTTACAGGAGAATACGGCATATTCGAGCGGAATTATTCCATACGGGCGATCCGCGACAAGGCCAGAAGCGTCCTCCCAGCGATCGACGACGATACGAGCATTATGAAGCAGATCGTCGACCATGCGGGCCGCGGGAATGAAGGGGCCCGGAGACTGCTTGACGACGTCTGCCGGCACTGGACCTATGGCATTGCCAATATGACGAGCGTCATCGATCCGGAGCTGCTGATTCTGAGCGGTGAAATGCTGCATATCGGGGACGATGGGATCTCTGCCATCCGGCAATGGCTCAACGATTGGGTTCCTTCCGTTCCTCCGATCAAAATGGCTGCGCTTGGCGATCAGGCGGGACTTATCGGGGCGATCCATTGCGCGCTCGAAGCTTTTTCGTCATCTGCAAACGTAAAAAAGTAACACAAACCCAACCATATCCGCTCTTTTTACTTCATCCTGCCGTCTTTGTATCCGGACGGTTCAGATACATCCTCATCATGAAAATAAAAGAGCAGCAACCCGAACACAACGCTCAACTCTCCAACGAACAACAACACCAAGATTCCAAAAAAGGGATAGCTTGATATGAAAGGTATCGAGCTGCGACAGGACAGGGCTTTTTATGTTTTTTCCGAATGCGTTTTATTAATAAAAAATACTATTAATTAACTTATTAGTAATTTTGTAACAGATCATAGATTTTCAAAAGTGATGGTTTTTCAGAAAAAACAAGAAAAAAATTCACGGAGGTCAATGATGGGATACGCAAAAAAGTCACTCAAGTGGTGGATAGGGGCAATTCTTAGCATGGTCATGCTGATGGTGACGGCCTGCGGAGGCAGCACCGCATCCGAAGGCGGCCAGCCGGCGGGAACGAACGGCTCGGAGAAGCAGAAGCTCGTCATTTATACGGCGCGAGACAAGAATGTCGTCGAGGAGATTATTCCGAAGTTCGAAGCGAAGCATCCCGAGGTCGAGGTGGAAGTGCTTACGATGGGGGCGCAGCAAATTTTGGAGCGCGTGCGCGGGGAAAAAGCGAACCCGCAGGCGGATTTCTGGTGGGGCGGCACGCAGTCGGCCCTGATGACGGCGGCGGATGAGGGGCTGCTCGAAAGCGTGAAGCCGAGCTTCGCCGACAGCATTCCGGAGCTTTACAAGGACAGCGAGGATCGCTGGTATGGCGAAATGCTGCTGCCGGAAGTGATCATGTACAACTCCGCGGCGCTGAAAAAAGAAGAAGCGCCCCAAGATTGGGATGATCTGCTGGATCCGAAGCACAAAGGGAAAATCATTATTCGCGGCGTGCTCGCCTCCGGAACGATGAGAACGATATATTCGGCCATGATCTACCGTCAAGACGCGAACGATCCTGCTCCAGGCTATGAGTGGCTGAAGAAGCTCGACGCCAATACGAAGGAATACGCTCAGGATCCGACCAACCTGTATCTGAAGCTGGCGCGCGAGGAAGGCACGCTGTCGCTGTGGAATCTGCAGGATATCATGATTCAGAAGGAATTGCAGAAGCAGCCGTTCGACTTCATCTATCCGGCCAGCGGCGCCCCGATTTTGGTCGATGGGGTCGGCGTAGTCAAAGGCGCCAAGAACATGGAAGCGGCGATGAAATTTTACGAATTCCTGTTCGATTCGAATCTGCGGGTGGAACTGGCGGAGAAGCTGTATCAGATTCCGACGCGTACGGATATCAGCAAGGACACGCTCCCGGAATGGCTGCAGGGACTGGAGTTGAAGCCGCTGCCGCTGGATTGGGCGGTCATGGCGGAGAAGGAGAAGGAATGGATGCAGCATTGGGACGAGAACATCAAGGGCAAAGGGTCCAACTAACACATTCGGGCGGGGGCTCCTCCGCCTGAGCACATTACCAAGGGGGCAAGCAACTTGATAGAGGTCAACCTGGATCATGTGAGCAAACAATTCGGAAACGTAAAGGGAGTCGCGGATGTCAATGTCCGGATTCAACCGGGGGAATTTTTCACCTTTCTCGGGCCGAGCGGCTGCGGCAAGACGACGACGCTGCGAATGATCGCGGGCTTCTACTATCCGAGCGAGGGCCGCATCCTGTTCGGCAGCAACGATGTGACGACACTTCCCCCGAACAAGCGCAACACGGGAATGGTGTTTCAGAACTATGCATTGTTTCCGCATATGACGGTGTTTGAAAATATCGCATTCGGGCTGCAAGTGAGAAAGGTCGCGAAATCCGACATCGTGCGGCGCGTCGAACGCGCGCAGAAGCAAGTCCATCTGGAGGGCTACGGCAGCCGCCGCATCGATCAATTGTCCGGCGGCCAGCAGCAGCGGGTCGCGTTGGCTCGCGCGCTGGTGATCGAGCCGCAAATTCTGCTCCTCGATGAGCCGTTATCGAATCTGGATGCGAAGCTGAGAGAAGAAACGAGAATCGAAATCAAAAGACTGCAGCTGGAGCTCGGGATCACGACGATCTATGTTACGCATGATCAGGCCGAGGCGATGGCGATGTCGGACCGGATTATGGTGATGCAGGGCGGGGTGGTGCAGCAGATAGGAAGCCCGGCGGACATTTATCATCGTCCGGTCAACCGGTTTGTCGCCTCCTTTATCGGGGAATCCAATCTGTGGGAAGGAACCGTGGAACGAATCGCAGACGGAGAAGCGGTCATTCGCGTCGCTCCGGATCTGGTCCTGACGGGGCTGGCTGCGAACGCTTCGCCGGACTGCGAGCTGGAACCGGGCAAGCGCATCACGATGTCCATACGTCCGGAATCGATACGCGAGTCCCTGCCAGGGGAGCCCGCGGACAATGTCGTCCACGGCAGCGTGATCATCTCCGAATTTACGGGCGTGAGCGTGAATTATGTGTCGCAAGCGGCGGGGCGGCCATTGAAGGCGATGTTCGTCAATCAAGGGCATCGGGTACGCGGAAGAGGGGAAGCGATTTCCTTGTTCATTCCAAAAGAAAGCATCTATTTTTTGGAATACAGAGGGGATGAACGATGATACCGAAACGGAACATAAAACCGAGGAAACCGGGGATTGCTCCATTCAGGCCCGTTTCCATTACGCAGTCGCCATATTTTGTCTATGTCCTGGTCGCGCCCTTGTTTTTGGTGCTGTTGGCTTATGTCGTATATCCGCTGTTCCAGACGTTCATGCAAAGCATTCAGGCAGAGGATCAACTCTCGCTTCACAACTATGCCCGCTTTTTTAGCCTGGAGCATACCTCCAATCTGGAAGCGCTCTGGACCAGCATTTATATTTCGGTGTTAAGCGTAATCACCTGCGCGATTGTCGGCGTTGCGATGGCCTTTTTACTGGAACGCTACGAGTTCCCCGGCCGCAAAATCCTCGCCGTCCTCGTGCTTGTCCCGATGGCTTTGCCGCCGCTCGTCGGCGTGCTGTCGTTTACGTTTCTCTATGGAGAGAGCGGGATTATTCCGCGGGCGCTCAAGGAGCTGCTTCAGCTTGAACAGGTGCCGTTTGCGTTAAAGGGCATCTGGGGCGTGCTCGTCGTCCATACGTTCACGATGTATACGTACTTTTACATGACGGCATCGTCGGCGATCCGCAATCTCGATCCGTCGCTGGAAGAGGCGGCGGCCAGTCTCGGCGCGGGACGGCTCTACATATGGCGGCGCGTTATTCTGCCGATGCTGACTCCGGCCTTGGTCGCGTCGTCGCTGCTTGTGTTCATGATCGCGATGGCTTCGTATACGGCTCCGCTCATTTTCGGCATTGAGCGGACGATGACGATGCAGATTTATTTGTCCCGGACGAACGGCAATCTCGATATGGCGGCCGCGCAGTCCACCATCCTGTCGGTCGTGTCGATCGCGTTCCTGCTCGTCATGCGCTGGTATCAGGGCCTGCGCAATTACCAGAACATGAGCAAGGGGGTCAGCGTGCATCGGACGGAAGTGAAGAGCGCCGCGGGCAAATATGTCGCCATGCTCCTGTCCATCGCAGGGGTCATCGTGCTGCTGCTTCCGATACTCGTTCTCGTTCTGATCTCGTTCTCGGCGGACGGCAGGTGGACGACGCAAATTTTGCCTCCCGAATATACGGTGGAGCATTACGTAAAGCTGTTCACCGACAGCAAAACGTGGCGGCCGATTGCGAACAGCTTCCAGATGAGCTTCGTGGCCACCATTGGCAATGTGATCTTCGGCGTCGCTGCCGCTTACGCGATGGTGCGCTTGTCCTTCCGGGGAAAAACGCTGCTTGACGCGCTGATTATGCTTCCGTGGGCCTTGCCCGGCACGGTCGTCGCGGTCAACCTGATCGCCGCCTTCAGCGAGCCTACCGTATTCAGCTTCAATCAGGTGCTGATCGGCAGCTTCTGGATACTTCCGTTGGCGTATTTCGTCCGCCATTTGCCGTTAGTGTTCCGCTCCACCTCCGCCACCCTGGTCCAGATGGACGCCTCCGTCGAAGAGGCGGCGCGCAATCTGGGCGCATCGTGGTGGTACAGCTTCCGGCGGGTCGTGTTCCCGATGGCGCTAAGCGGGATTTTGGCGGGTACCCTGCTCGCGTTCGTGCAGGGCATCGGGGAATTCGTCTCTTCCATTTTGCTCTTTACCGCCAGAAGCGCCCCGCTATCCGTCGAGATTTTTCAGCGGATGTATTCATTTGAATTCGGTACGGCATGCGCGTACGGCGTGCTGCAAATTTCCTTGATCATACTTGTGCTCTTCGTCTCGCGCAAAATAACGGGCGACAGCGCAGCCATGTAACGGGCGGTTAATTGGAAGGAAGGTCATTTCGTGGGAACACCTAGGGGTTCGCCAACCACGTGATGATATGCAGCGGGGAACAGGCCATTCCCTGCTGACAAACAATCCACCATTCGAGGAGGGATTTGATGATCAGAGGCAAGTCAGCTTGGAGGTTCTGTTCCATGGTCATAAGCGCGGTGCTGGCGGGCAGCGCCCTGCTGTCCGCTCAAGCCCAACCCGTGCATGCGGATCGCGGGATTGCCGATCTGTGGAAGGCGATTCGGCCGTTGACGACGATCGCGAGCGCCATGAACACGGGGGCCCACCCCGATGATGAGCACAGCGCGACCTTGGCTTATCTGTCCTTGGGGCGAGGCGTGAGCACTTCGAGCGTGATTGCGGTTCGCGGGGAGGGCGGACAGAACGAGATCGGGAGCGAGCTGGGGCAGGCCCTCGGCGTCATTCGGACCCGCGAGCTGGAGGAAGCATCCCGCATCACCAACGTGACGCTGGGGATACTCGGCGAGAAGCTGGACGATCCGATTTACGATTTCGGCTTTTCGAAGAGCGTGGAGGAGACGCTGGACAAATGGGGCGATTCGGTCGTCTACGAGCGCTTGATTCGGAAAATTCGCGAGCTGCGCCCGGATGTCATCATTCCTTCGTTCTTGAACGAAGCCTCCACGCACGGACATCACCGCACGATCAACGTGCTTACCGTCAGGGCGTTCAAGGATGCGGCGAATCCGGACATTTTTCCTGAACATCTGAAAAAGGGCTTGCGCCCCTGGCAAATCAAGAAGTTGTACGTGCCGGCCCATTCCAAGGACTACAGCGTGAACGTGCCGGTTGGCGACTACGATGAAATCTACGGCGCGTCATATCTGCAGCTCGGGGAAGAATCCCGCTTCATGCACCGCAGCCAGGGGATGGGCAGGGTGTATGACGAAGGCCCCGGGCAAGGCGAGCTGTTCAGCAAGTATTACAAGCTCGAGCTAAGCACGGTCACATCGAAGGAGAAAGAGAATGACTTCTTCGACGGCATTGCCTTCACCTTCGAGGATTTGGCGAAGGACATCGAGGCGAAGGACAAAGACAGCAAGGTGGCCCGTGATTTGCGCGCCTTGCACAAGGACGCGAATGAAGTCGTTACCGCCTATCCAAGCTTTGCCGGCGTCCTGAAGCAGGTTCATAAAATGAAGGCCGATGTGGAGACCGCGCTGGCTGATGTCAAAGCATCCGGCCTGGAGGCGGCAGCCAAGGAGGATTTGCTTCACCGGCTTCAGGTCAAGGATGCACAGCTGAATCAGGCCAGCATGGAAGCGGCGTCCATGGTGGCGAAGGTCAAGCCGGCCGAGAGCGAGCTGGTGCCGGGCCAGACGACGAAGGTCGTTGTCTCGGCCTTCAACGGCGGATCAACGATCTTGCGCAACGTTAACTTGAGCCTTCGCGTCCCCGCAGGCTGGAAGGCCGCTCCGGCCGGGGCGACCCGCTTCGAGCAATTGGGCTACAACGAGACGGCATCCGCCGTCTTCGAGGTGACAGTGCCCGCGAACGCGCCGCTGTTCAAGCCTTATGACCGTCCGGTGTTCCAGGGGAAGGTCGAATATGAGGCGTACGGCACGGCCACGACGCTGGATGTTGCTCCGCGGAACGCCGTGGCTGTACTGCCGCCGTACTCGATGACGCTGAGCCCGAACGCCACGATTCTGAATACGCTCCGGGCGGGAGAGCCGATTCCGGTGAAGGTGACCGTGCGCAATTACACGCCGGGCGCATCCAAAGCGTCGGTCTCGCTGAACGTGCCGGAAGGCTGGACGGTTGAGCCTGCCGCGGAAGAGCTAAGCTTCGCCTCCAAGGGCGAAACGAAGTCCGCCGCATTTACGGTCAAGGCGGCTTCGAACGTGGCGCCGGGCACCTTTTCCGTGAAGGCGATCGCGAAGAACGGCGCCGTGCTCAGCACACATGGGGCGCAGGCGATCGACTACGCGCATATCGGCAGGACATATCTGATCCAGCCGGCGGAGCTCAGCATCCAGGCCTTCGACCTGAAGGTGCCGGACCAATTAAAGGTCGGCTACGTGTCCAGCGGGTTTGACAACATCGACCACTATTTGCGCCAGGCGGGCGTCGATGTCGTCAACCTGGATGCGAAGGATATCGAATCCGGCGATCTGTCCCAGTACGACACGATCGTGCTCGGCATTCGCGCGTACGCCTTCCGCCCGGAATTGATTCCAAGCAATCAGCGGCTGCTCAGCTATGTCAAGGACGGCGGCAATCTGGTCGTTCAGTATCATAAGCCGGAGGACAAATGGTCGCCGGAGCTGGCTCCGTATCCGATTACGATCGGAACGCCGCTCATTCAGTGGCGCGTCACGGACGAGAATTCGAAGGTAACGATGCTGGCCCCGGATCACCCGATGTTCAACATGCCGAACAAGATCGCGGATCAGGATTGGCGCGGCTGGATTCAAGACCGCTCCGCCTACAATCCGTCGCAATGGGGCAAGGAATATACGGCGCTCATCTCGAACGGCGACCCGGGGGAGAAGGAGTTCACGGGCACGTTCCTGACCGCGCATTACGGCAAAGGGGTGTATACGTACAGCTCCCTGGTCTGGTACCGCCAGATTCCGGCGCTCGTTCCGGGCTCCATGCGGATGTTCGTCAATATGATTAGCCAGCATCAATAAGAAGGCGGTACACGCAATCGCAACCATGCGACTCTGAACACTGCCCGATCGCTGCGTGATAATTGTCTGATAGTCCCCAACCTGTTACGGCTATCTGCGCAGCATGGCATCATCGGCGAGGGCCCCGGACGGACTACCGTGAAAAGACCGCAGCGTGAGCCGTCAACCCGGACGGATTACCGTGAAAGGACGGAGCGTGAGCCGTCAACCCGGACGGATTACCGTGAAAAGACGGAGCGTGAGCCGCCAACCCGAACGGATACCGCAATAAGACGGCATCACGAGCAATTTTCGTTGCGGAAGTGAAAAGCTCCAGCTTTTCGCCCCCTTCGGGGCCCTCTCCCATTTTCGCTCGCATGAGGAGGTGCAAGCATTGAAGGCAATCGGAGTTCACGGGCGGGATATCGAGCAAATGACAAGGGAGACGCAGTTCGCCGTCGTTCCGTTGGGCTCGGTGGAATATCATGGTCCGCACGCTCCGCTCGGAACGGATACGATCCTGGCGGAGAGCTTCGCGGAGAGGATTGACCCTTCCCTGCATCCTTTGATCTATCCGGCCATTCCGTACTCGGCCTGTCCCGGCAAGACCCGGCATTATCCGGGCACGATCCCGGTTCGCCCTACAGTCTTTATCGACTATCTCGCCGATGTCGTCGAAGGCATATGCCGGCTCGGCATCCGCCATATCGTGCTGCTGAACGCCCACGATGCCAATATGGGGCCGGCCCGCACCGCAGCCGAACAGGTAACCGGCGCCTATCCTGACGCCAGCGTCCTTCTGATCAACTGGTGGCAGATGGCGGGCGTCGAGTTCACGCAGCGAATGGGGCTTTTTCAAGGAACGGCTGGCCGTGGGCATGGGGGACCGTACGAAATGTCCGCCGTCAAGGCCTTCCGCCCGGAAATGGTAACCGTACAGGAATCGGACCTTGAACTGGACGCAGGTCCCCCATTATCTTCTGTGCCCTATGTATTGGTCGAAGGAACTCCGCAAGGCTGGGACGGCTATACGGGCCGCATCCGGCAGAGCTCCCTTGAGGCGGGGCAAATCATCGTGGAGGAAGCGAGCCGCAATATGAACTTGCTCATCCAGGAGTGGCTGGCGAGGAGAACAGACAAGAAGAAGGAGTGATATTTGCGCTATGGGATATCGTGAAAAATGGATAGAAGCGGAAGGAACTTCATTCCCTGGCAAAACGTACGCGGAGGTGGTGCTGGATCCTGCTTTTAATGAAGCGAAAACCCATTTGCTCGGTCCGATGATGGCGATCAACAAGGCCCATCTTATCATGCTGCAGCGGCAGCAGTTGGTGTCGCTTGACGAAGCGAAGCGGATCGCGAGCGCGATTCGGGCCATCGACACGGAGGCGCTTCGCCAAGCCAGTTATACCGGGCAGTTCGAGGATTTGTTCTTCCAGGTCGAGCATCAACTGCTGGAGCATGCAGGCGAAATCGCCGGCAACCTGCATCTGGCGCGCAGCCGGAATGACATGGGCATCGCGATCTACCGGATGGTGCTGCGGGAGAAGCTGCTCGAGACGCTGGCTTCCGCGCTGAATCTGAAGGAGCAGTTGCTGCTGTTCGCCAGCGACCACACCGGCACGCTGATGATCGGCTACACCCATACGCAGCAGGCGCAGCCGACGACACTTGCGCATTACATGATGGCGGTCGCCGATTCGCTCAACCGGGACATCCGGCGAATGATGGCGTCCTACGCCAATTGCAACCGCAGCAGCATGGGCGCGGCGGCGCTCACGACATCGGGCTTCGCGATTAGCCGGGAGCAGATGATGGAGCTGCTTGCTTTTGATGAACTAATCGATAATTCCTATGACGCCATCGGCGGGGCCGATTACCTGGGCGAGATCGCGACGGCTGTACAACTCGCGGCGATCAATCTGGGCCGGGTCGTTCAAGATATGCTGCTGTGGTGCACGCAGGAGTTCAGCGCGCTACATGTGGCGGCCCCGTATGTGCAGATCAGCTCCATCATGCCGCAGAAGCGCAATCCCGTCTCGTTCGAGCATATGCGCGCCCTGCTGTCGAGCTGCGTCGGCAATACGAACACGGTGCTGACGATGATCCACAATACGCCGTTCGGCGACATCGTGGACACCGAGGACGACATGCAGCCTTATGCCTGGAAAAGCCTCGACATGATGGACAGCATCTACCGCCTGTTCGCCGCCGTCATCGGCACGATGGAAGTGAACAAGGAGGTGCTGCGCCAGCGGACGCAGGGAAGCTTCGCCACGGTGACCGAACTGGCGGATACCCTTGTCCGAACGGATGGTTTGTCGTTCCGCAAGGCCCATCATATCGTCAGCGACGTGGTGCGGCAGGCCTTGGCGCAAGGAATGGCGGCCGATCAGATTACGCTTTCTCTCGTCAACGAGAGCGCGCGTCGCCATATCGGGCGAGATACGACGCTTAGCGAAGAAACGCTGGGCGAAGCGCTCGACCCCGCGCATTTTGTGGATATTCGTTCGCTGCCTGGAGGGCCGAGCCCGAAGGAAGTGAAGCGCATGATCGGAATTCGGGTGAATGAGCAGCAGGCGCATTTGAAATGGGTTGGGCAGGCGCAGGAGAAGATTCGGCGGGCGATGCGGCATTTGGACGAAGTCATCCTGGAGTGGAGTGGTACTTGATGGCGGTACGCCGCATCCCCCTGCTGGCCGTCGACGGCGGGGGGACGAAATCCCTTGCCGTCTTTACGGATAGGCAGGGCCATATGCTCGGACGGGGCCAAGGCGGCCCGTCCAATTACCATGGCAGCGGGACAAAGGGAGCGATGCGCGAGCTGGCGGCGGCGATCCGCGAAGCGATCGCGGATCTGGAGCGGAGCGGCGGATGTCCTGTCATACCGGATGCGAATGAAGGGGAAGCGAATGTGGAAGTCGAATGTGCCGTATTCGCCCTGGCCGGCCTGGATACCGAGTCCGACAGGCGCGCCGTCACCGGATTGGTAGAGGAGGCGCTCGCGCTGCTGCCGCTTCAGGTCGGGCACCTGATCGTGGAGAACGACGGCTACGCCGCCCTGCTGGGCGCGACCGGCGGTCAGCCGGGGATATTGGTGATTTCCGGAACCGGTTCGATTATATACGGCATTGACGGGCACGGAAGGACGGCCAGGGCGGGCGGCTGGGGCCACCGTGTCGGCGACGAAGGCAGCGGCTATTGGATCGGCAAGCAGGCGGCGCTGGCGATTCTGAGGGCCTATGACGGAAGGGGAGCAGGCACGAGGCTTAAGGAATGGGTGCTGCCGTATTTAGGCATGGAGCGGGAAGAGGAGTTGTTCGACTGGATATACGGGTCAGCCTATTCCATTGATACCGTTAGCCGGCTCTCCCGCGCCGTCAGCCAGGCCGCCTCCGCCGGGGATAAGGAAGCGCAGCGAATATTAACGGCAGCCGCTGACGAGCTGTTTTACGCCGCAGCCGCGGTGATTCGTCATTTATCCTTCCACCGCGACCCCTTTGTTGCGATTATGCAGGGCGGCGTGCTGCAGCATGAAAGTCACGTCCGGGAAGCTCTGATGCGCCGGATTGAAGCATACGCGCCGCATGTCCAATGGGACGAGGCACGCCGAGAGCCGATCTACGGCGTTATAGCCATGGGATTATCCTACTTTAGAGAAAAAGGGAAGGGGGAAACGTGTGAATGATAACGTTAAACGATGCTCCATACATGCGAGGAACCGCTGAACGGCGGGAGGCTAAAGGGAAATGAGGAAAAGATGGCTATTCGTGTTCGCTCATCCTGACGATGAATCCTTTGCGGCCGGAGGGACGATAGCCAGGTTGAGCAGTGCGGGCCACGACGTCATTCTCGCGTGCGCCACCTCGGGATGCAAGGGGAGGTCGGGCGAATTCCGATTCACTTCACGCGAAGAATTGGCACGGTACCGGGAACAGGAGCTGCGGAACGCCTGCTCCATCCTCGGCGTCGCCGAACTCGTGCTGTACCGGTATCCGGACGGCGAGCTGAAGTCGTTTGGCATGTATGCGCTGGCGGACCGGATTCAGTCCACGATTGTCGAGCGAAGGCCCGACGTCATTGTTACGTTTCCGCCGGACGGGGTGACCGGACATCCCGATCATATCGCGATTTCCCGGGCTACGGAGACAGCGGTCGAACGGGCCGAAGCGCATTACCCGGAGGGGAGGAAGCCATCGCTCTATTACACCTCGATCCCTCATTACTATGACCATTGCCCGGACTCCGGCCCGCCCCAGACCTGCCCGATCACGGCGCGAGCCGATATCCGCGGCTTCCGCCAGCACAAAGGGCGGGCCCTGCAGGCCTACCGGAGCCAGATCTACTCCGTGAACCGCGCCTACCCCGGGGTCATGGACGGCGACTTCACCGTCATCGGCGACTACGAATACTACACTCTGGTCCGGGCGAATGGCCAGCTCGTCCCGCCGAATACGGCCCCGGCGGCTCTCGACGAGCTGCCGGAGATGGAGCTGGGGTGAAGGGAGCGGAGGGGCGCCATTCATCTGGCTTACCGTTGAGTCGAATGGCAGCCCCCATGAGCCGTTCCTCGTCAGAGCCAGCGGCACTGACATATTGCCCGAACATAGCCCCGTGTCGCTAGGCCCCGGGCCAACAACCGGGGCTTCCCCTCGCGTTAGCAACACGCCCTCAAGGGACTTCCCGTGAACGCAACGGCCGTTACCTTATCATGCTGGCCCATGATATACTCATTGAAAGAACAAGTTGAGGGAGCCACAGAAGAGGGGAATATCCAGCCCCTTCGCCCTGGCGAGGAGAGCAGAGTTGTACAAATTGATGATAGGGTGTAACTGCTGGTGCGAATGTATAGTGCACATGAAATCCCCGGGACATTCGCACCACGATTATCACATTATTATCCAAATTAGCCGAAGAAGAGCTATAGATTTAATGTAATTTTGATTTTTATATTCATTTTCTGAATTATTCAATCATAATTGAATGTACATTTGACACATTCAGTCAATTTTCGCTGTCGCATCTTACGCGGATGCGTGGATTGAAATGATATGGATTCGCACAAGACTTTTCGGCGATTCCAGTCGCATCTTACGCGGATGCGTGGATTGAAATCGGAGTGACGCCATGGAAGCGTCGCATGCTGCCGGTCGCATCTTACGCGGATGCGTGGATTGAAATTGGACCTGAAGGAATTTCACGCGAGCAATATTATGTCGCATCTTACGCGGATGCGTGGATTGAAATCGTGAATTGCGTAAAGTTGAGCGATTAGAGTCGGTGTCGCATCTTACGCGGATGCGTGGATTGAAATATATCAGTTGGAATTTTAATAGTGTCCATCATTGTCGCATCTTACGCGGATGCGTGGATTGAAATAACGTGGCTTGAAATTGGGAAGAAATACCCATCGTGTCGCATCTTACGCGGATGCGTGGATTGAAATCGGGCATGGAAGTTGAAGGTGTGATTGACTTAGCAAGTCGCATCTTACGCGGATGCGTGGATTGAAATATCGCCATGTCCATCGTTTTCATATCGTTAATCCCGTCGCATCTTACGCGGATGCGTGGATTGAAATCGGCGGAGTCTGGCCGGGCTGCCGCCAAAGCTGGCGTCGCATCTTACGCGGATGCGTGGATTGAAATATCGTGTCGTCCTTGGCTACTTTCATCCTTTTAGGGTCGCATCTTACGCGGATGCGTGGATTGAAATCTTTCGAAAGCCCGTAACCCACACATCGACGTAGTCGCATCTTACGCGGATGCGTGGATTGAAATGGCACGGGTGAAATTGTACCGTCGAATGGGCCAATCGGGTCGCATCTTACGCGGATGCGTGGATTGAAATCGCTAAAGTCATTCGAAGACCGGCGCGTGCTGATGTCGCATCTTACGCGGATGCGTGGATTGAAATTCGATAACTCCCGTTGTCCAATGTCGCGCTCCTCTGTCGCATCTTACGCGGATGCGTGGATTGAAATAGAACGTATAAATCGCGGTCATGCTCACCAAGCTTGTCGCATCTTACGCGGATGCGTGGATTGAAATTGGGTCCCGTCCTTGTTCGTGAGCACGAGCGTTAGTCGCATCTTACGCGGATGCGTGGATTGAAATCGCGAACCGGACGATGTTGCGAAGATCCTCGAGTCGCATCTTACGCGGATGCGTGGATTGAAATTTTATCGTCGAAGCTGACGTAACGGTTTGCGATGGTCGCATCTTACGCGGATGCGTGGATTGAAATGTAATACCCTTTCACCTCATATCCTGTCCAGCTAGTCGCATCTTACGCGGATGCGTGGATTGAAATGTTAGCGATGCGCTCCTGTGACGCCTTCACGATCTGTCGCATCTTACGCGGATGCGTGGATTGAAATCGCAGAATGCTCCGGACTATGTTACGGAATTTAAGTCGCATCTTACGCGGATGCGTGGATTGAAATAGACTATATCTTGCGGAAAACCCGCCCCTCTGTTTCGTCGCATCTTACGCGGATGCGTGGATTGAAATGATTATTTCGGCGAGCACAAGACTGAGAATGCGGGCGTCGCATCTTACGCGGATGCGTGGATTGAAATCGCCTCGACCGTGGCCCATCTTGCGAATGGATAGCGTCGCATCTTACGCGGATGCGTGGATTGAAATGTACCCATTCGCGAGCAATGCCGTCATCACTCGCAAGTCGCATCTTACGCGGATGCGTGGATTGAAATCGGAACCGATAAGCATCGACACGAAGTTACCGAGGTCGCATCTTACGCGGATGCGTGGATTGAAATCGACTATGAGCTGTCTTTTTTATTGCCGATGACTAGTCGCATCTTACGCGGATGCGTGGATTGAAATGTAATACCCTTTCACCTCATATCCTGTCCAGCTAGTCGCATCTTACGCGGATGCGTGGATTGAAATCGCAATGTCAACTTTTACTGCGCCCACTAGACCGTCGCATCTTACGCGGATGCGTGGATTGAAATAACGTCTGACAATCGTTGATATAACGGGCTTTTTGTCGCATCTTACGCGGATGCGTGGATTGAAATTGTACCGGTGCTGCCGTAGGCCATCTGCCAGAAGCGTCGCATCTTACGCGGATGCGTGGATTGAAATCCCGCCTCATCCGGTATCTCCGGCTTGTTGGCACTAAGTCGCATCCTACGCGGATGCGTGGATTGAAATTACCACGTCTTTGAGCAGCACCGGATTCACCTTCGTCGCATCCTACGCGGATGCGTGGATTGAAATAACGCTGAATTACCTGCGTCGGCACCAAAACGATAGCCGCATCCTACTTAAAATAGATGGATTGGAATGCTTGTATGTGCCCTCGTTTTAACAGTGCAAGGGACACGTCAATTGGCGGGTGCGAAAACTGCTGAAAAGGACGTCAGACAGGAAAGCATGTTATCTGTTTTAACGTCAGTATACTTGCTTTCCAAGTCCCTCTATCTTATTTACATCAATTCAATATTATGGTAGTATCAAAATAAAGATGTCTTGGAAGGGTGATGATATGGAAGCGTCGTCGCTACAATATTCCACTATTGGCGACAGCATAAGACAATACAGAAATAAAGCCAATCTTACACAAAGCCAACTTGCCGAGTTGTCAGGCGTCAGCACAGGCTATATCTCCAAAATTGAAAATGATGAGGTAGAACGTCCTTCATTTGAAAAGGTTTATCCCATAGCTAACGCATTACATATACCTATTCGTGAAGTCATACAACCATATCTTGAAATAGGGCAAAAATCCGATGTTCTGTTCGGAATCTTACGAGAAGTAATCAAGGGAGATGGAGCGGATTTAACCGATTTAATTATTAAAACGGCATCTGCCTGTTTACATAGCAAGGATTTGGACAGCATCGATCTGATGGAAAGATTGTACGAGTTTGTATCTCAGGAAGTGAACAACGACTCGCTCAAACTCGCCTTGTACGATCTCATTATCCGTCAGTCCCGTGGGCACGGTATCAATAAGTTTGTCGCCAAAGCTCTTTTTCAGAAATATCTTATTGAAAGAAATGACTTTACTAAACTACATGCAACCTATGATTCGGGCAGATATGTTTTACATTATGTTGATTTTTTATCGGCAGAAGAACGAGCGACCTTATATTATAAGCTGGGAACTCATGCGTATAACTTGCGGCGCTTTCAAGAGAGCATTGATCTATGCATGAACAACGTGGCCGAGGATATACCGGTTAGCTTAGTCAAATCAGAATCTATTGCTGTAATTAATAATGCTTATTACTATTTAGGCGAGTATGACTTGAGCGAATCATATCTGAAACAGTATATGACATTTCCTTATCCTCACATAAAAGATAATGCGAAATTAATGACCGCTGTTCTGCATGCGAAGAAAGGGGATAAAGAACTCGCCTTGTCACAGCTTCAAGAATGTTTGCAAAGTTGCGGCGATAATGCTTTGTTGCATGTTATCAACCAACTCATGATAGTATATCTTGAAATGAATGATTGGGCATCTATTGAAAAGCTATTAAAGTGGGAAAATAAAATTGTCTCTATTCCATACATTACACCATATAAGAAGTCTGAGTTGGCCCATTTCTATAAACTAAAAGGCAACTACTGCGTTTCTATAGGGAACATTGAAAACGGAATTCAGTGTTATTTGGAAAGTGCGTTACGATATTCCCAAGTGAACGATATTTTAAATGAACGAGAATGTTGTAGTCTAATTATAAAGCTATATACTGATAGGGATAAAATGATGGATGTTGAAACGCTAAAAAAACTCCAATTACTTTATAATCAATGCAATGTTTTGGGTAACAGTTCCTTTTTATAAGGAATATCGATTCCGATGAGAACGGATCGTTACTTAACAGCGGGAGGGATAAATATGAAACGAACAAAATCCTTATTACTTGTTATCATTCTTTTTTCAATCACTATTGCCCCTACAGATTTCGTCGCTAATTATGTTCAGTATATTTACGATACTGGTTGGTAAAGTTCAGTAATTGAATTAACTCAAGGGACGCCGTATACCAAGCGTCTCTTTTATTATTGAAAAAAATGATAAATTTTGTCGAATTTTCCTTGAAAGAGAATGAGGGAATTAAAGGAAAAACGTGATAAAGTTGCACCAAGAGCAACATGTAGATGCAGGCACCCAACGTTATACAATACGTGGAAGGGAGCAACTTTCATGTCTTTTTTTCTTGACGAAGTCGATTGCTTGAGATACAAAATCGAGAGCGTACGGCAGCAAATGATACAAGTGGCCGCAGAGAAGAAGAATTTCACCGATAAGACGGTCGTAGAATTGAGCCAAGAGCTGGATATTTACCTTTTGGAATATCAGAAGAGAAAGAATGCCGCAAGCCGATATAAAGTCCAGCGGTATGATGATAAGTTCTCCTTGGAAAGACACGGGCAACATTTGGACATCCATTCTGACAGGCGATGTGATGAAGCGGAATGGGGAGGGGGCACAGCCATTCTGAACATGGATATTCGTTGAAATGAAAGGTTTTTAGATTCAAAATCGAGTCGCATCCTACGCGGATGCAAACGGCACAACAACAAGCAGGAGGCATAACTCTTCACTGCTCTTGTATTTTGATTTTATGACTATCTCGATTTATACGAGCAGGAAACGGGTAATCGGCAGTTTTTATTCAACCGTCCCCGATCACACTCAAATGTTATGGGAACAAAAAGAGCCGTTTCAAAATGAAACGACCCGTAATATAAATCAATGGGATTGTTCCCTTAACTTTGCGATAATATCTACAGGGAAGCCTGTTACCCTCGCGATCAATTCAGGATCCAGATCTTCGGCAATCATTTGCTTGACAACTTCTTCTTTGGCTTCACGCTTGCCTTCTTGTTTGCCTTCTCTCCTGCCTTCGCGTCTGCCTTCGCGTCTGCCCTCACGCTTAATGGCATCCAAGGTTTTTTCAAGCCCCATAACCGATACGCCTCCTTTTACGTTCTGGATAAGCTCGCGCAAATGCGGTTCATTTTCCGGCAATTTCTGACTTAATATATTCGCCATCCAGGCGACCAATTGCTGCTGGCTTTCCTCTGGTAATTGCTGTATGGTATGCATCAGCTTGCCGAGCCGATTCAGTAATTCCGTCTGATCCGCCGTCTGATCAAGCAAAAACACAGAACCAATCGTATTGGAAAGAGCCAACAACTCTTCTTCTGTATATCGTGCAACATCAATAAGGACATATTCAAAATTCAGGAGTTCCGAACCGAACATCGTTTCATTGGCTAACAACTGGCGAAATTGGCGACTGGCGGTCCAGCGTCTCTTCCCATTGTACAGCACAATTGGCACAATGGGAGGCAGCCGGAATGTTTTTGGCTTGCCCTTCGTTTTTTCCTGATCTTTCAAAAGATAGCGCCAGATCTCAACCTGATAAAGTAGCAGGCGGTATGGCATGAGGAAGTCCACTTTGGACTGCATTTCCAACAACAAGTAAAATACGACATCTTGTCCATTCAGCTTCACGCGGTACACCAAATCGGCTTCCTTGCGCTTGAAGTCCTGAAGAACAAACGAATGGGGGATTTCCTGAACGTTCGTTTCATCTATACGTTCTACCCACTCTTTTTGAACAAAGGAGCGAAGTAACTCTACAAAGAGTTTTTTGCTGGACAACAGGAAGCGATATGATGTATCGTGGCGGTGATGTACCGTGTTGTGTTCATCAGTTTCCGTCCCCATACATGCCTCTCCTTCCTGCCATCTTTTCCTTTATTATACCTGATTATAATCGGTAAGGAATAGCTGGGAAAAGAAGTCGAGTAGCTACTGACTTCTGGAATACGTGGATTCGTGGATCAGCATCGAACACAGAGCGGGGGAGGAAACGTATGGCCGGTGATTTGGACTTCAATTCTAGAATTATTGTACTCCTAGGAGATACATTTTTGCCAAATGTCCATACAAAGGTGGACACGAAGGGGTTATTCTCTCTCAAAGATTAAAATCTACATATGGACATATTTATATGAACTAGATACAATATATAGTGTTCATTCGTTTGGTTGTACTATATCCCATTCACAGAAAAGTGTCCACTATTTGAAAGACATCTCTTTAAATAATCCGCGACACAAGGACGATGTGCATGGTATAGCATGATTGAATACACTTCAAACCGCGACATTGCGCCACACGAATAGAGGATGATCTCTATTCACGGCTGCAGACGGGTATCTGAACCTGCCCCGACCCGAAGCAGATACAAAACAGGCCCCTCTCTCCTCAAGAGAAGGGCCAGCCCCGATACAACCGAAATGCTCACATGAACTTCCGCGACACCTTTTTCCCGTCATAGGTGAATAGCACCATCTTCTCCTCGACCTTCGTCTCGAGGTGGACGGCTTTGCCCCACAGCGTATAGACATAAGGCAGCGTCCGTTCGAGATATTTCAGATCGAGCTCGAGCCCCTCGTAATAATGCTTCAGGAACAGCTCCCCGTTCCGGTGGTAGTCGCCGTCTTCGACGACAAGGAAGGGGAAGCCGCCGTTGACGCGCGAGTAGACGAGCTGATCGCGGATGTTCTCCCAGGATTTATCGGTAATTCTCCATTCCGGGCCCTTTTTCTCGAAAATGTACAGGTCCAGCTCTTCCGTCAGTTGTTTCGTTAAGTAATTGCGCAGGAACGATTGGTCGGAGTCGAATTCGCGCACCTCGAAAATTTTGGCGCGGCCCTGCCCCGGCTGGCGGCCGAACCGATCGCGCTCCTCCTGCGTCGGGTTATCCCACCGCTTCTCGATATCCTCAAATATTTTCAAGCCCAAATAATACGGATTCAGGCTGTGGCGCGACGGCTGTACGACCGAAGCGTTCAGCTTCGCGTACTCGAGCGTCTCCTCCGGTGTCAGATCCAGCTCCCGCAGGATGCGCTGATGCCAGTACGAGGCCCAGCCCTCGTTCATGATTTTCGTCTCCATCTGGGGCCAGAAATAAAGCATCTCATCGCGCAGCATCGTCATGATGTCGCGCTGCCAATCCTCCAGCACCGGGGAGAATTCCTGGATGAACCAGACGATGTCCTTCTCCGGCTCCGGCGGGAAGCGGCGGTCGGCCATCTCCGCCCGGGATGAGGCGGAGTGCATCGCCGCCTTCATTTCCTCGAGCGCCCACAGATCGTCGTAGGCTCCCGGCGGTCCGGGCGGCTTCCCTTCGCGCTGCTCGCGCATTTTCAGCTCCATGTAGCGCTGCTTGTCGAGCGTTCGCGGCCGCACGATCTGCGGATCGATATGCTCCTGGATCGCGAGCACGGCATCGATGAAGCTCTCCACCGCCTGCGTCCCGTATTCCAGCTCATACTGCATGACGCGCTCGGCCGTCGCCGACATGCTCTCGACCATATTGCGGTTCGACGCGGAGAAGCGGGCATTGTTCTTGAAGAAATCGCAATGCGCCAGCACATGCGCGACGATCAGCTTGTTCTGAATGAGCGAATTGCCCTCGAGCAGAAAGGCATAGCACGGGTTGGAGTTGATGACGAGCTCGTAGATTTTGCTTAACCCGAAGTCGTACTGCATCTTCATTTTATGAAAAGTCTTGCCGAAGCTCCAGTGGCTGAAGCGGGTCGGCATGCCGTACGCGCCGAATGTGTAGATAATATCGGCCGGGCAGATCTCGTAGCGCATCGGATAGAAGTCCAGCCCGAAGCCGGCCGCGATCTCGGTAATCTCGTCGATGGCATAGTTCAGCGTCTGCATGTCGTCGGCTGTCATGAGCGCACCCCTTCCGGCTGTTTTTTGAAAAAATGCTTGAGCGCGCGGTACACCTCGGCTTTTTCCTTGATGACATAGTGCATAAAGTGGGGGTTCTGAATATGGCGGTACGCGGACATGAGCGTGCTGCTGCGATTGTATTGGTTCACTTCGCCGTAGCCGAACAGGTTGGCGCGCTTCAGCAGCTCGCCGATCAGCTTCACGCAGCGCTCGTTATCGCTGGTCAGGTTATCGCCGTCCGAGAAATGGAACGGATAAATATTGTAGGAAGAAGGCGGGAACCGGCTGTCGATAATGTCCAGCGCCTTCAAATAGGCCGACGAGCAGATCGTGCCCCCGCTCTCGCCGCGCGTGAAAAATTCGTCCTCGCTTACTTCCTTTGCCTCGGTATGATGGGCGATGAAGATCATGTCGACCTTCTCGTATTGGCGTCGCAGGAAGCGAGTCATCCAGAAGAAGAAGCTGCGCGCGCAATATTTCTCGAACGAGCCCATCGAGCCGGACGTGTCCATCATGGCGATAATGACCGCATTGGAATGGGGCTTCACGATCTCCTCCCACGTCTTGAAGCGCAGATCGTCCGGACTGATGCGGTGAATGCCCGGATTGCCGGCGAGCGCATTGCGGCGCAGGTTTTCGAGAATGGTCCGCTTCTTGTCGATGTTGGACATGATGCCCTTTTTGCGAATATCGTTGAACCGAATGTCGGTCGTCTCCAGTTGATCCCGGTCCTTCTGCTTCAAATAAGGCAGTTCGAGCTCATCGAAGAGCATGTTTTCGAGATCCGCGATGCTGACCTCGGCTTCGATGACATCCGCCCCGGCCTGATCGCCGGCCTGCTGCCCTTTGCCTGCGCCTTGGGAGCCGTCGGTGCCGAGGACGTCTCCGACCTGGCTGTCGCCGTCTCCTTGGCCGACATGCTTTTTCTTGTTGAAATTGTAGACGAAGCGGAATTCATCCAGGCTCCGGATCGGAACTTTAATGATTTGCTTGCCGTCGGACATGATGATGTTTTCCTCGGTGATGAGATCGGGGAGATTCTGCTTAATCGCGTCGTTAACCTTCTGCTGGTGGCGCGCTTGATCCTGATATCCTTTGCGATGGAGCGACCAGTCCTCGCGGGACACGATAAACAACGGGTTGGTCATAGATGGCCCTCCTTACTAACCAAGTGAAATGCCCTGAATAAGCAGATGAATCGCTTTCTACTCACTTTATTCAGGAGGGCCGGGATTGATGAGGGAGGATGACGATGATTCTTTGCCTGCGGCGGCGGTGCGCCGGAGACGGCCGCTTGGGCCGCCCGGCTTATTCCATCCAGTGGAGCTGGCTCCACCGCGGCATGCCCGTATTGGGCTACGGCGCGCCTGGCGTGCTTCGTCCTTCTTTGATATAGCGGGTCAACAGGGCCGTCAGCTCCTGGACGATGTCAGGGAAGCGATCGATTACATTTTGCCGCTCGCCGATGTCGTCGGATAACCGGTACAACTGGAACGATGGGGCGCCGGGAGGCTCTTGTCCAGGCGCCGGATCGCTCCAGCCGCCGGAGCCGGGGCACAGCTCCAGCTTCCATTCGCCCTTGCGAATCGAGAAGGAGCCGTCGATCGAATGGTGCACGATCGCTTCGCGAAGCGGCTCCGTTCCGCCCGTCCCGAGCCAGAGGGGGAGATGGCTGACGCTGTCCTCGCCCGCGTCGTCAGGGAGCGTCTGGCCCGTCAAGCCGGCAGCCGTCGCCATGAAGTCGACGAGGCAGACTGGTTCGTCGGAGACGGTGCCCGCCGCGATGCGCGCAGGCCAGCGGACGAGCAGCGGCACGCGGTGGCCGCCTTCATAAATATCGGCCTTGTGACCGCGGAAGACGTAGCTCGGGTAATGGCCGCAGCGGGCCAGCTCCTCATAATCCGCGCTCGGGGAGCAGCCGTTGTCGCTCGTGAACAGGACCACCGTATTTTCCGCGATCCCGCATTCCTCCAGCTTGCGCATAATCGCGCCCACGACGCCGTCGACCATAAGGACGAAGTCTCCGTACAGATTGGTTCCCGAGCGACCGACGAATTCCGGCGCGGGCAAGATGGGCGTATGCGGGGCGGGCAGCGGGAAGTAGATGAAGAACGGGCTGCCGTCCCCCGCCGAGCTGCCCCGCTCAATCCGCTCCAGCACTTTCTCGGTCAGCCGGGGCAGCACCTCCTCATGGCGGAAATCGGGCGCCGTCGGGCCTTCCCGCCAAAATCCTTTGCGGTCATCGCTGCGGGTCAGCCGATCTGGCAGCTCTGTCACGGCATCATTTTCGATATAAACATAGGGCGGCATATCGAGCGAGGCGCTGATGCCGTAGAATTCGTCGAACCCGGCATCGACCGGACCGCGCCGAATCGGCTGGCTGAAATCGACGTCCTCGGCCGCGGGGCCGTTCCGGTGCCAATCGAGCCCGAGATGCCATTTCCCGTAGCATGCCGTACGATAGCCGGCTTGCTTGAACAAGGATGCGACCGTCATCCGGCCCTCTTCGAGGATGCTGGGAGAATACCCCCACAGGACGCCTTCCTTCAATTCCGAACGCCAGTTATACCGTCCGGTCAGGATGCTGTAGCGCGAAGGGGTGCAGACGGCGGAGGAGGAATGCGCATCGGTGTAGATGAGGCCCTCCCGCCCGAGCCGATCCAGATGCGGCGTCGCGATTCGGGACCCGGGGTTCAGACAAGAAATGTCGCCATATCCCATATCGTCCGCCAAAATGTAAATGACATTCGGATGCGCGCTTTTGGCGTTCATTGTCGTCATGCTGCGGTTCAAGTTCTTGTTCACATCCATATTCATGCTTCCCCTCTCCCTTCCTGAATCGCGGGCTGCAGCAGCTTCGTCACCTGCGCGGCCTCGTCCTGCAGCAGCTCATAGATGCGGCGAATGAACGGGGCCTCGAAGGTAGTGCCCGGCATGCCGACGGCAATCGCGGCGGCGAGGCGCTCCCCGTCATAGACCGGAACGGCGATCCGGCGAATATGGGGGAGGATGGCCCCTTGATCATCCGCCAGGCCGCGCTCCGCGGCGTCGGCCATATACCGCTCCAGCGCCGCCGCATCCGGACGATATGGCGCCAAGGCTCCGTCCTCCGCGTGCTCGAGATATAAGCGCCGCGTCGCTTCATCGACATGCGCCAGCAGCAGGAAGCCCCAGGGATGAAGCGGGTAATCGGTCCGGATCTCGCCCGTCTGCTGCATCGCGACGCCTTCCGGATGCACCCGCTTGTCCCGGCAGATCATGCGGCCATGCCGGAAATCAATCCAGAGCGCGGTGCAGCCCGCCTCCCGGGAGATGCGGTCCAGCACCGGGCCGCTTGCGCCGCGGATCCCGTGATGATGCTCGGCCCGCTGCATCAGGGCGAACAGCTTCGGCCCGGCCACATATTGGTGATTCGCGTCCTTCTCCACATATTGCTGCTCGAGCAGCACCTGCAAATACCGGTTCAGGCTGGCCGCGCTCAATTCCGCCGCCGCCTTCAGTTGATTGAATCCGATGCCGGATTCGGATTCGACGATCGCCTCCATAATGCGAAGCCCGCTGATCAACCCTGGTGCGGAAGCCGCCATCGTTTGCACCTCCATTGGACTTTAGAGTTTTAGTATCATATAAGTTACTAATTAATAATACATATGATACTTTGGTTTTGCTTGTAATGCAATAAAAAAACCGGCTCTGCTGCAATAAAAACCGGCTCTGCGCGAGCCGGCTTCTGGTTACCGTATAACCGGTTATGTTATCGCCTCAGAGGGGGCTTGCCTTCCGCTGCGGCCCCTCCGCGCCGGGATAGACGAGGAAGGCGTCGCCGGACGGGAAGGCGTACGCCGCGTCCGTCGTGCGGAACGGATCGATCGGCTTCCGCGAATATTGCGAGTAGTAGAAATTATAGCCCCAATGGAGGAAGCCGTCGGCCTGGAATTTGTGGAGCTGCCAGCCGAGAATGCGGTTGCGCGCCGAAGGCATCGCGAAAAAGCGGTTCGACACCTCCCGGTACTGGGAGCAGCAGTAATAGGTCCAGAGCGGCTTCACGCCGTTCTCGATGAACGGCTCGATATGATTGTTGGCCGGAACCGGCACCTGGACGAGTCCGCTCTGATAAAAATCATAATCGGACAAGGCATCCATCACCGGGAACCCCGCCAGCAGATCGGATACGGGCCTCCACCGCATTGCGCTAAGAATCCATCTGCTCGACGCGCGGTTCGTCCGAAATATGGAAATGAGCCCGGTCCGCGATGCCGTCACAGTGGAACCATTCGGTATGCATGAGCTCTTGCTTGGGCAGGGCGGCCGGGAGGACGGTGAGCGTGAACGTCTCCTCGGCGAGCAGTTCGCCCCCGCTGCTCGTCAGGCTGACCGTGAGCGGATGCTCGCCCGCGGCCCAACGTTCATCGATCTCGGCGGTAATCCAGAGCGCCCGCCATTGTCCGGGACAGATGACGATGCCCTCCCGGGGCTCTACAGGCGCCAGCAGATCGGGATAGAGGCCGGGGGCGGTGCGGAGCAGATTGCCGTCATGATGTGCGTAAATGGGCAGCTCGGACGGAACCAGCTCGACCTTGTGGACCGCGATCGCTTCCGCTACGCCGCCGCGCACTGATACGGCCGCTTCCTTCAGCAGCTCTTCGCCCCGGTAGGCAAGCTGAAAGTGCAGGGCTTCCCCCTGCAGGACGGTTGCGGTGCGGAAGTCGGGAGCCTGCAGCGGCTCGTCGGCAAAAACCTTGACTAAGGAGCTGAGGATGCGGGTGTCCAGCACGTGATTTGCCATAGTTTCATGCCACCTTTACATGGAAGAGTAACTTTCTCTTGATTCTTATGATAACGCTTTCTACAATTTCTCCATGCGGGCGGATTTTCCTGTAGCCGCATAACCATAAAAAAACACAATCCGAAGTACCCGGATTTGGCAGGGACCGGCGATACCGGCTCGAAGTTCATTATCGACCATATGATCAAGATGATCTATGGCAAAGAGCCGATCGCGGACTGGCCGAACGTAATCGACGAATATTTGGTCAAAGGCGGCCAGGAAATAATTGACGAAGCGACCGAGCCCTATCGCAAGAAGGATGGGGTCATTGTCCGCGAGAACGCGAAATAACCGCTGTCCCGGTTAATGAATCCGGAAGCTATCGCCGGAACGGGAGGATGCAGCGTCCGTGCTTGGCGGGCTCGGGAGAGCCTGGGGACCCGCTGCGCCCCATCCTCCTGATCCATCCAGGTCTACATACGCGCAACGACGGAGACGGACGACAGCCATATGCGTGCTGCCGTCCGTTTTTTCGTCATTTTTCCGTTTCGTCATCCCAAAGGTGTGCGGCCCGTGTATAAGCCTTGTCGATTGTTGGTATATATTCACCTCTTCATAAAGACATCCTTCCATTTCATTGTGGAAAAAGGCGGCGGATTCAGATAAGATAGAATCGTAAAATAGTATAGATCACCAAATGATCCATAAAGGAGCTGGCAACATGCTGCGACGCTACGCAATGATAGGAAGCCTGAATATGTTGTTGTCCGTTGCGCTGGGGGCGTTTGGTGCGCATATTATGCAGGCAAGGCTGACACCGGAGCGGATGGCGACCTATGAGACGGCGGTTCAATATCATATGGCGCATGCGCTTGGATTGATTCTGATTGCCATCCTGGCGGATAAACTGGCGGACCAGAAGAAAGTGCAGTGGTCGGCCCGACTCCTGTTCACGGGCATGATCATCTTCTCGGGGAGCTTGTATTTGCTATGCTTCACCGGATTCTCCATGCTGGGTGCGATTACGCCGATTGGAGGCGTCGCTTTCCTTATCGGCTGGCTCATGCTGGCCTTGGCGGCGCGAAGATAGCATCAAGCGGACGGGTTGAGACTAGGGGCCGGAAGGAAGAGTGCAAGGTGAATAATCAGATAGAAGAACCGAGGATGGAACCGCGAAGAACGTCGCTGTTCGTCGTTACATCGTTATTGGCGGCCATAACGTGCATCGGAGGGGCGGTCGTCTTTTTGCTGTCGGAGGGCGTTCTCCGAATCGGTATCGGGATCCTGTGGGGAGCCGCGGTGGCGTACATTATGGTATCCGAATGGCGGGTCAAGCCGCTTCGGCGAGAGGCAATCCGCCAGACTCGGTGTATACGTGACAACAGAGCACCGGCCGGTTCGGAGTGGGCATATTTGGTTAATCATGTGCCTGTTCCGATTTTTTTTATAGAGAGGGATGGCGCGGTTAAGGGTGTGAATCGTTCATTCCGGGGCGTAACGGGATATGAAGAAGATAGGCCGGCATTGTCCAAGGTGATGGATGAATGCTCCAAGCGGAAAATATTGGACGCCATGCAGGAGCTCGAACCGGGCGGCGAGAAGGAGCTTGCGCTTGCCGGGTTCCATAAGGAGGGCTTTCGCCAGGATTGGATAGCCCGGATTGTCCGTCTGGCCGATGGGGCCTGCCCCCAAGCGGAACGGCCGATCTATTCGGTCTGCCTGCAGGATCCGAGCCCGGACCGCCATATGGCGGAGCGGATCCGGTACATGTCCTATTACGATGATATGACCGGGCTGCCGAACCGGCGGATGTTCATGCAGCGATTGGAGGAAGCCATCGGGATGGCCGTCAATGAGCGCTTCTCGATAGCCGTACTGTACATGGACCTCGATCGGTTTAAGCGGATTAATGATACGTTCGGGACGGATTTCGGCGATATGCTGCTGATGCAGATTGCCGAGCGGCTGCTGCGGACGATGACAGACAATGACGTGGTGGCCCGCATGGAAGGCGACGAATTCGCCTGCTTTTTCACGTTCGTGGAATCGGAGGCTGAGGTGCACAAGCGGATCGCGCAATGGCTGTCCGTCTTGGAAGAACCGTTCTGCTTGAACGATGTTCCGGTTCATGTGACGATGAGCATCGGCATTACGATGGTCGACAACCCGGGCTCGACAGACGGGGCTCAGGCGATCAAGCAAGCGGATCTGGCGCTGTCGCGCGTCAAGGAGCAGGGGAAGAACGGCTTCCTGTTCTATGTGCCGGAGATGAATGATCGGCCGCTGGAACGGCTGACTCTGGAAAATGACATGCGGCGGGGGCTGAAGGAAGAGGAATTCGAGCTGTATTATCAGCCGCAGTTCGACATGAATACGGAGCGCATCGTCGGCATGGAAGCGCTGGTCCGCTGGAATCATCCCGTGCGCGGATTGATCTCGCCGGGGGAATTTATTCCGATCGCGGAGGAGAACGGCTTCATCGTCGCCCTGGGCACATGGGTGCTTGAAAAGGCCTGCCGGCAAAATAAAGAATGGCAGCAGAAGGGCTTTCCGCCGATACCGGTATCGGTCAACCTGTCCGTCCGCCAGTTCGAAATGGACAACCTGTCGAAGACGGTCCAGGACGTATTGGCCAAGACCGGCCTGGATCCGGCCTACCTCGACCTGGAGATTACGGAGAGCATGACCATGGACGTGCCCAGAGCGTCTCCCGTGCTGCAGCAATTGAAGGATATGGGGGTAGCCATCAGCATTGACGATTTCGGCACCGGCTACAGCTCGCTCCATTATCTCAAAAATTTCCCGATTCATCGGCTGAAGATCGACCGATCGTTTGTCCGCGATTTGCAGCAGGATCCGAATGATGCGGCGATTGTGTCCGCGATTATCGCCTTGGGACACAATATGAATATGCAGGTCATTGCCGAAGGGGTGGAGACGGAGGAGCAGCTCCAGTTCCTGCAGAAGCATAAGTGCGATGAAATTCAGGGGTTCTATTTCAGTCCGCCGCTGTCCTGCCAGCGGTTCGAGCAGTTATTCCGCGAACATTGCGGGACATACATAACATAGGCTGGCGATACAACAGCCGCCATGCGAAGTCGTTGGGACTTCCGTGGCGGCTGTTCTTGTACTGCATTAATTATGGGCATCCATCGATTCGATTTCGAACAGTTGGTAGGCGTAGACATTTTTTTCATCGACATGGTACACATTCAGCAGTTGATTGACGGGGTCATAATTCAGAATCCGGCAAGGAATGCTCAACATTTTTCCTTTTCCTTTGTTGACGGTAAGCCGGACGAGGGAATTGTGCTCGATATAACGCTTGATCTGAAGCTCTGTCAAAACCAGTCTCATTCGCGTAGCGGAAGGAGCTTGGCCTTTCTTCCCCGGACAGTCAGCGTTCCCCGCGATGGGGCTCTCTTGTTCCGGGGAATCGGTATCCGTCTGACTGGACTTCGTGACCGGCACCGGACGGGAGTCAGGGACAAGCGAGCGTACCGCTGCCGTTTCGGCTTTCTTCTCTCCTGCGGTATCCGCCGCATGGGGGCTTTGGTTCCTTCCTCGAGTTGCGGTTGGCTTGCCGAATGGAGTCTCATCCATGTTGTTCTGCTGCATGGCTTCCATCAGATTCAACAGGGATCCCATTTGCGCACCGGATTGAATTCGGAGATCAAGCACATCCGGTGAAGCATGAAGCAGGTGGAGCAGCTTCTCCAAGGTGGCTGCATTGGATTCGCCTTTGACCAGGATGTCGACATTAAATTTGTACACGTTAGATGTTGATGTTATGGGATACAGCATGTTGATTCCTCCAACCTGGACAATTAGCCTAGATGAACCCATTATAATACGGGACAAAAATCATAGCATAGTCCATAAGAACTATTATTGGCAAAAAGATTTTCATTTCCCTGAGGGACCTTCCGCAGTGGGGATGCATACCATGGTATCATCTTGGGCGGAAGGGGAATTTAAAATGATGCGTATGGTGCCAATGGCTGTGGACGGCATGACCGTTCTAGGCATTGAAGTCAAACTTCCAAAGACGACGCTGCTCGCGATTACGACAGAGGAAGGATACATTATGTGCGGTGCGCTCGATGTCGGTCTGCTGAATGAAAAGCTCAAGGATCGCCGCATTATTGCAGGGCGGGCCGTCGGGGTCCGCACGCTGGAGCAGTTGCTGGAAGCGCCGCTCGAGTCGGTGACCGCCGAAGCGGAGAACCGGGGCATTCGTGCCGGCATGACGGGAAGAGATGCGCTCGCGCGGATGGCGTAGGCGGAAGCGGAGCCTCTGGCTGGATACGTATACCGAAGGCGAAAAGCAGCCGGCTTTTCGCCTTCGCGAATCATCTTTCAAGCGGTAACGATAAGGGACAAGCGGTCCCGGATTGCGCTAATTAGGAAAGGCCATGGGCGTACTCCTCACCGAAAGCTGACTCGGCGGCGGAGATCGCTTCCCGAATGGATCGCGCCCGCAGCCGGATTGCATCATCTTCAATGCGGTCAATGTCGGCGACATGGGAAAGGCCGACAATCCGGCGAATCATTTTGCAGCCGCCATAACCGACTGCATCCTGCAAAAAATTCGTTCCATATATAGATCCTGGTATCCAGGGGTAAATGACAAACGATCGATGCCCTGCTCGTTCCACAGCGAGCGGAAGCGGGAGTCGAACCCGGTCCACACCGCTTCAGCCGTTGCCAGCAAATAGGCGCGGTGCCGCTTCCGGGCATCTTCGTCCGTACTCCAATATTCATGGCCTGCCGCATTGAGCAGCAGATTGGCCAGGACCGCGCCGATATCGAAGCCGATCGGGCCATAAAAGGCGAACTCCGGATCGATTACTTTGGTCGAGTCCGGCGTGACGAAGATGCTCCCCGTGTGAAGGTCGCCATGAAGCAAAGCCTGAGCCTGCGTCAGGAACTTCTCCCGGAGCAGCATCACTTCCAGATGAAGGGCCCCATCTTCCTGCAGCTTGCGGTGATCCTCGCGCAGCGCTTCCTCGCAGTTATTATTCGGTGATTCGGTATAGGGATCGTCGAAGATCAGATCCTCGGTTATTTTGCACAGCTCGGGGTTGGTGAACGAAGCCGCGATTCGTTTTTTCTCCTGTTGATTGCATCCCAGGTCCGAGGTGAAGAACAACGTATGCGCCATAAATTCCGCAATATGATCGGCGAACAGCGGATACGAGGCGGATTGGATCAGCCCGTGGCGCATAATCGTATGGCCGCTCAGATCTTCCATGATGGTGAGCGCTAGCTCCGGATCATGCGCATAGACCTTGGGAACGAGATGAGGGACGAGCCTTCCTTGATTCAAAAGGGCTTCGCTTTCGATTCGGGCCCGATCCAAAGTGAGCGGCCACGATTCTCCCACCACTTTTGCATACGGGAGCGCCTGCTTGATAATAATACGTCGAGGGGAAGTCGATTCATCGGTTCCCTCCGCGACGCCGAACACCCGAAACACCAAATTCAAATTGCCGTCGCCAATTTCCTCGCAATGAAGAGGCAGATCGGGCGGGAACAGTCCTTCGATCCCGCGGGCCAGAGCCACGGCATCCTCCAGGCTCAAAGGCCGGTAAGCTGTGTGATAAGTCATCGTAGACAGGCACCTCCCGGTACTAAAATGAACATGAACAATCTTCCATCTAAGAGGTTGTGCAATAAACTCGCTCCAAGACTGTTGCGATTTAGTATAGCGGATTTTTTTCCTGTGGAAACTTTAAATTTGGAGGATGAGCAGCTTAGGGCCCGGGATTCAAAGACGCCGGCTAAGGGTACTTATTGGATAAGGGATGCGGAGCTCCGGGACGGTATAAAATGATGCAAAATTTCCGTCAAGGGGTTGAAATTAACTCATTCTTATATTAGAATTATTATCAACAAGAAATAATTCAAAACTCAGGAGGCGTTTTACTTATGTCGAACCAAAAATTGCAGCAAATGTTGAATCAGCAAGTAGCCAACTTGAATCTGATGTATGTCAAGCTTCACAACTATCATTGGTTTGTCAAAGGCGATATGTTCTTCACGCTTCATGAGAAGTTCGAAGAATTCTATGATGAAATCACGGAGAAAATGGATGAAGTGGCGGAAAGATTGCTTACAATCGGCGGCAAGCCTTACGCTACGTTGAAGGAGTATGCGGCGAACGCGACGATTCCGGAAGCGCGCGGCAACGAGACCGCCGAAGATATGGTCAAGCAATTGATCGAGGATTTCAATCAATTGATTACCGAATTCGGAGAAGCGTTGAAGGAAGCCGACAGCATCGGAGACAACGTGACCAACGATATGCTGATCGGCATGCAGGGCGATCTGGAGAAACATATCTGGATGCTGAGCTCTTATCTTGGAAATGCCTCCAAAGCCGTTCACCAGATGGCGTAAACCGGGGATGGGTCTATCGGCATCTGTCGGCGGCCGAATAAGAATAGCTTGAAGGCGAAGCATCCCTTGCGGTATGGCAAGGGATGCTTCTTCTGCGTAATTGCATTTGGGCGGGATTCACTTCAACAGCGATAATGTCGGAGGCGGCCCAGGCTTCGTTTGCATTAATATTTTTGATTTATGCGACAATGGTGAGAAAGGGTGTCATCGTTATCCAATAAATTACCGCGGATCGGTTGCCGAACTTCGAGCCGAGTTCTCGCAGGCAGGAGCTGAGGGACGGAGAGGGATGCAAGGTCGGAATGAACGGAAGGGAGAAGAGGTTCGCTATGTTCGCTTCTTCATTATGCAGGCTGGCGTCGGCTTGTCTGTTGCAAGGTTGATTTATATATCCCGATGTACTAATATTATATATTGAGAATCATTGATAATCACTTTATAATGATTACTATATAAGAAAGGCTCTTGCAAAAGATTAATCTTTAATTTAAAGTATACATCTTTTTAACAAATCCATCAATCTGGAGGTTACGACACATGGCAACTGAATTCGTCATTAATGGTTTGAAGGCGACCATTGAAGGTAAAGAGATTCTGAAAGGCATCAGCCTCTCGATGAAGGGCGGGGAAGTGCACGCCATCATGGGGCCGAACGGAACAGGGAAAAGTACATTGGCATCCGCTCTGATGGGCCACCCTAAATATGAAGTAACCGAAGGCAGCGCCACGCTCGACGGCGAAGATTTGCTGGAAATGGAAGTCGATGAGCGCGCACGCGCGGGGCTGTTCCTTGCGATGCAATATCCGAGCGAGATTGCCGGCGTTACGAATTCCGATTTCCTTCGCAGCGCCATCAACGCGCGCCGCGGGGAAGGCAACGAGATCTCCCTCATCAAGTTCATCCGCCAGATGGAATCGAAGATGAAGGAATTGGAGATGAACGAAGAGTTCGCTCACCGTTATTTGAATGAAGGGTTCTCCGGCGGGGAGAAGAAGCGGAACGAGATTCTTCAAATGATGATGCTGGAACCGAAGATCGTTATCCTTGACGAGATCGACTCCGGTCTGGATATCGACGCGCTGAAGATCGTCGCGAACGGCGTCAATGCGATGCGCAGCGAAGATCGCGGCTTCTTGATTATCACTCACTATCAACGGTTGCTGAACTACATCAAGCCTGACTTCGTCCACGTGATGATGCAGGGCCGCATTGTCAAATCCGGCGGACCAGAGCTGTCGGAGCGGCTTGAAGCAGAAGGCTACGACTGGATTAAGGAAGAGCTTGGCATCGCCGATGAGACGGTTGGACAAGACGCCTAACGACATTCAGCAATTCGATTGACAGGAGGAGCGATGGAACCGATGAGCACGCAAATAACTTTACCAGTGAACCGGGATGCGGTAGCCGACCTTTCCGCCCGCAATAACGAACCGGCATGGTTGACCGAGTTCCGGCTGCAGGCCTTGGACAAGGCGGCAACACTGGATAACCCGATATTTGAAAAAACGAAAATCGACCGTTGGGATCTGGATGCATACGGTCAGTATGCGGAAGGCGCGGCGGCGGACAGCTTCGCGGCTCTTCCGGAAGGCGCCCGCGCTGTGTTCGGCGAAGGCGCGGAGCCGGAAAATGTGCTGGTGCAGCATAATTCCGCGGTCGTATACAGCAAGCTGAATGCCGAACTGGCTGCCAAAGGCGTCATCTTCACGGATCTGCATACGGCGGCACGCGAGTATGAAGAGCTGGTGAAGCTGTATCTGATGCAGGCCGTCAAGGCTGACGAGCACCGCATTGCAGCGCTGCATGCGGCGCTGTGGAACGGCGGCGTATTCCTGTACGTGCCTCGTAATGTAGAAGTGGACGTACCGGTGCAAGCTTTATTCTATACCGATGATTCCAAGGCTACGTTCGCGCCGCATGTGTTAATTGTCGCCGATGCGAACAGCCGGGTGAATTATGTTGATAATTACGTGTCCGGCCCGTTGACCGAACCGGTGATGCACAACGGCGTGGTGGAAGTGTTCGTCAAGCCGGGGGCGAAGGTGACTTACGCTTCGATTCACCATCTCGGCGAAGCGACGACGGATATTTCGTTCCGCCGTGCCATCGTAGAGAATGACGGCCGCATTGAGTGGGTCGTCGGCGAGATGAACAACGGCAATGGAGCTTCCGATACCTGCTCGATTCTGACGGGCAACGGCTCAACCTCCGACGCGAAGGTCATCTGCGTCGGCAGCGGCGAGCAGAAGCTGAATATTACGACGAAGGCCGTTCATATCGGCCTCGCTTCCGAGAGCGATATGATTACTCGCGCGGTGATGCGTGAATCCGCTTCTTCCATCATCAACGGTATTACGAAGATCGAGAAGGGCGCTTCCAAGGCGAACGGACAGCAGACCGAACGCGTGCTGATGCTGAGCCCGAAAGCCCGCGGCGACGCCAACCCGATTCTCCTCATCGACGAGGACGACGTCAAGGCGGGACACGCCGCATCGGCCGGGCAAGTGAATCCTGAGCAAGTCTATTATCTGATGTCCCGCGGCATATCCAAGGAGGAGGCGGAGAACCTGATTATTCGCGGGTTCCTGGCTCCGGTCGTGGCCGAACTGCCAAATGAGCATCTGCAGAATCTGCTGCGCCGGTACATCGAAAGGAAGTTAGGACAATGATAGGGCGCGAGCTTCGTAAGCAGTTTCCGATACTGAGTCAGGAGATTAACGGTCACCCCCTCGTCTATTTGGACAATGCGGCTACTTCGCAGAAGCCGGCAGCGGTTATCCGTGCTATTCAGGACTACTATGAACGGGACAATGCGAACGTCCACCGCGGCGTGCATACGCTCGGTTCCCGGGCAACGGATGCTTATGAAGGAGCGCGCGAGACAGTAGCCCGGTTCATTCGTGCCCGGCATCCGGAGGAGATTGTGTTCACTCGCGGCACGACGTCGGCGCTGAATCTGGTTGCCTCCTCCTATGCCCGCTCCGTGTGCAAGGAAGGCGACGAGATCGTATTGACGCCGATGGAGCACCACAGCAATCTCATTCCGTGGCAGCAGGTTGCGAAGGCAACCGGCGCTGCGTTGAAATATATTCCTCTGCAAGAGGATGGAACGATTGACCTGGCGGACGTGGAACAGACCGTGACGGATCGGACGAAGATTGTCGCGGTCACCTATGCCTCGAACGTGCTGGGCGTTATCAATCCGGTGAAGGAGATCGCGGCCATCGCGCATCGCCACGGCGCCGTGATGGTGGTCGACGGGGCGCAGAGCACGCCGCATATGCGGATTGACGTCCAGGACTTGGATTGCGATTTCTATACGCTGTCCGGGCATAAAATGTGCGCTCCGACAGGCATTGGAGCGTTGTATGGCAAGAAAGAGCTGCTGAACAAGATGGAGCCTGTCGAGTTCGGCGGCGAAATGATTGACCATGTTGACCTGTATGAGTCGACATGGAAAGAGATCCCGTGGCGCTTCGAAGGCGGCACGCCGATTATTGCCGGAGCCGTCGGCTTGGCCGCGGCGATGAAGTTCCTCGAAGAGGTCGGTCTCGACGCGATTGCCGCTCATGAGCATGAGCTGGCGCAATATGCGGTCGAGCAGCTCTCCGCGATTGAAGGGATTACGATTTACGGTCCGAAGAAGAACCGGATCGGTCTCGTTACCTTCAATCTGGATGATGTTCACCCGCATGATGTCGCGACCGTTCTCGATTCGAAGGGCATTGCGATTCGCGCCGGCCACCACTGCTGCCAGCCGCTGATGCGCTGGCTCAAGGCAAGCGCGACGGCACGGGCCAGCTTCTATCTGTATAATACGGAGGAAGACATCGACCGTCTGGCAGAAGCCTTGCGGGCAACAAAGGAGTATTTCAGCGATGCAATTGGATGATTTGTACCGGCGCGTCATCATGGATCATTACAAAAAGCCGCGCAACCGCGGTACGTTCGATTCCGATGCGGTCACGATCGAATTGAACAATCCGACCTGCGGCGATCGCATTTCTTTGCAGCTTATGGTGGAGGATAATAAAGTCATCGATGCCCGCTTTACCGGAGAGGGCTGCTCGATCAGCATGTCGAGCGCCTCGATGATGACCGACGCGGTCAAGGGCAGAACGTTGGAAGAAGCGATTGAGATGGCTGAACGATTCTCCTCCATGGTGAAAGGCGAGAACGTGACATTCGACGAGTATGAGGATATTGAAGCACTGTCTGGCGTATGCAAATTCCCGGCCCGGATCAAATGTGCGACGCTGGCCTGGAACGCGCTGCGCAAAGGGATTGAAGAGCCGACGAAATAACGGCGAGAAGGTACGTGGATAACGTACGGAGGAGGTAATGCACCATGGCGAAAGAAATGCCAGAACTTGAGGAATATAAATATGGCTTTCGCGATAATCACCAATCGATTTTCCAATCGGGCAAAGGATTGACTCCGGAAATCGTCCGGGAGATCTCCAAGATTAAGGGCGAGCCGGACTGGATGCTTGATTTCCGCTTGAAGTCGCTGAAGCAATTCGAGAAAATGCCGCTTCCGCGTTGGGGCGGCGACCTAGATGAATTGGATTTCGACGATATCCAATATTATGTTCGCCCTTCCGAGAAGCAGGGCAAGACGTGGGAAGAAGTGCCTGCGGAGATTAAGGAGACGTTCGACAAGCTCGGAATTCCGGAAGCGGAGCAGAAGTTCCTGGCCGGCGTATCCGCGCAGTACGAGTCGGAAGTCGTCTACCACAGCATGCAAAAGGAGCTCGAAGAGCAAGGCGTTATCTTTATGGATACCGACTCGGCTCTGCGCGAGCATCCGGAAATATTCAAGGAGCACTTCGGCACGGTCGTTCCTCCGGCGGACAACAAGTTCGCGGCATTGAACAGCGCCGTATGGTCCGGGGGCAGCTTTATTTATGTGCCGAAGGGAGTCAAATGCGAAATTCCGCTGCAGGCGTATTTCCGCATCAACTCCGAGAACATGGGGCAATTCGAGCGCACCCTCATCATCGCCGACGAAGACAGCTTCGTGCATTATGTAGAGGGCTGCACGGCTCCGATCTACAGTACGAACTCGCTGCATAGCGCGGTCGTCGAGATTATCGTCAAGAAGAATGCCCGCGTTCGCTATACGACGATTCAGAACTGGGCGCCGAATATTTACAACCTGGTTACGAAGCGTGCGGTCTGCGAAGAGAACGCGAACATGGAATGGGTGGATGGCAACATCGGCTCCAAGCTGACGATGAAATATCCGGCCGTTATTTTGAAGGGACGGGGAGCCAAAGGCTCGGTGCTCTCCATCGCGGTAGCGGGCAAAGGCCAGCATCAGGATGCAGGCGCGAAAATGCTTCATCTGGCGCCAGACACGACTTCGACAATTGTATCCAAGTCGATCTCGAAGCATGGCGGCAAAGTAACGTATCGCGGCATCGCGTCCTTCGGCCGGAATTCCGAAGGCTCCAAGGCCAATGTCAAATGCGATACGCTCATCATGGATAATCAATCCACGTCCGATACGATTCCGTATAACGAAGTCATGAATGACAACATTCAATTGGAGCATGAGGCGACCGTGTCCAAGGTGTCGGAGGATCAGCTGTTCTATCTGATGAGCCGCGGATTGACGGAAGACGAAGCGACACAAATGATTGTCATGGGCTTCATCGAGCCGTTCACGAAGGAATTGCCGATGGAATATGCGGTTGAGATGAATCGTCTCATCAAGCTCGAGATGGAAGGCAGTATCGGGTAATTTCATAAATAAATCAAGTGTTTCATACGTGTCCGTCTTGACCCAACGTTGCCGTTGACGTCAAGCGGGCACGTTTTTTTGCCCTGAGAGTGCCTCATAGCATATCCCCTAGCTGAAAACGTTTTATCCATATAATTTCTTAATTTACTGAAAATGTATGATTTCCTCAAGTCAGTTGTACAGTTCATTCCTTGTCCCGCTTGCATTAAATATAGCATCCCGTGATTAAGGAGCTATTCCTGTAATGAATTAAAATGCAGTTTGCAAAACAAAAAGCGCCTCCTGTATGCTGGGTCTCGGAATACCGTACATTCACTGCCCTAATTAAGAGGAGGACGCTCATTATGAAGTTTACCCAATCGAACAAGCAAAATCAACGGATTTCGAGAATTTCCGAAACGACGCTGGTCATTGGAACCGACATCGCGAAGCACAACCACGTCGCTCGTGCCTTTAATTATCGAGGCATCGAACTAGGCAAGCGGTGCTTGTTCCAGAACGACGAGAATGGCCTGTTGAACCTGCTAGCATGGGCTGAATCCATCAAGCAAGAGCATGGGCTAACGGATATACTGCTGGGCGTTGAGCCAACCGGTCACTACTGGTTCCCGCTGTTTCATTTCCTGAAGCAGCGTGGCATTGAGGTTGTGCTTGTCAACCCGCATCACGTCAAGAAAAGCAAGGAACTCGACGACAACTCGCCGACCAAGAACGACATCAAAGATGCGAAAGTCGTCGCCAAACTCGTCATTGACGGACGCTATACACAGCCACAGCTGCCAGAGGGCATCTATGCCGACCTGCGTGTGCTTATGAATCAGCGAGACCGTCTGTGTGGGGATTTGAACCGCGTGAAAGGAAGAATTCACAATTGGCTGGATCGCTTCTTTCCCGAATATAGGCAAGTTTTTAAAGACTGGGAAGGCAAGGCCTCACTCATTACGCTTACGAACTTTCCGTTGCCGCAAGATGTCATAGCCGCAGGCGAAACAACGGTGGTGGGGACCTTGAAGAAGAACGACGTGAAGCGAGCTGTTGGCCCCAAGAGAGCGGAGTTGCTCTACCGGAAAGCCCGAAAGTCCATCGGCCTCACAGAAGGCGCTACGGCGGCCAAGCATGAGCTAGCCATGTATTTGGAGCAATATGCCATGCTGTGCAGGCAGATTGAGCAACTGATGGAGTTTGTGACGGGTCTGGTGGAACAGATTCCTGGTGCGAGCCACATGTTGAGCATTCCGTGCATCGGCCTCGTCACTGTGGCAGGATTCCTGGCGGAAGTCGGAGACTTGGGCGGCTATGACCATAGCCAACAAATCGTCCGTCACGCCGGTCTGAGCCTACGGGAAAACAGCTCCGGGCTTCACAAAGGAGAAACAACCATTAGCAAGCGTGGGCGCTGTCGCCTTCGGGCTTTGCTGTTCCGGGCGACACTCACGATGATCGCCAAGAACCCAGAGTTCCGGGCACTGCACTTGTACTTCACCACACGCCGGGATAACCCGCTGAAAAAGAAGCAGTCCATGATTGCGATCTGCAGCAAACTCATCCGCGTCTTGTTTGAACTAGGCCGTAAACAGAAGAACTATGACAGCAGTAAGGTGCTCGGCCCACATCGGGAGGCACAATTGCAAGCAGTGGCTTGATTCATTCGCAGCGTAGCAACCTACTTTTCGTTTCGCGCTTATACACAAGTTGATCTTTGACAAACGAAGCACGGATAGGCTGGGAGAAATCATCACCATAAGGGCATCGACCCCGTTAAGGAGCTAACCTGGCCTCCACCCCTTGAGAGGTAGAACGAAGGAATGTAAGGGCATCGACCCAGGGAGATATGGGAGGGTTAACCGCGAGGGAACATGTGGAGATCCATATGCGACCATACGGCTTTTAAAACGAGGTGACCACCACCTCTATTCCCGCCGACAGGTCGATCCCATATATTCACTCTCCGTCAAATATTATCCTCAAGCGCTTCGTAGGTCAAAGATAAAAACATGCGTAATAGCTAGAAAAACGAAGAAAACATTAATTTATTGAGGGAGGTGAAAGGAATGGCAATTACTAAACCGTTTTTGGCGGGCCGGAGATTTCAGGCGACAATTGGCGACGGTACAGGTACAGGCGCTACGTTCGCGATAGCGGCAACTGAATTTACTGACGATACCGGCGCCGCTGCTACAGCCTTTCCAGGATCTTTTGCCTATTATACTCTCTACATCAATGGAGTCGTCCAATTGGGGGATACGTCAACCGTAACAACGACGACGATTACGATTCCGGATGGAAATGTGTTGGATGGTGCCACTCCTGTCGTGGTCGAATTTGTAGTCAATTAATAACGGCTACACGGTTTCGTAAGTAAGCATCTCATTGGCTGTTTCGGGAGTCCGCTTTCCGGAACAGCTTTTTTTGTGCTTCTGGTAGGTCCCCATAAACGTAAACGGCATACGATAGGAATAAGATGCCACACCACTTGTATGGGGGTGAACAATCAACGTGGACAATCAAATGATTCGCGTTACGGCAAAACCGTGGGATCCAGCCTTGAAAATCGGCTTTCTCGATCCTTCTGCCAAAGGCCCGTGTAATTCCCTTTCCCCTCCTCCGGACTGTCGGGCGGTGTTCCCGGGGGAACCGGTTCCTCCGCCGGCTCCCGAGATTTTGCAGGTGGAGACCTTTCAGTTCATTACGATCGCGGACGGGGTTCGAAACGCATACACGAACGGGGATGGACTCGCACAATTCCAGAGCAGCAGCATACTGAACCCAGGAACGGTCTCATACTTTAATTTATTTATTAACGGTATGCTGCAGCCGCTCAACGCATATACCGTTACGGAAGGTCTCCTCCAAATCGATGGGGTCCCCGAGCAGGGAGTTCCCATTACCCTTCAATTCATCCGAATCATCTTGAAACCGGAACTATGAGGCAGCAGGCACCGTTCCCTCACCTTGATGGTGGGGGATACGTTGTGTGCTGCCGGCGAATTGTCTTACGCGGCATCCGGGACGGCGTCCTGCATGCCGCCTGTCTCGCGGCAGGGGGCTGACGCCCGTTCCGGCTGGAACGCATCTTGTCCTGGAGACGGCTGACCGGCCGCGGACGATCGGCATGATACATCGTTACAAGAATGAAGTGCAGCAGGAGTTGAAACCACTGGCGATGAAGTAGAGTAAGTTTCCTTTTCTCCCGATAATTATATAAAATAATAATAATTACTTGATTTATCCATCTTTGTGAGGGATAATACCCGAAAGTTGTTCATCATCTGAAAATATCACCTTGATTGAACCAGTATATGATAGATATATAGCCGATTGATGAATTGGCTCGTTCTCGCCGCCCAGATAATCCTTTTTGCTGGATATCGATCGTACATCTATATCGAGAAGCAGGCGACGCTTGAATTCGCCAGACAGTATGTGAAAGCGACCTACGGCGATAATTTTCAAATAGATGAAGGTGCAGAACATGATTTCTCTAGAGGGACCTGCATTATCTCTGCTAATGATAGCAATCGGAATATACTCTATATTCTTGTCTTGAAGAAAAATTCTTCAGGCAGCTTTCGTGTAATTGAATCAATTGAACAATAGAAACCAGATATACAGTTTTTCCACATTTTTTCTGTCCCCAAGCTCCTTCGGCCGACGCAGAATCCTTCGTAATCCGGTTCCCCATGAATGTCTTCCCTCCGCTGGCGCATAATAAGTGAATCTACACTGCTTGCGCCGCATCGCGCACCGCAGAGAATGTTCGACAGCAGTTGTGAAGGAGGAAGCGACATGAAACGCGTAAGGAAACGCCTGGAACGAGCGGCACGAATCGGGATGATCTGCTTTGCGGCAATAGCCCTGCTGTTCGTTACGGCGGAGACGAGTGTACATAGAGGGGAGGCTGCGGGGAAGGCTTCCGGAGATATGGCTGCCCAAGGGAGAGCGCTTGCTGCTGCAGCTATGGAAGAGCTGAGCCCAATGGCGATGAGCGCTGCCGGGAAGCCGGTACGCAAGGATCGGGCTTATTTCGAAGAGCGGGGAGATATCGTTTGGGAGGTGCCGTCAGCCGGCAAGCGGATTGCCCTTACCTTCGATGATGGCCCTGATCCGAAAAATACGCCTGCCATTCTGGAGCTACTGAAGCAGTATGACGCCAAGGCGACTTTTTTCCTGGTCGGCTGGCGGCTCAAGGATAACCCGGAATTGGCGAAGCGCACTCTCCGTGAAGGACATGAGATCGGGAACCATTCATACTACCATAAATATTTCCGCCGCGGGATATCGGCCGCCGAGATCGAGGAGGATATGATGAAGGCGCACCGCCTCATTAAAGAGGTGACCGGAACGGCCCCTCACTTGTATCGCCCGCCTGGCGGCTACTATAACCAACAGCTTGTCGATGTCGCCCGTGCCAACGATTACCGCATCGTCATGTGGTCGTGGCATCAGGACACGAAGGACTGGAGCTCGCCAGGAGTTCAGCGCATTGTCAATAAAGTTTTGAATTCGGCCCGGAATGGGGACATCGTGCTGATGCATGATTTCGCGGAGGGCCGTTCGCAGACGGTGGAGGCGTTGAAGACGATTTTGCCGGAGCTCAAAAAGCGGGGCTACTCCATGGTCACGGTCTCCGAGTTGATGGCGCACCGGGTCAAGGGAGAAGTGAAAACGCCCCGCAAATAAGAAAAGTGAGGTTACATGTACACATGCTCGATTTCCAACTGTCTCCGCTGCGCCAGATCGACGAACTCCTGATCGATTTGCACGAGCGGGCGGAACAGTTCGGTCTGATTCGACATCACGATGACTCCCGTCCGGCCGTCATTCAGGCGGGCTTGCTTGTGCAGGAAGTTCGGAATCATGTTCCGAATAAAGGTATGGGTCATCGTAGGATCCAATTGGCCGAAGCTCATCGCGTGCAGTTCCCGCAATACGCAGAACAGGTTCTGCTTCGGCAGGCCGCTGCAGGCCGAGGTCATCTCGCTGTATACATCGGCGATGGCGACAATACGGGAGACGGGATGAATCTCGTCTTCCTTCAGGCCGAACGGATAACCGCTTCCATCCAGCCGTTCGTGATGCTGCAGCGCGGCCAGATAAAGCCATTCGTCTTCATAGGTCCCCCGAAGCAAGTCGCACCCGAAGCGGGTGTGCTTTTTCAACTTCTCGGCTTCTTCCTCGCTCTGAATTCCCGCCCTTTCCAGCCATGAGGTATCCGCATCCACCAGGGCCATGCCGATCTCATGAAGGAAGCCGGCCTTGCCGACGCGCACCGCATCCGCCTCATTATAATTGAGCCACTTCGCCAAATAATAGGAGAGCATTCCGACTTGCACCGAATGCTGGTAGGTGCAGTCATCTTCCGCCCCCATCCTCAAGAGCAGAGAGACGACATCCCGTTCCGCTTTTATCTGGTGAATCAGCGGGGTCAAGGTCTTTTCCACTTGCTCATCTTGTATATGACCATGGGCAGCCGCCTCATAGAATAGATTCTCAACTCCGGCGACCGCTTCCCTGTAGGAAGACTGCAGCCGATCCGCTCCGGAAGAGGAAGCGAGTTGTGGAAGCGTTGTCATCGATTCGGCTTGTCTTTCTTCAATATCGATAAAATCAAGATGATGCCGCAGGAGCAGGGCGATGTCCTTCTCCTTCAATCTCGTTCCGGCGGAGATCACAAGAAGACCGTGGGAATTAAAAATATCCTTCGCCACGATATCGCCGTCCGTAACGCTTAAGACATGAACCTTCACGTTCATTCACCGTCCTAGCCAAAAATAGACAACATATGTACCGTAATCATATCAACTTCATCGGAGCGTGACAACAGCATTTCCCATTTTACTTAAAAATTATCGGTCATGAAATCGGCCCACCGCTCGTATACAGAGTAGTAGGGCTTGTATAATCCGATCCATCCAGCCTCGATGGCCGGCCATCCCTCCGCTCTTCCCCTGTAGCCACGCGAATCGGACACATGCTATTCTAATCAGTGCACGCCATTCTAGAGAAGGGAAGGATGGGAATACGATGCCATCGCTTCAATGGAATACATCGGATTCGGATTCGATTCTGCTGCTGTATACGAACGATATTCATAGCCATTGGGACGGAGCGGCCCGTCTGGCCTCGCTTATGAACCGTTACCGCCGGCATTGCGGGGAAAAGATTGTGCTGCTGGATGGCGGCGATCACATGGACCGGGCTTATATGGAGACGGAGGGGAGCTATGGCGCGGCGAATGTGCGGCTTATGAACCGGCTAGGCTATGATGCCGCCGTGATCGGCAATAATGAAGGGCTGACATTCGTGCCGGAGCGGCTTGGGCGAGTATACCGGAGCAATGCCCGTTTTCCCGTCCTGGCCGCGAACGTCACCGCGCTCGGCACCGGGCAGCGTCCGGATTGGCTGAAGCCGTGGATCGAGATAGAGCGGGGCGGGATTCGGATGGGCATCGTCGGCGTCACTGCGCCTTACGTCGACTATTACCGACTGCTCGGTTGGGAGGTCGGCGATCCGATATCTTCCGTTCAGGAGGCGGTCTCTGTTCTCCGTCCTCGCGTCGATCTGGTCGTTGTCCTGTCGCACTGCGGACTGACGACGGATATGAAAATGGCCGAAAGCACGGAAGGGATCGACCTTATTTTGGGCGGACACAGCCATCACCTGCTTCCGGACGGGCATAAAGCGGGCCGGACCTGGCTGTTGGCGGCGGGGAAATACGGCGACCATCTGGGCGTGGCCGAGTGCCGTCGGGCCCCTTCGGGCGAACTGGAGCTGTCGGTGCGCTGCGTCCCGGTGACCGAAGAGCTGCCTGATCCGATCGTGGAGGCCGAACTGCTCCAGGCCAGGGCCGAGGCGGCCCGGCAACTGTCCGTCCCTGTCGCTCAGGTTGCGGAGCCGCTCACCGTGCGCTACGATCGGCCGTCTCCTTTCGGGCAACTGCTGGCCCAAGCGCTGCGCGATCATACCGGGGCGGATATCGGCCTCGTCAATGCCGGCCAATTGCTGGGGGATCTGCCGGCCGGAACGGTGACCGAGGGCATGCTGCATAAGCTATGTCCATCCCCTATCAATCCGGTCCGGATGCAGCTATCCGGAGCGGACGTGAAGCAGGCAATCCGGGAGAGCCTGCACGAGGAAGCTTACGGCCGGGTCGTCCGCGGCTACGGATTCCGCGGGGGCCAGCTTGGCACGCTGTGCGTGGACGGGCTCCAGGTGGAATGGAGGCGCGGCCCGGACGACGAGCGGATCCGGCTGTGGCTCGATGGCCGGGAAATAGCCGATAACGATCGTCTCGTCGTCGGCACGATCGACATGTTTGTATTTGGCGGAGGCTATCCGAGCTTGAAAAATGGACAGGATATCACATTTTTCCTGCCGGAGATGCTGCGCGATATTTTGGCCGTCCAGCTGCGGAAGGCGGAGGAGCTGCGCCGCTGCCGCGAGGAGCGGCTTACGATTGTCCATTATCGTTAGTCGGAAAGGTGGACACCTGTCATGGTCTATATTTGGATCGCGGTTATATTGGGCATCGTGGAAGGCTTGACGGAATTTATTCCGGTTTCCTCTACCGGGCATATGATTTTGACGACCCGGCTTATGGGCATTGCCGAGCAGGAGGAGTTTTTGAAGACGTTCGAAATCGTCATCCAGTTGGGCGCGATTCTCGCGATTACGGTCGTGTACTGGGAGCGGATTCTTGCGATGCTCGGACTGCGAAGCCGGACGGTAGCCCAGGGGCATGTCCGGACGAAGCGGCTCAATCTGATCCACGTGGCGCTTGGCATCGGACCGGCGCTCATCGTCGCTTACTTCGCCCGGGATTACATCAAGAGCCAGTTCGACAATACCGCGACGATTTTGTGGGCCCTTGTGGCCGGAGGCGTATTTATGTGGATTGCGGAATGGTTCGGCTCCCGGCGCAAGCCGGCCGCGGAGACGATGGACGACATTACATACCTGCAGGCGCTGCTGATCGGACTGTACCAGATTCTATCTGTCGTTTTTCCGGGCTTTTCCCGTTCGGGCTCGACGATGTCCGGGGGCATGCTGAGCGGGGTCAGCTATCGGGCGGCTGCCGACTTCTCCTTTTTAATGGCGATTCCCATTATGTTCTTGGCGAGCGGCTACGAGCTGATTGACGGATATCGGATGCTGAGCCTGGATATTATCGGCTTTTTCGCCCTCGGCTTTATCGTCTCCTTTATCGTGGCGTATCTCGTTGTCGTTACCTTTCTGAAGCATATCCAGCGCATCCGGCTGCGCCATTTTGCCATCTACCGCTTCGTGCTTGCCGGGCTGTTCTGGTTCTTCATTTTACGTTAAAAGGGCGATGCCAATGCGGGCGGTCACCTTCCGACAGCTTCTGCCGGCAGCATGCTCCGGGAAGCGACAGAAAACAACTTTCGCCTCTTCGCGCGCGGCGGCATTTTTGCTATGATAGAGTAGCTGCTAGAGTCGTACGAGAAGAGGAAAAGGGATTGCCAAATCAGAAAACAGCAGGGGTTGACCATGTGTGCGTTGGATGCCAATTCAGGCTTGCCGTCCCGGCATGCGGCTAGCGAAAAAAATTTTCAATGAAGAAGGCCTCGTCCTGTTGGGCGAGGCGGTACAGTTGTCCGAAGCATATATCGACCGGCTCGCAAAGATGGGCATCTCTTATGTGTACATTGAGGATAACCGGACGGAAGGCATCGAGGCTCCTTCGCTGTTGAGCGAGAAGACGCGCAGGGAAGCGGCGGTCATGATCCGGCGCCAGTTCAAGCAGATGATGAATGAGTCGACATCACGGAAGCAGCCGCGTCAGTCCTCTTCGCTCGGCAAAGCATTTGGAGGCATACTCGATTCGATTATCGACGAGCTGTCCGGTCACGAAGACGCGATGATCATGCTGACCGATATGCAGGCGACCGATCACTACCTGTTCCAGCACTCGTTAAATGTTTGCATTTACACGACGCTGCTTGGCATCCATCACGGATACGGGAAGGAGGAGCAGCGGGTATTGAGCATGGGCGCGCTGCTTCATGACATCGGAAAGACGCAGATTGATCTGAATATTTTGAACAAGCCCGGCAAGCTGACGGATGAGGAATTCGCCCAGATGAAGCGGCATGCCGAGCTTGGCTACCTCATCCTGAAGGAGGAGCCGAATATTCCGCTGCTGTCCGCTCATTGCGCGTTCCAGCATCATGAGCGTCTGAACGGAAGCGGGTACCCGCGCGGAATTCGCTCCGATGAAATTCATGAGTATGCGAAATGGGTCGCGATTGCCGACTCCTATGATGCGATGACGTCGCATCGGGTGTATAAGGAAGCTACCCTGCCCCACGTCGCGTTGGAATTGCTGTACACGGGGGCAGATACGCTCTATGATGCATCGATGCTCGCCGTGTTCCGCGATCGGCTTGCCGTCTATCCCATCGGAATGTCCGTCCGCCTGAGCACCGGGGAGACCGGCGTCGTCGCCCGCATACATTCGGAATACCCTCAGCGTCCGATTGTGCGAATCTTGACCGGACCCGAGGGAGAAGAGCTCGCCGTGCCGTACGAGGTCGATCTGGCCCGGTCGCTGAATGTGACGATCGTCAGCTCGCACGTCCAAAATTGACCCTGTCACTCGGGAAGCTTACAATGAAGCTATAATAAGAGTGGTTAGGGGGCGACAACGTGCGGGAAACGGACAGCCGAGGCTTTTTTTGGGCATGGGGACAATGGATATACCGTCGACGACACGCTGTGTGGATCGGTTGGACGGTTTTCTTTTTGGCCATGTCTCTGTTGGCCCTGCAGGTTCCTTCGATGCTTAAGGATAACGGGTTTACGCCGACCGGCAGCGAATCGGAGCAGGGGTTGTCCGTTCTTCGCAGCGAGGTCGGGCTCTCTTCGACGACCATGGATATCGTCTACGAGAGCCGGGATGGCTCCTCCTTGATGACGGAAGACATATTCAGGCAGATAGAACAACGGTTTTCCGGACTGAAGCAGGAGCCGTACGTCAGTGACGTCCGTATTCGCAAGGAAGGGCGGAAGGATAATGCGCGGCAGGATGTGGTCGCCGTCCATATCATTCTCAATCTGGATACGAACGAAGCGTTGGAGAAATATCCGGAGATCCGCAGCCGGATACCGGATCTTCCGCAGGCGGACACCTATGTGAGCGGAACGACCCCTGTCTATTACGATATGCAGGTTGCAAGCAAGCGGGACATTGTGAAGTCGGAGCTGATTGGCTTGCCGATTGCGCTCGTCGTCCTGCTAGCCGTCTTTGGCACGCTGCTGGCCGGATTGCTGCCGCTCATCGTCGGTGTCGTCAGTGTGACCATCACCCTCGGCCTGCTTTACTTCATCTCGTTCGCGACGGATTCGCTCAGCAACTTTCTCCCGAATGTCGTCACGATGCTCGGGCTTGCCGTCGGGATAGATTATGCGCTGTTCATGGTCAGCCGCTTCCGGGAAGAACTGCGGCAGCAGGGCTCGGTTGAAGCGGCGGTGGCAATGACCGCCCAGAAAGCCGGGCGCTCGATCTTCTTCTCCGGGGTGGCGGTGCTGATCGGGCTGGTGGCGATGGCGTTCATCGATCTGGCTTTGTTCCGTTCCTTGAGTCTGGGCGGCGTGCTCGTCGTTACGATGTCCGTCATCGTAGGCAATTCGCTGCTGCTGGCTCTCCTGGGTGTCTTCGGCGAGCGCATCAACCGCTTTCCGGTCATTCCGGCTTGGGTCCGCATCCGGGACGCGGATGGAGGCAGCGCCTTCTGGCGCCGAATCGCGCATAGCGTCATGAAGCGGCCGATTACGATTGTCATCATCCTGTTCGTCCTGCTGACCGGCCTCGCGCTGCCGATGGCCGGCATGAATATCGGCATTCCGGACGCGGAGATGCTGCCGCCGAAGTATGAGTCGCGTGCCGGCTCCGATCTGCTGAACGAGGCATACGACAAGCGGGAACTGAACCCGATTCTCGTCGCGCTGCGCACGGAGCGGCCCTATACGGACGCCGGGACGATCCGGCAGGCGGAAGCCTGGCAGGCCGAGCTCAGCCGGATAAATGGAGTGAGGCGCGTCGACAGTTACGTAAGCCTGATGAGCGGGCTCCCAGGCCCGGAGGCGAAGGCGGAGGCTTTGAAGGATCCTTCTCTGCGTGCCCAATTGGAGAGCAGCCATCTGGCGAAGGAGCGGCTTATCGTCATGCAAGTCATTCCCGATAGCGATCCGGAAGGGCAGGAAGTGCGCGATCTTGTCCACAGCCTGCGGAATTGGGAGCTCCAGAGCGGAATGGCCGCCAAATATGTAACAGGCGGACCGGCGATGCAGCTCGACATTATCGAGCGAATCACCGGGGCGCTCCCTTATGTCGTCGTCTTCATCTTGATAGTGACCTACTTGGTATTGTTCATCGCCTTCCGCTCGGTTCTGCTTCCCTTGAAGGCGGTGCTGATGAACATTTTGAGTCTCGGATCGAGCCTCGGTATCGTCGTGCTTGTTTTCCAGCACGGATATTTGGCCGATCTGTTCCAGGTCACCTCGACCGGCATGGTGGTGGCGATGCTGCCGGTCATCATATTTTGCGTCGTCTTCGGCATATCGATGGATTATGAAGTCTTCCTGTTGTCGCGGATTGCCGAGGAATACGAGCGTACGGGACATAACGAGCACAGCACGGCCGATGGCCTCATGAAGACCGGCGGAATCATTACGAGCGCCGCCTTCATTCTGATTGTCGTGGTGGGTGCCTTTATTTTCACGGATAATGAAATGATGAAAGCGATCGGCCTCGGGTTGGCCGCTTCGGTTCTGCTTGATGCGACCCTGATTCGCATTTTCCTCGTGCCCTCGCTGATGAAGCTGATGGGGCGGGCCAATTGGTGGGCGCCCAAGCGGTTCCGGCGCAGGGAGAAGAATGCGGCTTAACCGCTATTGGTCGGACGAATGGCCGCCTTCGCCCGGATTATGCGCTCCCGTTGCATGCGTTGGCCTCTGGCCGCGCGGCAGGCGGGGGAGGTTTTTGTTCGCGCACGGTGGAGATGGATATCCAAGACAACAGGTTAATGGAAAAAATAAGGTGGAATGTAGCATGAATCAACTAGAAATGGAACGAGTCAAGGAAAAGCAACAGATCAGCCCCGCGTATGATCCTTGGGATCCCATCCGCTCGCTGCGCGCGTACGGACGTCATGTCCTGACCAGCGTCGAGATGACAGTGGCGCAGATGTGCAACATGCGCTGCGAGCATTGCGCGGTCGGGCACACGCTTGTGATGAGCGAGCCGCCGAAGCTGCCGCTCTCCCTCATGCTCAAGCGGCTGGACGAGGTCGAGCATCTGGAGACGCTCAGCATTACGGGCGGAGAGCCGATGTTCCATCTGAAGACCGTAACCGACTATATCGTTCCGATTTTGAAATACGCCAGCGAACGAGGCATACGGACACAGATCAACTCGAATCTGACCTTCGACATCGGCCGCTACGAACTGGTCGCTCCATATTTGGACGTCATGCACATTTCGTTCAACTATACGTGCATGGAAGATTTCCATGCGGTCGGGTTTACACATACAAGCCATGAGGTCAAGTCCGGGGCCGCATCCCGGTTGTACGAGCGGATGATCGACAACACGAAGCGGCTGAGCGCGGCGGGAATGTATATTTCAGCCGAGTCGATGATCAACTACCGCACCCACACCATGCTGAGCGAGATTCATCAGCTTATCGTCGAAATGGGCTGCCGGCGCCATGAGGTGCATCCGATGTACCCAAGCTCGTTCGCGCAGAATCTTCCGGTGCTGCCGCTCTCCGATCTGAGACAGTCGATACATCGGCTGCTCGATACCCGTCACCGGGACATCTGGATGCTGTTCGGGACGCTTCCTTTCTTCGCATGCAATACGAACGAAGAAGACCAGAAGCTCCTTCAGCGCCTCCGTTCCGAGCCGATGGTCACGCTGCGGAACGATCCGGACGGGCGCAACCGGTTGAATGTCAACCTGTTCAGCGGCGATGTCTTTGTGACCGACTTCGCGGACATCCCGGCCTTCGGCAGCATTTACGAGAGCCGGCTGGACGATATTTTCAATTCCTGGCTGCAGGACCACCCGCTGTCCCGCACGGTCGACTGCCATTGCCCGGCGGCCGCCTGCTGCGGACCGAATCTGCTCGTCGCAGACATGTATTACAAGGGCGTCGACTTCAAGGCGAGAACGGCCCACATGCCAGCCTTGGCAGACTAAACAACAGCTTGGACTTTATTGTTAGGAATAGGCGGATGCCAGTTGGCAATCCGCCTTTTTTCATAAGAGAAAGCATGATGGACCATACATATAAGCATTCTCCCCATCGGTCAGGGAAGTTGGAAGAGTGTTGGCTGCCTTATAGTCAATCTCCCCGTCGGTCAGGAAGCCGGAAGATCTGACCTGCCTTATTGCTAAGCTCCCCGTGGTCAGGAAGCTGGGATGAGCTTGGCCTGTCTTATGGCCATTCTCCCTATCGGTCAGGAAGTTGGAAGAGTTCTGTCTGCCTTACAGCCATTCTCCCCGTCAGTCAGGGAAGGTGGAAGAATTCGGTCTGCCTTATAACCAGTCTCCCTGCCGGTCAGGAGTTGGATGATGTGGTTGCCTTATAATCAATCTCCCCATGAATCAGGAACAGTGCACGGCCATACTAGATAATTGGAACAAGGAGTTACGAGTAGGAGTGTTAAAGCATGAAAACAAAACACATTTTATAAATTTTGGATGATAGAAAGATCCGAAAAGTGACGCTCTGACTGGATGGGATACTGGAGCAAAGAGCTGAAAGGAGAGGGTGGTCCCTGAGGCGAAGGGAGAGTGGTGTAAAGAGCCAGAAGATGGGGCAGCTCCCTGACTGGATGGGATAGTGGCGGAAAGAGCTGTATGGAGAGGGTGGTCCTGACGCGAAGGGAGAGTGGTGTAAAGAACCGGAAAGTGAGGCCGCTCTGACCGGATGGGTTATTGGCGGAAAGATCCAAAAAAGAGAGGCTCACCAAGACGCAATGGGGAAAGTGGTGCAATCGGCGGAAGGGGTGGAGGATGGTCTGCTTGCAACCTGAGATGTAAAGCACGGGGGGGCGGCGGTATATTCCTTAGAACGGATTCTTCCCTCAGGGAAGGGGATAGTCCAATGTGAACAGCACGTGTGCATTCACGGACGATGCATAGTCCAACGAGGCTAGCATGATTCACCGATGGGGCCTCGTTCAATGGGCGGGCCGCGTCTACGTTTGCGGACGATGGCCCAGTCCAATGAGGACGGAGGCTGGTCCATTGGCGGACCGCAGGCGCTCCGTCCGATCGGGGCCGAACGGATGTCAGTTGCTCGGCCGGGGTTCCGTGGCGTCGGGGTTGGGGCCGATATGGTCGGCAATCAGTCGGCCATGGTAGCGGCCGGTCTCGATGAAGACTTCGTTCGCGTTGCGGCCCGATGCGATAACGCCCGCGACGAACAGGCCAGGGACGTTCGTCTCCATCGTCTCCGGATCGTAGACGGGCTTGTCCTGATCGTCCTGCATGCGGACGCCGCTCGATTCCAGCAGCTTGCGATCGGGGCGGAAGCCGGTCAGGGCGAGCACGAAGTCAGTGCTCAGTTCTTCTGCCGAGCCGTCCCCGCGCTCAATGCGAACCCGATCTTGGGCAATATGGACGACGCGAGAGTCGTAGCGAATATGGATTCGTTCCTTGGCGAGCTTGCTCTCCAGAATCGGGCGGACCCATGGCTTGATATTACCGGAGATCTCTGTACCGCGGTACACGATGGTTACCTCGGCGCCCACCCGCTCGCATTCAAGCGCGGCATCGACGGCGGAATTGCTGCCGCCGATGATGACTACCTTCATGCCAGCGTACGGATGCGCCTCCTGGAAATAATGGGTGACATGCGGAAGATCCTCGCCTGGAATGCCCAGGAGGTTCGGATAATCGAAATAACCGGTCGCAATGACGACATGCCGGCTCCGGTAGGTGAGTGCTTCTCCGCTGCGGGTCTCCGTATGCAGCGTGAAGATGCCGTCCTCCTCCTTGGCGATATCCTTGACCTCTTCATAGGAGCGGATGCGGAGCCCATACTGCTCCGACACCCGGCGGTAATAGACGAGCGCTTCGTGACGGTACGGCTTCTCGTTCGGGGTCGCGAACGGGATGCCGCCGATCTCCAGCAGTTCCGGCGTGCTGAAGAACTGGAGATGGGTCGGGTAACGGTAGATGGAATGAACGATGCACTGTTTCTCGATAATGAGCGGATCCCAACCGCTGCGCTGCAATTCAATCGCGGCCGACAGCCCGCAAGGACCGGCGCCTATAATAATCACTTGTTCCAAATCGGTTCGCCTCCGTGTTACATGCTGTACTATGATGTTATCCGATATGAAGCCGTTCCTCAAGTGAACGGGCAGCGGCCGTTACAGAATTTTAAAGAGAAGAATAAGGGGAAACGCTCCAGTTCAGCCGCCGCATATGGTATAGTGGGGTCACTGACCGTTTACTTTATGACGACAAATGGAGGGACTTGCTGTGAGTATGGACACATTGCGCGCAGACCGACTGCCGCGGCCGGAAGCGATGATCTTCGATATGGACGGGACGCTGTTCCGCACCGAATCGCTGTTGATAACGGCATACCATCGCGTATTCGATACATTGCGGAGCGAGAAACTGCACGAGGGGCCGACGCCGCCGGAAGATCTGATGCTCGGGTCGCTTGGCATGCTGCTGGCGGACATCTGGAAGCGGGTTATGCCGGAAGGCAGCCCGGAGGCCCACCGCCGCGCGGACGAGCTTCTGCTGCAATACGAGCTGTCCGGCTTGAACGAAGGCATTGCGGAGCTGTATCCGCAGGTGAAGGAGACCCTGGCCGAGCTGCAGCGCGAGGGCGTGAAGCTGTTCGTTGCAAGCAACGGACTGGAGGAATATATACAGGCGATCGTGAAGACCTTCGGCATGGACGAGTTGTTCACCGGCTTGTACAGCGCGGGGGGAAGAGGCACCGCGACCAAGGTGGAGCTGGTCCGCCTTCTGAAGTCGGAGCATGGCATTGATTCGGCCTGGATGGTCGGCGATCGCTCCTCTGACGTGGAAGCGGGGAAGGAGAACGGGCTGGCCGTCATCGGCTGTCGATATGCCGGCTTTGGTCAGGAGCAGGAGCTCGAGGGTTCAGATGTCATCATCCGCCAATTCGACGAGCTGTTGGACTTATACCGATCGACAGCCTCTTAACCGCGACAGGCGCAGACTCGGAGAGCTGCGCCTGTCGTATGTGATGGACGCCCCTGATTCAAGCGTCCTTTTTCTCTTCCGTCTTGCTCTCTTCTGGCGGCTGCGCCGCGGAATCCGGCAGCTTGATGCCCGCCTTTTTGCGATACAGCCAGGATGCATATTCCAGCGGGCGCACGATTGATTTGCGGTATGTCTCCTTGTCGCCGATGCGGTGGAACACTTCGCGCGCCGGCTTCGGATTGACCTCCAGCAGCCAAATGCGCCCTTTCTGGTCGATCGCGAGATCGAGCGCCAGCTCGCACAGGGCATCATATCGCTTCTCGAGGAAGGCGGCTACCTCAAGGCTTAGGGCTTCGGCTTCCTTGCGGATGTGCTGGATGCGGGTCTTGTCGCCTATCCACTGCGACAACAGATCCTCCATCTGCACTGCCTGGCCTCCCCCGTGGAGATTCGAGGTGATGCTGTTGACCGGCCCGACGCGGCCGGCGCAGCCGGTAACCGACCAGACGCCGGATCCGTTCTTCTGAACGAGCATCCGGTAATCATGAACGCGGCCGCTTGGCAGCTTGAGCGCGATGCCCTGCTGAATGAGATAGCGGTCGTTCGCTTTCCAGGAGCTTAGCCGACCGGCTAGTTGGGAGTAGGTCATTTTCTGCGGCCGGATGACCTGCCGCTGATGATCTCTTCCTTCGACATAGACCACGCCGTCCGAGGAGCGGAGGCGCTGAATGCGAAGAATGCCGCGCCCTCCCGTGCCGTTAATCGGCTTCAGGTAGAGCAGCGGCCGCTCCTTCAGCATGCGCTGCACATCCTGAATTCCCGAATACAGTCTTGTGTCGGGAAGATACTTCTTAAGGGATGGGACTGTGGAGAGCACCTGGTAGATCGTCCATTTATTGCGGAGCGGACGGTTCAGATAAAGCAGCTTCGGGTATTTGCTGCGGAACCGTTTCAACTGCTCGAATCGGTAGCTTTTCTGAATGCGGCACCGATCGAAGATCATGGTCGGGAAGCGGGTCCATTTGCGAGTCCAGCGCTTGCTCTCCGGGTGGTACCACATGCCGTTAATGCGCTTGTGCTGCTCATCGACATCCTGCGGGGTGAACACGAAGACGGTCAACCCCAGCTTTTTCCCGGCCACAATCATCTTCTGATAGATATGCCGTTCTTCCAATTGCTTTTGCTCATTCAAATAAAGCGTCAAAATGCCAAGAACGGGTTCATCCAAGCGTCTTCACCTTCTTTGACGTTATCCGCTGGTTCGGGATAAATAAGCCGAATACTGGAAAATACGTTCCAGCGAGCGTCTCCGGATATGGGGCTCATCGAATTTCATCGGCTTCGCATTGGCTTCGAAGAACCAGATGCTGCCGTTCGTATCCACGCCCAAATCCATCGACATCTCGCCTAGCATATGCCCGGAGCCGCGTTCGATCTGCCGGGCGATGATGATGGCCGCGTTTTTGGTGCGGGCCATCGTTCTCCTCGCTTGTTCGACGCCGAAATTCGCGCTCAACAGCTTCTCGGGATCCTCGATGCTTCCCCCGCGGGGAACATGGGTCGTTATGCTCGAAGAGCCGGCGACACGGGCGCCGACACCGGTAATATCCCATTGGCCTTTGCTGTTCTTCTGCACCAGCACCCGCAAATCAAACGGCCGCCGGTTCACCGTAGCCAGCGTTATCCCTTGTTGAACGATATAATCATGGGTACCGGCCTGCTTGCGTATCCGGGCCCACAGCTTCGATATCGTGGCGCATTTGAACAGGGCGCTCCGCCTTTTGTCCTGGGTCTTCAACCTGAACTTCATCGCTTTCGTATGGTTGACGCGCAGCGTCATAATGCCCATGCCCGCTTTTCCCGTCTCCGGCTTCAGGAACAGATAGGGATGTTTGTTCAGCATTTTGGCCAGGGCGACTGCGGTGCGCAGCCTGCGCGTGACAGGAATGAAGGGCCGGGTGGCCCTCGATTTTTTCAACCATTCGAACAATTGCCATTTGTTGAAAAAATAAGGATTGTACAGGCGAATGCTCGGATGGGCCAGAATCTCCTCGATCTTGCGGCGGACGGCAGGCAGATTCTCATCCTCCCGCAGCGGTATGCGGTTGTAGACGATGCGGGGAGGCGGGAACCATTCCTGCTCCCAAGCCTTCTTATCTTCGTTGTAATCATAGCCCGCGATTCGATTGGCGCCGAGCATCAAATCCCTCGCGGTCACGATATATACAGTAAAACCGAGATCCTTGCCCGTCCGCAAAATATCCAGGAAGTTGTCGCGATTGCCGCGGAATTTTTCCTTGGCGTCTTCGATCGTCAGAATGGCGACGACCGGCAGCTGATCTTGCTTTGTGCCACTCACATCGGATCCCTCCTGCGGAATTTGCTAAGGAACAGACAGTGATCCAAAATATGTTCAATGGATGCTTGACCTTCTATGCGCAAGGATGGATGCTTGAATATCGAGCGCCCGGGCTTGGCATTGGCCTCGAACATCCATACATGCTCATCCCGGTCGATGCCGAGGTCGAAGCCGAGCTCGCCGAGCAAATGAGGATAATTCCGTTCAATGGCCAAGGCCAGATCGATGGCTACCTTTTTCATATTGGCAAGCACTTCGTCGGCTCTGTCTCCAAACATCCGCTGGAGAGCCTGCTCCGGCGTCATCAACTGGCCGCCATTTTTTACGTGGGTGGTAACGCTGCCTTTTCCCGCTTTCTTGGCGCCGATTCCGACAACGGTCCAGTCATTCTCCCCGTTCTTGTGCATATGGAAGCGGAAGTCGATCGGACAGCCATCGATCTCGATAAGCCGAACGCCCTGCTGCACGACATAGTTGCGCAGCGAACGGCCGTGCCTTCCTTGCAGCATGCGGATGAGGCTGGAGAAATTCTTGAAGCGGAGCAGCGTGTTTTTGCCGTTGACCGTGTAGCGTGCGAAATAGCCTTTCTTCGGCAGGTATGTCAGCCGGTAGATGCCGATGCCGAGGCTTCCCGAAGTCGGCTTGTAGTAGACGAAGTGATGGCGGGCCAGCATGTCGCGAATCGTGTCCGGCGTCGGATTCATGACCGATTCAGGCACATGGAGGTTCGCCTCAAAATCGTTTTCCAGCAGCTCGTAGATTTCGGATTTTTTGAAGAAGCTCCAATTGAAGAAAGGGATATTCCGGCGCACGAACCGTTCCCGCAGCATCTGGATCGAGGACGTCGTCTCTGCCCGCCGGCTCGGCAGCCGGTTATATACGACATCCGGCAGCGGAACGGTGCGCCTGATCCAACTGCCGGATTCCGACAGGAAGTAGGCGTGGACGGTCTCGTTGTGCCAATTGATGTCGCGCGGAGCGAAGGCAAAGACGAAGGCTTTCTTATTGCCGGCTCGCAAAATCTGTTTAATGAACGAGGTTCGGCTGCCGAACGGATGCGACTGCGTGCGCAGCGAGGAATCCGATAAGACGCCGATCAGCGGCCCTAATTGCAGATCGCCCTCCTGATCGTTGCGCAGATAGACCATACCGGATTTCGGCACCCGGACGAAGGAACGAAGGCCGGCCGGAATGATGACATGGTTGCCTGGACGCCTAACCGGCTTCACCGTAGCGGGGATTGTCGCCTTGCCCAATCGAAGCCGCACTGATTTTTTGCCGGTTAGCTTCAATTGCTTCATTAAGGTGTTGGAGAGATACACTGTTTTCTCGGATTTAGGTGTTAAGTGGACGTTGCATACCGTCAAACTCATGGACTTACCCTCCTAAGATGTCGACCCAATACATAGCGCGCATACAAGATGGGATTTTCCACGGATTTCACGGCGGCTTCCCGCTCGCCTGTCTGACGGAAGACCGTCCTGCCCGGCTTCGAATTGACCTCCAGCAGCCACATGCGGGCTTCCCGATCAATGCCGTAATCCAGACCGACCTCCATCAGACGCCCGTGTCGTGCTTCAAGTAGAGGGGGAATGCGCTCGCTATAGGCTTGCAGCTGCTCCATGAGCTGCTCGGCACGCTCCGGGTCGTATTCGCGCTTCAAAAATGGAAGGACAGACACGGCCCGCCCGCCTCCATGGAGATTGGAAGTAACGCTGTCAGGGGTGCCGATGCGTGCGGCCATGCCGGTCATCGCCCAGCGGCCCCGGTCATTTTTTTGCATCAGCACACGAATGTCGAATGGCTCGCCCGCCTCCGTCTGCAAAGACAAGCAAGGCTGCATGACAAAGGTTCGTCTGCCGATAAAACTGGCAATCCAGTCGTATCCATCCTCGGTATATTCAAATTGCATCGTTAGCGGGCGGTTGCGTTGATCGCGTCCCGTGATGTTCAGCAAGGGGGCATGGCTTCCGTCTTCTCGCTGTGCCGTCCGGCGATACTGGACCCGGAACGCAGACTTCCCTTTGGAGCCGGCATGGGGCTTCAAGAACAGGCTTCCGCCGTAGCGGGACAGCGCGGCAGCAACGCTGCGCTTGCCCTTGTAGAGATGAGTGGGCGGCAGAATCGCGCTCAGGCCGGATTCGGCGGATAAGGCGCGGTAAATGTCCCATTTGCCCCGCAATCCTACCCCCAACTGGGCGGTTCGTCTGCTCCGCAGCAGCTTGGCGAGGGTGGCTGATGTTCTGGCGCTGGCGCTTCCGCCGGAGAATACGCACCGGTTGTACACAAGGGGAGGCAATGCGGCGGTGCAGGGCTCCCATCGGTGGCCGACATAGACATAACCGTTCACCGTGCCGGAAGCAAGGTCGGCCCATGCGGGCGAGAATACGATGACCCGGACGCCGTGTTTGCGTCCGGCCTGACACAGCCTGCGGCAATATTCAGGCTCGGTGAAGGGAGGCGTTCCGGACGACTCGTTCTGCAGAACGCCGATAACGGGCTCCTCGGTTCGGTTCTTCATCATTGACCTGCCACCTCCTCAAAATCCGGACAAATACCGGGCGTATTCCACTGTTTTGCGGACGGAGGGACGGACTCGGTTCACGTTCAATGGAGTATTGTCATTTTTGGAAGGCTTGGAGTTGACTTCAAGCAGCCACACTTTGCCTGACGTATCCACAGCCAGGTCGATTCCCAATTCACCGAAGTGAGCGGGAATATGCGTATCGATGCCGCGCGCGATATCGAGCGCCGCCCGCTGCAGCTTGCCCACGATGTCGCTCTTCGCTCCGGCCGGCAGATTGGAGCGGCCGACTGCTTCCTTGACGGTGCTGAGCGTTCCGCCGCGCGCCACATTCGACACGAAATGCTGCGTGCTCGCGGTTCGGGCGACGATGGACGTGATGCTCCAGCGGCCGTGAATGTTCTTCTGAACGAGCGCGCGGAAATCGATCGGGCGCTTGGCATAATCGATCAGGTTCAAGCCTTGCTGAATCTGATAGCGGTTCGTCTTCAGCTTCCCGGACAGGGTAGAGAACAGCTTCGTTAAGCTGCTGAAGTTCTGGCGCTTGGTGCCGCTAATATTCGAATAGAGGGCTTGAAATCCGTTATCCGAGGTACGGTTGATGCAGATGATGCCTTTGCCGAGGCTTCCCCGGGCCGGCTTCAGGAAGAGGGTCTGATAGCGTCCGCTCATCGTCTTGAGGGTAGAATAGCTGCGCAGCAGATGCGATTCCGGCAAGTAGCGGGTCAACTCCGAACTGGCCTTCAACGCGTCGAACACCTCGGTCTTATCCAGAAACTTTTCATTGAATACATGGGACTGGTAACACGATTTTACTTCTTTCATGAAATGCTGTACGCTAGGTTTGTTCTCCAGAGATCGTGACGTTAAGCGATTGTTCACGACATCCGGGATCGGCATGCTGCTAAGCTGCCAGCTTCCTTTGGTATAAACCCATGCCTGTATCCGTTGAGTGTCCTTCACGTGTTCCGGCGTGAAGAAGCAGGCAACGGCTCCTTGGGAATGGCAGGCTTCGACCATCTCCCGGCAGAAGGCGGTAATCGTGCCGAACGGCCGATCCGGAACGGCAGGATAATCCCGGCTGATCAGGACGCCGATGAGCGGTCCGATTCTCAACGTCTGTTGGGCATACGTTAGCCGCAGAGGAGCGCCGTTCGACAGCCCCATATTGCGGGCAAGCGCGTGACTGATCCGGAGCCCGTCAGATTTGGGAACGGAGGTTACGGTCACGCTCTGTCTGAAGGAACCGAAGCGGATCGTAATCGGGTGGTTTACGGGAATCTTCCATTTCTTGACATAGCTTTCGCCCAACATGATCATGTCTTCCCGCAAGATGCCGGCGCTCACAACGTGGAGCCTCACTTTTGATTTCAACATGTTGGTTCTCCTTCCAACGACGACTTGCATGATGAATCACGGTATGCACCGGGCTAGAGTCGATACAAATACAGGTGAACCGCATACGTAATTTCATCATATGAGGACATATTTCCCTTGGTGATTGACCTACATCAGGAAAGGAGGCATTCGGCGTGCCCAATTGGTTATTTATTCTATTTAGCGTGATTGTGGCCGCTTTCGTCGGCGGCATTACGAATCATTTTGCGATCAAGATGCTGTTCCATCCGCGGCAGCCGATTCATCTGTTCGGGCGGAGAGTTCCGTTCACGCCCGGTCTCATTCCGAAGCGGAAGTCGGATATTGCGGCTTCGCTGGGGGAAGTCGTATCGGAATATTTGGTGACCAGCGACGGGCTGAGGGCGATGCTGCGCCAGCCGGAGGTGCGGGAGCGGGCGGCGGCCGGCTTGGCGGGCTTTGTCGACCGGCTGCTGGCAGACGAGCGCACGCTGCGCGAATGGGCGGCGCTCGTCTTCCCGGGCCGGAGCTGGACCGAGCTGTGCGAGGCGTGGGGGGAGCGGCTCGACAAGCTGACCGAGTCGGGCATCCGGCGCGGCTTGGCGGGCAGCGGCTGGGACGAGCGTCCGCTGTCCGAGTTCCTGCCGGAAGGGCAGGAGGAGAGCCTGAACCGGCTGGCTGGCAAGGCCGCTTCCGCCATCCTGCTGTCGATCGAACGGGAGCTGCTATCGTCCAGCGGGCAGCGCATGCTGCTCCGGATGGCGAAGGAGTTCGTCGACCGGTCGAAGGGCTTCATGGGCGTGATGGCGGCCATCTTCGTCGATGAAGACAAGCTGGTGACGAAGATCACGCCCCTGCTGGCGGAACAGCTCCGCTCCGACAAGGTTCATGAGACCGTGACCCGGATGCTGGAGCGGAAGCTGGAGGAGTGGCTGAGCCAGCCGCCGGCCGAGCTGGTGCGCGCCTGGTCGGGCGACGGCTCCGAGCCTGCCGCCCTGATTACCGGCCTGGCCAAGTCATGGCTGCAGTGGAGCCGCCGCCTGGAGCGGTGGGGAGACGCGCGGCCGAGCCGCTGGCTGGGGGAGAGCAAGGAGGCGTGGCAGCCTTATGTGCCGCGGCTCGTCGATTACGCGATCGGGCTGCTGGATCGCAATCTGGACAAGGTGATGCGCGCCGCCCGTCTGGAGGATGTGGTCCGTTCGCAGGTGGAGCAATTCCCGATCGAGCGGCTGGAGACGATTATTTTGAGCGTATCGGGGAAGGAGTTCCGCGCCATCACATGGCTCGGGGCGCTGCTTGGGGGGATAATCGGCTTGATCCAGTCGTTGATTCTGCTCGCGATCGGTTCATAGCGCCCGCGACAGCGGCAGCTCCCGTATGGTATGCTGACTAACGAGGAAGAACGGAAAGGATGAGAACTGATGAGTGTATACGATCAAGCCCATGAACTGGCACGCGCCTTGCAGCAATCGGACGAGGCGATGGCCGTCGAGACGGCGATGAAGGCGATTGAGGCCGATGCGGAGAGCAAGCGGATGCTGGATGATTTCCGCCTGCGCCAGATGGAGATGCAGCAGAAGATGATGACCGGCGAGATGCCGGAGCAATCGGAGCTTGACAAAATGGAGAAGCTGTATGAAGTCATCAGCATGAATACGGAGATCGCGAAGCTGTTCGAAGCCGAACGGCGGCTCGCGGTCGTCATTCAGGATGTGAACAAGATCGTGTCGGATGCGCTCGGCCATCTGTATGGCTGATCCGGCCGCGCCAAGCGCGAGGCCGGCGCGGCAGACAGGGCTGAACTTGCTGCGGCCTGAACGAATCTGGCATGTTATCTATTGATGCGGCATACGCTCTACTATAGCCAAGCTATAGGAGAACAGTACGATGGCGCCCCTGGCTGTCATCGTTGACGATGAAGGAGCGATTGCCATGATGAACCGAATGTCTTATTTCCGTTCTTCGAAGCGTAAGATATGGAAGCATGTCCTGTCGATAGGAGCTGCCCTTGTCATGCTTGTCATTGTACTGCCGACGCTGTCTTTCAAGGCGGGCTGGACGCCGTCCTTCTGGTTCGGCATCGTCTGGTGCGCGTTCGCGCTGCTGATCATTGCCGCCCACCTGCACCGCCTCCTGGGCGTGGATGAAGAGACCGAACGGGAACTCGAGCGCATCAAACAGGAGAAGATGCGGCGTTGGGAGGAGCGGATGAGCCGCAAGATCGTGCGGATGAAGTGAATATGGAGAAAAGGGGCAGCCCGGTCTTGGCATGGACCGCAGGCTGCCCCATTTTCCTGTCTGTACGGTTGTCTTATTTGCCGCGAATCGCCGTCTCCAGCGCGACTTCGATCATGTCGTTGAACGTCGTCTGGCGCTCTTGGGCCGTCGTCTGCTCTCCGGTCAGAATATGATCGCTGACCGTGAACATCGCCAAGGCGTCAATGCCGTATTTGGCCGCTAAAATATAAAGCGCCGCCGTCTCCATTTCTACGGCGAGAACCCCGTATTTGCCCATCTTTGTCTGCATTTCTACATTGTCGGCATAGAAATGATCCGAAGAGAAGATGTTCCCCACCCGGAGATGAAGCCCTTTTTCCTGGCCGATCTCATAGGCGCTGCGAAGCAGATCGAATGTCGCAATCGGGGCGAATTCGGCATCCGGGAAGTAATGCTTGTTGATGGAAGAGTCGGTGCATACCGCTTGCGCCAGCAGCACGTCGCGCAGCTTCACGTCTTCTTGAATCGCGCCGCATGTTCCGATGCGGATGATGGTTTTGCAGCCGTAATCTTTAATCAGTTCCGTCGCATATATGGAGAAGGAAGGAATCCCCATGCCGGAGCCTTGAATCGATACTTTATGTCCTTTATAGGTTCCCGTGTATCCGAGCATGCCGCGTACCTGGTTGTAGCAAACGGCGTTCTCAAGGAACGTTTCGGCGATATATTTCGCGCGAAGCGGATCGCCAGGCATCAAGGCGACGGGCGCAATGTCTCCAACTTGTGCTTCCAAATGAATACTCATGCTGAATCCCTCCAATGTCCTTCACAAATTAATTTGGAACCGTTATATTAATATGAAAACGGTTACTTGTCTTTATACGATACCATGAACGCGGATTCAAAAACCGTGAAGGCGGGCCCTCATATTCTGTGAACAATTTCACCAAATTATTGACGGGTTGGTAACTGAATGCGCCTTCTTCGCCAATTATAATCAAGATATGACAAACGGCCCCCGACCTTATCGTCGGCAGCCGCCATCAGATCAATACTCGCATGGCGCATTTTCTGCACCATGGATTTTTACGGTTGGGAAATATCTTGCGAGCGCCATTTGCGGTAGGCGGGCGAATCGTCCATGTCATCGCACATCGATTGCAGCTTTTCCAAATCGGTAATATAAATGTACTTCTGACTCATCATCAGCACGCCTTCCTCCTGCAGTTCGCGCATGACCTTCGAGATCGATTCCCGGGTCACGCCAATCATGTTGGCCAAGAGGTGATGCGTTACTTTACAATCGATCTTGTAAGCGGATTCAGCAGGCTTGCCCAGGTTGTAGTACAGGTCCAGGAGCAAGTTCGCCAGCTTCAGCCGCACGTCAAGATACGAGAGGTAGCGGACTTTGTTGTTCATATTGCTCAAATGATCGAGCAGCCGGTTATAGGCTCGCTTCAGCACCGACGGGTGTCTGTCCATGAGCGCAATGAAATCGGAACGGCTCAAGATCCAGAAATGGGAGGTTTCCATCGTTTCTACGGTAGCGACGCGCCGAGGGTAGGTGGCGATCGTCTCCATTTCGCCGATGATATCGCCGGGGAACTGGAAGTTCAAAATAATTTCCTTATCGTGATAAAGGCGATATACTTTTACTAGTCCCTCACGCAGAATATATATATCGGAACTATCATCATCCTCATGGATGAGAACCTGGTTCTTTTTATAGGTTCGCGTTTTCAGCAAGGGAAGAATACGGTCGCAATCCTCCTGCGATAAATCCTGTAACAAAAAAACGTGCTGCAAACTGCTGAGCATGGATTCTCCTTTCTCGGCAGGAATATGGATATATTTCCTGTCCAAAAACCATAATTACAATGATACATCTATATATTACATGACATTCGCCGGAGAACCAAGTGCCGGCGGCAGTGTCCGATTAGACAACTTGGATAACAGAAGAGGAGTGGTAAACATGTTTGAACGAGTATGTGTCGTCGTCATGGATAGCGTAGGAATCGGGGAGCTTCCGGATGCGGAACGCTTCGGCGATGCCGGCTCTCATACGCTCGGCCATATCGCGGAGCGGGTGCCGACGATTCAGCTTCCGAACCTGCAGGCCCTTGGTCTGGGCAATATCGCGGATTTGCCGCATATTCCTCCGGCCGCGTCTCCGCTGGCCTTCTACGGGAAAATGGCGGAGACTTCCGTCGGAAAAGATACGATGACCGGCCATTGGGAGCTGATGGGCCTGCATGTCGACATTCCGTTCGAGGTCTACCCCGAAGGATTTCCGGAGCCGCTCATCAAGGCTTTCGAGGAAAAGACGGGACGCAAGGTACTCTGCAACCGCCCGGCTTCCGGCACGGATGTGCTGAATGAGTACGGCGAAGAGCAGATGCGGACGGGAGCCTGGATCGTATACACGTCCGCGGACAGCGTCTTCCAGATTGCGGCGCATGAAGAAATCATTCCGCTGGAAGAGCTGTATGCGGCATGTGAGATTGCAAGGGAGATGACGCTGACCGCGCCATATGCCGTCGGACGCGTTATCGCGCGGCCGTACGTCGGCGAACCGGGCAACTTCAAGCGGACCGCCAATCGTCATGATTACGCGCTTGCTCCGCCGGCGAAGACGGTGCTGAATTCCATCTCCGAGGGCGGGTATGATGTGGTATCCGTGGGGAAAATTAACGATATCTTCTCCGGAAGCGGAATCAATCATTCCTATCCTACCAAGAGCAATGCGCACGGCATCGAGACGACGATCGAACGGTTGGGGGATGCCGGGAAAGGGTTGATTTTTACCAACCTGGTTGATTTCGATTCCCTGTACGGCCACCGCCGCGATCCGGAGGGCTACGCCCGCTGCCTGGAAGAGTTCGATCTGGCGCTGCCGAAGATGATGGAACGGGTCGGCGAGAAAGACCTGCTCATCATTACGGCCGATCACGGCAATGACCCGATTCATGCCGGCACGGATCATACGCGCGAGTATGTGCCGATTCTCATCTACAATCCGACGTTTGCGGGCAAGACCGCGTCCATCGGAGTGCGCTCGACCTTTGCCGACTTGGCCGCTACGCTGGCCGAAAACTTCGGCGTCACGGGAACAGGTCACGGGACCAGCTTTTTATCGCTGTTGACGGCCCGCTGACGTGCTCGCTTCAGATAGATGCAAGACGAAGAAGGATTCATTAAACTCAAGGGGGAACTCGTCATGAAAAAATCGATGTTGTTGGTCTTATCAGCGATGCTATTGTTCACCTTCGCTCTGGCCGGCTGCGGCAACAAGTCCGGGGGGACGAACGCCGGCGGCGGCGAAGGCGCTGAAGGCGGCGGGAAGAAGCTCAAGGTCGGGATGGTTACCGATATGGGAAGCGTGAACGACAAATCGTTCAATCAGAGCGCTTGGGAAGGGCTGCAGAAGCTGCGCGACGATCTTGGCTATGAAGTCAAATATTTGGAGCCGAAAAACGACGGCGAAGTGGAGCCAAACCTGAATCAGTTCGTCAAGGGCGGCTATGACCTGACTTGGGCGACTGCTGCTACGCTCGACAAGGCGGTAACGAAGATTGCGCAGGAAAATCCGGATACGAAGCTGGGTATCGTCGATTCGGACATCATCGTGCCGAACGTCGCTTCCGTCTCCTTCAAAGAAAACGAAGGCGCGTTCCTCGTCGGCGTTATCGCCGGCTCGATGACGAAGTCGAACAAAATCGGGTTCGTCGGCGGCATGGAAATTCCGGTCATCAAGCGCTTCGAAGCCGGCTTCCGCGAAGGCGTCAAGGCGGTTAATCCGGATGCTTCCTTCAAAGCGATTTACACGGGACAGTTCACCCGCGTCGATATGGGGAAATCGGCCGCTTCCACGCTCTATGACGATGGCGTCGATATTATTTTCCACGCATCGGGCTTGACGGGGAACGGGGTGTTCAATGAAGCGAAAGAGCGCGTGAAGCGCGGCGACCGCGTGTGGGTTATCGGCGTAGACAAAGACCAGTCGCTTGAGTTCGGCGATGATGTAACGCTGACCTCGATGATTAAGAAGGTCGACGAAGCGGTCTACACGATTTCCAAGGCATTGGCGGACGGCAACTTCCCTGGCGGCAAGGTGACCTCGATGGGTCTGAAGGAAAAAGGTGTCGATATTGCGCCGACCTCCGACAAAAACGTGCCGAAGGACGTATTGGATAAAGTCGAAGAATACCGTGCAAAGATTATAAACGGCGAGATTGAAGTGCCGACGACTTAATTTCACCATACCGTCTCCCCGCCCGCTTGACCGGCGGGGAGACGTGTTACGGAGGGGAACGCCATATGCACAAGGGAGATATCGTACTGGAGCTGAAAGGAATTACAAAGCGCTTTCCCGGCATTGTAGCAAACGATCAAATCAGCCTGCAGTTGAAAAAAGGCGAGATTCACGCGCTTCTCGGCGAAAACGGCGCCGGCAAATCGACATTGATGAATATCGTATTCGGATTATATCAGCCAGATGAAGGCAGTATTGAGCTGAACGGCCGGCCGATTGTGATGGACGGCCCGAACAAGGCGATTGAATGCGGCATCGGCATGGTGCATCAGCACTTCAAGCTTGTTCACCCCTTTACGGTTACGGAAAATATCGTGCTCGGCATGGAGCCGACGCGAGGCATAAAGATGGATTTGAAGGGCGCTGCTGCGAAAATACGGCAGCTGTCCGAGCAGTACGGGCTGAATGTAAAGCCGGAGGCGGTCATCGAGTCGATCTCCGTCGGCATGCAGCAGCGCGTCGAAATTATGAAAACGCTCTATCGGGGCGCCGAGATTATTATTTTCGACGAACCGACCGCGGTGCTGACGCCGCAGGAGATCGAGGAGCTTCTGCACATCATGAAGAGGCTGGCCGCGGAAGGCAAATCGATTCTGCTCATCACGCACAAGCTGAAGGAAATTATGGAGGTCGCTGACCGCTGCACGATCATCCGCCGGGGCAAAGTCATCGACACCGTTCGGGTGTCCGAGACGGATCCGGAGATGCTGGCCGAGAAGATGGTAGGCAAGCATGTCGAGTTCAAGACGGACAAGTCGCCGGCTGCGCCGCAGGATGTGATGCTGGAGGTCGACAACCTGATCGTGAAGGACGAGCACGGGCAGCATGCCGTGGACGGCGTCAGCTTTCGGGTTCGCGCCGGGGAGATTGTCGGCATCGCCGGCGTTGACGGCAACGGTCAGAATGAGCTGATTGAGGCGATTACCGGCATGCGCCGGACCGCGGGCGGGCAGATCCGGCTGGCGGGACAGGATGTGACGGATGCGTCGCCGCGGGACGCTTCGGACAAGGGTATCTCCTATATCCCTCAGGATCGGCACAAGCATGGGCTGGTGCTTGACTTCGACGTCAGCGAGAACTCCGTGCTCAAATCGTACGACAGCCCGAAGTTCAGCCGCAAAGGCTTCATGGATCGGCAGGCGGTTGAGCAGGTGGCGGAGCGGTATGTCGAGCAGTTCGATATCCGGACGCCAAGCATCCATACGCTGGTACGGGCGATGTCCGGCGGGAACCAGCAGAAGATCATTATCGCGCGCGAGATCGACAAAGATCCGAAGCTGCTCGTCGCAGCCCAGCCGACACGGGGGCTGGACGTCGGCGCGATCGAATTCGTGCATAAGCAATTAATCGCCCAGCGCGACGCAGGCAAGGCCGTACTGCTCGTCTCGTTCGAGCTGGAAGAGATCTTGAATGTGGCCGACCGCATTCTCGTCATGTTCGACGGGCGCATTGTCGGGGAGACGACGCCGGAGACAACGACAGACCAGGAGCTGGGTCTCATGATGGCCGGCAAGCATCAAGGGGGGGGACGTCATGAACAAGCTTAAATCGATGCTAGCCAAAGAATCGGTTATCATCTCTCTCGTGGCCATCATCCTCGGTATTATTATTGGAGCTCTCGTTATGCTTGCCGGAGGCTACGATCCGCTGCTGGCTTATCAGTCTCTGGTGGAGAAAATCTTCGGCTCCGCCTATGACATGGGAGAGACGCTGCGAGCGATCGTGCCGCTTATTTTCGCCGGGTTGGCCGTTGCGCTTGCGTTCCGCGCGGGCATGTTCAACATCGGGGTGGACGGCCAGATCGTAATGGGATCGCTCGGAGCCCTCGTCGTGGGCAATATGATGTCGCTGCCGCCGATTCTGCACGGCATCGTGGCGATTATCGCGGGCACGATTCTGGGCGGTCTGTGGGGCGCGCTTGTCGGTCTGCTCAAGACGAAGCGGGGCATCAACGAGGTTATCTCCTGCATTATGCTGAACTGGACCGCGCTCTATATCAGCCATATGGTCATCAAGGCGTTCATGGCCGAGTCGGGGACCTCCCGTTCGCAGAACATTCAGGAATCGGCCAGCATCCAGATCGGATGGCTGAGCGATTTGATGAGCGGGGCCCGCGTCCATTGGGGATTCTTCATCGTCATCATCGCCATTATAGGGTATCACCTGTATATGAACCGGACGAAGTGGGGGTATGAGACCCGCGCCGTAGGGAATAACAGACATGCGGCGGAATATGCCGGCATGAACGTGTCCAAGGTCATTACCCGAACGTTCTTCCTCTCGGGGATGCTGGGCGGCATGATCGGTACGATGGAAGTGCTGGGCGTCTTCAAATATATGGCCATCTCCTCCGTGACGTCCGGCATCGGCTTCGACGGGATCGCCGTCGCGCTGCTTGGGATGAACGGCGCGCTGGGCGTCCTGCTGGCCGCCGCGCTGTTCGGGGCGCTCATGTACGGAGCGCAGGGCATGAGCTTCGGAGCGAACGTTCCCGGCGAGGTCATTAAGATGGTTATCAGCATCATCATCTTCTTCGCCGCGGCACCGGGCATTATCCGTTGGTTGTTGACACGGTTTTCACGTTCCAAAAAGGCGAAGCGGGAGGGATAACAGATGGAATTGCTCGGATCTTTAATCAACGGGACTCTCGTATTTGCAACAGCACTCGTCTTCGCCGCGCTGGGCGGACTCATTGCGGAGCGTTCGGGGGTTATCAACCTCGGCTTGGAAGGCTTTATGGTGTCAGGCGCGTTTTCCTCCGCGGTTGTGGCTTATTACGCCGAACAGGCGGGACTGGGTGCGGCTTCTCCATGGCTGGGCTGTCTGGCCGCGCTTATCTTTACCGTGATCTTCTCGGGCATTCATGTCATTGCCTCGGTTCGCTTCAAAGCGAATCAGGTCATTAGCGGTATCGTGGTCAATATGCTCGCCGCCAGCTCCACCTTCTTCCTGGTGAAGCTCATCTTCGACGGAGCGGCCGAGACCCCGGTCATCAGCAATGTGTTCCACCGGATTCACATTCCTTGGCTGAGCGATCTTCCGTTCGTCGGCAGAGCGTTCTTCCAGTCTTACCCGACGACGTATATCGCGCTGCTGCTCGTCATCATCGTCTATTACGTGATGTTCAAGACGCCGCTCGGCCTGCGGCTGCGGGCGGTCGGCGAGCACCCGGGAGCGGCGGATACGGCCGGAGTGAAGGTCAACCGGCTGCGCGGCTGGGCTGTCATGGTCGGCGGATCGATTGCCGCGCTGGGCGGAGCGACGATTGCGCTGACGGCGAACAGCAGCTTCGCGTCCAACACGATCTCCGGCCAGGGGTATATCGCGCTGGCGGCGGTTATCTTCGGCCGCTGGAATCCGATCGGCGCGACGTGTGCCGCTTTGTTCTTCGGCCTCGCGCAGGCGCTGCGCGATCAGGTTCAGCTATACTCCTTCGCCAACGCGGTACCGACGGAAGTATTCTATATGCTGCCGTACGTGCTGACGCTTCTCGTGCTGATCTTCACGGCCGGCAAGAGCAATTCGCCGTCTGCGCTGGGCGCGCCGTATGAGCCGGGCAAGCGGTAATATCGGCAACAAGCGAATACACTGGCTTATGCCTCTCTCTTCCCGTTGGGGAAGAGGGAGGTTTTTTCATGTTCGGATTCCCCGCCGCATACATTCTTCGTAGCTTCAGGGGCCGCTGCGGTCCCCTTTCTTTCATCCGGCCAACAGACCATGCGCGATTTTTTTAAAACAAGAGAAAATCGCTGTTTTTATATCAATTTTAATCCTTTTTTGAACCATTTTAAGGGGAATTGCCAAAAATAATCTGTTTGAATTCTGAAAAGGCGGGAGGTATAATATCAAACATCTGCGAAGTCAGAACTATTTTAACAAAATGGTCATTCGGTCAGTGGGGAGGTGACAGCATGAAGAGTCTTCGGTTTTTTTGGTCGGAATTCATGGGGGTTATCCGTTCGAAGGATGTCCTGGTTCCGGTACTTGGTCTCCTGGTTATACCGCTGCTGTACAGCGGGGTCTACTTGGTAGCGAACTGGGATCCGTACAGCAATGTGAAAAACATGCCTGTCGCAGTCGTTAATGAGGACCGGCCGGTGATGTATGAAGGCAAGGAGATTGCGATCGGACGGGAGCTGATTGAAAAGCTGCACAGCAATGATGCGGTGGACTTCCATTTCGTGTCGCGGAAGGAAGGCGAGCGCGGATTAAGCGAGAACAGGTATTATTTGCTTATTATCGTGCCGGAAGAGATGTCGCATAACGCAACCACGATTCTCGACCCCGATCCGAAGCCGATGAATTTGATCTATAAGGAGAACAGCAGCTACAATTTCTTGTCTGGCCAAATCTCCGATAAGGTCGTGCAGAGCATCAAATCGGAGCTGTCGCAAAAAGTGACGGAGACCTATGTCGAGCAGATGTTCAATGCGATCGACACCGTCGCGGAAGGATTGGGCGCCGCCAGCGAAGGGGCCGGCAAAATCGAAGACGGTCTGAGCCAGTTGGGCGACGGAATCGAGATGTTCCGGGACGAGCTGAATGCGCAGGTCGACTCGAAGACGGCGGAAGCGGAGACGATGGTCGAGAAGATGCTGGCCGAGAACGAGAAGAAGCTAGATCGGCTGGTTCATGATGAAATAAATAAAACGATGGATACGAAGAAGCCGGAGTTGATGAAGAAGGTTCATCAAGACATCGATGCCGAAGCCGAGAAATACACCAAGGTTGTATATGATACCGTGCATACGCGGATAGACGACATGGTCAATGAGTATTCGCCATTGTCCAAGGAGAAGCTTCACGAGCAGATCGATAAGCAGTCCGTCATCTATGGGGCGGAAATCCGCAAGAAGCTGCATCAGGAAATCGACAACGCGTACAACAACAATCTGAACCAGGTTTTGGGCAAAATCAGCCGGGAGGTCGACAAGTCGATTACCGAGATGGAGCCGGCTGCCCGGGTGAAGATGCACAGCATTATCGACAAGGAGTACGACAATGTCGACAGATCGATCCGTTCGACGCTGAACCGTTACATTGATGAGAAAGTGGATCAGCTCTTTGACGATGCCATCAAGCGCGGGAAGGAGCAACTGGGGAAAATCCAGGCGAACCTCGATCAACTGGAAGAGAAGCTGAAGCCGATCGGCGAGAAGCTGCCTCCGGAGCTCCAGCAGCAGTGGGAAGCGGTGAAGAAGCAGCTGGAAGAGGTTCGAGCCCAGATCGAAGAAAACCTGACTCAGGCCAATCTGGAACAGCTGCGCGACAAGGTGAAGCAGGATTTGAACAACATGGTCAACAAGGAGCTCGACAAGTTGAAGCCGGCGCTGCTCGCCAAGCTGCATCAGGCGGCGGACCAGAAATTCGATCAGGTCTACCCGCAGGTGCGCTCACTTGCCCAGCAGGTGGCGATGTCCAAAGCGAATGAGCTGGCGCCGAAGCTGCTGGCCAAGGCGCATCTCGTGGCCGAAGATATATATCAGGAAAAATCGAAACAACTGACCGACAAGCTTCATGATACGGTCGATACCAAATGGATGGAGTATGAGCCGAAGGTCGTCGCCCGCCTTCACCGGAAGGCGAACGACGAACTGGATCGGATGACGCCGGAGATTATTGCCAAGATTCATCAGGCGGCCGATGACAAGGTGAACAGTCTGGAGCCGATGGCGCGCGACATGCTGCACGACATGGCGGAGATGAAGCTGAAGGAAGCCGCCAAAAAGGTGCAGGACATGATCTTCGTCAAGATGAGCGATATGCTGAATCAGGTGGATCAAGCGAAGGATGCGATCAACGGCGGATTCGAGCAGCTGCTGGACGGTCAGGAGCAGCTGTTGTCCGGCGGCGCGGAGCTTCGCCGGAAGCTGCAGGAAGGCGCGGATAAAGCGCAGCAGAACCCGACCGATAAGACATATGAAATGATTACGTCTCCGGTCGGCAGCGATAAAGTCGAGAATCATGATGTCACGACCTACGGCGTAGGCATGGCTCCGTATTTCCTGTCGCTTGGATTTTTCGTCGGGGCATTGATGTTCTCGATGGTCTATCCGCTGCGGGAGACCTACAACCGGCCGCCTTCCGGCACGGCCTGGATGACGAGCAAATACGGGTTCATGACGGTGGAGAGCGTTCTGCAGGTTGCCATTGCCGGACTGGTTGTCCTCAATGTGATTCATTTGCCGGTCACGAACGTGCCGATGTTTTTCGTCGTCTGTCTCGTTACCAGCTTAACGTTCTTTGCCATGATCCAATTTTTCATAACCTCATTCGGGAACGTAGGGCGCTTCATTATCATTTTGCTGCTCGTGTTCCAGCTGTCATCGACGGCAGGCACATTCCCGATTGAATTAACGCCGAAATTTTTCCAGATGCTGCACCCTTGGTTCCCGATGACCTACACCATCCGGGCCTTCCGCGGCGTCGTGTCGGTGGGCGACATCCAATACGTCTGGTTGAATCTCGGCAAGCTGTCCATCTTCCTCGTCCTGTCGCTTATCGGCAGCTGGATCTATTTCATTCTCAGCCACCGGAAGCTGGCGAAGACGGAGCCGTCGACGGACACAAGCGCGGTGACCGGCTGACGCTGCGGCAGCAGCCTGAACCGGCAGAGAGAAAGACCGTGAAAAAGGTTAAACTCTATGGCAGCCAAAAGAAAGACGCTTGGAACATTTCGTTCCGGCGTCTTTTTTGCGCAGCAACGGGTGTTGGACAATGGTTCCGTTCCGAAGACAGCCAGGAAAATGAAAACATAACGTCGAAGAAGGAAAACAAGCTTGCGGCTACATGTCCTGAGAGGCAAAGGACCAAATGTCAGCCTTCCTGCAACTGATGCGCCCACAGAGACGCATTGCTTTCCTTTGTACAAAAGATAAAAGGTTGGAACGGAGGACGATGCATTGAGAAGTGAACAAGAAATGATGAATCTGCTCATCGATTTCGCCAGAAAGGATCAGCGAATCCGACTGGTCACCTTGGAAGGCTCGCGCACAAACCGCAACATTCCCCCGGACGCGTTCCAAGATTATGACATTTCCTGCTTTGTAACAGATATGGATTCATTCAAGGAAAATGATCAGTGGCTGGACATATTCGGGAAGCGGCTGATGATGCAAAAACCCGAGGATATGGAGCTTTTTCCGCCGGAGTTAGGCAATTGGTTTTCCTATATCATTCTTTTCGAGGACGGCAACAAAATAGACCTAACCCTTATTCCGGTTAGCGAGACGGAGGATTATTTTGTCAAGAGCGACGGATTGGTGGAGGTCCTGCTTGATAAGGATGCTCGCATCAACAACGAAGTGATCGCAGACGACCGTCAATATTGGATAAAAAAGCCGACTGCAAGAGAATTTGATGACTGCTGCAATGAGTTCTGGATGGTTTCCACTTATGTCGTAAAAGGCTTGGCGAGAAAAGAACTCCTGTTTGCGATTGACCATTTCCACGAAATTGCGCGTCCGAACTTATTGAGAATGATGACTTGGCAGATTGGCTCAAAACATGGCTTCACCTTCAGCACAGGGAAGAACTATAAATTTATTGATCGCTATCTTCCGCAGGAAGATTGGGAATCGCTGCTCTCCACCTATTCGCAGAACGGTTATGAAGAAATGTGGCAGTCTTTATTTACTTGCCATGAATTATTTCGCATGTACTCTAAGGCTGTGGCCGCAAGTCTCGGATACAAGTATCCTGACTACGATGAAGCCATCACGAAGTATACTCAAAATATCTATCATTCATTGATGTGAACGATATAAAATGGCCGCCCTTAACGTGGGCGGTTATATTTTTGTGCAATACACGTGTCTCCCCATAGCTCAGAAGGGTCAAGCAGTCGCAAATACCTAAAGAAGTCCCCTTTTTCCGGTAACCCGATTATCGTTGTTTGCCTCTTATGGCCAATATCCCAGCGACTCAGAGAAAAAGACACATGACTCCCCCCCCACGCTCTCGTCCTGCTGCATCAAGAGCATTTGCATTTTCCCCGCCCCCGCCTTTGTCCGGCTCCCATTCCAGCAACTCTCCGCTTGCGCCACGGAACGTTTGGCATACCTAATGTCGTTTACGCGGGGCATACCAGTAAGCAAAGATTCAGGCCGGTTTTTGATAAATAGATGTATATTCTTAAGGCAATTCCCTTTTTTTAAGAAATATCAGGATTGAACCGGAGATAGCGCATGGAGCAGTTAAAGGATGATGGACGAAATGGAACGAAGATGATGGCATTGACGTGGGAACGGATGGAGGTATGCGAGTGAATTTTTTTCTCTCCTGACCGAACGGGAGATTGAGCACATGGTTAGAGGGGACAAGTCTAATCGCTCGGCGTTTGATCGCCCGGTATGGCCCGGGGAGGCTGAGTGGATGGGAGACGGCTAATAAGAATACAAAAGGATATAAATACGAGCGCCAACCTGAGCGGGTGGGAGAGCATGCCAAGAGGCTCGGAAGGGTGTTTAAGCGGCTGCACCCCGTCATTTTCCATTGAATCCAACCGTTTGTTTAACGCTTCGGAAAGAAAATTGCTGTTATAATCAAATGCCGCCGAAATATAATACGCCACTTCACAGACCTCCGACGGCGCAGCAGCGCCGATGAATCCGAAGATTGCCATGCATGATGGGGGCCAGAAGCGACGGAACCGATTTTTTTGCATCGTTCTTTAAAGATGTGCTATCATAAATACAGTATACAACAGTTCGGAGTTCGGGGGTGTAACAGATGGAAGGGAATGATGGGACGGTCACGAAGTATGAGCAGTTGCTCCATCATATCGAGGGCTTGAAGCCGGGAACGAAAATATCGGTACGCAAGCTGGCGAAGGAGATGTCGGTGAGCGAGGGGACCGCTTACCGCGCCGTCAAAGAGGCCGAGAGCATCGGCATCGTCATTACGAAGGAGCGGATAGGGACGGTCCGCGTCGAGAAGAAGCCGCGCAATATGTCGGACAACCTGACCTTCGGCGAAGTGGTCGACATCTTAGGCGGGCATGTTTTGGGCGGCGGCAAAGGTCTGGAGAAAACGCTGAACAAGTATGTCATCGGGGCGATGAAGCTGGACGCGATGGAGCGCTATATCGATGCCGGGAGCCTGCTTATCGTCGGGAACCGGGAGGATGCGCACCGTCTTGCCTTGCAGCACGGAGCGGGCGTCCTCATAACCGGGGGGTTCGGCACCAGCCGCGAGGTCAAGCTGCTGGCCGATGCGCTGAATCTGCCGATTTTTTCGTCGAAATACGACACGTTCACGGTCGCCTCGATCATTAACCGGGCGCTGTTCGACCGCTTAATCAAGAAGAAGATTATGATTATCGAGGATATCGTCACGTTGAAATCGAAAATGTATGTGCTGCGTCCTTCAAGCACGGTGCATGATTTCGAGCGGATGCGGGAAGAGACGGGGCACAGCCGTTTCCCGGTCGTGGACGAATGGAACCGCGTCATCGGGATGATGACGTACAAGGATATGCTCGGCGCGGATTCCCAGCAGACAATCGAGAAGCTGTATACGCGAAGCCCTCTGACGGCCACGCTGCAGACGACGCTGGCTACTGCCGCCCATACGATGGTGTGGGAAGGGGTGGAGCTGCTTCCTGTCGTCGATCGGAGCCGGAAGCTGATTGCGGTCGTGACGCGCCGCGAGGTGCTGAACGCGTTGCGGGACGCGCGCCAGGAGACGCAATTGGGCGAGACATTCGTTGATTTGATATGGAACGGCTTCGAGGAACAGCGGGACGAGGAAGGAAATCCGATGTTCCGCGGGGCGATTACGCCCCAGATGGTCAACGGCTTCGGCGCGGTGTCGGAGGGCATATTGACGACGCTGATGACGCAAGCCGCGCTGCGGGCGGTCAAGGAAATGCGGAGCTATGATCATGTGATGGACAATATCACCACGTATTTCGTCCGTCCGCTCCAGATTGAAGATGTCGTCACGCTGAAGCCCCAGTTGATCGAAATGAGCCGCAAGTTCTGCAAGCTGGAGGTCGAGATTCGGCATGGAGAGGTGCTGGCGGCCAAAGCGATGATGACGATGCAGTCGATCGATCACGACTGATCCCCGCCTTTCCACGGCCAATGGCCTCTGCCCATCGCGGTCAGAGGCTATTTATGCGCCTTCGTGCGAGGGAGCACCGGTGTGCGGCGGCTTATTTCGAGGAGCCGACCCCGTCAAGAATGCGCTGGAAGTGCATATGGTTGCGCACGCCGGCCAGCAGATTGAACAGCCCGAGCAGCATGACGACGGCGCCGACGATGATGCGCATCGTCGAGGCGGAGTACACGATCGCCTGAATGCCGGCCAGGCAGAGCAGCATCAGTCCCATGCAGATGTTCATTCTGGCCGCGAACAGGCCGCGGAGCACCGTGTCCGTCTGCCGCCGGGAGCGGATGCTGAAAAAGACGGACAGCACGGATGTAATGCACAGTAACAGGAACAGCGTCCATTGAATCCATTCCATCAGGAAGAACTCTCCTTCTCACATGCTTTTCATAGGTTATGGCTGTCCCTAGTGTATCACAAATCCCGCCGCATCCCAATATTTAGGGCACCTTAGCCGGAATATAAGGTTTTACATCGACCCACACGTGAAGCACGCCCTCCGTGACGAGCATCGTGCGAAGCAGTACGGCATAATCCTTTTCATGCACATCGGGATAAATTTTATTGGCCAGCAGCCCCTCGACCAGCTTCGAATGCTCGTCGATCTGGAAGACGTCCCTGCCCTTCAAGCTGGATAAATCCTTGAGCAGGCGGCGCCGAATCTCGGTCTCATGGGCCTGGGGAAGAGTCGTGCCCGTGGCGGGTTCATAAATATGAACCTCGATGCTCTTGACAATCGTCCGCCGGTTCTTGTAGCGAAGCAGATCCTCCGCCTCCGCCTTATAGTGGGCGAGCCTGTCCTGCAGGTCGATGTTCATCATCATCAGCTCGTTGAACTGGTGCAAGTGCATCGCATGATATACCGCCGCGCCAATGACGATTCCGACCAGGACGAGCGCGATGTCGCCCAGCCATCTTGGTACTGCCTTCAACCGCATAGGCCCGCCCCCTCTCGCGGCCGGTGCTTGTCTGCGATTAGATTCGGCTTCGGCATATCCATTGAATCAGCTCGGTTCCCATATGGGCGCCGATGAAGGAGACGAGGATGTAGAGAAGCTGCTTGAAGACCGGGGAGAGGTTCCCGTCCAGGAAGTTGCTTTCGATGACGCGTATCGGGTCGATCGTTCCGCCGACGGCGGCGACGACGGCCCATATTTTCAATTGCTCGGAAATATGCTGCATCGTATCGACCGGCGATTGCAGCGCGACGACGGCCCCGATGCCTGCCAATATTGATCCGCCCAGCACGACGCCGAAGGCGATGAAAAAATCGATGAGCGCTTTGGACAGAAACGTACCCATTGAATGGTTTCTCCTTTCCTGCTCCCACGGGTGCACGGCGGACAAGATGTCCTTTATACATATATAGAATTTCCGTGAAAAAATATGATACAATACAGGATAGACGAAAATATGTTCCCATGCATAGCACGGCACATGAAGGGGAGGGGAAGGCTATGGAACCGTTCGTGCACCTGCACGTTCACAGTGAATACAGCCTGCTTGACGGTGCGGCCCGCATCGAGAATCTGGCCGCGCGGGCGGCTCAATACGGGATGAAAGCGCTGGCGCTTACCGACCATGGGGTCATGTACGGGACCATCGCCTTCTACAAAGCTTGCCTGGCGCACGGCGTCAAGCCGATTATCGGCATGGAGGCCTATGTGACGACCGGGTCGCTTCATGATAAAGGCTCCCGCAAGGAGCAGCCAATCTATCACCTGATTCTGCTGGCGAAGAACGAAGAAGGCTACCGCAATCTGATGCGGATTACGTCCATCGGGCATTTGGAAGGATTTCATTACAAGCCGCGGGTGGACATGGACACGCTGCGCCGGCATGCGGACGGCATCATCGCGATGAGCGCTTGCCTTGGAGGAGAGGTGTCCCAGCATGTGCTCCACGGGCGCGAAGAGGCCGCCCGGGAGGCGGCGGAACGCTATCGGGATATATTCAAGGACGGATTCTATCTGGAGCTGCAGGACCACGGGCTGCCCGAGCAGAAGAAGGTCAATCTCGGCCTGGTCGCGCTCAGCGAGGCGACGGGCATTCCGCTTGCGGTAACGAATGACGTCCATTATATGGAGGAAGAGGATGCCGCCGTGCAGGATGTCCTCATCTGCATCGGCACGGGCAAGACGAAGGAAGACGAGGATCGGCTGAAGATGGGGACGACCCAGATGTACTTCAAGTCGGCGGAGGAGATGAACGCGCTGTTCCGCCACGTTCCGGAAGCGGTGGCGAATACGGCGCGCATTGCGGAGCAATGTCAGGTGACGCTGGACCTTGGCGCCTCGATTCTGCCTTCCTTCGGGCCGCTGCCGCCGGGGGTGTCCGCCCCCGATTACTTGCGGCAGCTGTGCCAGGAAGGGCTTGAACGGCGCTACGCGGATCTGCCCGTCTGGGCGGAAGAGGAGTTCCGCGCGGCGGCGCAGGATCGGCTGAACTATGAGCTGGACACGATCGAGAAGATGGGATTCTCCGATTATTTCCTTATCGTGTGGGATTTCATCCGCTTCGCGCATGAGCAGGGCATCATGACCGGTCCTGGCCGGGGTTCGTCCGCCGGCAGCTTGGTCGCCTACAGCTTGCGCATTACGAATGTGGACCCGCTCAAGTACCGGCTGCTGTTCGAGCGGTTCCTCAATCCTGAACGGATTACGATGCCGGATATCGACATCGATTTCAATGACGAACGGCGCGACGAAGTCATCCGCTATGTCGCCGACAGATACGGCCATGACCGGGTCGCGCAGATCATCACCTTCGGCACGATGGCCGCGCGCGCGGCCGTACGGGATGTCGGCCGGGTGCTGAATGTGCCGTATAACGAGACGGATCGGGCGGCCAAGCTGATCCCGAACCAGATTGGCATGACGCTCGCCAAGGCGCTGAACGCAAGCAGCGAGCTGCGCGAATGGAAGCAGCGCCAGCCGCGCATCGGCGAGCTGCTCGACATGGCGGCGAAGGTGGAGCGGATGCCGCGCCACGCCTCGACCCATGCGGCGGGCGTCGTCATCAGCCGCGAGCCCTTGACCGATTACGTGCCGCTTCAGGCCGGGACGGAGCATGCGGCGCTTACGCAATATTCGATGGAGCATCTGGAAGCGGTCGGGCTGCTGAAGATGGACTTCCTCGGCCTGCGCACATTGTCGATTATCGAGCGCACGCTTGGCTGGGTGAAGAAGGATACGGGAGACGAGATCAGCCTGAACGCGCTTGACGACACGGATCCGGCCACTTATGCGCTACTGGGCAGAGGGGATACGACGGGCGTATTCCAACTGGAATCGGCGGGCATGCGCCGCGTCCTGCGGGAATTGAAGCCGTCGTCGTTCGAGGATATCATATCCGTTCTTGCATTATACCGGCCGGGTCCGATGGAGTTCATCCCGAATTTTATTCAGAGCAAGCACGGCCTGAAGCCGGTGGAATACCCGCATCCCGATCTGGAGCCGATTCTCCGGGACACCTACGGAATAATCGTATACCAGGAGCAGATTATGCACATCGCCTCCAAGATGGCGGGCTTCAGTCTGGGGGAAGCGGATCTGCTGCGGCGGGCCGTGTCGAAGAAGAAGCGCGAAGTGCTGGATCAGCAGCGCCAGCATTTCGTGGAAGGCAGTCTGGGGCAGGGCTACTCTTCGGAGGAGGCGAACCGGGTGTACGACATGATCGTCCGCTTCGCCGACTACGGCTTCCCGCGCGCCCATGCGGCGGCGTATGCCGTGCTCGCCTTCCAGACAGCTTATCTGAAGGCGCATTATCCGACAGAATTCATGGCCTCCATGCTGACGGCCAATATGGGCAGCCACCGGAAGGTGGCGGAATATATCGACGATTGCCGGCGGCTCGGCATCGAGGTGCTGCCGCCGGATGTCAATGAGAGCTTCGTGCCGTTCACGCCGGTCGCGGGCGGCATCCGCTTCGGCCTGGGCGCGATCAAGAATGTCGGCACGCTGGCGATCGACAGCATTATTCGCGAGCGGCGGGAGCGGCCTTATACGGATTTGCTCGATTTTTGCCAGCGGGTCGATCTGCGGGTCTGCAACCGGCGGGTCATCGAATCGCTCATTCAGGGCGGAGCCTTCGATTCCTTGCCGGGGCACCGGGCCCAACTGCTCGCCATGATCGACGAGACGCTGGAGGCGGCCGCGAAATGGCGCAAGGATCGGGAAGATTTGCAGATCCAGTTCCTCGATCTCGTCGAGGTGAACAACTGGACGATCGAGTATCCCGAGGTCCAGCCGCTCACGATGCCGCAGCAGCTGGAGCTGGAGCGGGAACTGCTCGGCCTTTATCTGTCCGGGCATCCGCTGGACGAATATGATCAATTGCTGGAGGAGCTCGACACCGACCGGCTTGTCGACCTTCACGAAGCGCCTGACGAGAGCGAGTGCATCGTCGCCGGGATGATCGTGTCGCTCCGCACCATTATGACGAAGAAGGGCAAGCCGATGGCCTTCGCCGAGCTGGAGGACCGCGTGGAGCGGGCCGAGGTCGTGCTGTTCCCGGAAGTGTGGAGGCGG
>NZ_LDIG01000122.1 GCF_015845845.1 Paenibacillus dendritiformis
TACTGGAAGATGTGCCTACTTGGAAACGTCAAACGAACGATCCGGAACGACAACGCAAGCGGTTGGCGAAAATCCAGGAAGTACACAGCCGAAACAGAGCTAAACGGATTCAGCTAACGGGTTCTTACCGTCATCTGCAAAAGTTACGAACCCGCTGTGAGCATGTGTTTGCTGAAAGCAAAGTTGCGCATGGCATGGATCGTGCACGGAGCCGCGGACTCGACTGCATGCAAGAACAGGCGCTACTGACGGCGATCGTTCAAAATCTGAAAAGACTATGCCGGTTTGGGAAAAAGCGATCTCGAACTGGTATGTCGGCATGCCAAAAAACGAAATCCGTGATGACAGAGGCGTTGTCACGCCTACTCATTTCGCGCTGGCTGAGTTGTTTTACTCGTTTTGCATGTCCATCAGACGGCTACAACTGCACTAATTCACCGGACTTTTAGTGGAGCAGGTGATTAACGCAGCTTCTGCCTCTTAGGTGAAGCAGATGAAAAAGCCAGCGGCCAACTATTTGGCGTTCAATCCATCCAGCGTGCTGAGGATTATCAATCAGTGTGCGCAGCGCAGCAAATCGGCTTGATGCAGCGGATGATGATATTCTCGAGGCGGGTCAGCCACGTTTAATTTTCGGTTCGTGGCAAGCGGAAGGGACCGACCCATGCAGGTCAGTCCCGATACATACAGCTTCGACTTGCTATTATTCTACAAGCTTCCAGGAATCATCGCTTCCCGGAATGCTCCGTGTCCACCACTTGGCTTGGTAGAGCTTGCCTTCATAGCGAACCAAGTCGCCTTCTACATACACATTGCCCGGCACGTAGTCCACACTGCCGTCTTCATTTGGAATCACTTCTTTTTTCCATGCTAGGGAGGTATCCGGAGCTTCGCCTTGTACCCACCATTTCGCTGTATATTTCTCTCCTTTGTAGATGACCGAATCGCCTTCATAGTAGATCTTCGTCGGATCATACGTATCCGCAAGTCCATCGATCACGGTAATCTGGCGCTCTGCAGAGGCTTGCAGGCCTTCACTGTCTTCTACGGTGTATACCAACTCATATGTTCCCGGAGCAGAGGAATCAACCGTTCCTTCGATCGCGATGCGATCGGTCAGGTCGCCATCTTCTTCATCCGCAGCGGTAACCCCTTCTCTCGGATCGAAGTGCTCGCCAACGAAAATCGTTTTATCCGTTGCGCCATGAATCACGGGTTTTGAAGTTACCGGCGGAATGCTTCCATTTCCGAATGCTTTGAAAATATCGGTAAACTGATATTGAGCCGTTACGCCACTTTTATTTTCCAACATCGCATCCCGGTTCATCGACCAGAAGGAGGTCATCGCCAGCCCTTTCTCGATCGCATGATCGACAATCCACTGAGACCACTCCGTCGTAAAGATCGGATGAGCCGCGCCTTCGAAACCGATGGATGGCGTCGTTCCAATGATTCCATAAGCCTCTTCATCGGTTAGATCCTTGTTGGCATACTGCTTGTAGTATTGCTTCACTTGATTCTTCGTCGAATCAACGGCTCTAAGCGAAGCGGAACCGTAGTTCTCGCCAGGCAGGAGCGTTCCGCTGCCATAACACATCGTCATGATGTTCACGACTTTGACATCCACGCCGGCAGACAGGTAAGCCTCCAATACATCCAATTGAACGGAAGTCAGACCGCTTGGCAGTACTGGGAGCGTTAATACGATATCGACTCCGGTTGCGTCTTGCAGCTTTTTAATCGCCTTCGCATTGGCGATATTCAGGGCTTTGTTCTGCGCGCCGCCCTCAATGTCGAGGTCTAATCGGGTCAGTCCATAGCCTTGAACAAGCTCCATATACGTATTGAACAACGTATCTGTGTCTTCAGTTACTTCCCAGAATGTAACGCCGTTCAAACCGCCAAGGGAGATCGCGACATCTCCTCCCATTTCGCGCAGCTCCCGGATAGACTGCTTGATTCCTTGATATTGGGCATTGTCTGCATTCTTTTCATTCAGTACGGAGTATCCTCCCCAGCCCCATTGCACTTTACCGTCAACGATTTGCTTCGAAGTGGATTGAATAAAGCCAAGATTGAAGAATTTCACGCCCGTATCCTCGGAAATTCGGGCAAGGTTAGGGGCGCCGTTGTTGGAATAGCCCGGCTTGGTAACCCATGCAACCATATCGACGAATGGAGAATTGACTTGCTTCGGCCACTCGATTCCTTGGCCAACCCCAAAGTCTTGCTCCGGAGCTGCCGCTTCGACCACTGTAATGGTACGTTGTTTCTCAGCCGTTAATCCTTGCGAATCCGTAACGGAATACGTCAGTTGGTACTTTTCTGCCACATTCGTGTTAACTTCTCCCGTCACGGTAATACGCGACGTTACATCTCCGTCTTCCGCGTCCGTAGCGGTCACGCCGGCCAGCTTATCGAAGACGTCGCCGACTTGAATCGTCAGGTCCGTTACGCCATGCAATACAGGCGGTTGATTCTTGCTTGGAGCTTCATTGCCCAGAATGAGTTGTCTGTTCATTTCCGGGCTGTTATTCGACACCCGCTGAACAAGCTCCATGCTTGTCATCTCGGCATCTCCCTTAAGTTTGAACGTATAGGAAGCGCCCGGCTCTATTGTTTTTGCATCATAGACCGATTTCAGGTCGACGACCGTGTAACCATTTTCATAGGTTACGGAGCCAGCCAGATAATCGCCGGAAGTCAACGGTCCATCTGTCTTGATATACAGCTTCGGCAGCTTAATCGTTTTTGCGCCTCGTTCCACGGCTCTCAACACTTGATTCGATTCCGTCAAGGCTTCGTTATTGACAATCGTGATTTCATACCCCTTGTTATTGCCCCAAGGCTCTGTATACGGTTTCACATCCGCCTTAACGTCCAGCTCGGCATAGTGGATTTCATGTGTTTTCAACGGCTGGCTTCCGAAGAGACCTTCTTTCGTCGCCTTTGTTAATTTGTCACGCTTGGCAGGGTCCGCAGTAGGGGCATCATTGGAAGCCATCCATGCAATGACGCCGCCTAGGCCGCGCTCAAGGACATATTTCGTCTTCTCTTGAATGGATCTTTCATTGTCATAGGTGTAGAATACGCCGCTTGTCTCATCATATAGATAAGGAGCTTTTGCGGCATCATCCCAATATTCTTTGAGATTCGGGTAAGTGGCCTTCAATTTGTCGAGATTGCGATAAGACCAAATCCCTGTTCGGCGGCCGCCGTCCCCAAGGACGAGTGGGGATTCGCCAACCGCGCCGCGGGATGGAGTGTTATCCGCATCCTTGGCAGATAGTGCGGCTTCACCGAATAGTCCCGGATAATTCGGATCGGATCCTTGCGACACTTTATCCCAGCCGCGAGTATAGTAAGCCGCTCAGATGACAATCTTGCTCGGCTCGGCACCTTGCTGAATCAAATAGTTCACGCTCTCGTCAATGGACAGATTGTTGCCGGTAAGCGGGTCATTGGGGTTCGGATACAAACCGGTGTGATGGCCGCTTACCTCATCCCATGCGCCGCGCATGTCATAAGTCATGATGTTGGCAAAATCTACAATGTTAAATAACTTAGGCACATCAATGCCGATATCAATTTTTGCTTTGGGAGCGGGCAGGGCAACAGACAGCTCGTACGTTTTGCCAAGCTCGGCTCCTTGTTGGTTCAAGGCGTTTTTGAAGTCTTGAAGGAGCAAAATATAATTATTTTTATCCTCCGGGGTGGCGTATTTCGTGCCTTCATCGTTTTTATTATCGACAAGATCAGGTTGTCGCACTTCAGCCGGGAACTCCCAGTCCACATCGACGAAGTCCATGTTCGTGTACTTAATGAATTTCATCACATTCTGAACCAATTTCGCGCGTTTCGAAGCATCGGCCGCCACAACGGAGAAGTCGCCTGATTTCGACCATCCGCCAAGAGAGATGCCGATTTTCAGATTCGGGTTTTCGGCGCGCAATTGCTGCAGGGCGATGAGGACGCCTGCATTGGCTGCGTCCCATTGTACGCCATCCTGACCGACAGGCGCGCCTACAGCCGCATCCTTGTCCGTAAAGACGAGGTTGTCTTGGGCATCAAAATCTAGGAAGGCATAGTTCAAGTGGGTTAGTTGATCGGCGGGTATATCCTTGGGATAAAAGTTCCCTTGTCCTCCCCAGATCGACCAATCGCCATAGTACATGACATTCCGGATTTCCTGTGCTGAGCCCTGTTTGACATCAGGTTCCTTTGCTGCGGGAACAGTCGTTCCTGCATAAGCCGGCGCCAGGGAAGAGACGAACATCATGATGGTCATTACCGTCATGGCGAACAATCTTCGGGCACTCTGCTTTCTCCTAGTCTTCATCCGTTATTCACTTCCTATCAATAGATTATATTAATAGGCAGCTAGGGAGGACTTGCGATGGAATCATGCAAAATAACGCATACGACGAATAGAGTGTGGTTTCTATTGGTCGGCAACTGGCTGGCATAGAATTTCTTCCTTAGCCCCTTTAGCTTTGCGTCACTAGATTTCCCTAGCTTTGCCTAGTAATACCTGGACAAAATGCATACGCTTTTATTTTTAATTGCGCTATTTATCCTGTATCTTGTATAACGATGCATGTTTGCACCGTTTAATATACAGTAATTTTACGTTTATTTAATGGGTCACGAGGCTTATTTGTGAAAATATATACATAGTTCGATTTTATTATTCATTTGAAACATATCATGTTAAAAGTCCGGTTCGATTAGGGGGTGTTATTTAATTCCATATCGTTTAATGCGGTGCAACATCCCAGTCGCTGTGCCATTCCTTTGACGATCCTTGCTATTCAATTTTACATATTTAAACATATTCAAGATATCCGGAAAGGTTGTGGGAATAGGTCTTAGGGAGGGGGTGGATATAGAGCTCGATTTGGATTAACTAGCCATAGTTCGCATAATTATAACCAAATATAACTATCCTTATATTCAGTCCGGACCAACAACTGTGGCGGAAATCATGCGTTGCCTCCACATCCGAATTTGTAGTACGATGACATCGAACCCATGTATTGGAAATGATGCAGCTTATATTTACAGACGATAGGAGTGTTCTGCATGCTGACGCCACTAAAGGATAAGACGGTCGTCGTGACCGGAGCCAGCAAAGGAATCGGCAAAGGAATTGCGAGAACCTTCGCCGCACAAGGGGCGAAAGTCGCGGTCGTCGCACGCAGCTTGACGAAAGCGGAGGAAACCGCGGCGGAAATCCGGGATAACGGAGGCATTGCTCATGCCTTCCAAGGAAATGTCGCCGCCTGCCTGCCCTTTCTGAAGAAAGCGGAATACGGCCGGATCATTGTAACCTCTTCGATTACGGGGCCGGCCACCGGCTATGCCGGATGGTCGCACTACGGCGCAAGTAAAGCCGCTCAGCTGGGATTCATGCGCAGCGCGGCGCTCGAGCTCGCGCGTTACCACATTACAATTAACGCCGTCATGCCCGGCAACATCATGACGGAAGGCTTGGAAGGCCTTGGTGACCATTATCTGCAGGCGATGACGGCGTCCATTCCGCTCAAGCGGCTCGGAAGCGTCGAAGATATCGCTTACGCCGCTCTCTTTTTGGCTTCGAAGGAAGCAGGTTATATTACGGGCCAAACCATCATCGTGGATGGCGGCCAGATTATTCCAGAGAGTCTGGAAGCGATGGGGCAAACCTGATTCGATTACTATAGGAAACATTTCATCATGAACCTCTGCTGGCCGAGCTCAATGTACTCATCATATTATATGTATAAATGGACATCCGTTTTAGAAGAACGGTTATGTCCACTTTTTTGTGAAGGTGAAGATGATATGGGAATATCTAGTACCTCATCATTAACATGACATATTTTTTGTACCGAAGCAAAACTTTGTCTTTACCACAAAAATAAACTTGTATATAATCGAGGATAGACAAGTTTACTTCTTCTGGAATTTTATTTGCCCAAGGTAAACATTTTGTATTTATACGAAAAGTGTTGTTGTCTATCATATGGAGATTATCAACATCGTTATTCAAATAAAGTAAGGGGGCCAAAATGAATCGCACATCAAATCATTCCCTAACGATTAGCCACGGCTTCCTTGACATGCAGCAAGCGTTTGTTGTGCATGGCAGCCGGATGATTACGTATCAAGAGGCGTGGAATCGCATACGAACGCTAGGGAAGACCTTACGGGAGCATGGCTGCATGGACGGAGATATCGTTGTCGTCCAAGAACGCGATCCCGTTCATTATATGTTGGCATGTCTAGCAGTTATGTCCATCAACTGCACAGTACTTGCGCTTCATCCACAAGATAGCTTCATAAGACATCGCTACATTTTGCAACGCAAGCAAATTCGGCATCTCCTGACAGATAATAGCTTGTTTTTCATATCGGATTCGGGAGAACGCTTTCCGGTTCTGCACCACTTACAAGCAGCGCCCAGCGTTGGTGAAGGGATACGAGCTGATATAACGGTTGCGGTCGATTCTATCTTATTCAGCCAATCCATTGAGAACAGCTATCCTGTGGAAAAAAGAGTGGATGGAGCATTTTTCTCGGAATGGATGCACTTTTTGGACAATCGCCTGCAAGTTTCATTGAAGCGCGTATTGTTGCTGGATACGGACTATACAGGCATATGCACCTTCCTTTGGCTGCCTGTGTTTGCAAGTGGAGGAACTCTCGTTCTATACGACGGACATGAACCATTGAATCGGGAACCAGTCACCCTTAGATCCTGCTTGCACACCTGGCAAATCGAAACGCTCCTATCTCCGCTTTCTCTGATGTTTCAATACCATTCAATCCTATTTTCAGCTTTGTCGAACGATGATGCCCCGCCGCTGCGTACAGTCGTAACATATGGCGAAACAGCGCGCGATACAACTGCTTTTAAAGGTGGGCTTACCGCACATGAGATACGATGGCATAACTTTTATGGCTTCCCTTATCTGCCCCTGATCACGACGATATCTCCAATAGAATCCGAACAGGGCAGGCTGATGCACGAGGGGAAATCGCTTCCAAACGCCCGTGTGTATTGCTTGAATGACATGCTGCAGCCTCAGCCAATCGGAGTGCCAGGAAGAATGTTCATCAGCCAAGCTGCGTCTGATGACCGGGCTCAGGATGACAGGGAAGAACGGTATCCGGATTTGCTCTCTCCTGAGAAGACGATGCGGGGTACTCGCATACAGTCAAAGGTTCTTCCGAATGGAAGAATCGCCGTTGCAAGAGAGAGCGAAGCGGGCTTCTATCGGGAGGGCACTTATTACTCCTTGCTCGAACTGGAACGAGAGCTCCTGGAACATGAGCATATTGCCGACGCAGTCGTAGCAAGGGACGGGGAAGGATGTATTATTTATTGGGTCCCCAATCAAGAAGATGCCGGCACAGACGAACTGTCACGATATATCGAGGAGAGGCTGCCCCTATGGAGTATGCATGTATCGCTTGAATATATCGAAGTTCGCCGCATTCCGCGAAATGTTCAGGGAGAGACGGACTATATCCGTCTTGAGGAAATGATGCTGCTCAGTCAGGCTGAATTGCAGCGGATGACGGCGGCATTGCGGGCGCTTCCGATCGAGGATTGCGCAATTGTTCGCTCTTATGAAGAAGGAAGTCAAGCTGACATTGCGGTCAGAACCATTCAAGCGGCCGGACGGCTTCCCGCGTATGAGGCCGCGCAGGCCGGCGAACCCAAGAAGGCGATTACGAAGGGAATGCCGCTCGCAAGCACAGGTGATCATCCCAACAGTCTGCATGAAGTCCTGTGCCGCGCAGCTGCATCCGCTAATTCCTTGCTCTACATTGACCGTCAAGGCAAAGAGCATCGCCAGAGCTATGCCGAGCTGCTTGCAGAAGCCAAGCGCGTGGCGAAGGGGCTGCAGGATATGGGCTGTCCGGCAGGAGAGCCGATCTTGCTGCAATTTGACGATAACCGGCAAATGCTGGAGACCTTCTGGGCATGCGTGCTAGGAGGCTATGTTCCGGTTCCGGTCGCCGTTTGCCCGGTATACAAAAGCAAAAACAGCCACACCGATCGTCTCATACAAATCTGGGATTTTCTCGGAAAACCTGTCATTGCGACATGCTCACAGCTGTACGAGGAAGTTGGCCGGCTCCGGCAAATCTATGCTTCTGATTCCATGCGAGTCCTGTCATCCGAGGATATCAAACGCGATGCGGCCGCGCTGCAGATCGTGCCCGGACAATCCGGCGACATCGCCCTTATGATGTTCACGTCCGGAAGTACCGGCACACCCAAAGGCGTGCAGCTGACGCATCATAATCTGCTCGCACGCTCGCTCGCCGTGAAGCAGCATCTCGGGCTGACTGCGGAAGAAGTGTCGTTAAACTGGATGCCGCTCAGCCATGTCGGCGGGCTCGTGATGTTTCACCTTCTGGATACCTTGCTTGCGAGTTCGCAAATACATATTCAAACGGACGCCGTCCTAGCCGAGCCGCTGCGTTGGCTCGACTGGATCGAACAGTACCGGGTCTCTGTCACCTGGGCGCCTAACTTTGCCTACAGTCTGCTCAATGAACAGCTGCTATCCGTTCGCGCACCCCGGTGGGATCTCCGGCACGTAAAATATTTTATTAATGGAGGAGAGCCGATTGTTCGCCTGAAAGCGGCCAAATTCATGGAGCTGCTTGAACCGTGCGGCCTGGCTCAGGGAGCGATGATTCCGGCGTTCGGCATGACGGAATTGTCGTCAGGCATTACCTTTTCCCGGCATTTCAGCGACTATCCGGACAGCTATAGCTTCGTATCGGTAGGAGAGCCTGTACCTGGAGTAGAGGTTCGCATCGCGGATGAAGCCAATCATGTACTGCTGGAAGACGAGATTGGAGAAGTCCAAATTAAGGGAGCGACCGTCACTCCGGGCTATTTTGCTGTCGACAATCAGCGGGCTTTGGGCTTCACTTCGGACGGATGGTTTCAAACCGGCGATTTGGGATTTATCTCGGATGGACAGTTAACGATTACTGGCCGGCAAAAGGATGTCATTTTTATTCATGGCATGAACTATTATGCGCAGGACATCGAAGCCGCAATGGAAAGCGTCCCCGGGGTAAATGTTTCCTTTAGCGCTGCTTGCGCCGTGCGGACATCGGATCATGATTCGGATCAGCTCGCTCTGTTTTTCAATCCGAGAGGCATTGACGTCGCTTCTGAGCAGGAAGCAGCGGACCAAGCGGTTCGTACAGCGCTTAAGGAGCTGATTGCCGCCATTCGCGGCGCCGTCGTGGAACACTGCGGGATCAATCCGAGCTATATCGTGCCGCTGCTTGAAGAGGATTTCCCCAAAACGGAAATCGGAAAAATCAAGCGTGCCCAAATGAAGGAAGCGTTCGAAGCAGGCCGTTATGCAAATGTGCTGGAAACATGGAACGTGCCGGGAGCCTGGATGCATCACCACAGCGTCAAGGGATGGTTCTACCAAAAGAAATGGCAGCGCGCGAAGCTTGGCAACAGCCAGCTCCTGCTCGATGCCAAAGCGGTAATCCTGATGGCGGACCATTCCCATTCGCTGGAAGGCTTCACAGAACGGATATGCGCGCTGGGAGCGAGGGTGATCCAAGTAACCGACGGCTCCGCTTATATGTACTCGGGAGAGAATCATTTTACGCTGTCGTTCGACAACCCGCATCATTTTGATCGGCTCTGGAACGCATTACAGGCGCAGCAGTTGGATATTCACGCCATCGTTCATTTTCTGCATGGGGGAGCGCTCGGGCAGAACGAGCCTCCTGCTGAAACGGTGGGGCGAATGACCAAGCGGTGGCTGGCCGCGGCTCAAGGCTTGCTTCGGAACTTGCAGCAGACAGTACGTTATATGTCGGTTACTCAAGGTTCCTATATCGTCGGCGAGACCGATTTTTTCCGGGCGGAGCAAGCCATTGTACCGGGGCTGATGAAAAGCTTGGCCTTGGAAGCGCCGCAATTGAAATGCCGGCAGTTGGACTTGCAAGCGGTCGATGCTGAAGAAGCTTATGCTGTGCTTGCGCGGGAGCTGCTGTCCCCGAATGCGCAGCAAGAGGTGGCCTACCGGGACGGAGAACGATATATCCCGCTGCTTCATCCTGTAGCGAAGCCAAGTGAGGGCAGCACGCCAGATGCCTTCGTCAGGGGAGGACTATATGTCGTAACCGGCGGGCTTGGCGCGATCGGCTCAACCGTTTGCCGCTGGCTGGCGGAGCATGTGGATGCCAAGCTGCTGATTCTGGGCCAGCAGGAATTGCATGATTACGATCGCCATTCTGCACGCGTAAAGGCATGGGAAGAATTATGCCAGCTCAGCCCGCACGTCAAATATCGAGCCGGCAGCCTAACCGACCGACATTTTGTGCTTTCGGCAATCCGCGAGGCGCAAGCGGAATTTCAAGCTCCGCTGCATGCGATATATCATCTGTCCGGCGCGCTGTCGCTGCCTCGCCAGTCAGGAAGCTCCCATTGGGACGAACTGAGCGAACATACGGTAGCGAACGAACGCTTCGAATCCTATGAATATGTATTCGCAAGCAAAGTGTTCGGAACGATGGTGCTGGATGAGGTTCGGGATACGATTGAACCGGACGCCCAGATCGTCGTATTTTCATCCGTTAACGGTCATTTCGGCGGCGGTTCGTTAAGCGCGTACGCAGCAGCCCACAGCTTCCTCGAGGCTTACTGTCTGCAAGCATGGAGGCGCAATCCTCGCACGTACTGCTTGGCTTGGAGCATGTGGGACGAACTGGGCCTGAGCGCCCGCATTCCGCAGGTAATCCGGCAGCTGTCACGAGGGAACGGCTTTGAAGCCTTATCTGCCGAAGAGGGCCTATTATCGCTTCAGCATGCGCTGCAGCAGGGACTCCATCACTGCATGATCGGCATCCGTCCAACCGTACGGAACAGCGTTCAATTTGCCGATTCCGGCCAATCCATGCTGGATTGCTGGATCGCAGCTCCCGATCGGAACGGGCATTCAGTTGGGCACATACGTGAAGCGATCGAACGCTTTTTCAAAGACCTTGGCAGATTCTCGCTCGCAAACCGGGTCAGGTTGTTCCTGATTGATTCGATTCCTCGGGATCAAGAGCACCAGGTTCTCGTCCAAGATTTGAAAGGAAACAGTAATGCACGCCTAATCGCCCAAGAGACGGCATCCCGGAAGATCACGGAAACGGAGCGAATACTCCTTGACTTGTGGCAGAGTGAATTGAACCGGAGCGATTTAACGATTCATGATAATTTCTTCGAGTTCGGAGGCAACTCCATCCGCATGACCAAGCTCATGTTCGCGATTCGGGAGCGTTTGAAGCTGGAACTGCCTTTCCATGCCCTGCTGGAGGCACCGACGGTCACAGGATTGGCCGCCAAGATCAAGCTGATGGAGGAAGCGGATGAGATAGCCGCCAAGCAAGTGAATTGGAACAATGAGCTGCGATTGCCGGAAGAACTCCGGCAGCGCATTAGGCAAGCCCAATCCCCGGACGGGCAGACCCGTTTCCGGCATATATTCTTGACAGGCGCTACCGGATTTTTGGGCGCGTACCTGCTGGGGACGCTTCTTCGCGAATCAACGGCCTGCATTTATTGCCTGGTACGCGCACAGTCGCAGCAGGAAGCAGCAACCCGGCTCGTCGACAGTTTACGGCAGTATGGAATGGAAGATCTGATGGATGAACAGCGCGTCATTCCGGTCGCAGGCGATTTGACGCTGCCGTCTTTCGGACTCAAGGATGAAGTGTACGACGAATTATCCGGGAACATCGACGTTGTCTATCATAACGGAGCGCTCGTCAATTTTTCATACCCGTACGAGATGCTCAAGGGGCCCAATGTCACGGGCACGCTTGAGATTGTGCGCTTCGCGACGGCGCATCATCTGAAGCCGGTTCATTATATTTCAACGCTTTCCGTGTTCCTGGACTATACGGGAGAGGTCGTTCATGAGAAGACCGTCCTGCGGCCGGACACACTGCCGCAAATCGGCTATAACCAGAGCAAATGGGTCGCCGATCATCTCATGCAGTCGGCGCAACGCGAGGGTCTGCCGGGAGGCATATACCGGATTGGCACCGCTGCGGGAGATTCCGCGACGGGGGCGTGCCAGGAGCTCGATTTTGTATGGCTGCTCATTCGGCTCTGCATCGAGCTCGGAGCAAGACCGGACATCGATGAGCCGCTCAACTTCATTCCCGTCGATCAGATGGCGCGGTATATCTTGGCACTCTCGCTTCATGACGACCCATATTCGCAACAGGTGTACCATTTGCATCCGAAGCAGCCGATGCTGCTGTCGGAGCTGTTCGACTGGTTGAACCGGTATGGCTACGAAGCAGCGGCAATCCCTTATGAGGAGTGGTATCAGAGAATGGAAAGTTATGTGCTGGATGCAGGCGGAGCGCTGCGCGGATTATATTCCATCTTCCCTGAAACGTTGGACGAACAGAGATCCCTTCTCCAATTCTGCATTTATCGCTCGGAATACACATTGGACAGATTAGCCCAACTGAATCATCCCGTGACGCCGTTAGCGGAAGAGATGTTCCGGGCTACGATCGACTATTTATGTGAAGTACAATTTTTGCCAACCGTTCGGGAAAGGATTGTGAGAAATCATGAGCAGTGAACTGCGTCTCTTCGACCGTGCAGCCTATGAAGCCAGAGCATTCTGGAAGCAGCACCTCCATGAATTGCCGAAGCAGCACGGATTTCCGGCAGACAGGTCTCGGAGGGAGCATGATCACAGCCGGTCGTCATATGCCGCCGGAATAGAGGAAGAGCTGCTGGCTTCCCTGAACAGCAAGACCAATCAGTCGGACTTGTTAATATACTGCTTCGTCTTGACTGCTTTGCATTTTTGTCTCAGGGCCTATTCGGAGACGAATAAGACCGTTATTTACAGCCCGGCCATTTCCGTTCCCGGCACACTCATGCCAACATGCTGCGAATGGATTGGAGAGGCTTCCGTGAAGGAGATACTGCTGTCCATGCGGGAGCAGGCGGGCCGCATGTACGAATTCCAGGATGAGTTCGAAGCGCAAGCGGAATCAGGAACGCCTGATGCCGGACAGCCGCCCGGGGTCGCGCTTCGCATGGACACTCTGCATCAACCGCTAGCCGGGAAGCAGAATCATGTGGTCGTTACGCTAGCGCATGAAGGCGCGACGCTGTCCTTTCAGTGGGACTATCCCGCTTCCGGCTATACGGAGCAAGCGATAGCCCGCTATCATCTACAGCTTCAATTCGTGCTGCGCCAAATGCTGCAGGATGTCCATGCTCCCGTACGATCGATGCAGCTTATTCATCCGGATGAGCTTGCCGCCATCCTGCGCATGAGCTGCGGGGAACCGGCTCACATACCGAAGCCGTCGTTAATCGAATTATTCGAGCAGCAGGCTGCCGCACATCCCGGCAAATGGGCCATTATCTCCCGGGAGGAACGGATCAGCTATGGACAATTGCTCGACAAAGTGAATCAGATGACCCGGTTGCTGCTTCATCGGGGAGTACAGCCGGGTCAGCGGGTCGTCATTATGGCTAGCCGGAACATTCCGACGATGATAAGCATTCTGGCTGCCTATAAAGCACGCGCGACCTATGTCCCGGTCGAGCCCCGTTATCCGCCGGAACGGCAGAACTACATGATCCAAGACAGCTGCGCTTCGCATATTATCGTTACGGATCCGGAACAGGCGGCAGAATTAAGTTGCGGCGGCGCCTCCATCATCCGCTGTCGCGAAGAGGAATGGATGATGTTCGATTCCGGCTCCTTCCGGACGGAAAGAGCGGCGTCCGCGCCCGTATACATGATTTACACGTCGGGAACGACGGGCACACCGAAGGGAGTCGCCATAACCGATGAAGATCTGAGCAACCTGTGTCACTGGTACCGGCACGCCTTCGACATCGATCATACGTCGAACATACAGTTGATCAACCCGTTAGGATTCGATGCTTCCGTGAAGAACATCTTTGTGCCCCTCATGTGCGGCGCTTCTATCATATTAGGCCCGGATAACTTATTCGACACGGACAGTATATTGGAGCAAATTGCTGAGGAAAGCATCACGCACGTGAACTGCGTTCCCCAGCTCTTTTATGCGGTGCTGCAAACCGATGAAGCGAAGGGCTACCGGCGCTTGCAGGGGGTACGGCACGTCGTTCTCGGCGGAGAGCGGATTCATGCGGCGCCGCTTCAGCCTTGGCTTCAATCCGGAGCATGCTTCAGCAGCATTACGAATGTCTATGGGCCGACAGAGTGCACGATCATTTCCACCGCCTATACAATCAGGCCGGAAGACATCGCGGAGCGCAACGACATCCCGATCGGCAGGCCGATTTTCAATAAGTACGTTTATGTGCTGGATTCAAGCATGAAGGTATGCCCGGCCGGAGTCCCGGGGGAATTGTATTTATCGGGGTTAGGAACAGCCGACGGCTATTTCCGCAAGGAAGCGGAGTCATCGCGAAGCTTTATAGACCATCCATTCGGACAGGGGAGAAAGCTGTATCGCACAGGGGATATCGCGAAATGGACGCATGACGGACAGTTAATGTACTTGGGACGCAAGGATGAACAGGTGAAGATTCAAGGCTTCCGGGTCGAATTGAGCGAGATCGAGGCGGTCCTGAACACGCATCCGGCCATCCAGTTGGCCATTGCGCACATCTATACGGATAAGCATCAGCACAGCCGTCTCGCCTGCTACTACCAGGCTGCAGATAACATGGAGGTTTCGGGCTCCGAATTGCGGGCGTTGGCGCAGCGCTTGCTGCCGGAATATATGGTTCCTGCAGTTTACATCCATTGTGAAGCTTTCCCGTTGAATGTGAACGGCAAGGTGGATCGCGCACAGCTGCCTCCGCCGGAGCCGGCCCGATTTGCAGAAGAGTCAATATCCTTATCGGAAAAGCCGCAGACCTCCGTTCAGGAGACGATCGCGAGCATATGGAGGAACCTTCTGGAAATCAAGGACATCGGCATACGGGAAAACTTTTTTGACCGGGGCGGATACTCGCTCCTCCTATACAAAGTCAGTCAGGCTCTGGAAAGGGAGCTGAACATCGCGATCCCGGTTGTCGATCTGTTATCTTATCCAACGATTCAATCGCTCTCGCAATATATCCAAGACAAGCAGACACCGCAGACCGTGACGGAAGAAATCCATACGGACGCCGAACGCGCAAGCAAGCGGGAGAGGATGCTCCAGCAGCGAAAACAGAGAAGGAAGGAATAATGACTATGGGCCAATCGTCCTCACTACGTGAATTCGACATTGCCATTATTGGCATGGCAGGCAGATTTCCCCGGGCGGATAACGCGGATAAGCTGTGGGATGCGCTCAAAGGCGGGAAAGATTGCATTACGAGAGGCGCCCAGATCGTGCAAAGCGATACCTATGTCAACGCTTTCGGCGTCATCAAGGACATCGATCGGTTCGATGCGGACTTCTTCGGCATTCCTGCCACAGAAGCGATCAACATGGCCCCGCAGCAGCGAATTTTAATGGAGACCTTTCATGAGGCGATGGAGAATTCCGGCTATGTGCCCGAGACGTATGACGGGTTAATCGGCTTGTTCTGCGGCACGGACGACTTCACCTATCTTTGGCAGCATTACGACAGAATCAAGTCGGCGCCCGAAGAATACGCAAAGTTAAAGATGTTCAATGAAGGCTCGTTAACCGGGAGGCTGTCCTATAAATTCAATCTGCGCGGCCCAAGTGTCGTGTCGCGGACAGCCTGCTCCACTTCATTGACCACAGTGCATCTTGCCTGTCAAAGTCTGCTCCATTACGAGTCGGACATCGCCGTGGCCGGCGGCGTCTCCATTACGCAATTTCAGGACGGATACTATCCACTGGAAGGCGCGCTGTCCGATGACGGCTTCACGAGAGCTTATGACGAGAACAGTTCTGGCTTTGTAAAAGGCAACGGGGCAGGACTCGTCGTGCTGAAACGGCTGGAAGAAGCGGTTCAAGACCGCGATCACATCTACGCCGTAATTAAAGGTTCGGCGATCAATAATGACGGCAGCCGGAAGGCAGGCTTCACGGCGCCCAGCGTGCAGGCTCAAGTCAGCCTTATACGGCGGGCAATCGAGATGGCCGGCGTTCATCCGGAGGATATTCAATATATTGAAGGGCATGGCACCGCCACTACGCTTGGCGACGCCGTTGAGTTGAAGGCCTTGAAGCAGGTGTTCCAAGGCAATGCGGCAGGGCAGCCCTATTGCGCGATTGGCTCGATAAAGTCCAATGTAGGCCACCTGAATATCGCGGCGGGAATCGCCGGATTGATCAAAACAACGCTCATGATCAAGCACGGCATGCTCGTGCCGTCACTCTATTGCAGCACGCCGAATGCCGAATTGAAAGACTCGCCTTTCTATGTCAATGGCAAGCTGCAAAAATGGGAGAGCGGCAAGCCGAGATTGGCTGGCGTCAGTTCCTTCGGAATCGGCGGGGCGAACGCCCATATCATCTTGGAAGAGGAGCCGGCCGGCCGAAGAGAAGCGAGCGGGGAAAAGCCCCAGATTCTCATCATAAGCGCCCGCACGGAGCAGGCGCTGCTTCACATGTCAGAACGTCTTGCGGAGCATATGGATAGACAGCCGGATCTTCAACTGCAGGATGCGGCCTACACACTGCAGATCGGACGCAAGCAGCTTGCATACCGGCGCTTTCTCGTCGGCGGATCGTGGAAGGAGATGCAGGCCGTCGGGGATAAGACCATCCGGAACCAAACCCATACGGTTACCGAACAGAATGCGCCGGATGTCATATTTATGTTTCCAGGCGGTGGAAGCCAGTACATACAGGCCGGCCAAGAGCTGTATCAGCACTGTTTCGTCTTCAGGGAAGAGTTGAACCTCTGCGCCGCACTGCTGGAACCGATGCTAGATGCCAATCTCATGGATCGGCTGTACGGAGGGAGCCGCGATGAGGAACCGATGCGGTTGGATATGGAAATGGCCGCTATTTTCAGCATCAGCTATGCGATGGCCCGGACATGGATCGCGCACGGCGTAACTCCCTCCGCTCTTATCGGGCACAGTCTGGGGGAATACGCGGCGGCTTGTATCTCCGGCATATTCAGTCTGAAGGATGCGCTGTTCCTCGTCGTGCAGCGGGCCCGCTTATTCGAGCGGCTGGACGAAGGAGCCATGCTCAGCGTCTCGCTGTCAGAGGAAAAGCTTCGTCCACTGCTTGCGCCTGGCGTATCGATTGCGGCTATCAACGCGCCGGAGCGCCTATTGGTGACCGGTTCCGTTCCCTGTATCGAGGAGTTCGCCGAGCGGCTGCAGGCCAGAGACATCGCGTATTCCCCCCTTGCAGCCAAGCGGGCCGGTCATTCCGAAGCCGTCGCTTCCATCATTGAACCTTTTCGGCGGGCGCTTGAGCAGGTTCATTTCGGCAGGATGGAGATTCCAATCATATCGACGCTCTATGGGCGGCGCATCACGGATAAGAGCATGCAACGAGCCGACTATTGGCTCCGGCAAATGAGAGAATGCGTTCGGTTCGGCGACGGGGTTCGCGAAGCGGCGGCACAGGAGCACGTCCTACTGCTGGAAGTCGGTCCCGGGAACCAACTGGCGCTGCTGGCGAACCGGCAGCTAAAACGGCGGCGCAGTGCATTCGCCCTCTCGTCGCTAGTCGAAAACCGTTCGTCCTATAGCCATTTTCTGCATGCGCTCGGTCAGCTGTGGCTTCGAGGCGCAGAAATCAAGTGGGAGGAATTGCACCGGGATTCAGAGCCTTATCGCGTTCCGCTGCCCACGTATCCGTTCGAGCGGCAAAGATATTGGAAGGAAGCAAAGCCGATGCCGAGCTCTTCCTTACACGGCGCTTCCGCGTATGAAGCAGTTCAAGCAGGAGCGCAGGCAAGCACCGAGCTATGGAAGCAGGCGTTGCCGCCGGAGGAAGCGCCGGCTCCGGATGCGGAGCTTACATGGCTCGTGATCATGCCGAAGGATGTCTCAGGCATGCCGCTCGCCAAGTCACTTGCAGGCCGGCTGGCAGAAGACGGTCAATTCGTCATTGAAGTTCGCGCTCATTCGCATTTCAGGCGAATAAGCTCAAGACAATACGAAGTCGATTTCACGGATGAGAAGGGATATCTTCCGCTATTGGAGGAACTGCATCAAGCCAATAACATGCCTGCCCGGATCGTCTATTTGGGCGCATATTTCCCGGAAGTCTCCCGCGATCCGTCGCCGGAGGATGCGGAGGAGCTGGTGCAGGGCCTGCTGCATTTGTGCAGCGGCATGGCGGCTTATACTGTAGATTCGAGCATGCCGTTATTTGTCGTCACGCACGAATTGCAGCCGATTATCGGCGTCGAGGAGGCTCAGGCGATTCCTGCCGCCGTGATCGGAGCATGCAGCGGCCTAGCCGAAGCCTACTCATGGCTCCGCTGCCTGTCGATTGATGTCTCGGAGCGCGGCGGGACAGAGCAATTAGCGGGCCAGATTGCGGCGGAATGGTATAACGGCCCGGAGGAAGGCATGATAGGTTGGCGCGGCAATAAGCGCTGGATCGCGTTCTCTGAACCGATAAGGGGAAGAGGGAAACCTTCGCAGGGACAGGAGTATCAGCTCTTGAAGCCATTCTCGGTAAGCAGATTGAGCAGGTTCGCGGAGGACGCCCTTCCGTCGGCCGAGCGAATCATTCGCGCCAAGGAAGCGGCTCATCCCGCGGCCTTGCTGCGAGATCAGACCGAGATCGTTCATCTATTCGATCACATTGGCGTATGCTGCGCCGCAGCTTATTTCAAAGATCATCTGCTTACGGACGGTAAGCTGACCTACGCCATGGAAGAGATCTTCGCGAAGCTGGGCGTGATCGACCGCTTTAGAAGCTTTGTCTCCTTCTTGATCAACTGTGTGGCCGAGGCGGGGCTGGCTGCCGTGGAGAAGGACGAGATGATCGTGTTCGCGGCTTCCATCCATGACGTTCCGCGGCTCGAATCGGTGATGGAGCAGCTTCCTGCCCATCTTGGCGAACTAAAGCCTTATATGGAGCTGCTGCTTGCATGCGCGAGCCAATATGATGCGGTATTTCGCGGAGACAGGATGGCGACCGAGGTGCTGTATCCGGAAGGCCAATTCGATCTGCTGTATGAGCTGAACCGCAGGCTGCCCGAGTACTCCAAGCGCAATCTCTATGTAGCGGCCGTGCCCGGTATTGTAGCCGATCTGGCTCGCGGAGCCGCCCGGAAGCTGCGCATTCTGGAAATTGGCGGAGGAACGGGACTGCTTACATGGCCGCTATTATCCGCCTTGAAGCAGCAAGGGATCGATGTCGAGTACCATTTTACGGATATCGGACAATCCTTTGTGGCCCGTGCAGAAGCGCAGGCGCAGCGGCTTGGATATTCGTTCGTGACCTGTTCCAAATTCGATATTTCCAAAGACCCTGAAGCGCAAGGCATCGAGCCGAACGGCTACGATATGGTCATCAGCCTCAATGTGGTACAAGCGACTGCCGATATGGAGGCTTCCCTGCGGCACCTGAATGAGACGCTTGCTCCGGGCGGCTTGTTATTCCTTGTTCAGACGATGTACTTTCATCCGCTGCAAAACTTCATCTTCGGCCTGTCGCCAGGATGGTGGAACTACCAGCAAGATCCTCTGCGCGAAGACAAGATGCTTCTTGCGCCGGCCGAGTGGGCGCAAGTGCTGGAACGAAGCGCGTATGATCGCATTGCGATGTTCCCGCCTGCAGGAAGAGAGCAAGAATCCGACGTTCATATCATTATGGCGCATCGGAGATACAGGGCTGACAGCAAGCCGAATGTTATGGCAATCCATTCGTTGGAAGAGGACTGGATCGCATGGACTCGTGAACGGACCGCGGAACCAAGCGACGAGCAGGCGGATGTGAACTCGTTGAAGGAAGCATGCTTCCAACGGCTTGAAGAGGCGATCACAGGCTTTGCAGGTGCGCAAGACACGACGTTTTCTGTGTTTATCCCGGTTCCTCCCATGCTGCTGGATGAGACGAGCAGCATGTGCGAGTCCATTGGCGGAGCAATGGGGCTGGTGGAGGGGGTCATCCAAGCATCCAAAAATTGGCCTAACGCCACATTTTTTCTTGGAATTTCGACATCGTTCGGCATCAGAAGCCGAATCATCACCTGCGTAATCCAGCGGGCCATAGACAACCATAGCGGAACAGGATGGGCACTGCTCGAGCTGCCAAATCCGTCCGGGCCATGTCTGACCGAAGAGACATGGCGCATCGCGCATCAGAACCTGGGGAGAGCCATCCGAATCACGGCGGCTGGCGATGCGCGTTCTGAAGGCGACAGCCCGCTGCCTGCGGAGAACGCGATCAAGCCGCCCGCCGCCGGGGCACGCAGCAAAGCAAAATCCGCCTGTATATCAAGCCTTGCGGCCGTTCCGTTCAGGAACGATACGGAGCGGTTGCTGTATTCCATATTTGAGGATGTGCTGGGAGAGATCGAGCTTGGCACGGAGGATTCTTATTTCGATATCGGCTTCGATTCCTTGTCCGGGTTGATGCTGAGCTCGAAGATCAGATCCCGGTTCCATGTCGGGCTTACCATCAAAGAAATGTACCGGCATTCCACGATCCGCGAGCTGGCGGATTACATAGACGGGCTGTCTCCCGCTCCGTCAGATCCGTCAAGTGCGGATCAATCGTCTGCAAACGCGGGGACACAGAGAGGAAGCAAGAATCTCAACGATTTATTGCTTGAAATAAACCTACATGCAGGAGGCTGACGATGCTGCCGATTCATAAGCTGGACACGTTATCATCCGATCAACGAACCATGCTCTTGAACGCGATCTCGGAGAGAGGACGCGAGTATAATATATTCCCGCTGTCATCGGAACAAAAGCGAATGTGGTTTCTGTACCGGACGGATACGGATAACCCTTGGTACAACGCGGGGATCGAGCTTGTCTTTCAGGGCCGGCCCGACGTGAGCCTCGCAGAGAGGACGCTAAATCTATTGCTTGAACGGCATGAGATTTTGCGCACCCTGTATTTCTCGCTTGAAGGCATTCCGTTTCAAGCCGTTCAGCAAGACCGGGCATTCCCACTGCCTGTCCGAACCATCGGCGCGGACGCAACGGAACAAGAACGCACAGAAACCATCGGCAAATGGAGACAAGAACAGCGAATGACGCCGTTTCGCTTGGACCAGGACATTCCGATGCGCGCCTTATGGGTTCACACGGCGGCGGAAGAAGCCATCCTGATGCTGACCTTCCATCATATTGCGATGGACGGCTGGTCATTCGGGCTTTTGTTCGAGGAATTCGTTGCCATTTATCGCGCGCTCATGAACCGGGTTCAGCCCGAGCTGCCTCATGTAACGGCGCAGTATGCGGATTATGCCTGCTGGCAGGAAGAAATGATAAAGCGCGATTCGTTCCAACGCCAGCTTGAATACTGGAAGCGAACGCTGCAGTTGGACCCGGAACGCACGGAGCTGAACTTGCCCCAGGATGAAGCCGCTGCGGAAGGCCGCGCCCGTGCCAACATGGTCAAGCTGCAAGTTGACGGCGCTGCGCTGCAGAGGCTCAAGCATGTCGCCCGGGAGTCGAGAACGTCTACCTTCGCCGCATTATTGTCCGTCTACTGCATCCTCATCCATCGGTATACGGATCAGCGGCATATCCGGGTCGGCACGCCTATTGTCAATCGCCAGCAGGAGAAATTTGAGCGCACATTCGGTTTTTTCGCCAATACGCTTGTGCTGTCCGCCTCGGTCGACGGACATGATACGTTCCGTTCGGTTCTGGAGACGGTCACGCGCAACATGATGGAAGCCTTCGCGCATCAGGACGTTCCCTTTGATCATGTGGTGGAGGCGGCAGGCGCTCATCGACATCTATCTGCCAATCCGCTGTTCGAGGTTATGTTCACGATGCACCATGAAGGACTGCTCAAGCATGCGATGGGACGGATCCATGAATTGCCGGAAGCAACGGTGCAGCTTCGCCCCTTGAGCCACGATCAGGTCGAGGATGTGCAATTCCATATTGTCTTTACGGCGGTTGAGACCCCGGATGCGCTGGAGATCGTGTGCACCTATCAAGCCGATCTGTATGCGAAGGAGCGAATTGAAGCCTTGCTGCATTGCTTTCATCTGCTGCTGCAGCAGGCGATGACATGCCCGGATGAGCCGCTGCGCCAGTTCAAGCTTGTAAATAGGGAAGAGGAGGCTCGCTATGAGGCGGCATGGGGGCACGGCGTGCTTCCGTATCGTCCGTCGCAACTACGTGAGCTGTGGATGCCGCTTCCGCTGAGGAATATGACGCTGAGGCGCCGCTGCGCGGACGGCTGCCTTGTCTCGATAGCAGACGGGAACGGGATCGTCTGCCCGCCTTATTTTGAAGGCAACGTGTACGTGTGCAGCAACGGACAAGAACCGGTGCAGTGGTACAAGACAGGGGATCGGGGATATTGGAACGCCAGCGGCGAGCTGCAGCTCACAAGCACAGCCTTTCCCAGCGTCTCGATTGGCACTTCATCCGCAAGCACTGCCGTGATCGCTAGGGAACTGCTGCAGCACACCTCTGCCACAGACTGCTATATATCCATCGTGCGCGCCGAGAGTCCGTATCTGTTGATCTTCTATGTCGCGGAGCAGGATATCCCGAGACACACAATCCTGTCCTATATTCCATCCGAGCTGTCGTTCACGGCCATCCGCCTCCACCATATTCCGCGTACTTCGGATGGAAGCATCGACGGCAGGCAGCTGGCGAGGGACTACGTCCAGGACGCGGCCGATGCGCTTCAGTTGAAGCAGCAGGTGCTGCTTCATGCCGACGTTGACCAGGCCGAGCTGCTGCCCGAGGTTATTCGGCCCATGCAAGGCAAGTATGCGCTTGACAGTCTGCGAACACAGGAGACGGACGCCCGCAACGATGCAAGCGCGGGCGAACAGCCGCATGCCGAAGTGCCGGAACATCCGTTACATCCGGAACAGACAGCGGCCAAGACCAAGGCCATTGCTTCGGGGGGCAGGCTGGGGGCAAGCAGCTACCGTCATATCGGGCAGCTGCTGCAAGCGGCAGCGCGGCAGCATCCACGCCACGGCGTCGGTATCGTTAACAACGAGGACACTTTTGTCAGTTATGCGGAGATCGAAGATTATGCCGCGCGCATCCATTCCCGGTTAGCTGAGGAGGGACTCGTTCCCGGGAATTTTGTCATTTTCCAGATAAAGCGGCTCGATTTGTTTATTTATGCATTTTGGGGCTGCATGATGGGCGGGTATATTCCGGTTCCGCTTGATGTGCCTGCTCAGGCAGGAGACGAAGAAGCGGCTGCCGTCAAGCTGTCCCGCGTATCGGAGCTGCTGGACTTCCCGATCGTAATCGCGGATGCGGCCGGCACGGCGGTTGTGCAAGACGTGCTTGGTCCATCGGCGAGCATCCGGGCCGCGGAACAATTGATTCTGCATCCCCATGACGGCATTCATTATTACCAGCCGCGGGAAACCGATGTTGCGCTCCTGATGTGCACATCCGGCAGCACGGGGATTCCGAAAGGGGTGCAGCTCTCCCATCGCAACATCATCAAGCAATCCCAGGCAGCCGCACAGGTGAACGGGTTGACGAGCGATGATATTAGCGTGAACTGGATGCCGCTCGTTCATGTCGGCGGCATCGTCATGTTCCACATACGCGATGTGTACTGCGGGATGAAGCAATACCATGCCTATACGGATTATATTTTGCAGCAGCCGCTGCGCTGGATCGATCTGCTGGATGCGACTAGGGCTACCGTGACCTGGGCGCCCAACTTCGCCTATGGGCTTGTGCTGGAGCATCGCGAGCAAGCGGGCAAGCAGCGGCGGGATCTGAGCCGCATGCGCGTCATGATGAACGGCGGAGAAGGCATTAATGCAAGAACTTGCGCTGCATTTATCGAGCTCTTTCAAGACCAAGGCTTATCGCCGCAGGCCATGCGACCGACTTGGGGGATGACGGAAACCTCCTCTGCCGTTACTTATTCCAGACGCTTTCAAGAAATCGTCCGTCATGGGATGACGAGTCCCGTCGAAGCAGGAGAGCCGGTGCCCGGCATAGAGCTGCGCATTACCGATGATCAAGGCCGCGTGGTCGCCGAAGGGGCAATCGGTCATCTGGAGGTGCGCGGCGAGACGGTCACGGCCGGATACTATCGTAATCCGGAGCAGAACCGGATCAGCTTCGATGCGGAGGGCTGGTTCCGCACCGGCGATCTGGCGGTGATTGCCGGCGGCCGGCTCTCGATTGCCGGCAGAAGCAAGGATGTCATTATCATTAACGGCATGAACTATAATTGCGTCGACATCGAGCAAGCGGTGGAAGCAACCGGCGGCGCGGCGGCAGGCTGTACAGCCATGTGCGCCTATACCGATTCCGACGATTCCGGGCGACAGAACGAGCGGATTGCTCTTTTCTATGTACCGAACGAATCTGCGGATAATCAGGACGGCCTTCTTCTCATTAAAACTGCGCTCCATCGCCAATGCGGCCAGCAAGCCGACGTGTACATTGCTTTAACGCGGGAAGAGATTCCGCGAACGGCGATCGGAAAAATTCAGAAAAACGTGCTGCTGGAAAGGTGGAAGCGAGGCGATTATGCGGAGCAGGGCGACAGCGCCGGCCAGATGCTCCCGGCGTGGTTCTATGCGCCCGAATGGAGACAGGCCGATGTGCATCTTACGCTTGCGGCCCATCAGCCAGAGAACTGCCTCCTGCTCATGCATGCCGCAGGGCTCGGACCGGCTCTCGCCGGGATGCTGGAGCAAGCGGGCCATCAATGCTATGCCGTAACGCTGGCGGCCGCCAACAAGAAGGATGGACGCCGCTATACGGTGGACGCCTGGTCCAGAGAGAATGTGGACTGGGTCATGGCGGATCTGGCAGCGCAATCTATACACCTTCACCGTCTCATTCATGTGCTCGGATATGACGCCGGAATCGGCGCCGCCAGCGACAGACGGGCAAGTACGGAGACCTGTCTGGAGTCGGCGGCCAGCCTGCTGCATTTTGTCCAGTCCTATCTGAATCATATGGAACGGCCAGCGTCCGCCAGATGTATTGTCGTTACCCGATCCGCGTTCAAGGTGGAACCGGAGGACTCCGCAGCGTGGAGCAGCGGGGCAGCGGCCGGGCTGCTTCAGTCCCTTGGGCTGGAGGAGTCGCAGTTCACCGTAACTCAGCTCGATCTCGATGGGCCGGACTCCATGTCCATGCTCGAACAGGGGGCTGTCGTCATACGGGAAATGGAAGCGCCATCCCCTGAACCGCAGGTCGCTTATCGCAACGGAAACAGATATTTGCCCGTCCTCATCCCCTTCGATATGAAGGAAACGATTGCGTCCTCACCGGCGGCGTTGAAGCGGGGCGCCGCCTATGTGATCACCGGCGGCTTGGGAGGCATTGGCCGGCTTGTATGCCGGCATTTGCTGGCCGCATACGGAGCCGAAGTGATTGTCATCGGCAGGACGGATCTAAGCGAAGCTACGGCAAAAGCGGTTGAACGGCGGCAAGCGCTGCAGCGTTTGCAGCGGCTCGGCCGCATCCGGTATATCTTGCTGGATATCGGACAACCGGGTGAATTGCAAAACATATTAGCCCAGATACACCGGGAGGGATCAATCAGCGGCATCTTCCACTTGGCGGCCGAAGGCAGCCTTCTCGACTATTGGCAGAATGCGTCGAATCGGCTTGTACAGAGCGAGACCCTGGATTATTTCCGTACGATGTTCGCGGCGAGAGTGCAAGGAGCTGAACAGATTTTTAGCTTCGCCCGGCAGCATCCCGGCATCAAGGTCATCTTATTCAACAGCGTCAACGGACTATTCGGCGGCAGCGCATTTGCGGCCTATTCCGCGGCCAATAGCTGTGCAAGAGCCCTGGCTGACAGCTATGCAGGGACCGTAGACGTTATCAGCCTGTATTGGAGCATGTGGGATGACATCGGCATGAGCAGCAGCAATCTGAGCGGAGCGAAAGAAGCCAGTAATCAGATGGGCTATATGCCTATTCTGCCGCGTGAGGGTATGCAAAGTCTTGAGCTTGCGCTAAGGCTGAACGCTCCTCACGTGGTCATCGGTATTGACGGCTGCAATGCCAATCTGAATGTCAGGCATCGATCTATCCAGGCCAATCCGCTGATCAAGTGGCATGTGCTGTACTCCGCCCGCAGCGGCAGGGAAATTCCGCCGGACGAGTTGCTATCGATGCAGAGGAAGGGAGCATCGCTCCTCTTCATGGAGAGTTGGCCTGCGGATTGGAAGAACGCGCAGAACATAACGGATATTTTGCCGCAAGCGACCATATCAAGAAGTCCTCAAGACAGCTTGCCCAAGAATGAGACGGAACGGGAATTATGCGCAATATGGACAGAACTGCTTGGACATCAGAACTTCGATGTGGAGCGCAAATTTTTCGAGGCCGGCGGCAACTCCATCCGGAGCTTGCAGTTATTGAGCCGGATCAATGAGACATTCGGGCTGGAGGTCTCGATTGCGGACATTTTCCAATACAGCTCCATTCGGGAAATGAGCGCTTATATCCGCTCCTTGAAGCAAGGGGAAATGCCGGATGATGAGGATTCGATAATCGGGATGACCTTTTGAAAGTGCATTGTGAAAAAGGAGGGGCAGGAGTATGGCCTACACGGACATCGCCATTATCGGTCTAAGCTTGAAGCTGCCATTGGCGGAATCCTTGGAGGAATTGGATACGCTCCTCGGCAGCGGGACGGACGCGGTGCGAAATTTGCCGGATAGCAGACGCCGGCTGAGCGGCTTAGAGTCCTCGAAGGTGTATATGCAGCTCGGATATTTGGATGAAATCGAATATTTCGATCATGCTTTTTTCAACATCTCGCTGCATGAAGCGATACATATGGACCCGCAGCAGCGAATTGCGCTTCAGCTAGCTTGCGAGTGTATTGAGAATGCGGGATATTCGCTGTCCCAACTGCGGGGCAGCCGTACCTCGGTCATAATGAGCCTCGCAGACAACAAGTACCGTTCCTTGCTGCCGGGCAGCTCCGGGGTTGCCTTCGTCGGCACGCTCGGGGCAGCGGCGGCAGGCAAAATTTCATACTACCTCGATTTGCGGGGTCCCGCGGTCGTCGTCGATACGAGTTGTTCGTCCTCGTTGACCGCCATCCACCAAGCCTGCGTCAATCTCGGCGCCCATGAAGCCGATATGGCGCTAGCCGGGGGCGTCAGCATTATGCTTGATGTCCCGGCAGTCGAAGAGATGGCTGCCGATCCGCTCGGCATTGCCTCGCCACGCGGAAGAAGCCGGGCCTTCGACGCGGAGGCGGATGGAGCAGGGGCCGGAGAAGGGGGCGGATTCGTCCTGCTCAAGCGGCTCGAAGATGCGGTGCGCGATCATGATCCGATCTATGCCGTCATTAAAGGAAGCGCTCTGAATCACGATGGAGGACGTTCCAACTCGTTGGCGGCTCCCAGCCCGCAAGCCCAGACCGAGGTGATTACGGATGCGTGGCAAAAAAGCGGCATTCCGCCGGAAACCATTACTTATATCGAAGCGCACGGAACGGGAACGAAGATCGGGGATCCGATCGAGGCGCAAGGGCTCGATCATGCCTTCAAGGCTTATACGAATCGAGCCCGCTTCTGCGCGCTGGGCACGATCAAAACCAACATGGGGCATCTTGGCAGCAGCGCCGGAATCGCCGGACTCCTCAAAGCCGTGCTGAGCATCCGGCAGCGAAAGCTGTATCCGTTACTGCACTATCGCAAGGCGAATCCGCTCATTTCCTTCGAGAACAGCGCCGTCTATCCGAATCGCGAATTGCAGCAATGGAATGAGTCACCGAGACGGGCAGGAGTCAGCTCTTTTGGACTTAGCGGGACGAACGTCCATGTCGTCATCGAAGAGCCGGGGGAGTTGGCCGAGCCAACCGGTCCCGATCCGGTGGAAGAGACGGAATATATTATCAAGCTCAGTGCCATGACGGAGTCTTCCTTCAGACATACCGCCGCCAAAATATTGGAGGCCGTAAGAAGCCGGCCTTCCCTGGCCATTCGGGACGTCGCCTGCACCTTAAATGCCGGCCGCGATAACTACTTGTACCGGACTGCGTTCGTCGCGGCATCTGTGGACCAACTCAAGTCACAGCTGGAGGCAAGCTTACACTGGAAGCTGACACCGGGCCGCTCCCATCAGGTTGTCCTGCTGTGTTCTGGCGACATCGATATTCCCGATGCGGCCGTAGAACGGCTGCGCGACCGCTATCCCGCGTTCGACGCACAATGGAACGACTGCTGCAAGGCGAGCCCGCTTGATCACGCGGCTTCCCGGACGGTCGCGTTCCAATACAGCTTGTTCCGCTGTTGGACAGCGCTGGGCGTACAGCCCAAGCAAGTCGTGGGAACGGGATGGGGGAATTGGGCGGTAGAGATCATTACCGGCAAGACAAGTCTGGCCGAAGGACTGGAGCAAGCGAAGCTCGCGGCGATGCAGCCCCCGTTCAACGAACAGGGCTTCGCCAAGGCCATCCGCACGATGATCGGGAACGATAACGTCGTCTTTGTGGAGTTGGGGGTGAACGGGAAGCTGTCCCGCATAATCGCGGAGCAGTATCCCTACTGCAAGGTGCTCGGATCGTGGGACGAGCGGATCTCGATGTTAGGCGTACTGCGCGCCTTGTACGAGCATCATGTTGACATGGATTGGGCCGCGCACGCCCGTTGTTATCCGGGTCGAAGAATCCATCTCCCGGGATACGGCTTCGATCGCATCAAGTGCTGGCCTGAGATCAGCAGGCCGGACCCGGAGAGGAACCCGAATAAGCCGCTGAATCCGATAGAACGCCATCAGGAGCAGACAACCAAGCATTGGTTCAACGGCACGGCTGCCGAGTCCTTGCTCGCCTCCGTCTGGAGCGAAGTGTTAGAGAGCAGGTCATTTGGACGCGACGACGACTTTTTCGATCTGGGCGGCAACTCGTTGATGGGGATGCAAATCATTCTGCGAGTCAAGGACAAGGCGGGGGTCGAGCTGGACTTCGATCATTTGTATGAATACCCGACCTTGCGGCAATTGGCGGCGTTCATCGACCGTCTTGGACGCGAGTCGGATGCTTCTGCGGCAGAAGAGACAACCGAGCCGCGGCATGTTCCCGATCTTGGACCGGTGCAGCGGGACGAGCTTATGCCTTTATCCCATGAACAAATGAGAATGATGACGATCTACCAGCATGATCCGGATTCCGCTTCCTATAATATGCCGGCAGCGATTGAATTGAAGGGGGAACTGGATGCAAGGGCGCTGGAAGAGGCGCTCTGCCGCATCGTCATGAGACATGAAATCTTGCGAACGATCTACTGTAATCACGAAGGCGGCGTGTATCAACAGGTGATGCCCGCCGATCGATTCACATTCGAGATACAAGAGGTTGGCGGGCTGCGCCCGGATCTGCTGGAACGGGAAATCGGCCAGTATGCAAGCGAACCGTTCAAGTTATTCGAAGACCTGTCGTTTCGGGCGAAGCTGCTGCGATGCGAACCGGACGTAAGCATTCTGCTCCTCAATATTCATCATATCGCCGCTGACGGCTGGTCGATCCACATTTTGATCAAGGAGCTGATAATCATTTACTGTGCGCTGCTTCTTGGCGAGGAGCCGGCCTTGGAGGACTTGCCCTGCAGCTACGCCGACTACGCCTATTGGCAAGCACAAACGGCGGCTCTGGAGCCGGTGCATGAGCGGCTGGATTTTTGGATTCGCCACTTACAGGATGCTCCGCAGCGATTATTGTTCCCTACGGATTATCCAAGACCTGACGTGTTGACGAATCGCGGAGACATCTATCTATTCACCGTCGGCAAGGAGCTGACTTCGCGAGCCAAAGCATGGTGCCGGGAGCAGGATGCCACTCTGTTCATGTTTCTGTTCTCGATCTATAACCTGCTCGTCTTCCGCTATACGAACCAGAACGATATTTGCATCGGCGTGCCTGTGGCCAACCGCATTCATCGGCATACAGAGCCGTTGATCGGCTTTTTTGCCAATACGCTCGCTTTGCGCACACAGCTCCATGGACAGGATACTTTTCTTGACCTGCTGAAGCGGGTGAAGCACACGGTGACGGATGCGTTCAAGCATCAGGACGTGCCGTTCCATCACGTCGTCGAGGCTGTGGCTCCGGAGCGGAATGCCGCCTGTACGCCGTTGTTCCAGCATGCATTTGCGTTGCAGAATGCCGGGCGCAATGCTCTGATGCTGCCGAACTTGTCTGTCCGCTTTCTCGAGACCGCCAGCAAAGCAGCCAAGTTCGACATGACCTTGTCCTTCTATGAAGATGCCGGCGAGTTGATTGGCATGATCGAATACAACCGCGATCTGTTCCGGAAAGAGACGATCGAACGATATGCGGAGCATTATTGCCGCTTGATGTCCAGCGCCTGCGAAGCGCCTCACGCCAAGCTGATGACTTTATCGATGCTGTCCGAAGAAGAGCAGCGCATCGTGCTCGGCGCCGCTCTGTCCGATGAAGAGTACGAATTCTAGAACGCATCCCATCGTATCGAAAGGAGCACTGCCATGCGCGTAATAAACGATGAACGAACCGATACGCTATACCCCGTCGGGGACCTGCCGCCGATAGGAACGGTGCCTAAATATATGCATGCGTGGACGGTGCGGGAAGATCGCTTTGGCGAACCGCTCACCGCTTTCCGGGAAGAAATCGTGGAAGTCCCCAAGCCGCGCAGAGGGGAACTGATCGTCCTGAATATGGCTGCCGGGATCAATTACAACGGAATTTGGGTAGGTCTTGGGCAGCCGAAGAACGTCATTGAAGATCATGGCAAATGGGGAGAGCGCAAAGAGGATTTCTTTATTTGCGGCTCGGAAGCTGCCGGCATCGTCTATGAGGTGGGCGAAGGCGTGAAGGATTTCAAGGTGGGAGACGAGGTATATATCCTATGCGCGCAAGCGGACTATGAGAGCTGCCCGATCGTGCAAGCCGGCAAAGATCCGATGACCAGCCCCTCGTTCCGGGTATGGGGGTACGAGTCCAATTGGGGAAGCTTCGCCCAATTCAGCAGAGTGCAGCAGCAGCAGTGCTTCATCAAGCCGAAGGCGCTGAGCTGGGAAGAGGCGGCCTGCTCGCTTGGCACCGGCCTGACCGTGCTGCGCATGCTGACCAACTATCAGGAGCATGCCGTCAAGCCCGGAGACATCGTGCTTATCTGGGGAGGCTACGGCGGCCTGGGGAGCATGGCGATCCAAATCGTGAAGCATTACGGCGGGATCCCGATCGCGGTCATATCCGATGACGCCAGGGCGGAGCTGTGCATGCAGCTTGGCGCGAAGGGCTGTATCAACCGGCAAAAGTATAAGCATTTCGGCGCGCTCGAACAAGATTACAAAGACCCGCATGTGTACAAGGCATGGCTGAAGGACGCGCTTCGCATGCGCAGGGAGATATACAACATCGTTGGGAAAAAGGCCAATCCCGATATTGTCATCGAGCATCCGGGAGAATCGACCTTGCCGACGTCCATGTTTCTGTGCGCACGCGGCGGCATGGTCGTGACTTGCGGCGCAACGACCGGATATATCGGCAGCCTCGATCTTCGCTTCTTATGGCTTCATCAGAAACGGCTGCAAGGCAGTCATATCGGCAGACGGGAAGAAGTGCCCGTGCTGATGGATCTGATCGGGCAGGGAGCGCTGCGCCCCGTCATTTCCAAGATACTGGATTGGAAGCAGCTTGCGGAAGGGCATCAGCTTCTCTACGACAATAAGCATCCCGGCGGAAATATGGCTCTATTAATAGGTGCCCGAAGATGAGCGCGAAGACATCTCAATGGCTGCAGTATTGGACGCCTCTGCCGAATGCTTCGTTCCGTCTCTTTTGCTTGCATCATGCCGGAGGGAGCGCCTCGAGCTACGTTCCTTGGCGCCAGCATCTCCCCAAGACGATCGAGCTCTGCCCGATACAATTGCCGGGACGGGAGAACCGTTATGAGGAACAATTCGAGCTGTCCATTCCGCAGCTTGTCCGGCGGATAGCGGCTGGACTATCACCTTATTTGGATAGACCGTATGCCATATTCGGACACAGCATGGGGGGATTGCTCGGGTACGAGCTCGCGCATGAACTCCGCAGCACCTATTCATGCCCCCCAAGATGGTTATTCGTATCCGGCGTGCTGCCGCCGGAACGGTTCGGGAACCGGACGCGATTGTCCGAATTGCCCCAGGAAAAGCTGCTTCAGGCGCTGGAACGGAACTACGGGACTGACATTTCCTTATTCGAGAACAAGGAATACGCGAATTTTTATGTGCCGATCTTGCGCGCCGACTTCGGGCTAGTGGAAGCATACCGGCATGGTCCAAAGCAGCCGCTTCCTTGCCCGATCAAAGCTTATAGCGGCAGGCAGGATCCGCTCATATCGCTGCGCGACTTGGTCATGTGGGAGCGGCATACAAGCCATTTCTTTTCGTATCGCATCTATGAGGGCGGGCATTTCTTCCTTAACGATTGCATCGAATCGATGTGCGCAGACATCGATCAGTGCTTGCGATTGCAGCTGCAGCCAGCTGACTGGAAGCATTGAACCCGCTTCTTTCAGCATCCTTTACAGCATCACTAACAGCGTCACTTAAGGAGGGAACGACTTGTCGCATCTACCGGATCGATTGCTCGATCTTGAGAAAAAAATGAGAGAAGAGAAATCATGCAAACGGCTTGCCATCTTCGTCGAGAAAAGGAATGCTCCGCTTGCGCCCTTGCATTTGGCCGATGTGCTGCCTGAACGTCATGCGGCCTATCGCTCTCAGGGCGCATCGAAGGGCGCAGATTCCGCCACGGCACGCGAAAGTTCCGCGGCCGCTTCCGCGCATGAAGCGGAGCGGCACCCGCTTGCTTATGTATACGGGGGCGATATTGACGTTCGCCCGGGAGATCCCGCCGCGATAGCGGATGTGCTCTTGCGGGCATGTCAAATATCCGGTCACAAGGAACTTGTCTTTGTGTCAAATCAAGGCCAGGAGGAATCCGTTACCTACAACGGACTTCTTGCGGACGCGAAGCGGGTCCTGCATGGATTGCAGCAGACAGGCTTACGGCCGCAGCAGCATATCCTGTTCCAATTCCGTAATCATCGGAGCTTCATTACGGCCTTCTGGGCTTGCGCGCTGGGCGGGTATATCCCTGTTCCGGTCGCGCCTGCTCCCGTCTATCATGAGCGGAATTCCGCCGTGATGAGATTGCGAAATGCATGGGAGATGCTGAACGAGCCGCCCATACTGACCGATGACGAACTGTCGGGCCCGTTGCAGGAACTAACCGCACTATGGCAGACAACCGGCCTCGTGATTCGAAATATAGAGGACCTGAAGCAAGGGGATGCTGCGGCTGAAATTTATGCCGCCGGACCCGACGATATCGTCTTATGCCTGCTTACTTCCGGAAGCACCGGGGTTCCGAAGATCGTTCAGCATGCCAGCGGCTCGGTATTGCATTTCGCGAAGGCGACCTGCGTCTTCAATCAGCTTGACGAAGAAGATGTCTATTTGAATTGGATGCCTCTCGATCATGTGGGCGGATTGGTGCTGTTTCACTTGTTAAGCACGTATGCGGCATGCCGGCAGGTCATCGCTTCGATCGATGAATTTATCGCGAATCCGGTTGTATGGCTGGATTGGATGGATCATTACCGGACGACAATCTGTTTTGCGCCCAACTTCGCCTATGGTCTCCTTCCTGCCTGCAAAGAAGCCATTTCCTCGCGTCAGTGGGACTTGTCCTCGATGCGATGGTTCATTAACGGGGGAGAAGCCGTCGTAGCGAGCACCGCACAGCAATTTCTGCAGCTGCTTGAGCCTCACGGGCTGCGCGGCGATACGATGCTCCCGGCCTACGGGATGTCGGAGACTTCGTCAGGAATCGTCTATTCCCATCTGTTCACCGCCGATTCACAGTCCGGCATACACCGTATCGACAAGACCACGCTGGGCTCCACGGTGCAGTACGCGGAGGAGCATGATCAGAGCGCATCCACGTTCACGGAGCTGGGATATCCGATACCGGGCATGGCCTTCCGCATCGTCGATATGGTGGATCGGATCCTGCCCGAGAGGCAAATCGGACGCTTGCAGGTGAAGGGGCCGACCATTATGAAAGGGTATTTCCGGAACGAGCCGGCGAACGAAGCCGCCTTTACCTCCGACGGATGGTTTAATACCGGGGATACCGGATTTCTGGATCAGGGACGTTTGACGCTGGTCGGACGAGAGAAAGACGTCATCATTATGAACGGCAACAACTATTACAACTATGAACTGGAAGCCTTTATCGAGGAGATCCCCGGGGTTGAACGCAGCTATGCGGCCGCTTGCGCCGTGTGGGACGAGGAGGCGGGAACGGATGCGCTCGCCGTATTCATCGTGCCGCAAAGCCGGGAGGAAGCCTTTTGCCGGCAGCTTATAGCCGATATCAAGCAGCACTTAAATCGGCAATTCGGGATCCAGCCGAAAACCATTCTTCTCGTGGAAAAACAGGATATAGCGAAAACCAACTCCGGCAAGATTCAGCGGGAGCGCTTGACCAAGCAGCTTGTCGGCGGCCAATTCGATGCCGTAATGAAAAAATGGGATCTTATTCTCGCGAATGAACATACCTTGCCTGACTGGTTTGTTGAACCCGTATGGATGGAGAGCAGTCTGAGCGAAATCGAAATAGCTCGGTCCGAGGCGCCCGGAAATGAGAGAACGATTCGGAAGCTGATTATTGGGGCTCCATCCCGGCTTACGGATGCACTTAAGGGAGGAGGAATGGGGGAGCAGGCGATCTGGGCCAGTCCCGGCCATACCTTCGAGCGTCAGGACGCCAATACCTACTGCTTCAGGCCGGATGAGTTCCATGATTACTTATCTCTGCTGCAATCCGTACTTGCAGACGGAGAAGACGCTTGGCACATCATTCATGGTTTGAATTATGCCGAAGAACAGATGTGCATCGCCAGCGTTCAGGATCTGCGGGCTTCGCAAACGCGCGGAAGCCACTCTCTGCTCATGCTGGTAAAAGCTGTGCACCAGTCGAATGTTCCGGTGTCGCAGATCAGCTTGATCACTTCAGATGCGTTTATGCTTCATCGCGAGGAGCTGCCGGCCATTGGGCATTCGACGCTGCCGGGTATCGTCCATACGGTCAACAAGGAATATCCGCATATCCGGTGCAGGTTGATTGATATAAGCAGCCAGGAGCATTTTGATACCGCTGCGCTAATAGCTGAGTTGAATGCGCCGGATTTTCCGGAATTGACCGCGCTTCGTCAAGGGAAGCGTTATGTGCAGCGGTTGCAGAAGCTTGACCCGTGCGGCTCTGGCACCGAGCTGCAGGAGCTTCCTTTCCAAGACGGCGCTTTTTATATCGTGACCGGAGGACTCGGGGGGATCGGGCGGGAGATCGTCAAGGATTTGCTTGCGCATTATCGAATCCGCCTTCTTATCGTCGGACGAACGCCGCAATCAGCGGTTCGATATCAGGATGCAAGCCTGGAGGATCGGCATGAAAAGGCCAGAGTCTACCGGGAAATGGAGCAGCTATGCGAGCAGGGAGACCGCGGCATCGCTTACGAAACTGCGGATCTGTGCAATTACGCGGAACTGTGCCGGCTCGTCAAGCAGTATGAAGAGCGGTTCAATCAGCCGCTCGCGGGTATATTGCATTTTGCCGGCACAATCGAGGAACAGATGCTCGCCGATATGCCGCTGCCGCAATTGGAAGCGCAATATGAAGCGAAAGTGTACGGCACCTTCAACCTTCATCGCTTAGTCGCCGATATTCCGGATGCGCTCTTCGTACTGACCTCATCCGCGCGGACGATTGAATCCGGCATGACGATAGGCTCGTACTGCGCGGCGAACGGATTCGCAGAACAGTTCTCCTTGTACCAGCGCAGAACATCACGGGTGAGAAGCTTCTGCCTGTCATGGAGCTTATGGGATGAAGTGGGGATGAGCCGGAATACGGCCGTCAAGCATGCCTTGTCGACCCAAGGCTATAGGCTCATCGATCCGGTGAAGGGGGTTCTCTCCTTTCTTGCGGCACTAAAAATGAATCGTCCGACGCTCTTTATTGGAATAGATGCTGCCAACCCTCATATTCAGCAATTTATCGGACGGATATCGCTTGATAAAGCGTGGCAGGTCACTGTCTACTATGAACTCGGCGAGAAGCTGGACGCTGCCCGGATCGAGTCATTTCAGAAGCAATGGGAACGCGAAATCACCGCAGTCGCGCAAGGGGAGCAGGTGCAAGTAAATTGGGCGCTTTTCCCGGAGCTGCCGCTGCTCCAGGAACATGACCGAGCAAGCCATCCGTCCGAGCGCGAGCAACTGCTGGCGATTCATAAGGAGCGGCAAGCGCGTGCGATGCAGGTTGCTCCCCGTACGCCAACAGAAGCTACATTGACATCTTTATGGAAGCGTATTTTGCAAGTGGCGGACATTGGCATTCATGATAATTTTTTTGCCATAGGCGGGCATTCCATGAAAGCGATGAAGCTTCTGCCCCGTATCAGAGAGGCGTTCACGGCCCAGATAACGATACAGGATCTGTTCCAATGTCCGACGATCGAGGGGTTAGCAAGCTGCATCGATCAGCGAATGAGTCAGCAGCGTGAGCAGCCTGTCAGCTCCAATCCTTATCTGCTTGGGGCATCTGCCGCCGACACGATGCCGCCGCTTCATCATGATGAAGCAGGCTGTCATGAACCATTTGCGCTTACCGATATCCAGCTGGCTTATGTACTGGGGCGGGAAGGCAGCTACGAGATTGGCGGGTTCTCCACGCACGGATATATGGAGCTGGAAACCTCTTGCGATCCGGAGCGATTAGAGCGGAGCTTGCGCAAGGTGATAGCCCGTCATCCGATGCTGCGCGCCGTTATCCTTCCGTCCTGGGAACAGAAGATCCTGGGGCAGGTGCCGGACTACTACCTTGCGGTGGCGGATGTCAGCCGTCTCACAGAAGCGGAGAAGACGAGCCGCTTGCTGGCAGAACGGGAACGAATGGCCCATCAGGTCTTTGAGCTGGGCAAGTGGCCGATGTACGAGTTCAAAGCCTTCAAGCTGTCGGAGAATCTTTACCGGTTATGCTTCAGTTGGGACGTGACTCTGATCGACGGAGAGAGCATGCGCCAGATCGGCAAAGAGCTGGCCCATTATTATCAGCATCCGCACCGGGAGTTGCCTGCGCTTGAAGTTACGTTCCGGGACTACGTGTCTGCCTATCAACGCTACCGGGGAACGAAGGCTTATGAGAGAGACCAGGCATACTGGCTGGAGCGGCTGAAGGACCTTCCTTCCGCGCCGCCGTTGCCCCTTCAAGCTACTCCGTCTTCCATCGTCCTGCCGCGGTTCAAGCGCATCAGCAAAACCTTCAGGCCTGATGAGTGGCAGACGTTGCGAAGAATCGCCAGCGAGCGCAATATAACGCTGTCGGCGCTTATATGCTCCGCGTACGCTCAGGTGCTCGCCTGCTGGGGCAATCAAAGCCGCCTGGCACTGAACCTGACAGTCAACAATCGCTTGCCCGTGCACCAGCGGATCGGAGACATGATCGGCGACTTCACGTCGACGATCATACTGGATGTGGAAGTGCGGCCACAGGTGGCTCTGCTGGAGCAGGCGCAGTCCGTGCAGGAACGGATTGCAGCGGCGCTGGCGCATCGAAGTTATGACGGCGTGCAGCTCATGCGGAAGCTGGCGCAGCTTCATCAACTGGATCCCGGCCAGGCCGTACTTCCTTATGTGTTTACCAGCATGCTGAACGCGGAGCCGCATGACGGCTGGGACGAGCTGGGACGCATCACTTGGGAGCTGTACGAGACGCCGCAGGTGTACATTGATTGTCTGGCCATGTGGCGAGACAGCGAGCTGCTGCTGACGTTCGAGTACGTGGAACAGCTGTTCGACGACGCCTTCATTCATACGATGTTCCGCCAATATACGGGGCTGCTCGAGCGGCTGCTTCTGTCGGGAGTTCATGCCAGCGACAACATCCGCTTAGCGCTTCCGGACAACCAGAAAGCTTGGATTGAACGGTATAACGATACGGATGAAGCCTGCGGCACGACGACTCTTGTGGCGTTATTTACCGAACAGGCGCTGCGAACGCCGGACCATGCCGCCGTTATATTCGGTATCGAGTCCATCTCTTACCGCAGCCTCCACGAACGTTCGAATCAATGGGCTCATTATTTGCAGGAGCAGGGGATTCAGCGCGGCGATCGCGTAGCGCTGCTTGCCAAGCGCTCCATCGAGACGATGGTGCAAGTGCTTGGCATTTTAAAGACTGGCGGCGCCTATGTGCCGATTGATCCGGATTATCCTGAAGAGCGTCGCGCCTATATTGCAGAGCATTCCAGCAGCAAGCTGCTGCTCTTGCCGGGCATGTGCGAGCAGGCAAGCATAGAGCGGTATTCCCGTGCAGATTTGGCGTGCGGCAGTCATGCGAATGATTTGGCGTATATCATCTATACTTCGGGCAGCACAGGCCGGCCGAAGGGCGTCATGACCTCACATGGCGCGGTCTGCAATACGATCGCGGATATGAACCGCAAGTTGGGCATTACCGCGAGCGACCGCTTCATCGGGTTGTCTTCCATGAGCTTCGACTTGTCCGTATACGATCTGTTCGGGGCATGGAGCGCAGGGGCGGCGCTCGTGCTTGTGCACGATCAGCGCGACATGCAGCATGTGCTGAAGACGGTGAAGGAGAAGGGGATTACCGTCTGGAACTCGGTGCCTGCGCTAATGGAATTGGCTGTGGAGTGCATGGATGCGAGTGAATCGATTTCCGGCATTCGGGCCGTGCTGCTTAGCGGCGACTGGATTCCGCTGACCTTGCCGGAGCGCATCAGACAACGATTCGAGCAGGCGAAGATCATCTCGCTTGGAGGAGCCACCGAAGCTTCCATCTGGTCGATCCATTATCCGATCGAAGAAGTACGGCAGAAGTGGAAGAGCATTCCTTACGGCCGCCCGTTGGCGAATCAGAAATTTTATGTGCTTAACTATGAGCTGGAACCGTGTCCGATCGGAGTCGAAGGAGATCTTTATATCGGCGGCGCGGGGCTGGCGGAGGGCTATTGGAACGATGAGGAGAAGACGAGGCAAGCGTTTCTCGTCCATCCGCGGCTTGGCCGGCTGTATGCAACGGGGGATCGGGGAAGGTGGAAGATGGACGGCGAAGGCGGAGTTAACCCCGAGGAGACGGCGGATGCTTCGGAAGAGCCTGGGTCCAAGTTATATATCGAATTCCTGGGACGCCGGGATCACCAAGTGAAAATTCGCGGCTACCGCGTTGAATTGGGGGAGATCAGCAGCTGCCTGATGGAGCATGCATCAATCAGGCACGCCGCCGTGGTTGAGCGGAAGCAAGCGAACGGCAGCGCGTATTTATGCGCCTATTACGTGGCGCAAGAGCCGCAGAATGCGAAAGAGCTGCGAACGCTGGCCGCGAGCAAGCTGCCGGAGTATATGATCCCTTCTCATTTCGTCCATCTCGCAAGCCTTCCGCTGACACCGAACGGGAAGGTCGATGTGCAGGCGCTGCCTGAACCGGCCGGGAGCGCCGCCGCATTGGAGGACAAGCCGGTCCTTCCTCGAACGGACATCGAGATGACATTGGCTTGTCTCTGGGAAGAGGCGCTGAATGTACGGCCGATTGGCATACACGATCGCTTCCTGGATCTGGGCGGAAGCTCCATCGCCATGGCGCATGTCATTCACCGCATTCGCCAGACACTCCCATGGGATGATGCAGGCCAGAGTCCGCTGACGCTGCAATTATTCAAGCAGACGAACATCGCCGGCATGGCATCCTTGCTTGAGGAACAGCGCGAGGCATCATCTATCGTGTCTGCGTATGAGGGCGGTCCGGTTTCAGATTCGATCGATGCTCTGTTCATACAAGATGGGTGGCCTCCCGTTACGCCGGATCCGCAGAACCTGCATGAACCGTTCCCGCTGACGGATATTCAGCTGGCCTATGTGCTCGGAAGAGAAAGCCGCTACGAGCTGAGCGGATTCTCCACCCGGGGGTATATCGAACTGGACACATCCCGTGACCTGAAGCGATTGAATACTTGTGTGCAGCGGGTCATTTCCCGCCATCCGATGCTGCGCGCCGTCGTGCTGCCCAGCTATGAGCAGCGGATTCTGGAGGCCTTGCCGGACTACGAGATCACGGTCGAGGATGTAAGCGGTCTGGCGGAGACCGAACAGACACTAAGACTGCAGGCGGAGCGGGAACGTATGGCGCATCAAGTGTTCGCACTCGGGCAATGGCCGATGTTCGAGTTCAAAGCCTTTAAGCTGTCGGAACATGTTCATCGGATAAGCTTCAGCTGGGACGTAACGCTCATAGACGGGGAGAGCATGCGCCGCATCGGGAAGGAACTGGTTCATTACTACGAGAACCCGGACCATACGCTGCCGGATCAAGCGGTAACGTTCCGCGACTATGTTATGGCGCTCGGACAGCACCGCGAGACCGAGGCGTATGAAGCGGACAAACAGTACTGGCTGGAACGCCTGAAAGATCTGCCTCCGGCTCCGCAGCTCCCGCTGGCGGCGGCGCCGTCTGCCATTGCCCGTCCGCGCTTCAAGCGAGTCAGCAGGACGTTCAAGCCCGAGCAATGGATGCGGCTGCGGCAGGCGGCGAGCGAGCTCAATGTGACCCTGTCCGCGCTCCTGTGCACGGCCTACGCTCAGGTGCTTGCTTACTGGAGCAATCAGAGCCGCATGACGCTGAACCTGACGGTCAATAACCGTCTGCCCGTACATGAGCATATTGATTCCATGCTCGGCGACTTCACCTCAATGCTGCTGCTGGATGTAAATTTGCAGCCGCAGGCGCCATTGCTTGAACAAGCGCAACATGTGCAAGACCAAGTATATGAGGGGCTGTCGCACCGAAGCTATGATGGCGTGCGGCTTGTGCGAACACTGGCGCAGCAGCATCAATTGGACGAGAATCGCTCCGTACTGCCTTACGTTTTTACAAGCGTCTTGAACGGCGAGCCGGAAGCGGGCACGGAATGGGAGAGGCTTGGACGAATTACGTGGGATCTTTACGAAACGCCGCAGGTTTATATCGACTGCCTGGCCATGTGGCGAAGCGGAGAACTGCTGCTTACCTTCGAATATGTGGAAGGATTGTTTGAAGACAGCTTCATCGCGACGATGTTTCGCCAGTATACCGATGTTCTGGAGCGGCTGCTGCACGACGAGTCCCCGGCAACGATGAAAGCGCAGCTGGAGCTGGATGATTCCGAACAAGCCGCGTTGGAGCGATATAACCGGACGGATGAAGCTATTGCCGCGGCGACATTGGATACCTTATTCACGGAGCAGGCCAAGCGAACGCCGGATCATGCCGCGGTTATATTCGGGGAAGAGTCCGTGACGTACCGTGTCTTGCACGAGCGTTCGAATCAAGTGGCCCGCTACTTGCGGGAGCAAGGCGTTATGCGCGGCGACCGTGTCGGACTGATCGGCAAGCGTTCCATCGAGACGATGGCGCAAGTACTCGGGATTTTAAAAGCGGGAGGAGCCTATGTGCCCATCGATCCGGACTACCCCGAAGAACGCCGCTCGTATATTGCAGAGCATTCGAGCAGCAAGCTGGTGCTCTCGCCGGGAATGTGGGAGCGGGAAGGAATGGAGAGGTATTGCGCTGCGGACGTGACATGCGGCAGCCAAGCAGGTGATGCGGCATACATCATCTATACCTCGGGCAGCACTGGCCGGCCGAAGGGCGTCATGACGGGCCACAGGGCGGTCTGCAATACGATTCAGGATATGAACCGCAAGCTGGGGATTACCGGGAGCGACCGCTTTATCGGACTATCCTCGATGAGCTTCGACTTGTCCGTATATGACCTGTTCGGAGCCTGGAGCGCGGGGGCAGCGCTCGTGCTCGTGGCCGATCAGCGCGATATGGAGAACGTGCTTCATACGGTCAAGGAGAAGGGGATTACCGTCTGGAACTCGGTGCCTGCCCTCATGGATCTGGCCGTCGCGTGCATGCAGGAGGACGAAGCGGTCCTTCCTCTCCGTTCCGTGCTGCTTAGCGGCGACTGGATTCCGTTGAACCTGCCGGAGCGAATCAAGCAGCGGTTCCCGAAGGCCGACGTCATCTCGCTCGGGGGTGCGACGGAAGCTTCCATCTGGTCGATCTACTATCCAATCGGACAAGTCC
>NZ_LDIG01000123.1 GCF_015845845.1 Paenibacillus dendritiformis
GGGTCTGTCAAGAGTTTTGTGTAAACGCATTGATGATGAAGCCCCCTCGGGGGCGGTTCGCCCCTTAGCTTAAATGTTGTCCGACCCGATCCGGGAAGAAGATGGAGAGCTGGAGGAGGATTTGTCCCCAGTTCTGCACGCGCCCCGTCCATTTGCGAGTCACATCCATCGTCGCCAGGTACAGCATCTTCAGCAACGCCTCGTCCGTCGGGAAGATGCTCTTGCCCTTGGTCACTTTGCGAAGTTGGCGATGGTAGCTCTCGATGATGTTTGTGGTATAAATCAACTTACGGATCTCTGGCGGAAACTTGAAGAAGGTCGCGAGCTCATCCCAATTGTTGCGCCAGGAACGGATAATGAGCGGGTACTTCGTTCCCCAGACTTCTTCAAAGCGATCCAATTCCACAAGAGCGGCTTCTTCCGTGCTCGCCTTGTAGATCGGCTTCAGATCGGCAGTGACCTTCTTTAGGTCCTTGTAGGACACATAGCGCGTTGAATTGCGAATCTGATGAATGATGCATTTCTGAATCTCCGTCTGTGGATAGCATGCGGTGATGGCCTGCGAGAAGCCGGTCAGGTTGTCCACACACGTAATGAGAATGTCCTGTACGCCGCGATTCTTCAACTCATTCAGCACGCTCAGCCAGAACTTTGCAGATTCATTCTCGCCGATCCAGATGCCCAGAACATCCTTGTTGCCATCCAAATCGATGCCGATGACCATGTAAGCCGCCTTATTGACGATGGCGCCATCTTGCTTCACTTTAAAGTGAATGGCGTCCAAAAATACAACGGCATACACGCTTTGCAGCGGCCGGTTTTGCCATTCTTTGACCAGGGGCATGATCTTGTTGGTGACATTGGAGATAAGCGTAGGGGACACCTCAATGCCGTATAGCTGCTGGAGATGATCCTGAATCTCCCGTGTGCTTACGCCCTTGGCATAGAGCGCAATGATCTGATCCTCAATGCCGGTCACGTTCGACTGATACTTTTTCACCACCAGTGGCTCGAACTCACCTTGCCGGTCGCGGGGCACCGAAATCTCTTGCTCCCCATACTCACTGGTGATCTTCTTGCGGCTCTTGCCATTGCGTGAATTGGAGGTGGTCTTCTCCGCTTTCTCATGCTTCTCATAGCCCAGATGCGTGTCCATCTCGGCCTCCAGCATTTCCTGAATCGTCTCGGCGAACAGATCCTTCAAGGCGTTTTGCGCATCTTTCGCGGTCATGAGCTTGTTCTCTTTAATAAACGCTCGTAGTTGCTCTTTCGTCCATAGTCCCATGTGTTCTCCCAACCTTTCTATTAGTTCCATTTTAATAGGTTTTGGAGTTTACACAAACTATTTTACAGACTCAGTTTGTCCAATAGGTGTAGAAATTTCTTTCTCTATTTTTAGTCTACTCTCACTTACGTTAAACCATGTCATCATATTATTTATGATACGTTCCATATTTACCACAGGAGAGAGAAACAAACACTGCTTCAACGGCTCATGGCTATATTCTAATAGGCTAAAATATGCTCCTATGCTACAAGCAAAAATGCTTATATTATTTGATAACGATTTTGCATAGGTCATAATTGTATTAAGGTCTTGAACACAGTTTTGAACTTTGCAAAGATAAGTATCATCCTTACGGTCACCATGTTGAGGTAAATCAAAACTAAGCACTTGATAACCTACTGCTGTTGCTTCTTCTGCAAATACAATAATCGAGTCATCTGCCTTATTTGACATGTTACCATGCACCACCACAAATAACTTATCTGATTTGTCACCCCACAAAATTGCTGGAATGTTTTCTATTTTAAAATTATTTTTTATCATTACAATTTATCCTCCATAGAAATATAAATAATTCGTCATTCCAAATATTACAAATGTATTTACCTAAATAAATATTGGCTCTCTTTCTTTAAAATCTGTTATTCTTGTATAAGCATGGGCTACATTGCATTGAACCATAAAGTTCTTGATTTTAACAACTTCTTTGTCAGTTTCAAATAATTGTAGCCATTTAAACCAATACAAATAATTGCTGATATATTTAGTTGCAACACCATTAAACTTATTCATCCACTTTTTTAATTTGCTGTGTACAGCATTAATGTGTTGAATATGGTAAATTCCTTCTTTATGTTTTCCTCTTTGTATACGTTTATGTTCCAATGAACAATCTTTGGCAAACTGAACATAACTCTTATGACTATCAGTACAAAAGATAGAGTTATCCCCTACACGACCGTCATAGAGTCTTTCTAATTCTTGGTGTGTCATTCTACCTCTACATAGTAACTCCATAATTAGATTACCCTGTCTATCAATAGCAGTAGCAATACAAACCTGTTCGTTAGATATACCTCTCTTTTTAATCTGTTTGCCTCTTTTACGAGATTTTCTCGGCATTTTAGAAGGTTTTGTACCTTTGAAACTCTCTGCAAAGAATACTTCATCAGCCTCAATTACTCCCTCAACAGAGCCTACACCAAAAAATGACCTTATACAATCAAGTATTTTGTGTCTCCAAAAGAAACTTGTAAAACATAGCCTATTTTTGGGATGCGGCATGATGATGATTTTCGGTTCAGGCGTTTATTTACGAGCCATTGTTCGAAAAGATCGGGGGGGGATGCCGTATAATCGTTGAAACAGCTGATTGTAAACGGAAACAGAAGAAAAACCGCATTCGATGGCGATCTTTAATACGGTTTTATTTGTGTTTATCAGCATGTTTTGGCTGCGAATAACTCGATAAATTTGTAACCATGAGTATGGAGATATCCCGACAATTTCCTTGAAATAATGAGCAAATTGAAATTTACTGAAGTATGAAATATCCGCCATTTCATCTAACGTCCATGGGTGCTGATAATTTTCTTCACATTGCACATAGTCCATAACAAATTGAACCCATTTCGTCAACGAAGGGTGTCTTTCTGTACAAGAAGCAAATTTGAATATCACAATGAAGAGACGATATCGATTTGGCAGCCCGGTTTAAAAAAGACGGTTCAATTTCAATTAGAAACTTCATGCGTTTTACAAGAAATTGTACCATATGGGGCGTCCTAAGAAGTTAGCCGATTCTTTTCGTTATGGCGGCTGGATGGCGTGCAGCGCGATGCACGCTATTTTTTTGGGCGAGAATATGGAAATATGTTGAAAAAGAAGCTTTCTATAGTAAAATGATGGTAATAGTTTTTCCTAAACTTCATAGAGAAGAGGAGTGCAGGCGCTACTCAGCTCAATACTTTTCCACAACCAGAATTTTCTTTGTCACGGCACTCTTCAATGTCATTATCTCCTGTCCCATAGTGACATTATCTCAGAACAGTTATAGGGTGACATTATCACAGACGAATAACATACATGATTATTGAAGTATTGACACCAAAAATATATAGTGGTATTTTAAGGGAATCAAGATAGAAGAAGATTCAAAATTAGAGTTACGCTAGCCAAGAGAAAAGAAAAAAATTTCGATGTATTGAACGTTAACAGGCTTTGCATTTTCATTTTAAATGGACCCCGCCCTCAATTACTACACCGAAGTGTCAAAACGGTCGCATTCATCATGCCACGCTTTTACAGCCGTTTCTGGATGATATGAAAGAACCACTGAACTCGTTGTGCCCCCTTACAGGCCAAAACTCAATATTGTGGAAAGGTATGGAAATGGCCCAAGTCCGATGTTAGTCAATAATGGGTTCTATCAGACGGTGACCGATCTCAGAACTAATGTTTGAGACCCATCGAAATAAATGAACATAAATTCCATACACTTCTTGTGTAAAAATAGACAATAATAGCCGTTGATGTCGCTATGTATAACAAGCCTGTCTTCTTTTTTATGTGTAATTTTCCGAATGAGAAAGGAAGTCGAGGATGTATAAAAATTTGTTAGAAATGCTAGATTATACGGCGTATCACTATCCCGATCGCAAAGCGTTTATTTATTTGAAAAACGGGGAAATCGAGAGTGAAAGCTGCACCTATCATGAGCTGCGCCTCCGTTCCCAGAAGCTTGCCGCGTATTTTCAATTTCTGAACTTGTCCGGCGAGAGAATCATGATTCTGTTGCCGAGCGGGATCGACTATATCATTGCTTTTTTCGGATGCTTGCAGGCAGGCGCTTTGCCGGTGCCAGCCTTTCCTCCCAGCAAGTCGCGCAATGGGCAACGAGTCACAGCGATCTATGAGAACGCCAAGCCTGCCCTGCTTATTACGCAATCTCCCCTTGATTCCATGAAGCTTCCAGAGAAGATGAGAAGTGCCTACTCCATTCAGCTTGACGATATTCTGCAGCGTGACGATGAATTTACCTATCGGGCACAAACGATCCCGATCGACCATATCGCTTTCCTTCAATATACGTCCGGATCTACCAACACTCCGAAGGGCGTAATGGTAAGCCATCGCAATTTACTCCACAATCTCGAAATCATGAAGAAACGATTCTATCATTCAAATGACACGATTATGGTGTCTTGGCTGCCGATGTACCATGATATGGGGCTCATCGGGAACGTGCTGCAAAACGTATACAATGGCGGAAGCTGTTATCTGATGTCGCCCATGGATTTCATCCAAAAGCCGATTCGATGGCTGCGGACGATCACGAAATATCGAGCTACCTTCAGTGGAGCCCCCGACTTTGCCTACCGACTATGCGTCCAAAAAATAACGGATGAAGATAAACAAGAACTGAATCTGAGCCCTTGGGCGATCGCCTTCAACGGCTCCGAGCCGGTTCGGGCAGAAACGATCCGCCAGTTTTGCGATAGCTTCCGCGTATGCGGCTTCCGCGATGAAGCGCTGCTGCCTAGCTACGGCCTGGCCGAGGCGACGCTGTGCGTGACCGTTGCGGCCAAAGAGGCGCAAAAGAAGCTGCTCTATCTGGACGATAAGGCGCTCCAGCAGAACAATGTCGCCCCAGTCAAAGCCCACGGGGATGCGGCGCGTGCCCAGGTCGGCTGCGGTTCGATTTTTTCGGATCAGCAAATCAAAATCGTAGACCCGTCCACCCAGCTCGAATGCGAGGGGGGCGAAATCGGCGAAATATGGATTAAGGGAGAAAGCGTCGCCCAAGGCTATTGGGATGCTCCGGTCGAGAGCGAAGCGACATTTGCGGCTTATTTGTTGGATTCGGAGGAAGGTCCGTTCTTGCGCACCGGTGATCTCGGCTTTGTTCACGGTGGCGAATTATACATAGCCGGACGGCTAAAAGACTTGATCATCATTCGGGGACAGAACTATTATCCTCAGGATATCGAGGAGATTGCCGCCAGCTGCCATCCGGATATTAACGGGGCGAGTCTGGCCGCATTTTCGATAGAGGTGCAGGGCGGAGAGGAACTTGTCGTAGTATGCGAAATGAACCGGGAATTCAAGCATGCCGTGCAGCGCAAGCAACTCGATTGGGAAGCTTGCTGCAGCGGGATTGCTCATCGAATTCGCGAAGCCATTGCCGAACAGCTCCAGCTATATGCCTATGATGTCAAGCTCGTCAAGCCTTTGAATCTCCCGAAAACAACCAGTAACAAGATTCAGCGCCGCAAGTGCAAAGAGATGTATCTGAACGGAAGTTTATTCGTGTGGGGTGGATTAAATGGACAAGGGACAGGACAAGCGTTACAAGGACATATGTAATTGGTTCGTGCAGCAAATCAGCGCGCTGAAGCAAATATCGCAACATGAAATCAAGGCCGAATTTCCATTTTCCCGATATGGCCTTGACTCGAAGGAATTGGTGTCTTTATCCGGTGAATTGGAATCGTTCGTTAAGCGTTCCGTTGATCCAACCCTGTTCTGGGACTATCCTTCCATCCAAGCCGTGGCTCGGCATTTTGCGTTCGGAGGGGAGAATGGGCATGCAGCACGAGATGACTGCGGAGCCGAGCAAGAGGACGCGATTGCTGTCATCGGCATGGGCTGCCGATTTCCCAAATCGAGCAGCATCGACGAATATTGGCATAATCTCCGCAGCGGAGAAAATTGCATCACGGAGATGCCCGAGCTGCGCTCGTCACGGTTCGCGCAGGACGGTATGCACCGTGCCGGTATCGTTGAAGAAATCGACCTGTTCGATAATGAAGCCTTCCACTTATCTCCCCGCGAGGCAGAGCAGATGGATCCGCAGCAGCGCATGCTGTTGGAAGTGGTATGGGAGGCGCTCGAGGATGCGGGATTGACGAACGAAGCGATGAACGGCTCGAGGACGGGCGTGTTCGTCGGCATTTCCAGCAACGATTACGGCTGCGGCAAGCTGTCCGATTACGAGCGAAGCGGCATTTATACGGTGACGGGAAATTCCAATTGCATTGCCGCCAATCGAATTTCGTATATATGGAACTTGCGGGGCCCAAGCATGGCCGTGGATACAGCCTGCTCTTCCTCTCTCGTCGCGGTTCATCTGGCTTGCCAAAGTTTGAAAACGGGCGAGACGAATATGGCGATCGCGGGCGGGGTGAACGTGATATTGAATCCGGCCATCAGCAAAGCTTTCCGCGAAGCGGGTATGCTCTCGGCAGACGGCAGGTGCAAAACGTTCGATTCGCGCGCTGACGGTTACGTACGGGGAGAAGGAGCCGGCGCGGTCATCTTGAAGCCGCTGGCTGCTGCCCTTCGCGACCGTGATCGCATATACGCCGTGATCAGGGGGAGTGCCGTCAATCAGGACGGCTTAAGCAACGGCTTAACTGCACCCAATGGTCAGGCCCAGGAAGAGGTGCTGCAGGACGCTTACCGCGCCGCGGGCATATCCGGAGAAGAGATCGACTATATCGAAGCGCACGGGACGGGAACCGCTCTGGGAGATCCGATCGAAGTTCAGGCGATCGGGCGGGTGCTGTCTAGGAACCGCTCCGCTGCGAGCAAGTGCTACATCGGTTCGGTCAAGACCAACATCGGTCATCTGGAGGCGGCTGCCGGGATTGCCGGCTTCATCAAAACCGTGCTTTGCCTGCACTACCGGGAATGGGTTCCGCACTTGAACCTGCAGGAGATCAATCCATACATCCCGCTTCGCGATCTTCCGCTCCAGATCGTGCGGGATCCGGTAAGCTGGCCGGCAGGAAGCAGAGCTTCGGTGGCCGGGGTAAGCTCATTCGGCTTCGGCGGAACGAACGCTCACGTTGTGCTGCAGGAGTATGCAACTTCGTTGATGCCGCCGGCGCGGACATCGCAGCAGGCGCCTCCTTCGTTACATATTCTTCCTTTGTCCGCCAATAGCCACGGCTCCCTGACACGTCTTGCCGCCGACATGAGACGATACCTGCAGGAGCGCACTGATGCTTCGTTGGACGATATTTGCTACACGGCGCAGCAGAGGCGCACGCACCGTGCCTGGCGCGCAGCCGTTCTCGGGAGCAACCGCGAGGAGCTCGCTCTTGAGTTGGAGCGACTTACTTCGACTTGCGCGATCGCCGATCCGTCCAATCTTGTGTTCGTCTTCTCCGGCCAAGGCAATCAATGGAACGGAATGGGACTGCAATACTTATCCGGGGATAACGCATTTACACGAACATTCCTGGAATGCGATGCGATATGGAGCAAGTATGCCGGATGGTCGTTATGGGACGAACTTCACCGCGGAGATGCCGATGCTTGGGCAGATCGCACCGATGCGGCTCAGCCGCTCGTCTTTGCCGTTCAAGCGTCCCTTCTCGCTCTATGGAGGAGCTGGGGAATTGAACCGAAGGCGGTCATCGGGCACAGTCTTGGGGAAATTTCAGCGCACTACGCGGCTGGCGTGCTCACCTTGGAAGATGCGATGCGTCTCGTATATTGGCGCGGCACGCTCATGCAATCGACCAAGGGACAAGGTGCCATGGTCTCCATACGCATGCCGCTTGCCGATATCGAGCAGCGCCTCGGCGAATATCCGGGCGTAGGGATATCGGCGGTGAACGGGCCCTCATCCGTTGTCCTGGCCGGAGAAGCACATGAAGTGGAGCGCTTGCTGAGGAACCTGCCCGATACGGTTAAAACCCATCTCCTTTCAAGCTCGTTTGCCTTTCACAGCCACTTCATGGAGCCGTTATGCGATCGTCTTCAAACCGAGCTTGGCCCGGTTCGCCACCGACTGGCCCGCTTGCGCATCTATTCGACAGTGACGGGGCGGATGGAGAATGGGCTGAGGCTGGGGGCGGAGCATTGGTCTGACAATATGCGCAAGCCTGTTCGATTTGCGGACGCGCTGCATGCGGCCATGCTGGACGGATACGATGCCTTTGTAGAGCTCGGCCCTCATCCGGTCCTCACACAGCATGTAGAAGAATGCGGTCAGGCCGGAGGAGTCAAGCTGGCGGCATTCTCGATGCGCAGGGGCGATGACGGAGCATGCATGCCGGAGGCTGCGGCTAGGTTATACCGGTATGGGGCGGATCTGGACTGGAATGCCGTCGGCAGCCGGGGACAATGCATTGCCATACCGACCTATCCTTGGGAGAAGAGACGGCTGTGGATCGACGATCCGGAGGCGCTGGAGAGAGGAACGATTGGAGCGGTGCCCGAATCGCAAACGGACCGGGCGAGGGAAAGCTCTAGAAACGCTTCCTCAGTTCAGCATATCCTTCAAGCCGTACGCGATCGCGTGGAAACGCTGCCACTGCTCGAGGAGCACTTGCAGGGCATGTTCGCCAGCGTGCTGAAGATAATTCCCGCGTCCGACCTGTCCCTGGATCGTCCGCTGGTCATGCTCGGGATGGATTCCATAATGGCGCTGCAGCTGAAGCATGCGATCGAACAGCAATTCCAAGTATCTTTGCCGATTGTTCAGTTATTGGAAGGGATCACTACCCGCCAGGCCGCATCGAAATTGCACGGCATCCTGCTGGATGCCCGGGATAGGCAGAGCAACGAAGAACGATCGCAAATCGACGATTTGCTGAATTCCGGCGACATGGAGCGAGATCTGGGCGAGTTGTCCGACGAAGACATGGAACGGCTCCTTCTGCTGTTAACGCAAGAGAAGGGGTCATGATCGTGCTTCACATCAATGACAGGAGATGAACAAGATGAACGATTCGATTGTCACTGCAGGCTTATCCCGACAGGACAAAGAAAGGCTGATCCGCCAGCTCCTGCAGCAGCGTCAGGAGAAGCGGGATACGATGGCATCTTACGGGCAGAAGGCGCTCTGGCTGCTGCAGCAGGCCCATCCGGACAATTGCGCCTACCATATGCAAGCGGCATGGGATCTGTTAACGCCTGTGGATGAGCATAAGCTGCGCTTATCCTTTCAAAGTGTATATGATACGTACAGTTCTTTGCGCACTGTGTTTTCTATAGAAGACGGAGAGATCAAACGTCATGTAAGGCCTGACGGAGAAGTTGATTTTCGGGTGCATCGGCTCGCGTCTTGGGGATCCGAAGCGGAAGAATTGTTCCAGCGCTGCATGCGGGAGCCGTTCTCATTGCATGATGGCCCGCTGTTCCGTATTTTCCTGTTCTATGCTCCCGATCGTCCGCCACGACTATTGATATCAATGCATCACATAATTGCGGATGCATGGTCGATCGTCATGCTGCTGCGCGATTTCGCAAATCGGTACCAGCATGGCGTTCCGGTTCGGGAGCGATTGCGGGAGAGCCGCAGCTACAGCGCATTTGTGGATTGGCAGCAGGGTTATTTGCAGAGTGAGCGTGCAGAACAAGACCGGAACTACTGGGAGCGTACGCTTGCGGAGCCGCTGCCCATCTGCGCGCTGGTCGCGGACAAAGTCGGGGGCGGAGCCTCCGCGTACGATCATAGAGGGGAAAACTGTATCTTCAGGTTCAGTGAATCCTTGTCCCAAGAAGTGATTCGATTAAGCAGGAAGCTCGGTGTTACCGTGAATACGCTGCTGCTATCTTCCTTTGCTGCGCTGCTGTATCGCTATACGGAGCAAGAGGAAGTCGTAATCGGCACGTTCGTCTCCGGAAGGAACGAAGCCGGCTTCGAGGAGGTTTTCGGCTATTTGGTCAACACGGTTGCCCTGCGCCTCGAGTGCTCGGGCGAATTGCCATTTGGGAAGCTCGCGGATTCGGTCAAGCGATCAATGCTGGGGGCCATGGAGCACCAGGATTATCCGTTCCCTTTGGTGGCGGAACGGCTGCAGCCGGAGCGCGATGCCAAGATTTCACCCGTGTTTCAGGTTGCGTTTGTCATGGAACGGGCCCAGAGCGGGGATGGAACTCGCTCTCCGTTATTCATAAGCGATGATCAGGAGGTGACAGAGCTCGGGGGGATGATTTGGCGGCCGGTGCCGCTGGGAACCAAGGATACGCCGTTCGAGCTCGTCTTGATGGTGGAGGAGACGGACGCGTTCATCCATGGTTCTTTCATCTATCGCTCGAATTTGTTCAGTGCTGCCTTCATGAAGACAATGGCGCGCTTGTATACGGAGCTGGTCGAGGGGGTCGTGCGGAATCCGGAGGAGCGGATCGGCACGCTGAGGCTGAATGCGCGATCTGGCCATGGCCGGCGGTTGCAACTCCCGTCCGCGCCGCTGCCTCACATCTGCTTGCATCATTTGCTCGAATATCAAGCGTCGCAGCGGCCGGACTCGGCGGCCGTTACGTTCATGGACGATACGTTGACCTACCTGGAGCTGGAGCATAGGGCGAATCGCATCGCTTGGTGGCTGTCCGGCAAAGGCGTACGGAAGGGCGAATTTGTAGGAGTGTGCTTGCGTCGTTCGCCGGACATGGTCGCAGCGGTATTTGCCGTCTTGAAGCTCGGCGCGGTCTTTGTGCCGATCGATCCCTCATATCCGCCGCAGCGCATCGTCTATATGGCGAACAAGGTCGAGATGAGGGTCATCATCAGCACTTCGCCGATCGGCCTGGGTTCGTTCGGAGAAGGCATCGAACTGGCGCTGCTCGATCGGGACGAGGCGGACATTGCTGGCCAGAGCGCGAGGCCGACCGGGCTGGACGTAGGAATCCGCGACCTGGCTTATGTCATCTTCACGTCCGGATCCACTGGCAAGCCGAAGGCTGTCATGATTGAGCACTGCGGCATATGGAATATGGCAGAGGCGCAGCGTCAATATTTCAATCTTAGCGATAGAAGCAAGGTGCTCCAGTTCGCATCCTTCAGCTTCGATGCCTGGGTGTTTGAGGTCGTGATGGCATTTCGCAGCGGGGGAACGCTGTGCATGGCCGACAGGGATACGCTGATGCCCGGCGCGGCAATGGCACGGTGGATGAGGGAAAAGCGGATTTCTCATGCGGTGCTTCCTCCATCTGTTCTAACCTTGATTCCGGATGCGGACTTGCCGGAATTGGAGGTCCTCATATCGGCGGGCGAAGCGTGCACCCGCGATATCGTGGCACGCTGGGCTCCGGGAAGGCGTTTTTACAACGCATACGGTCCTTCGGAAGCAACCGTCTGGGTAACGGTCAAGGAATGCGGTTCAGATGAATCGATCATCGATCTCGGAGAAGCGATCCCGAATGTGGAGGTGCAGGTGTTCAATGACTACATGCAGCGCCCATTGCCTGGGGGCATTGGCGAATTGTACGTCGGCGGAATCGGGCTTGCCCGCGGGTATTGTAACGATGCCGAATTGACGCAGGCCAAATTCATTACGCCTTCGGCCGGCGATGGACACGAGCAGGGGCGCTTATATCGAACAGGCGATTTGGTAAGATGCCTGCCCGACGGAAGGCTCCAGTTCGTTGGCAGACGGGACGATCAAGTCAAGGTCAGGGGGGTAAGACTTCATCTCGGCGAAATCGAATCCCACTTGTCAGAGCGTTCTGACATTGCCAGCTGTGCCGTCATTGTCGCCGGAGAGGCTCCCGATCAGGCTTCGCTCGCCGCTTTTGTCGTCATGAAGCCGCAATCAGCGTGGGAGGAGACGGCTGTAAGGAAATTTCTGCAAGAACGTATGCCGGGCCATTACATTCCGTCCCGCTTTGTGGTACTAGGCGACATGCCTTTGACGCCCAATGGCAAGGTGGATCGCAATGCATTGTGCTCCTTGCTTGCAGAGGAGGCCGAAGAGGCTTACGGGATGCATGACGCGTCGGAAGATAACAGCTTCGGCAGTGATATGGTCGAAGAAGTGATGATACAAATATGGAAACAATTGCTTGGGAAAAAGCAGGTGCGTCCAGAAGAGCAATTCTTCGAGGCTGGCGGCCACTCCTTGCTGGCAACCCGGCTCATCACGGCCGTTCATGACGTGTTCGGAATCGAATTGCCGATCGGCACGGTCTTCGCCAAGCCCGCCCTGCGCGATATGGCATACGAAATCCGCCGAATGCTGCAGAAGGCGGAGGGCGGAACGGACAAGGCGGACATCGTTCCGCTGAAGCTGGCCGGGGATTACCGGGCTCCGCTAACGAGCGCCCAGCAGAGAATGTGGTTCCTGCAGAAGCTGGATGAGGATCAGACGGCTTATTTGCTGCCCGGCACGTTGTCTCTTGACGGGCCGCTGGACGTGGAGGCTCTCGAGCAAGCTCTGAAAGAGCTGATTCGCAGACATGATTCTCTCCGGACGACCATTCATGAAGAGGGAGGTATCCCCTTCTCCTTAGTCAGGGAGGAAAAGGCGTTCCGGCTGGCAATCAAGACATGCACGGAGGAAGAGGCACAGCAATGGATAAGAGAGGAGTGCCGTCGTCCGATTCGGGTGTCGGATAGCGAGCTGTACCGGATGACGCTGCTCCGCACGGGAGAACGCCGCCACTACTTGGTGCTAGTGCTGCACCATATTATCACGGACGGCTGGTCGACAGGCATAATCCTGAACGAGCTTCGGCAGCTCTATGCGATCCGGGTCGGGCAATCCCGGCAGACTTTGCCGAATCCGCCGCTGACGTATTCCGATTATGCCCGCTGGGAGCAAGAATGGATAGGAAGCGACTCCTATAGCCAGCAGCTTGAATATTGGGCAGGCGTGCTGCAGCAGCCGATTCCGCCCCTGCTGCTGCCGACCGACAGCCCTCGGACGCTTGCGTCGAGCTATCGGGGCAAGCAGGTCAGCTTGAAGCTTCCGCAAGCGCTCAGCGAGGAGTTGAAAGAGCTGGGGCAACGGCACAATTGCACGCTGTTCATGACGCTCGTCACTGTTTTCAATGTGCTGCTGTACCGATTGAGCAGAACCTCCGACATCGCCGTCGGCGTTCCGGTTGCGAACCGCCATCACCGGCATGTGGATCAAGTCGTCGGGTTATTCGTGAACACGCTGCTCCTCCGGCTTGATTTATCCGGCAATCCTGATTTTAACCAGCTGCTGTTGTTAGCGAGGGACGCAGCCATCAATGCTTATGCGCATCAGGACATGCCTTTCGAGAAGCTGGTGGAGATGGCAAGACCGGATCGGGATCTTAGCCGCTCCTCCATGTTCCAGGTCATGTTCAATATGCTTAACATTCCGCCGGTTACGGCTCAGTTGAGCGGACTGACTACGCAGATCATCGAGCTGGACGAGCCCGATTCCAAATGCGAGCTGACGCTGTACGCACTGGAGCAAGCCGAAGGGATTCAACTAACGATGACGTATGCTTCCAACCTGTTCGGGGAGGAAAGGGCAACCGAAATGCTGGCTCAATTCGAATGTCTGTGCCGCCAGATCGTGAATGATCCCGATTGGCCGATTGAGCGGTATTCGCTCCTCACCGAACGCTCGGCCGCGGTTCTGCCCGATCCGAGCATGCCGCTAAGGCAGGCGCGCGATCCGCTTCTGCAGCCGGTTCATGTGATGTTCAGGCACAAGGCGGCGCAATGTCCAGAGGCTATTGCGGTCATCGATAGCGATGATGCCGAATACACGTATCGCGATCTGGATGAACGCAGCGACAGACTGGCCGCGAAGTTGATTCGCTTCGCCCGCCAGCGGCGAGGAGTGATAGCCATATACGGTGAGCGAAGCGCGTCTCTTATCGTCGCCATGCTCGCCGTGCTCAAGAGCGGCTCGGCATTTGCGGTGATTGATCCGGCGCAGCCGGCGATCCGCGCGACAGAGTTGCTCAAGGCGTCCAAGGCGGACGGCATCGTCTTTCTCAGCGCGGAGCGGGAGAGACTGGGCGGGTTGCTCGATGAATGGGCAAGTCATGTATCGTTCTGCATTTACGGCATCAACGGCGATTATGCAGCTGATGAAGAAGACTCAGTCCGAGCGATACTGGCGCAGCTCGAGAAGGGATGCTCCGTGGAGGATCCGGCCTATGTGCTGTTTACCTCTGGCACGACGGGAGCGCCGAAGGGAATTCAATGCACGCACGAGCCGCTTGCCAACTTCATTCGCTGGCAAGTGAATGAATTCCGGCTTGATTGGCGGGATCGGTTCAGCATGTTCTCCGGCTTGGGACACGATCCATTGCTGCGGGACATATTCGTGCCGCTGTCCATCGGGGCCGCGATCTGCATTCCGGACGGAAGCCGGATGATTATTCCCGAATATGTGACGGAATGGATGGAACGCCGCCGGATAACGATTACCCATGTAACCCCTGCGATGGGCATGGTGATCGCGGGCGGAGGCAGCTCTGGGCAAAAGAGGTGCGATCTCGGGGCATGGCGGTATGCCTTTTTTGGCGGTGATGTGCTGATGCCGTCCCACATTGAGAATATCCGGGCGATCGCTCCGCAGGTTCGCTGTCTGAACGGGTATGGGGCGACGGAGACGCCGCAAATTATGGGGATCTATTCCGTTCCCGCGGATCCAGGGCCGTCGATCCCGATCGGCAAAGGGAGAGAAGGCGTGCAATTGCTCGTGATGGATTCGGATCTGGGCATGAAGGGGAGTGGAGAAACGGGCGAAATCTGCATTCGCTCGCCTTATCTGGCTTCCGGTTATATCGGGAACGCGGAAGCGGAACAAGGTCGCCCCGCGTTTGTCCCCAATCCTTATACATCAATGGAGCATGATCGAATATACAGGACGGGCGACTTAGGGAGGTACTTGCCGGACGGCAACGTTGAATTCATCGGCAGGCAGGGGGACTTTGTCAAAATTCGCGGCTATCGGGTGGAGCTGCGCGAAATTCAAGAGGCGATTCTGCGGCATTCCGCGATCGCCGATTGCTTAACGGTATGCCAAGCGGACAGGGACGACCGGATCATTGCTTATGTGGTTCCGGCCGAGAAGCCGTTCGACCCGACCGGCATGCAGCTTCATCTGAGAGACCGCCTGCCGGAATATATGCTGCCTGCGGCGTATGTGGAGCTGGATCAGATTCCGCTGACCCGCAACGGGAAGGCAGATGCGGCCAGACTGCCCGAGCCTGGGGCATTCAACTTCAGGGAGAGCCGACAGGGCACGGTACTGCCGGAGACGATGCTGCAGCGACAAATTGCGGAGGTATGGAAGCGCCATTTGAAAGTAGAGGAAGTGGGCATTCACGATAACTTTTTCGATGCGGGCGGCCACTCTCTGCTCCTGCTTCGCGTCCAGCAAGGACTCGAAGCGGAACTGGCAAGGCCGATCCATGTTGTGGATCTGTTCAAATATCCGACCATTTCCTTGTTGGCGCACTATCTCGAAGGAAACGGAAACGGCACGGAGGCGCAACGCGGCGTTGTTGTTGACGAACAGCGCAAAATCAAGCAGCGAGCCGCGCAACAAGCGCAAAAATTACGGCGAAAGGGGGAGCGTCAATGACGGCGAGCGAGGCAGAGAACACGATAGCCATTATCGGGATGAGCGGGAGATTCCCGGGAGCCAGCCATATGGGACAGTATTGGGATAATTTGAAGCACGGTAGGGAGACGATCACCTTTTTCACCGATGACATGCTGCGAGAATCCGGCATTGCAGAGGAGAAGTTGCGCAGCCCGAACTATGTGAAGGCTTCCCCGCTCCTGGATGGCATCGACAAGTTCGATTATCACTTTTTCGGCATGAGCAAGCGCGAGGCTGACCTGCTCGATCCGCAGCACCGCCTGCTGCTGATGTGCGCATGGGAAGCGCTTGAGGATGCGGGCTATGTCGCGGAGTCGTACCAGGGCTTGGTCAGTCTGTTTGCCGGATGCGGATTCAACAGTTACTTGGTGAACGAAATATTGCCGCGTCGCGATGAACTTTCGGAGGAAGAGCTGCAAATGGTGCTGCAGGCGAACAGCAACGATTATGTAAGCACCAGAATCTCCTACAAGCTGAATTTGCGCGGAACGAGCGTCACGATTCAGACGGCGTGCTCGACATCGCTCGTTGCCGTCCATTATGCCTGCCAGAGCCTTCTCATGTATCAATCGGATCTGGCTCTTGCAGGCGGCGCCTCCATCCGGGTTCCGCAGCAGGAAGGATACTTGTACCAGGAAGGGGGGATTTTCTCCCCGGACGGGCATTGCCGGGCGTTTGACGCTAAGGCGCAGGGGACGCTCTTCGGCAGCGGAGCGGGGATCGTGGCGCTTAAGCGCCTGGAGGACGCTCTGGCCGATCGCGATTCTATCTATGCCCTTATTCTTGGCAGCGCCGTGAATAATGACGGTGCCGCCAAGGTCGGGTACACGGCGCCAAGCATCGAAGGCCAGCGCCGCGTCGTGGCGGAGGCGCTCATGATGGCGGGGGCAGAACCGCAGACGATCGACTATATCGAAGCTCATGGGACCGGCACGGCGCTGGGCGATCCGATCGAGATAGCCGCGCTTCAAGAGGCATTCGGCGAGACTGGAGAAGTCAGCGCCAGGCAGCGCTGCGCAATCGGCTCCGTGAAGACGAATATCGGCCACTTGAACGCTGCCGCGGGCATTGCGGGGTTGATCAAGACGACATTGATGCTGCATCACCGGCAAATTCCGCCGAGCCTGCATTATGAGGATTCCAACCCGGCCATTGACTTCACGGCCAGTCATTTCTATGTCAATACGGCCTTGCGGGATTGGCCGGCCTCGGATCATCCCCGTCGCGCAGGGGTAAGCTCGTTCGGGATTGGCGGAACGAATGCGCATCTCATCTTGCAGGAGGCTCCAATACCTGCGGAATGCGCCGCGGGATGCCGGAAGGAGCAGAGAGAGCAGGCGCTGCTTCTGTCTGCGCGAACGGCCAGCGCTCTCGGTTCGATGGAGGATGCTCTGCATAGGTATTTCCGGCATCACCCGGACGCTTCCATGGACAAGGTCGCATATACGCTTCAAGTCGGCAGGAAAGCATTTCCTTATCGTTATGCGGCAATCTCCGGCAGGGACGGCAGTCTGCAACTCATTGGCAGGGGCATTGCGGGCAAGGACAAGGCCAGCATCATTTTTATGTTTCCGGGACAAGGAAGCCAGTACTTGAACATGGCGGCCGGATTGTATGAACAGATCCCTTTGTTCCGCAGTTGGGCGGACAAGTGCATTGCGATCCTGAACGGGAGCATGCGCACCGAGATATCGCAGGCGATGTTCCGTACGAACGGAGCCGGAGAACCGCAAATGTTGGAGCAGACCGCTATAGCGCAGCCGCTGCTGTTCATTGTCGAATATGCGCTTGCCCGCTGCTTGATGGATTGGGGACTGAGGCCCAGTGCCATGATCGGACACAGCCTCGGCGAATATGTAGCCGCCTGCCTCGCGGGCGTCATGCGGCTTGAAGAGGCGCTTGCGATCATCGTTCTAAGGGGGACGGTCATGCAGCAGAGCCCAGCGGGCGCCATGATGGCCGTATCTTCATCCTATGAGCAGATCCGGAGCTTAGCGGACGAAGCCGTGTACTTGTCGGCCGTCAACGGCCCCGATTCATGCACGGTTGCGGGCGAGCGCGAAGCCATCGCTGGCTTGGCGGCGCGATTGGAGTCCGGCGGTATCGGCCACAAGCTTCTGCCCGTATCGCATGCGTTCCACAGCCCGTTCATGGAGCCGGCCGCGGAGCAATTCGAACGCTTGCTTCGCCAGTACGAGCTGTCAGCCCCTTCCATCCCTTTCATCTCCAATGTAAGCGGTGATTACATAACGGAGGCCCAGGCCAGGAGCACCGCGTACTGGAGCGCCCATATGAGGGAGCCTGTCAACTTCGGAGGAGGGGTGTCCACGCTTATGCGGAGCTTCGGAGATGATGCCATCTGGCTGGAGGTGGGACCAGGGAGAGGCTTGGCCCAATTGGTGCGGCAGCGTGACGATGAATCGCGCAAGGTTCATGCGATCAACTTGATGCGGCATGGCAAGGAGGAGGAATCCGACGTTGCCGCGTTATGGAAAGGCTTGGCGCAATGCTGGCTATCCGGAGCAGATATCCATTGGAAGCATACTCACGATGGACAACCCGGACGCGTGCCGCTGCCTGCGTATCCGTTCGAGGGGACGAGATGCTGGTTCGGCGACAGGCTGGAAGGCCAAGCAAGCGCGGGACATGCAGAATCCGCTGCGCCAGTAGGCGCGGGCCATGAGCGATTGGAGGACGAAAGGGCGCACCTGTCAACGATGTACGTCCCTCCTGCGGACGGGTTGCAGGAGAATCTGGTGGACATATGGGAGCAGGTGCTTGGCGTACGCCCGATCGGCATCAAGGATAATTTCTTTGAACTGGGAGGCCATTCCTTGATGGCGACCCAGCTCATATCGCGCGTGCGGAATCTGCTGCCGGACATAGACATCAAGTTGGAGCGCATTTTCAAGTATCCGACGATTGAGGAGATTGCCGAGCAATTGGAACTGCAGATGATTGAGCATTTGGTAGGCAATGATCAGCGATAAAAATTCCGGTGGAACGGTGGGTGCTTATGACGAACAAAAATGAATTGGAAACGCGACGTTCACTTTTGTCGGACAAGCAGCGCGAGCTGCTTGAGCAGTGGAAGCTGGGACGAGGCAGGAAGCAACCGCGGATTGTTCCCAGACCGGAAGAAGATGGCCTGGTGCTGTCTCCGGCCCAGAAAAGGCTATGGTTCATAGATCAAATGCTGGCGGATAAGTCTGCTTACAACATGTATTTTGCCGTGAGGTTCAGCGGAGAGCTGGACATAGAGGCCGCCCGCCGGGCGCTGCAGCATATTATCGACCGCCATGAGTCGCTGCGCATCAATTTCATCAATTCCGGCGGTCGGCCGCAACTGCGGCGGATGGAGCATTTCACGCTGGAATTGCCCATCGAAGATGTTAGCGGACTGCATGAGACAGAAGCTGAAGCTCAAGCGAACGCGGTGATCCAGCGCGTCATTTCTTCACCTTTCGATCTGGAGAGAGGGCTTCTGATGCGTGCGCAGGTCATCCGGTTGAAGGAGCGGGAGCATATGCTCGCGATATGCCTGCACCATATTATTTCCGACGGCTGGTCCATGGGCGTGCTGGCAAAGGAATGGGTGGCGTGTTACCGATCTTATTCAGAAGGCAAGACGCCCGCTCTTGCTCCCTTGCCGATTCAGTACCGCGATTTCGCGCATTGGCAGACGGAGCAGCTAAATTCGGGGGCATGGGAGAAGCATTTGCGTTATTGGAAGTACAGATTGGAGCATTGCCCGAGCATTGCGCTCGCACCGGACAAAAAAATGACGGATTGGGCCGGAAACCGGGGCGGAGAGGTGCCCTTCGAACTCCCGGACGATCTGGCTCACGCACTCAAATCATTTTGCGCCGAAGCAGACGCGACAATGTTCATGACGCTGCTCGCCATGTTCGGGGGCTTGCTCTACCGCTATACCCATGAGCGCACGCTCGTGGTCGGGACGCCTGTTGCCAATCGCAACGATACAGAAATCGAAGGTCTCATCGGTTACTTCGTCAATTTATTGCCGCTTCGCGTGGACATAGGCGCGGACATGACATTCCGCGAACTGCTGCGACAAGTGGCAGCAACGGCGGCCGAAGCATACGATCATCAGGATTTCCCTTTCGACCGCATCGTTGAGGAACTGCAGCCGGATCGCCAAGGATGGGCCATCCCGCTAGTTCGAAATCTGTTCGTCTATCAAAATACGCCTGCCGTCGATATTCAGCTTCCGAAAGCGCGAGCGGAGAGCATCAGACTGTTTAACGGCACGTCGAAGTCGGATGTGCTGCTGTCGATGGCGGAATTGCAAGGAAAAATCACCGGGCGGCTTGAATATAACGCCAATCTGTTCGTTCCGCAGTTGATGCAGAACTTCGTCAATCACTTTATTCAGTTCATTCGATCGGCGCTGTCTGCGCCTGATCGGCCTATCGACCGGCTCGACTTGATGGAGGAGGGCGAGCGGGAGAGCATGCTGCAGCGCTCCGCCGCAATAGAGGCAACTGCGGCGGCATCGGAAGGCATTCATCGGCAATTCGAACGCAATGCGGCCCTGTATCCGAACAATGTCGCGTTGAAGTGGAATGAAGCGGATTGGACCTACCGGGAGCTCAACGCTTATGCGAACCGACTTGCCCGCCATCTGCTGCAGTCGGGGGCTGAGCCCGGGCAATTCATCGGCTTGTGCATGAACCGCTCCCCTTATCTGATTGCCGGAATCTTGGCCATCTTAAAAGCCGGCTGCGCATATGTACCTCTCGATCCGGCGTATCCCGAAGAACGCATCCGCTGGATGCTGAGCGACTCGGGATGCGCGCTGCTGCTGGTGGATGAAGAGACCCGGGACGTGATGGCAGTCCGTTCTTGCACGCGTATTAATGCCGCGGCGCTGCCGGAGGATCCGGCAAGCGATTCTGCGAGCGATCTGTCTGTATTCGTCAATGAATCCGATTTGGCCTACATGATCTACACGTCAGGCTCGACAGGGAAGCCTAAGGGAGTGCTTGTCGAGCATGGCAGCGTGAACCGGTTGTTCGCAGCGACGCGGCGATTGTTCGGCTTCCATGCGCAAGATGTATGGACGCTGTATCACTCATGCGCCTTCGATTTTTCTGTCTGGGAAATATGGGGGGCACTGCTGCATGGAGGAAGCCTCGTGATTGTGCCTGCCGGCGTGACGCGTTCCTTCGAGGACTTCTATCGGCTTCTCGTGCGCGAGCGGGTAACGGTACTGAATCAGACGCCGTCTGCCTTCAAGCAATTGATCCATGTCGAGCAGCATGCCGGGTTCGAGGAGGCTGGGGAACTGTCGCTGCGCTACATTATTTTCGGCGGGGAAGCGCTGGAGCTGCAGTCGCTGCGACCTTGGTTCCGGCTGCATGGCGATCGTCGGCCTCAATTGATCAATATGTACGGCATTACCGAAATTACGGTACACGCGACGTTCCGCCCGATTACGCTGGAGGATCTGGATGCCGGGGCGGGCAGTGTCATCGGCGTGCCGCTGCCGGATCTGGAAACGTACATACTCGACGAGCATGGCCAGCCGGTTCCCTTGGGGGTTCCGGGGGAGCTGTATATTGGCGGGAGAGGCGTAGCCCGCGGATACTGGAAGCGCGAAGAGCTGACCAGGGAGCGGTTCATCGCGAATCCGTTCGCTTCCGTATCGGCGAATGGACCCCGGGCTCGCCTGTACCGATCCGGGGACTTGGCCAGATGGACGGCGGCGGGAGAGATCGAATATTTGGGCCGCCGTGACGAGCAGGTGAAGGTTCGCGGCTATCGCATTGAGCTTGGCGAGATCGAGAGCGCAGTGAGCGATCATGAGCTGGTGTCCCAAAGCGTGGTCGTTGCCGAACGGAATGAGCACGGAGATGCCAAATTAACTTGTTATTTGATCCCGCACAAAAATGAACTGCATGCGCACGGCACGCTTCGGCAGTTCAAAGGCGAACTGGTCGATCGATGGGAAACGGTATTCGACAGCTATTATGCCAAAGGCAATGAACATGACGACAAGACGTTCCATATCGTCGGATGGAATGACACCTATACGGGGCTGCCCATACCGGCGGTCGAGATGGAGGAATGGACCAGCGAAACGGTCGAACGGATTCTGAAGTACAGGCCAAAACGGGTGCTGGAAATCGGATGCGGTACCGGCTTGCTGCTGTTCCGGATCGCCCCGTCGTGCGAGTCCTATTTCGGTACCGATTTATCCGAGAACGCGATCGAATATGTCAGTTCGCATCTGCACCTGCTGGGAGAGAATCGCCATAAGGTTTCGCTGTTCAAATGCAATGCCCACGAGCTTCCCGACGTGGAGCAGGTCGACATGGTCATATTGAACTCGGTGGTGCAGTATTTCCCGGATGTCTCGTATCTGAATGAGGTTCTGCAGCATGTGGCCGGCAAATTGAAGCCGGGAGGATGCATTTTTCTCGGCGACATTTGCGGCCTTATGTTCAGAGAAGCGTTCCATTGCTCCGTCGTGCTGAATGGCGTGGACGAGCGGCTTTCACTGCCGGAGTTCAACCGGCTCGTGCTTCGCAAAATGAAGCAGCACAGCGAACTGATGCTGGATACCGGCTATTTCGCGCAGTTGCAGCGGGAACTGACCTCCATCCGAACGGTTGAAGTGCTCTATAAAAAGGGCATCTATCGCAATGAGATGAACAAATTCCGATACGATGCGGTGCTGCATGTCGGCGATAAACCGGTATGGGAGACCGATGCTCTCTATGAATGGAGTCCCGATATCAAGCGGCAGCTGCGTGAAGGCAAGTTGTGCGCCGCGCATTCGTCCGCCTGCTTCCTCGTGACGGGAATCCCGAATGGACGCCTTGCGGAGGAGTGGGAATTTATGCGCTGGCGGCGCCAGGCCGATCCGGCGGACACGATCGCGGATTACCGGAGGCATCTCATGCAGGAGTCGCCCTCATGGCAATGGACAGATCCGGCGGACATTCTGCAATGGGGCGGGCAGAGCCATCGTGTGGAACTTCTGTTGTCCGATGATGAGAAATGCTTGGACGCGATCTTCATGCCTTACGGGGAGGAGAAGCTGACGCCTTGCAGATACACGGGTGCACACAAGGCTTCATTGGAGCTGGCAAGCATTCCGATGCAGCAGGAGGTGGAAGGAAGGCTGGCCGCCAGCATTCGAGAAGAGCTGAAGCAAAGGCTGCCGGACTTCATGATTCCGTCCCAATTCGTGGTTCTGGAGCAATTCCCGCTTACGGCCAACGGCAAGATCGAGCGCGCAAAATTGCGCGAGCTGAAGCCCGGCAGGCGCTTGGCGGATAAGGAGACGGCGTCAGATGTTGCGCAGCACTTCACGGATACGGAGCAGGCGCTGCGCGAGATGTGGCTAGGCTTGCTTGATGTGGAGCATGTCGGATTAGAGGATAGCTTTTTCGATATGGGCGGCCACTCGCTGCTAATCAGCCGGATGATGTTCCAGATTCGGAAGCAGTTCCAGGTGCAGATTCCGCTAGTACAGTTGATGCAAGAGCCGACGATCAAGAGCATTGCCTCGCAAATCGATAGGGTGTTGGCGCAGGAAGAAACTGGGGACGGACTGGACTTGGCAAGCAGGATCGTGCTCGATCCGGCCATTCAGGCTGCGGACATCCCGCAGGCGGTGAGCATGGCACAGGATGAAGCCGTGCTTCTGACGGGAAGCACGGGATTCTTCGGGGCGTTCCTGCTGCATGAGTTATTGCAGCCCGATTCCGCCCGGCACGTCTATTGTCTGGTACGCGCTGCGGATCGGGAGACAGGCATGCGCAGGATCGCCGAGGGGATGAGAAAGTATGGGCTATGGAAGGACGAGTACGAGACGCGGGTTACGGCGGTAATCGGAGATTTGGGTGCAGCGCGTCTAGGGCTGGACGAGAAGGCATACGAATTCTTGACCAAGCAGATCACGTCCATTTTTCACAACGGAGCCATCGTGAATTTTGCCCAACCTTATTTAGCATTGGAGGCTGTCAATGTCAAGGGGTGCGAGGAGATATTGCGGTTTGCCGCGGCCGGAGCCGTGAAGCCGATCCATTATATCTCCACATTATATGTATTCTCTGAAAAAGATGCCAAAATCAAGAAAATCATTCTAGAGGATGATGTGCCTGTTTGTAGCGATGCTTTAAAATTGGGGTACACACAAAGCAAATGGGTGGCGGAAGGAGTAATGCGGGAAGGCAGAACACGCGGAATCCCCGTCAGCATGTATCGTCTTGGCCGGATTTCGGGCGACAGCCGAACCGGGGCGTGCCAAGACAGTGATTTCTTCTGGAAAATCATCCGCTTCTGTCTCCAGCTTGGCGCATTCCCGGATATCGATTTCCGTTTCAACTTGATTCCGGCCGAATTTGCCGCAGACGTCATCGTTCGGCTAGCCTCCTCCAGATTCTCGAATCAGACATTTCACGTGATGAATGATCACGATTGCTCATTCAAGGATATCACCCGCATACTCGCGAAGCGAGGATATTCATTTGCGCAACTGCCTTGGATGGATTGGAAGTCGAGAGTGTCGCAGAGCCTTGAAGCAGGCAATGATGCAGGCAATGCGGGCGGGCTCGACATCTCGATCGTGCCGTTCATTGAAGAAATGTCCATCAGTGAAGGCGAGACACCTGTCTTTAACGCGGACAAAGTGTTCTCCTTCCTGAAAGAACGTAAGCTAGAATGCCCGCAAATGGATGCAGACAGATTGGCCATGTATATCGATTATTTTGCTGCCAGCGGTTATTTCGAACCAATTTCCGTGTAAAGAGGAGGAAGAACATGAACAAGCTGATGATGGATGAAGGAAAGCTGAAGCGGTTGTTAGATCGGATGAAAGGGCAAATGAACATCAGTTGGTCCAAGGAAGAACAGGTTCTCGGACAGTTCGGCGTCAAGGATGGCGATTCCATTCTGGAGGTTGGCAGCGGTCCCGGATTCGTGACGGAGCAGCTCTCGCGAATGTTCCCTTCGAGCCGCATTACTTCTATTGAAATCGAAGATTATTACGTCCAATATGCACGGCAGCGCATTGCGCCCGGAGATGATGGACGGGTAAGCGTCGTGCATGGAGACATTCTGGAACATGGCCTTCCGCTCGCTCATTTCGATGTCGCCATCGCCAGACTTGTGTTTCAGCATTTGCCGGATCCGGGCCAAGCCGCAAGGAACATATTCGATCTGCTGAAGCCGGGAGGAAAGCTGATTATTTTGGATGTGGACGACGCCATCTGGGGCATGGTCGATCCGGTTATTCCGGAGCTGCTGCATGTGTTGAATCAGCATGCCAAGGAGCAGGCTTCGCAAGGAGGAAACCGGTTCATTGGCCGCCAGCTCTGGCATATGCTGCAGCAGGCCGGCTATGCCGATTTGCAGTTGAAGCTGCTCGCCTCACATAGCGACGAGCTCGGCATCGAAGCCTTTCTGCCGCAAGTAGATGCCGAGGAGATGCGAACGATGGTGGAGAGCGGATTTACAACGGAAGAAGAAGTGGCGGCCGTGCAGAAAGGCGTCTCTTCCTTTCTCGCCAGCGAGCACCCATACGCCATGCTCATCATGATGGCTGTCTGTGGTGTCAGACCTAACTCATAGAAGGGGAGCGTGTCTATATGGGAACAAAGGATACGCCGTCTGCCGTTACCCGCATCCTGTTCTGGTCGGCTGTTGTCTTTAACGTGGCCGTGTGGATCGATCTGGTGGCGATGCTGAATTACTGGGGCTTTTACCATGCGGCCACGCCCATCCAGCTCGGGGTTCTCGTCATGAGCTTTTCGGGTTCCATGGCCCTGGCGACAGCAATGGGAAGCGGACGGATTCAGAAGCGGAATGTACTGGCTATGATGGGAGCTGCTTTGGGGAGCGGGATGATCATGGTTCTTCATTTGTACGTGGCTTCTTTTGCCGCGGCAATCGGACTGATCCTCATCAAAGGCTTGCTCATCGGATGCTTTGTTAACGGACAGGAGGTATTGCTGCGGAGGATGACCTCTCCGCAGCTATATGAAGCGCTTGACAATCGGTTCGAATGGCTGGTGGCGATCGTCAAGTGCGCCGGGCCGCTGGCTGCCGGATTGAGCGTGATGGTATGGCAACCGCAGGTGACCGTGTGGATAGCCGCCGTTACCTATGCCGTTACTGCCATTCCCGCAGCCTTTCTGTCCAGACCTGCGCTAGCGGGAGAAGCGAGCAGGGAGGAGCCGGCCCAGGACAACGGGAACGTGCAGCATCCAGGCGAGGCGCCGGACGCATCCGTTCGCGCATTCCTGATGTCGGGGCTCATTATCCTTGCGGCGATGTCCTTCTTCGTCACGGTCGGCGATTCACAATTGGTCGTGTTGTTCCGCGACGTTTACCAGTGGGACAATGCCGCGATCGTGGCTTATGTGATGGCTGCCGCAGGTCTCGGCACGCTGTTGGTTCGGATGCGGGTGGAATCATCCGGAGGCCAGCCTTCCTTCAAGGCGATAAGCCTGTCCTCGGCAGGGTTGGCGCTTGTATTTCTTGCCGTTACGTGGGCCATGAGCCGGCACATGGACGTGGCCTGGCTATTGGGACTGTTTTTTGCCGGCGGCATATGCTGGCAAATCGGCTTCTCCCTTTATCTGAAAAAGCTCGGTCAATTGGCTGCCGCTCGCGCAAAAATGGTGCAATTCGGCACGGTCATGGCGCTTACGTATATTTTGGGGCCCCTCTTCGGAGGAATGGGCGTGGCTTGGCTCGGAATCGGCGCGACGTTCTTGTGGACGGGAGTGTGCATACTTGTCTTCGGCCTTGCGGCCAGTGTGGGGTATGCCGCGATTCTGGCACAGCTGCGCAAATCGGCTCAGCGCTCATCCCATCCAGTGAAGGAAGCGAAATGAGAAAAGGGGGGAAGCGGTCTGCATGGAAGCAGCGAAACAGAGTTTGTTCGGCAATAAAAATGTAGTGTATTTATTATCCGCACAGCTATTTTCCGCTTTGGGAGACGGAATATCCCTGCTCGCTATACTGGCCTTGTTCGGCTTTCAAATGGAAGCCTCCCCGATGGAAATGGCATATGTCACGTTGTCATTAGGGCTTCCATTTGTTCTCTTCGGTCCTCTCACGGGCGTGTTGGCAGATAAATTCGACCGCAAGAAAATCATGATATTCTCGGATATTGCTCGCTGCGTCATCATGCTCGCGATTGCCTTCACGGACCAAATCTGGCTGCTGTACGGCTTGTTCTTCCTGAAAGGAACCTTCGAATCGATGTTTACTCCGGCCAAGAACGGAAAGGTGAAGGAATATGTCCCGAACGAGCAGATGGATCAGGTGGTCGGCATCACGACGATCATCGACTACGGATCCAAAATTGTCGGGCCTGCGGTCGGAGGAGTGCTGGTGGCGGCGACGGGCGTGAAGCTTGCCTTTTATATTGACGCCGCGTCTTTCCTCATTTCGGCCTTGCTGCTGCTGGGATTATCAAAGCGGTCGATCCCGGAGGATCAGGAACAGGACGGGAAGGGCGAGGAGTCGTTCGTCTCCTTGTTCAAAAACGGATTAACGTTCATACGGAACACGCCGGCTCTGTTATATAGCTCCATTGCATTCAGCGTTGCCATGCTTGTGCTGACCTTGACGGATACCCAGCTCGTGGTGCTGATGCGCGAAATGTCCGACGTTCCGCCATCCTTGTTCGGCATCGTCATGGGAGCGATCGGGCTCGGAACGCTGGCGGTCGCCGCTTACTTGTCCAAAGCGAAAATAAACGGCGCAATAGCCTATATGTCCCTGGGGTGCCTCGGGGCAGGCGTCGCTTTTGTGTTGATTACCTTGTTTACCCAATGGGAAATGTCAGGGAAGTGGATATGGTATCCTGCGTTAGGACTGTTTGGCGGTTGTTTTGCGGCGCTCGTATTCGTTCCTTTCCAGTCGATGGCTCAGAAGCTGACGCCGGAATCTTATACGAGCCGCGTGTTCGGAGTTATCGGCAGCCTCAGCACATTTGCCACGATCGTCGGTCCTTTGATGGGCGGGGTGTTGATCGACTTATACGGCGTGTTCCCCATTTTCTTCGTCGTTAGCGGCCTGCTCGTATTGACGAGCGCGGCTCTTGTGGCGTTGTACCTGAAAGACAGCAAGACGAAGCACGCGGCGGTCGACGGTTACGAAGGGGGATAATCAGATGGACTTAATAAGAGTCAACAATGTAAGCAAGATATATGGCGAAAAGGAAAGCCGGGTTTGCGCGCTCGACGGGATTACCGTCCGCATTGCAAAAGGCGATTTTGTCGCATTGCTTGGTCCGAGCGGCTCCGGCAAGTCTACTTTGCTCAACGTGATGTCCGGTTTGGAGAAGGCGGATGCGGGAGAAATTTATTTTGCCGACCAACCTATTTCCCGGTATGGGGATAAGCAATTGGTCGAATTTCGACGGAAGCATACAGGGTATATTTTTCAGCAGTATCATTTGATTTCGAACTTGACGGTTCAAGAAAATATCGAGATCGGACAATATCTGAACGCGGATAGCCTCAACTTGGATGAACTCACGAAGGAATTGAATATCCATCATCTGAAAAGCCGGTTCCCGTATGAACTATCCGGGGGCCAGCAGCAGCGGGTAGCGATTGCAAGGGCATTGATCAAAAAGCCCGAGGTGCTGTTCTGCGACGAAGCGACAGGCGCTCTGGATGAAGCGAACGGAAAGCAGGTGCTGAACTGCCTGCAAAATATGCAGCAAAAATACGGCATTACGATTGTATTCGTCACGCATCATCTCGGAATCGCGAAAATGGCCCGGCACATTATCAGGCTGAATAGCGGCCGGCTGATTGCCCAAGAAGTGAACGAGCATCCGCTTGCGGCCGAGGAAATCAGTTGGGGATAACATCATTGCAGGGGATGTGTATTCATGAGAAACGTAATGAGGTTTGTGTGGCGCGATTTGTTGAAGCATCGGCTGCAGGTATGGCTTATGCTTCTCCTCATCGTGGCTACATCCTTTATTTATTTCTTTATTCAATATGCTTCGGACGGAATCCTCACGGAATACGAGCGCTTTGCCGAAGCGAGCGGCCAGGAGCATTTTGCTTTCCGCCCGAATCTGGCCGTCCTGCTGGAGGAAGAGAAGCTGCGGCAGCTCGCGCGGAGGGAATCCATATCTCAGCAAGAGCTAGACTCGCTTGGACTGGAGAACCTGATCGATACCGGCATGCTGCGGCTGCCGGATGAAGAAGCTGCGGCAGCCGCGCGCTTGAGCGAAGAATATCGATTCGATGCGGACGAGATGAAATATAAAGAGAACGTCGAGCAAGGAATTCTCTATCGCTGGTACGATGATGCCAGCGGGCGGAGCGTGAATCGGATTCACGTCGTCGAAGGGCGGCTGCCCGCAGACAACGGCGAAATTGCCGTTGCCTTACATGCCGATACGGGGCAGCCGTGGAAGATCGGCGATCGGCTGACAATCGGGGATCAGACATACGCCATTACTGGAACGGTCATACTTCCCGAACAAATGCGGCGATATGCCGCTGACGCGGAACGTCCTTTCGATATTATCGTGTCCGCGAAGCAATATGAAGGGATTAACGGCAAGGAATTTCACTATTTTAGCGGACGTTTCCGAGATGGAGTATATAAAGAAGACGCAATCCGTCAAATGGCACAGGACGTACGCTTTGCTTCCTTCCTGCCTGCTCAAGATAATCCCGGGGCGACGGAACTGGCGAAGGGCGCGGCTTCCAATTCCGGGATGGCGCTCATATTTTTGATAATCTTGACGTTGTTATGCACAGGGGTATTTCTCATCTTTCTGAATCGCCGCTTGCGGCAGCAACAGAAATCACTGGGATGTCTCATTGCGCTAGGCTATCCGCGCGCCCAGCTCCGTAAGGCCTACGTCGCCATTCATGCGGCGCTATGTGCGGCTGGAGTTATTCTGGGTCTGCTTCTCGCTTATTTTGCCAGCGATTTGCTTCTCCAGCAGTTTCAGGCCCAATATGTGATGCCTGTTTTTCCGAAGAAGCTTGACGCTTCTTCCTTGCTCACGGGCGTGCTTGTCATCATGCTCGGATTCAATGCGGCTTCCTATTGGATCGTGGCCCGGATCATGAACGGCGACGCGGCTGCGATGCTTCAGGCCAGGCAGAAGCAGGAACACGTTAATTTCCTTACCAGGTGGGTAAGCCGCGCAACGGCGGGTCTGCCTTTCATCTGGCGGGTTAAATTGCAAATGTCTGTTAGAAGTCTGAAAATGATCGTTATGCTCGGCATAACGGTACTGCTGTCGTCGATCCTGTTTATTATGGGCTTGTCATTGAATCAGTCCAGCTCCATTGCGGTGGAACAGAGATTCCGCGGAGTTTCCTACCAATACGATATTCATTATGCGGAAGCAAGGATTTCTCAGCATGATGAGAGCCGCAATGATTACTATATGCAGACGAACAAGCGCATGGCGTGGGACGAGGGCAGCGGCAAGCGGGCGGGAGCGACGGTCAATCTGCTGGCATTCGATGGCGACGAACAGTGGCTGACATTGTCGGACGGAAGCGGACGGGAGATAAATGCCAAGCTGAAGGAAGGAGCCATCGTGCACGTTTCCAAGGCGCAATTATACGGCTTGCAAATCGGCTCGACCATCAAGCTCCTTATCGGCGGCAAGGAAGTTGCCGTTCCGATTGCAGCCTTCTGTTCTAATGGAGATCCGGCGGCCGTTTATATGGATAAGCTGCAGTTGACGAAGGCTCTCGGCATTTCACCGGATATTTACAACGCTTCGTTCACGAATTCGCTTGGGGCTGATGCGCGGCAGGGAGCGGGCAGCAAAGTCATATCCACCGAGAGCATGCGCAAGGAAATGCAGGATCAGGCGTCCTCCTCGCAGCTGAGCGCCGTCCTGAATCAGGTCATCGGCGGTGTCATTGCGGTCATCATGGTGTGGCTCGTCGCTTTGATAACGGTAGAAGAGAACAAAAATAACATGGCCATACTCCGCATAATCGGGTACAGCGAGAGGGAGATAGCCAATATGTTGTTGAATATATATATTGCGATTGTGATCGTTTCATATTGCGTGTTTACGCCGATCTCTTTATTGGTTGTGATATATATACTCAACTTGGTTTCGCTTAACACGAACGATTTTATTCCATTGATCTACAGTATTTATACATTTGTTTTCGTGCTGGCTATTATTGTAGCCATTTATTATGTCGTGCTCTTCGCCGTTAGGCGGTTGCATGTGCATACCTTCGGCGCGTCCCCGGCTAACATGTGACACAAGCTTATCAGCAGAGGAATAAGAGAACGAGGAGCAGGAGGTTCGGGCACCAAATTGTTCTTGGCGGAACAGAGGACTTTATAGCAGCTCTATCCAATTTGTGCGAGTGGGATCGACTAGTCCGGCAGGGTGCAGCATGCACATGCTTCCCGGGAGCCATTTTTTCTCTTCATCATGTTGAGCAAATAACCGTGATTAGGACTCGTGTATTGTTAGCCGGTTCGCTGCATCATTAAGCTATGGCGCCGCCCGCTTCCGCTGATGGAAGAGGAGCGGCGCTTCTTTCTGCGGCACCCAACGCCGGAGCAGTTCTGAACACGAAGTGAAGCTGTCATATGCATGGATTGCAGGCGCTAATGAGAGTTGCATGCGCATTGAGGACGAACATGGAAAGCCGCATGAGGGAAAACCTCCGTCCGGTTTGATCGGGAGGTGCTGAATTTATTTAAGCCTTTTACTCTAGCAATAATGTGGAAATATGTTGAAAAATAAGCTTTCTATAGTAAGATGATATTAGTTGTTTTTCCTATACTTCATAGAGAACAGGAGTGCAGGCGCTGAGATGGTAGCATCAGTTCATCCTTCAGTTGTCGTGCTGGGCGGCGGAATCGCCGGCATGAGTGCCGCGCAGGAGTTGATGGAGCGCGGATTTCACGTTACGGTTTTGGAGTCGCGCCGCATTCCCGGAGGGAAGGCGCGCAGCATGCCGGTGCCGGGAACGGGAACAGAGGGACGGCGGGATTTGCCGGCTGAGCACGGATTTCGCTTTTTCCCGAAGTTCTACAAGCATGTCACGGACACGATGAAGCGCATCCCTTATCAGGGGGGGCGGCGCAGCGTGTATGATAATCTCATCGAGGGCACGAATCTGGGACTTGCGTTTTTCGACCGGCCGATGCAGCCTTTTCTGACCGAATTCCCCCAATCCATCAGCGGATGGAGAACCTTGCTCAAATCTCTCTTCAGGAACAATCTCAGACTCAGCGAGCATGATATCGACCACTATGTGTCTGCCCTATGGAAGGTGTTGACGAGCTGTGACGAGCGCAGATTGCTCGATTATCAGCGCGTCTCCTGGTGGGATTTCCTGCAGGCGGAGAAGCAGTCCCCCGAATTCCGGCACATCTTTACCGGCTTGACGCGCATTCTTGTCGCAGCCAGAGCCAGAGAAGTAAACGCTTGCACGGTCGGCACGGTCGGAGCGACGATTATGCTGGACATGGTGCTGCCGGGAGGCAGCGCCGATCGGCTCTTGAACGGGCCGACGAATGATGTATGGATTAACCCGTGGCTGAACTACTTGCGTCAGGGGGGCGTCGATTACCGCTTCGGGGCGAAGGTCGAGCATATTCACTGCGAGGACGGCCGGATTCAAGGGGTAACGGTAACCGAGAACGGCCAGTCCAGACGGGTGACCGCGGATTATTACATTGCGGCGCTGCCGGTGGAGGTGATGGCCGGATTGCTGAATGACGGGCTGCTCGCCGGCGATCCGCTCCTGGGCGGGTTAATTGAGTTGGCCAAGAATGTCGAGTGGATGAACGGTGTCCAATTTTATCTGAAGGAGGATGTGCCGATCATTCATGGACATGTCATCTACATGGACAGCCCCTGGGCGTTGACCTCGGTCTCGCAGGCCCAGTTCTGGCCCGAATTCCGGCTAAGCGATTATGGCAACGGCCAGGTGAGGGGGATTATCTCCATTGACGTGTCCGATTGGAAGGTTCCGGGCATCTTGTACGGGAAGCCGGCGATGGAATGCACGCGGGAAGAGATTAAGGCCGAGGTGTGGGAACAGATGAAGCGCAGCCTGAATCAGGACAAAATCGTGCTGTCCGACGACATGATCGTGGAATGGAATCTGGATGAAGACATTCAATTTGAGGGGGGGCGGGCGACCAATGCGGAGCCGCTGCTCGTGAACCACGTGAACACCTGGAATCTGCGGCCGAACGCCTACACGGCGATTCCGAATTTGTTCCTGGCCTCCGATTATGTCCGGACGAATACGGATTTGGCCACGATGGAAAGCGCGAACGAAGCCGCCCGCCGGGCCGTCAACTGTATTCTGGAGCGCGCAGGCTCCGATGCGCCCCCATGCAAAATATGGGACATGTATGATTACCCGATCCTGTCGGCTTGGCGTTCCAACGATCGGGCCCGCTTCCACAAAGGCTTGCCCTGGAACGGGAAAATAATCGGTTAACTCGCTTTTCGCGTGTACGGCGAATGGCTACTACGTTCGGAAAGGAACGGTTAACTTTGATCGATTCTATACTATCCCAGGAATTCAAGGGACTGCTGTATATTATGTCCGCCTGTCTGATGTTCTTATTGATCACGCCGCAGTTCATGTTTGCCAATTACCGGAGAAAGATGCTGTTCATCGGCATCCTTCTGGTGCTTACGTATTTCTATATTCGCTATGAAAAGATTCATCCGTTCGTGTACGGCATACATCTCACGCCGATCTCGCTGACGCTGGCGGCGCTGTTTGAAGGCTTTTTGCCGGGGATCGTTACCTGGCTTGCCTTCAATCTGTGCACGGTGCTGCTGCTGGGAGAAAATGTGCTGGCGACCGCCGTCGGCTCGACGCTGCTGCTCGTTATGGGCCTTTATTTCCACTATCGGCATGTGCTCCAAAGCACCTATTGGCAGATTTGCCTGCTCGCCGTCACCTTGACGACGACCTATTTGCTCGGGTATTTGCTATGCTTCACGCAGTGGCAGCACCTGACCGGCGTCGATGCGGGAGTGGCGGTGGTCGGCACGTATTTGTCGGCGATGTACGTCAGCTACATTTATCATCATGTCAAAAACCAGGAAAAAATGCGGGAAGAGCTGTTCCGCGCCGAGAAGTACCAGGTCGTCGGCCAACTGGCCGCATCGATCTCCCATGAGATTCGCAACCCTCTTACCACATCCCAAGGCTTTCTCCAACTGATGACGAAGGAGAATCTCACCCCCGAGCAATTCGAGAACTATCACCGCCATGCCGTAGCGGGAATCGAGCAGGCGAATGCGATCATCACCGATTATTTGAACTATGCCAAACCTGTCGTCGAGCTGGCACGGCCGCTTCACGTGCAGAAGGAGGTGGATGATGTCGTCGCCATGATCGCGCCGCTGTGCGCCTTGTCCGAGGTGAAGGTGAATACCCAGCATCTGACCAAATCCCCGCGCTATGTGTCGGGGGAATCGAAAAAGCTGCAGCAATGTCTGCTGAACATTATGAAGAACGCCGTCGAGTCGATGCCAAGCGGCGGAGAGCTGACCGTGACGACATGGTCCGACAATGAGGGCGTCCATATCCATATCAAGGACACCGGGGTCGGCATGAGCGAGAGTCAGATCAAGCGCATCGGCATGCCGTTCTACACGACGAAGGAGAAGGGGACCGGCTTGGGCCTGATGGTCGTCATCGGATTGATGAAGGCGATGAACGGTAAGGTATCCTACTACAGCCGGCCGGATGAAGGGACCACCTGCGTGCTGCAGTTCAAGCAGGTGAGGCTGTTCCGGTAGCGGCCGATAGCATGCCCGGCTCCGCTTAACGCAGAACAGCCAAGAGCGTTGGATAGCTCTTGGCTGTTTGCAGGCCGTCCCGAGGAGTGAATCAGCACTTTTCGGGACGGCTTTTATGCCGGTTTACGAATGCTCGTGCACGGTCCATTCATCATCCGACTGCGGGAGCAGCGGACTGATGACGCCATCCACGCACAGAGTTAACTGATGGAGCGCGCGCGTGCAGCCGACATACATCAGCCGCGCTTCCAGCGGGCTCATGCCGTAATGCGTCTCATTGGCATGGAGCAGAATGACGGCGTCGAACTCAAGCCCTTTCGACAGATAGACCGGAAGGACCGAGATGCCGCCCGAATATTGCTGCTGCCGGCCGTCGATGAGATGCGCTTCGGCGCCCAGCGCCCGCAGCCGCTCATGCCATTCCCGCGCTTCCTCTGTCGTGCGGGTCAGAATCGCCGTCGTCTGGTAGCCCTGCTCCCGGTGGCACTGCAGTTCGCTGGCGACCCAGGAAGCGGCCTGCTCAGGGGCCGCATGCCGTATGCGGACCTTGTTCCCGCTGCGGAATACCGGCTCGGCGAGCATGGTCGTCTTCACGCCGCGCTTCAGGATCGCGTTGGCGAAGTGGATAATCTCCATCGTCGAACGGTAGCTTCGCGTCAAGGCGTGATATGCCGTGTCTTCGCCGGCGAAGGCGTCGCGCATCTCCTGCCAGTCTTCGATGCCGGCATAGGCATGAATGCCTTGGGACAGGTCACCCAGGATCGTGAACGAGTGGCTCTTCGCGATCCGGTCGAGCAGGGCGACTTGAAGCGGGGAGAAGTCCTGCGCTTCGTCGATGACGACGTGATCGAACCGCTGGGCGGAAGCCACGCCATGAAGCAGCAGGTGCAGATAGACGAGCGTAGCTACATCTTCCTGCTTCACGATGCCGCGCTTCAAGCTCGCCAACGTCTGCTTCCTTACGGATGGCGGAAGGTGCCCGGCATACGCATCGTCCTGCAGCAGCTGCTTGTAGACTTCCATGACCTCCGCTTTGGACCAGCGCTTCAGATATGATTTCAATTTGGCGGAGCCTTTGCGCTTCTTCTCCTGCAGGCGGGACTTGCTCAGCTCCTGCTTCAGTTCCATCTCCAACCAGCGCTGCATGCGGGCGGCCACGCGCTCCAGCCGCTTGGCCGGCTCATAGGAGCGGTACTCCTGCCGGAACCAATGCGCGATCGTCGCGTGCGGAAGCAAGCCGCCTTCCCATGGGATGAAGTCTTCTTCCGGTATCGCCCGCTCCACCCATTGCCGGACGAACTCGTCCAGCTGCCGCATCCATTCCAGCGAGCCCTTGAAGCGTCCCGGGCTGCCGCTGCTGTCGAGCGGCCGCTCCGCGAGGGAGCCGTACCATTGTTCGATCTCGTCCATCGGCGAGGCGAGCTGCACGCGTTCCTCCAGCCCGATCAGCTCCAGCGCCCAGTCGGCGAAGGTGCGCTGCTGGATATTGCCGACGCCCAGCTCGGGCAGCACTTCCCCGATATAGTCGAGGAACATGCGGTTCGGCGCAAAAATAATCATGCGCTCGGCATGAATCTGATCCTGATATTGATAGAGCAAGTAGGCGAGCCGATGCAGGGCGACGGTCGTCTTGCCGCTGCCCGCGACCCCTTGGATGAACAGCGCCTTGTTCTTCGGCGCGCGGATAATCGCATCCTGCTCGGATTGAATGGTCGAGACAATGTCGCGCAGCTTGTTGTCCTTGTTCTCGCCCAAGCGATAGACGAGGAATTCGTCGGTTACGCTCTCCTCTCCCTGCTCGCGGTCGAACGTATCGACCACCCGCAGGAGCTGTTCGTTGCGGATGACGAGGTTCCGCTTCAAATGAACCTCCGCTGTCATCGTCCCCTCCGGCGCCTCATAGGATGCGGGCTCCAATCCGCCCGTGAAGGAGTAGAACAGGCTGGCGACGGGAGCGCGCCAATCGATGACAAGCGGATAAGGATCCGCGCCCGGCTTGGTGGCTTCCTGGTCCCGCCTCTCGCTGGCGTCGACTCCCTGCTTCCCGATGTAGAGCGGAATTACCTGTTCGCGGCTTCCTTCGCGGAGGTCGAGGCGGCCGAAATAAGGCTCCTTCGCTGCCCGCTGGAGCTTCTGCCGGCGCTGCTCGCGATTGTCTTCCAATACTTGCTCGGTAAAGTCATCTCCCTTATAGACGGGGATTTGCCGCAGTGCTTCATACTGCTTCCGGATCTCCCGGAGTGTCGCATCAAGATGGTGCTGCTCTTCTTGATAGGCACTTTGAAACGTGTCAGTCACTTTCAGTTACCTCCTAAGAATGATCATATTGCTGGAAAATGGGAACCTAGCATACCACACGCTAGGAGCAAAAGCAATGACTGGAGCGCTTTTTGGCCTGGAGATGTGCGGCCTCCGTTCCCGACCGTCTGACTCGGCGGCGAAGGCCGTCCCATACCGTTGATTCGGCTGCGGCCCGAACGGGGAACATATGAATAAAGACAGGAACAGAATCATGATGATGCGACGGGAGGAATGAATGATGAAATCGATGGAACGGGCAGGGCGCCGGACGATCCGGCTGCGCCGGGCAGCGGGGAGAGGAGCCGCAGGAAGAGCCGTGGCAGCGGCTGCCGTCCTCTTGCTCCTGACAGGCATGCTGAGCGGGTGCGTGCCGGGTGACGGGAGCTATACGCCCGCGAAGCCGGCAGGCTTCTTCTGGGGCATCTGGCATGGCTGGATTGCTCCGATCTCGCTGATCCTCGGCGCAATTAACGGCGAATACCGCATTTATGAAGGGAATAATACCGGGTGGTGGTATGACCTCGGCTTCTACCTTGCCCTGCTCGGCGGATTCGGCGGCTTGTCGATCACCCGATCGAAGCGGAAGGACAGATAAAGAGCGGCTCTTCCTTAACGAGGCGCATATATCGATGCCAAAAGGAGCATGTCGATGCGAAAGACATGCTCCTTTTTGCGGCAAGAAAACGAATGACAGCGAATTGTTACAATAACGAAAGCTTCGCGTAAGGAAGAAGAATGGCTCGATTCCCCAATTCGGCTTACAGTAAAAGTAACAAAACGATTGCGAAGGAGCGTGCAAGTTACACATGCTGGAAGTACGGAACGTATCCAAAGTATATGAAGGCAAGCAGTCTTATCAGGCGCTGTCCAACTTGAATCTGAAGGTGAACACGGGGGAATTCGTCGGCGTGATGGGGCCGTCCGGCAGCGGCAAGACGACGCTGATGAATGTCGTCTCCACGATAGACAAGCCGACCTCCGGCGAAGTCTATGTCGGCAATGAGCAGATGAACAAGCTGAGCAAGCGGAAGCTGGCGCTGTTCCGCCGGCGCGAGCTCGGCTTCGTGTTCCAGGATTTCAACCTGCTGCAGACGCTGACGGTCAAGGAGAACATTATTTTCCCGCTTGCCCTGGACGGCATCGGCATCAAGGAGCAGGATGCGCGGGTGAACGCGATTGCCGAGAAGCTGGGGATTACGAGCATCCTCAACAAGCGGACGTACGAGATCTCCGGCGGCCAATGCCAGCGCACGGCGATCGCGCGGGCGGTCATCCACCAGCCGAAGCTGATTCTGGCCGACGAGCCGACAGGGAACCTCGACTCCAAATCCGCCCAGGACGTGCTGCAGACGCTGGAAAGATTGAACAAGGAAGAGGGCGTGACGATGATGATGGTTACGCATGACGCGCAGGCGGCAAGCTACTGCGATCGGGTCATCTTCATCAAGGACGGCACGCTGTATCAGGAACTGCACAAGACGGGAAGCCGCCAGATCTTTTTCCAGGGCATCATGGATATCTTGTCATCAATAGGAGGCAAGCGGGATGAATATTCGCCAGTTCGCGCTTAAAAACGTATTTCGCAACAAACGGCTGTACGCGGGCTATTTCTTCAGCTGCGCGTTCTCCGTCATGATCTTTTTCGTCTATTCGATGCTGGCGCTTCATCCGGCGCTCGATTTCAGCGGCAACGGCACTTACGGCGCGGGCGCGCAAGCGGGCATGGATGTCGCCCAATATATCATCTATCTGTTTACGTTTTTCTTCATTTTATATTCGATGAGTTCGTTCCTCAAATCCCGCAAAAAAGAATTCGGTATCTGCATCATGCACGGCATGTCCGATATGCAGCTGAGACGGCTCGTCTTTACGGAAAATATTGTAATCGGCCTGGGCGCAACCCTGTCCGGCATCGGAGCGGGTCTCGCCCTGTCGAAATGGCTGCTCTTGATGAGCTCCTCGGTTCTTAACCTGGAGCAGCCGCTCCCGTTCTACTTCCCGCTGAAGGCGATCGCGCTGTCAGGCGGAGCATTCGTGCTGCTGTTCCTGATCATCTCGCTGTTCACCGCGACGATTCTGCGCAGCAGCTCGCTTATCGACCTGCTGAAGGGAACGATGAAGCCGAAGCCGGAGCCGAAGGCGTCCCGCTGGCTTGCGTTCCTCGCGGTCTTCCTGCTGGCGTTAGGTTACGGCGTTGCCATGTGGGTCAAAGGCGTACTCGTCATTTTCGCGCTGCTGCCTGTCGCCACGGTCGTCAGTATCGGGACGTACTTCCTGTTCACGCAGCTTAGCGTGTACATTATTAACCGATTGAAGACCAAGAAATTGTACCGCCGCGGCACCAATCTGATTACCTTGTCGGATCTGGCTTACCGAATGAAGGACAATGCCCGCATGTTCTTCCTCGTCGCCATTATCTCGACGGTCGCGTTCACGGCGATCGGCACGCTCGTCGGACTGAAGGCGGTATTCACCAATATTGCGACATCCGGATCTCCTGTCATGAGGTACGAATCGCATTCGGGCAATAAGCTGGAGGCGAAGCATGCCGAGCTGATCGAGCAGTCGTTGAGCAAGGCGGGAATCAGCTACGAGGCTGTCGTCTTCCCGGTGAAGTTCGCCGAGGATACGAAAACGGAGAAGTCCTATCAGGTGATTCGCGTGTCCGACTACAATCAGTTGATGAAGACAAATCTGGCCCTGCGCGACGAGGAAGCGCATCTGCTCTATCAGGTCAATCCGATGAACATCGAGCAGGAGAAAAGCGAGGAAACGTCGGTTGCATTCGCTGCGGACAAGACGTTCGCGGTGACAGCCAATAAAGCGATGCCGGAAGCGATCACCCAGAATGTGGGCGGACGCAAAGTCATCGTCTTGTCCGACGCGGCGTTCCAGGGCTTGCCTGCATCCGAGAGAGACGACATGATCTATACGTATTTGATCGAGGACTGGGAGTCGACGCTGGCCGTGGCGAAGCAGTTGAACAAGCAATTGGGCGACCCGGACGGCAATTTTTTATTCGGTTCCAGAGCGCTGATGCTGAACGATGTGAATCAGGGCTTCGGTCAAATTTATTTGTCCGGACTGTTCATCGGCGCGGTATTTTTCGTCGCCGCCGGCAGCTTCCTGTACCTGCGCTTGTATTCCGATCTGGATCAGGATACGGTGCAGTACCGGGCCATCAGCAAGCTGGGGCTGACGGAAGGGGAACTGTCGAAGATTGTGTCCACCCAGATCGGGCTGTTGTTCTTCGTTCCGATTGTCGTCGCTATCGTACACGGCGCGGTCGCGCTGAACTCGCTGCAGAACACGTTCAGCATGAGTCTGGTGAAGGAATCCGCGATTGTCCTTGGCTCGTTCCTGGCGATTCAGGTGATCTACTTCATCTTTATCCGCGCGAATTACGTGCGCAAGCTCAAAAAAGTGATCTAACCCGATCCGCAAGGGGCTGTCTCCGAAGTTATTTTATTGCTGCAGGGGGACAGCCCCTTTCATTCTCCAAGCTTGACTCGCCGGAGAACTGAAAAAATGCAGTATTTCCTTACGGCGTTTAATTCGTTACAGAAAATCCTGCACAACGGCATCAATTTTCTCCTTTACAACGGAGGTAAAGCAAAAATCGGCGAAAATAATGCGCTTTTCAGGCTGTTGAGAAAGTCCAGGGGAATTTTCGGCACTTCATTTTTTATGTGGCGGATCTCGTCTCTCCGTAGAAAAAAATCGATTTAAAACGCTCTGAGAGCCAAGTTTTGAGCAGGAAAATGGACATCTCCATTCCTTCGAAAAAAACAGGGGGTTTCCAACCGCCTGAAACCTGCACCATCTCCCTTGACACGTCTATCCGGTAGGCGAACTCCGCAAAACTGCATGATTTCTCCACATACGCCGATTCGGTAAGCGAAATCCTGCGTAAATACAGCAATTCGATATGGATCACTTTACCAGAAAGGGAATCCTGCAAAATTACAGGATTTTCACCAGTTTCGCCTTGGCTTGAAGCAAAAGGACCTAAAATGATGTAGATTTGCAGCAATTCCTCGGGATGTGGACTCATTGAGCCAAAATTCCTGTAAAATAGCAGCATTTTCCTCCACACGTCCTAGCCCCAGGAGGCAACGATGCTTCCTTAAGGCGATAAAGCTTCCTGGAGGCAACGATGCTTCCTGAAGGCGATGATGCCCCAGGAGCCGACGCGTTCTCTTGGATCCCGTAAAATCAGGCCATTGAGTAGTCTATGGGACTTTTCGCCTCGTTTCCCTGTGTCCATAATCCGCCTTTTTCCCGTCTTTATATTCTCTGTCGTCCTTCTTGCCCCTCACCGTTGCGCGCTGCCTTTGGGGCAGCCTCCTTGTTGCTGCCGGACGGCAAACGGAGTTCCGAATTTTCTATGCGTTAGGCAGCAAAAATCCATATTCAACGGGACAAGAAAGGAGTAGACTGAAGCTGAACCAGCGTTGAACAAAAAGGAGCTGAACGTCTGATGGTAGCTGTTCAATCTACCCCCCGTCTCGTCTTCCCGGTCATCAGCGATGTGCATATCGCGCCGACGGGCGACGAGTCGATCCATAAGTACGAGCAAGCGCTGCGGTACTTGAATGCGCGCGCGCCGCGGCAGGACGCCTTCGTCATCGTGGGCGACCTGACGAACAATGGCACCATTGAGGAATATGAGCGCCATATGGCTGCGCTTCGCAAGCATAAGCAGGACGGAGCGGAGCTGCTTATTGCGATCGGGAACCATGATTATTGGAACGATCTGCCGGCGAAGGAGGCACAAGCGCGCTTTCTGGAAATGACGGGTATGGAGGCAATGTATTATCATCGCGTCATCTATGGATATCATTTTATTGTGCTGGCGACAGAGGATAAGCCGACCCATGGCTACTTCTCCCTGGAACAGATCGAATGGCTCAAGCGGCAGCTGGAGGAAGCGGCCGCCGATGCGCCGGAGCAGCCAATCTTTGTCTTCCTTCATCAGCATTTGAAGGATACGGTGTACGGCAGCGAAGAATGGGGCATCCAGGAAAATATCGGCGAGCTGATGGCCGCGCTGGCTCCTTACCCCCAGGTCATTACGTTCTCCGGGCATTCTCATTACCCGTTGAACGATCCGCGCAGCATCCATCAGAAGCGCTTCACGTCCGTTGGCACCGCTTCGCTTAGCTATATGGAAGTAGAGCGCGGCAAGCTTCAAGGCAATTTGCCGCCGGGGCATGAGAAGTTCAGCCAAGGCTGTCTGGTTGAAGTGTACGAGGACAAGGTGGCGATTACCCGGATCGACTTTGCGCATCAACGGGAGATCGGGGATGCATGGGTGGTGCCGGTACCGGTAACTCCCGAGGCGTTCGTCTATACGGATGAGCGCGATCGGGAAGCGCCCCGTTTCCCGGCGAATGCGGAAATTGATGTCAAGGAGGAGCTGGCGGCTTCGGATTCGATCGCGATCGTGTTCGACCAGGCGCAAGATAATGAACTGGTTCATTCCTACCGGATTACGCTCTCGGATGCAGAGACCGGAACAGAGCTAACGCAGTGCTTCGCTTATTCGGAATTTTATCTTCATCCGATGCCGGAGAAGCTTGAACTGACATTGACGGAACTGGAGCCGGATCGCGGCTATTCCATAGAAGTTCACGCGATCGATGCCTTCGGCAATGTGAGTGAACAGGCCTTGTCCGCTCGCGGCAGAACGAAATCGGGATCAGCCTTTGCATGAGATAGGACAAAAAACTTTATTCACGGGATGTCCCTGCGGTTATCGAATGATGACAGGGCATCCTTTTTTGTGTTCAACGAACATGGAAAAGTATCAAACATCGTTGTTTACTCATATATTCACCTATTTGCATTCCGACTATGAATTATTATTTGAAAATTGCATTCTCAAAGATTGCTATAAAGAAGAAAAGAATATTGCAGAAAGGGAGAGATTATCAATCTTGAATCGATCTTGACCGCTATCCTTTGCACCGTTCTTGTCTGCTCTTCCATAGCCAAAATAGCCGGCTACCGCGACTTTACCCGCACGATTCATCAACTGAGTTATCCCTCTTTTCTTGCATGGGGAGTCATTGCCGCGGAACTGGCGATCGCGCTTCTGCTGCTCTTCGACACCACCCGCTTCATTGGCGAAATCGGTTCGCTGCTCCTCTTCTGCGCATTCTACGCCGCGGCCGGCAAAGCAATAAGGAAGAAAACGAAGGTTGTCTGCAACTGCTTTGGCAAGTCCACTGAAGAGGGATTGGGCCGGGCCGCCATCCTGAAGATTACTCCATTATTTATCGCCTCTGCGCTATGCGTCAGCCTGCAATCCCCGACTTCATTGACTGCGAATCAACCTCTCGACTGGATCAGCACCGCCGGAATGACAATAGCGATAATCAATCTGTACGCGTTGTGGAAAAACCGTCACTTTCTTGCCCAGGTGAAAGGGAAATGATGAACATGTTTGACGTATCTTATTTGCTGCTCTGGGGTGTCGTCGCTCTGCAGACCTATTATATCGTTCAAATCGGCAGGCGGAAACAGGTTCGGCAGGCGAATCCGCAGCAAGACCCAACCTTGGTTCATGAGCATCATGGAGTGCCTGCAGGCGCCTCCTTTCCTCAACTCCTGTTTGACACGATCAATCATGGGTTTATCGATATCGCGCAAATGAAGAAAACTGGCTTTCTTATCGCGTTTATCTCCGTGGGCTGCGATCAGTGCAAGCTCGTCTATCCTATCCTGAAGCGCTTCCAAGAAGCCGGACACGATATTCAGATTATTATGCTGATGCAAGGCAGTCCGGACGAGATTCAACATGTAATCCATCAATGGCAGATGACGATGCCAGTCGTCCCCATCCAGCTTGAAGATATGGCCAGACTTCAGACCGGCTACTATCCGTTCATCTACTATTTATCATCTTCAGCGGTGGTTCAGACGAAGAGCATTATTAATTTCGAGGAGCAGTTGAATCTTTTGGTCAAGCAAGGACAGCTAAAGGTTGCGGTGTGAACAGCGAAAATATGAATCAGCGAAATATGAATTGGGGTAGCAAAGGCATGCCTTTGACTATAAATAGAAAACGCGAAAGGAGGCATTACGCATGAGCTCAGGCTGCTTCACGACCGGCGGTTGCACTTCCTCGAAATGCGCTCACTATCCGCAAGAGAAGTTCGTGTATGAAAGCGTATATGTGTGCGCCGGATCTTCCACGACGACTTACTATTGCACTTGTTAATGCCGCATGCGGGCAGGGAAGAGAGCACGACTCTTCTCTGCCTCAACCTCATGGCCCGGCGGCAAACGGGCTTATTTTATGGTGTAGGGTGAAAATCAATGGATAACCCATCGGATAACCAGGCGAAGATCAGCGTCAAGCAAAAAGGGCTTATCGTTAAAAATGTGCTGTTCCGGTTTATGCCGTTATTGATCAAGGTCATTCCTGGAATGACCTTGTTGTTAATGGGCAGCAGACCCGTTCGTTATCATTTGTTTTCTTATTGCTAGGCCTGCAAGGTTTATTGTTGCTGCTCGACAAGCTCGTGCAATTTGTCGAACAGCTCATCGGATATCGTTCTCAGCAGCATCTGAAATATCATTTCGAAATGCTGCTGCTGCAAAAATCAGCTAAATTGCCGCTGCGGTATTTCGATCGTCCCGATTATTTTGATCAACTGGAACGAGCGGCTCTCGGAATGGATATTAAAGGCTTCCATATTTTCGTCTTGCTCATGAACATGGTGCGCAATTGCATTTCCATTATCGGAATGGTGTATATTTTGATTTCCTTCCACTGGGTTTTGGCGCTTGCGGTATTGATTATGATCGTGCTGAATCTGTGGGTGAACGCCTCCTTCGGCCAGCGGAAATACATGCAGATGATACTGCATACCCCGGCGCAGCGGAAAACACATTATTTGCTTCAGCTTTTGCACAGCAGAAATGCGGCCAAAGAAATGAGAGTGTATCAAAATGCTCCTTACTTAATTGCGAAATGGCAGAGGCTATTCTGGAAAACGACAGATGAACGCTATCAATTGGAAAAGAAAGCAGGCTGGAGATCCTTGCTCGTGGATGCTTCGCACTCGCTTTTGAACATAAGTACATTCGGTTTACTGGCATGGCTTGGTTATCAAGGCTCCCTCACGGTAGGGCATTATGTTTCGTTAACTCAGGCACTGGTGCAAATCGAGGGTATTATCTCCGGATTGGGCCGAAATATTGCCGGAATCTATGAGGAGTCCTTATTCGTCAATGAAGTGTTGACCTATCTGGAATTGGAGACAGAGGAGTCAGGGGAGATCAAATTCCCGGAGCCTTTGCGCGATGGCATTGAGGTTTCGGATCTTGCCTTTGCGTACACCAACCAATCGCCGCCGGTGTTAAAGGGCGTAAGTTTGCGCATCCGGCCCGGAGAAAAAATCGCCATTGTCGGAGAAAACGGGGCGGGGAAAAGCACGCTTGTAAAATGTCTGCTTGGGTTGTATATTCCGGACAGAGGAACCGTTCGATTCGATGGCATCGACCTGCGGGACATGGATAAGGACGGCATGAGGGCCAATATTTCCGCCGTATTTCAAGATTTCATGAGCTACCAGCTTACGGCACGGGAAAATATTGCCATGGGACAGGTAAGCAAAATAAACGATGACGGCGCGATCCGGGAAGCGGCGGACAAGGCGGGAGCGGGAGAATTGATCCGGCGGCTGCCGCAAGACATGGACACGGAGCTGGGACCTCTGTTCGACCATGGTTATGAACTGTCGGGAGGACAGTGGCAAAAAATTGCCTTGAGCCGAGCCTTTTTGAAGGATGCGCAAGTTGTCATTTTGGATGAGCCGACTGCTGCTCTTGATCCGAAAGCAGAAGCCGAGGTGTACGATAACTTCACGAGATTGTACGAGGGGAAGACGACCATCATGATTTCTCATCGTCTGAGCAGCTGCCGCCATGCCGATCGGATTATTGTGCTGAGAGACGGCAGAATTATTGAGGAAGGAAGCCATGAGGAGTTAATCCGCAGGGAAGGCGAGTACGCGCAAATGTTTATTTCCCAAGCGCAAAGATATACCGCTTGATAGGGAACAAGGGTTGATAACAAGAACATCTTAAAGTATCAATAATCGTTGTTTTGTCATATATTCGTGAAAGCGTTTCGAATGTAGAATGAAGGAAAAGACAAATATGGAGGGAGAATATGGAGGAGGACATGGCATCAAGCCAGATATAGAGAGCTGATGCGAGGCGGAGCATCGCTCTGCCGCTGTAAATTAAACCGCTTTACATCTGGCGGCATAGGTAAGGAGGAGGGATTCACATATGGCGAAAGCATCTGCCGGGCTGGACACGGAATCACGCTTGAATCTCGATAAGCATCGTAAAAGCGCGTTTAAACGGTTTTTCATGCAAATAGATATTCAACTGATGGTACTGCCTGCGCTCGTGTTTATCTTTATTTTTTCCTATATTCCCATGTATGGCGTTCTGATCGCTTTTCAGGACTACAAGATGGGTTCGAACTTATTGAACAACAATTGGGTTGGCTTCAAGCACTTTGTCGCCTTTTTCAATGCTCCGGAATTTTATCCCGTCATGCGCAACACGATTGTTATCAGTTTTTTAAAGTTTATTTTCGGGTTCCCGGCGCCGATTCTTTTGGCGCTCATGCTGAATGAAGTGCGCAAAATGTTCTTCAAACGGGTGGTACAGACTGTGACGTATTTGCCGCACTTCCTGTCCTGGGTCGTCATCGGGTCGATGGTGACATCGTTGCTGTCCGTGGACAACGGCAGTGTGAATATGATGCTCGAGAAATTGAAACTTATCGACGAGCCTGTCAATTTCCTGTCCATGTCGGAATATTTCTGGACGATACTCGTCACGACCAATGTATGGAAAGAAATTGGATTCGCTTCCATTGTCTATTTGGCGGCGATTGCCGGGATCGATCCTCATTTATATGAGGCGGCCTCCATCGACGGCGCCAGCCGGTTCAAGCAGATGTGGCTGATTACGCTCCCGTGCATTATGCCTGTCGTCATCATTTTTATGATATTGGCTATCGGCAATTTGACGAATGCCGGCTTCGAAGATATTTTGATTCTGGCCTCCAACCCGGCATTGCGCGAAGTGTCGGATTCACTGGATGTCTACGTGGTTCGGGTCGGTATCGACAACTACAGGTACTCCTATGCGACGGCAATCGGCCTGTTCAAGGCCGTGGTCAGCGTCACGCTGCTTACATTTGCGAACTTCATCGCCAGAAAAACGGGCAATAGCTTGTGGTGATGAATCTTTCCAGAGACAGGAGGACTGAACGATGATACGAGACAGTATAGGAGACCGCATCTTTGTCGCCTTTATCTATGTATTTTTAACGTTGCTGGCGTTTTCCACCTTTTATCCGTTTTGGAACTCGCTCGTCATTTCCTTCAATGAAGGGTTGGATACCGCGAAGGGCGGGATTACGTTCTGGCCGCGGGAATTCACGCTGGAGAACTACCGCATCGTCTTCGAGGACTCGCGGTTGATGAACGGCTTCGTCATTGCCGCCCTGCGGACGGTCATCGGAACCGTATCCGCGATACTGGCCACATCGATATTTGCCTATGGCATGTCGAAGCGAGAGCTGATGGGCCGCAAATATTACATGATCATGTGCATTATTACGATGTATTTCGGCGGCGGGCTCATTCCGACTTATATGCTTATCCGCAGCCTTGGCTTGTTCAACTCGTTCTGGGTGTTCATTATTCCGGCTCTGATCAGCGTATGGAACATGATTATATTCCGCACGTTCTTCCAGGGGCTCCCGGCAGGCTTGGAGGAATCGGCGAAGATCGATGGCTGCGGCAACTGGGGAACGTTCTTTCGGATTGTGCTGCCATTATCCGGCCCCGTCGTGGCCACGCTGTCGCTGTTCACGGCCGTGGCGCACTGGAACGAATGGTTCGTGGCCAGTATCTATATCACGAATGAAGATCTGCTGCCTATCCAGACGGTGCTGCGCCAAATTCTGTTCTCGAATATCGCCTCGGAACAGATGGCCAATGTCGATATGAGCGCGATTGCGCATATGAATGCCGCCAAAAAAATTACGTCCAAAGCCTTGACGATGGCGACGATTATGGTTGCGACGGTTCCTATCGTATGCGTCTATCCGTTCCTGCAGAAATACTTCGTCAAGGGCGTATTGATTGGATCGCTGAAAGAGTAGTTGCTTGGAGCAATACGGGAAGATTCGCTGGCGTTTAGAGCATCCATGCTTTAAACATAGATTAAAAATTGAAAGGGGAAAATATCCAGTGAAGAACAAGAGAAACCTCCTTCTTAGCGTGCTCTCTGTCTTTATGGTGTTCACCTTGGCGGTCGGGTGCAGCGGCGGCGGGAACACAAGCGCGCCTCCAGCCAATGAACCGGCGAAGCAGGAAGGCAGCAAAGGGCAAGAACCTTCCGGTGAATCACCGAAGAGCGATCTGTACGAATTGGGCAAGGAAGAGCTGAATGTCTCGTTCTACGGCAACTATGGCTGGTATCAGATGCCGAAATGGGGCAAGGATCCCGCTTCCAAATGGGTTCAGGACAATCTGAAGGTAACGGTTACGGCTGTCAGCTCGGGCGGGAACAATGCGCAGAAGCTGCAGACGATGATCGCCGGCGATGAGCTTCCGGATATTATTTGGACAGACAGAGGCCCGGACGTTGAGCGGCTCCGCGAAGCAGGCATGCTCGTGCCGCTGGACGAGTACATCGAGAAATATCCAAATTTCAAAAAGTCTCTGTCCGAACAGCATCTGGCGCTGCTCCGGTCCCCGGACGGCAAAATCTACCAGCTCCCGAACTATTATACGCAGCAGCCGAACGGCAACGCCGGATATGCAATCAATAAAAAGATCTATAAAGCGCTCGGCTCTCCGAAGCTGGAGACGACCGACGACTTGTACAATTATCTTAAAGCGGTCAAAGAAAAATTCCCGGATGTCATTCCGTTCGAGACGGGATTGGCCAAAGACGGTCATGGCATTGACCAGATTTTCTCTTCCTTCAAGGAAAACAACCTGTCCTTCACGCGTTTCTTCGGCGTCCCTGACGGCGACAAGATCGTCTCGATCTATAAAGATCCGGGATTCCGCGAATCCGTCGTCTTCACGGCGAAGCTGATGCGCGAGAAGCTGATGACGCAGGATGCGAATACGCAGACCGAGGACCAAGTAAGAGAAAAAGCGATGAATGGCAAATTTGCCGTTATCGCCACCTTTGATCCGATGAAGATGCTGGCGACCGCGGACGCCGAACTGAAGAAGAAGGATCCGGAGGACGGATACATGTTCATCCAGCCGATCGCCAAGGAGGGTCTCGATCGGACCAAAATCTACCCGGGAACCTATAATCAGTTAGGCTGGAACGTGGCTCTCATTACGAAGAACGCAAAAAATCCGGAAGCCGTGTTCGCGCTTCTTGATTGGATGACAGGGCCGGAAGGCAGCATGGTGCTCAACTGGGGTCCCCCTGGACCGGACGGATATTGGGACGGCTTCGAGGCGGACGGCGTGACGCCGAAGTTCAATGAAGAGAAGTATTTGAATGACCCGGATACGCTTGCGGAAATTAACGGAAAAGCCGGCGACCTGGTATGGGTAGGCAACACGATGTTCCTCGATAACACGAAGAAGCAGATGTTGTCCAACGTTCCGGCCGATCAAATCGACTTCAGCAACCGTTGGCAAATGGAAATTACATGGGGCACGCAGGGCGATTTCACGGAGTTCCTCGGCTGGGAGCCGGCTCCTGACAGCGAAGTCGGCATCATTAGACAGAGCATCAGAGATATTTGGCTGACCGCGAGAGCGAAATCGATGTATGCCAAGTCCGACGAGGAAGCATTGCAAATTCTGGATAAGGCTCACGAAGACTCGATGAAGCTGGGCTATGATAAATTCCTTGAGCATGTAACCAACGTGTGGACGGAAAACAAGAAAGCGTTGGGCAAATAAGGAAATCGGAACGGAGGCTCGCTATACCGGCGGGCCTTCGTTTTTGTTCGCTGCCGCGGGGGCGGAACTGGCAGCCGCATACTGTTCAAACGGGATGGTTCATTGCTATACTTGGGATGGAAATGATTAGGCTGCAGGTAACGATTGACCGCATGTCCTGAAGGGAGATCTTTCATGTACAACGTGTTATTGGTGGATGACGAGATGCTTGATCTCGAAGGGATGAAGCAATTTATTCCATGGGAAGATTTAGGCATGAAAGTGGCGGCGGCGGTGAACAACGCCTTTGACGCATGCGAGAGTATCGAACAGCTTCCAATAGACATTATGGTTAGCGACATCAATATGCCCAATATGTCGGGATTGGAACTGGCCCGGAGAGCAATCGAAAAAAAAGCGGACATTCGTGTCATTTTTGTAAGCGGTTACCAGGACTTCAGCTATGTGAAGCAGGCATTGTCACTGAAGGCTTATAGTTATGTGCTGAAGCCGATGGATGATAACGAGCTGATCGCGGCGCTGCAGAAGGTGAAGCAGGATCTGGAGAACGAGCGGAAGCGCCGTGACGTGGAAGAGGCGTACCAGCGCATGATTCCGATGGCTAAGAACGACCTGTTGGTCAGGCTGCTGGAAGGGGAATGCGATCAGGATTATTTGCAGGAAATGAGGAAGGTGATTCAGTCCAACGGGCTGGATCAGTTGGAATGGCCCGTGCGTGCCGCCGTTATGGAGCTGGATGACATGAATTGGGCGCAGGAGGCCGTCAGCCTGTCCCACCAGATGATGTCGAAGAACTTCCTCTTTGAAGTAAGCGAGATCGGGCACAAGCACGGCATGCGTCATGTCTGCAAGCTGTCCTCGCACCGGATCGGGCTGTTGATTGACGGCCAGCGGATGGAAGCGCTGATTCATGACTTGTACGCGGCGATTCAAGCCAACTTCCCGTTTACGATGACAGTTGGGGTCGGCGAGCCGGTGCATACGCTCGAACAGCTTCACGTATCGTGCAAGCAGGCCATGGAAGCCGTGGACGGCAAAATGTTTTTGGGCAAAGGCAAGCTAATAATGTATGAAGAAGTGAGCCGGGAACCGGGAATGGTCGATGCCCGGACGCTCGATACGCGCGTGGAGGCCTTATTTCATGCGCTGACCGAATACGATCTTGTCCGTATCTATGACGAGATCGGGCGATTGTTCGAATCCGTAAGCATGCTGAGATCCAAATTCACGGTGCATAATCTGGCCATGTTTATTATATGGAAGCTGGATCAGCAACTGAAGGCAAGAGGCGAGAACTTGTTCGATATGCTTGGGATGGAGCTTCATAATCTGGATATCCTGCTGAAGTTCGATACGATCAGCGATATTCGTTCCTGGCTCGTGCGGAAAACGTTCGAAATATCCGAGCACTTGCGAAGCAAATCAAGCTCCAAGAACAATAAGCTGATTCGGGAAATGATTCAAATGATGAAGGATCGAATGAATGACAATATCACCCTCAAGGATGTGGCGCATCAATTTTCTTTTTCTCCCAACTATCTCGGCTACATGTTCAAGGAAGAGACGGGCAAGTCGTTCAGCGAAGTGTTGATTCAACTCCGGATGGAGCGGGCCCGCGAATTGCTGCACGATCCTTCGATGAAGATCTATGAAATCGCGAACCAGGTCGGTTACCGTTATCTGCCGTATTTCAGCAGACAATTCAAGGAAGCCTACGGCATGACGCCGATGGAGTACCGCAAGCGAGAAACGTGACAGGGGATGGCGGATATGAAAGCACAACAGGCGAGGCGAAGGTACTTGCCGTTTGGATATAAATTAATGCTTACTTATATGCTGTTCATCGTGAGTGCCGTATCTGTCATTGGCTATGTGTCCCACTCCATGTACGACGAATCGATCCGGAAGCACACCAGGATGAATGTTCAGGGAACCTTGCTGCAGATACGCGATAATATCGAATATAAGATGCAGGATGTCGTCCGCATTTCCTCCCTTCTCTATGACGATTATGAATTGTACCGGCATCTGCGAAGCTATGAGGAGGGGTGGGACAACTATGACCGTATGACGAAGGACGTTCTGCCCAAAATAGAAGCCGCCACCAAGTCGACCGGCATGAAGCTGTGGACCTCGGTCTACTTCCGCAATGAATCGATTTATGAAGTATATAAGAATAGGATCGAGGACAGTAACTGGTCGTATGATATTTATCATCTTAGCCGCATTACGGACAAGGAATGGTACAAGCAATTCCCGCCTGAAAAGTATGGCTTCACGATGCAGTGGAGCCAGATCGAAAATGACCGCGAGCTTCAGCGGATTTCTCTGCTGCGGAGGCTGATGGACACCTACAATCCGAATCAGCTGCAGGAAGTCGGATTCCTCCGGATCAACGTGGCCATTCAGGAGTTGTTCGACAGTCTGGATTACTCCAAAATTGGAAGTGGAAGCGTCCTCTATATTCAGGATGAGTCCGGGCGCATCATGTATCAATCGGGCGAGCTTCCGGCCGCCTACTCGGAAGGCCGGGAGCAACTGGACAAGGATTTTTTGACGATCCAGGAGACGGTCGGCCGGCAATCGTGGAAGCTGGCCGCGCTCGTGCCGGTCGCGCTGATCCAGCAGGATGCGCTCAAGGTCAGGATTTTTATCATTTTCGCTTGTCTGATTTGCGTGGTCGTCCTCTCTTTCGCAGGCGGCTTTATATCCCGGTTCTTCTCGATTCGGATACATAAGTTTGTCTCCGTGCTGAATGCATTTCGCGAAGGAGATCTGCATAAGCGCATCTCCTACCGGGGCAATGACGAATTTTCGCAGATTGCGACCGCGCTCAACAATATGGGCGAGAACATCGAGTCTCTAATCAAGGAAGTGTACTTGACTCAGCTGCAGAAGAAGGAAGCGGAGCTGGAAATGCTTCAGTCGCAAATTAATCCGCATTTTCTCTATAACACCCTGTCCTCGATCAGCCGCCTCGCCAAATTCGGCGAAAATGACAAGCTGCAGCAAATGGTGATGGGGCTGGCCAAATTTTACCGCCTGGCTCTGAACAACGGCAAGCTGATGATCCGGGTTCCGCAAGAGCTGGAGCAGGCGCAGGCGTATGTCGATATCCAGAAGATCAAATACGGCGAACGGCTTGAGGTGATGTTCGATATCGACCCCGTCATTTGGCCGTACAGCACTGTCAAGCTGATTTTGCAGCCATTTATTGAGAATGTCCTGGAGCACGCCTGGTGCGGTGATCGGATTCACATTCGCGTCGTGGCGTCCAAAGAAGGGGAAACTCTGCTGTTCCGCGTCATCGATGATGGGGTCGGAATGACTCCGGAGCGGGTGAGCGATATTTTCCATGGCCGGGATCATGTCAATGCGGGCTATGGCATACGCAACGTCGATCAGCGCATCAAGCTGCAATACGGACCGGAGTACGGCGTGAGCATCCACAGCAGGCTCGGGATCGGGACCTCGGTGTCCATCCGGATACCGGCGAAGCATAGCTGATTCCCACGAACCCCCTAATCTTGTATAATAGAGGTTGCACTATACGCATTCATAGAGTATGTATTTCTGAATCGGAGTGGGGGGAACTGGATTGAATACCCGATCGCTGGCCTATGTGGCGGTGCGGTTGCTGGCGCTGTATTTCTTCATTAACGCAATCGTCCATGTATCCAACGTGGTTCAGGTCAGCTTGCCGAATCTGATGTCAATCAAGGATGCAGCGGCCAGCAGGCCGGATCAGATGCTTCTGTTGGTGGTGGTCCTGCTCCCGTCCATCATTATGCTGCTCAGCGCCTTCGTATTATGGACGGCGGCCTACCGCATCTCCGGACTGTTGGCACCGTCCGCGCAGCCGCGGGAGGAAGCTGCGGCTGCAGAGGCGCCGGGCGGGGGAGAGCTTCCGCGGCGATCGCAGGAGCTGGCGTCGCTGACCAGGCCGCTGCTGCAGACGGGCCTCGGCATCTCCGGCCTGATCCTGCTCGTTAACGGCATCCCGGACTTCATACATATGTTGATGACGATTACCTATGTCGATACGCACATGTACCCGGATCATATGCAGCGCGAATTAAGCGCGAATTTCGTGCAAGTCATCGTGAAGATGCTGCTCGGTCTCTGTCTGGCGATTGGGGCCGGCGGACTGACCCGGTACTTCACGCGCTCGTCCTCATCCTGAACGGGGACAGCGGCGAACGTGACGCTTTCGAAGGAGGAATGAACGATGCGAATGTCCCATATTGTCAAAGGTTATGTTATTCCGATGCTCATCGCGTTCGGCATCAGCCTGTTGATACAGCAGGTCGCCTATGCGCAAGTCGTCGTGCAGCAGCACTCCATGCAGCATACGTATAATCCCGGGGATCGGCTTATCGAGAACAAATGGGTGTACAATTGGTTCGAGCCCGCCTACGGCGATGTCGTCATCATCGATCCGGCGTTCCAGGGAGAACGGTATATCAAGCGCGTCGTCGGCGTGGCGGGCGATACGATCGATGCCCGCGACGGGAAGCTGGAAGTGAACGGCCGGGTCGTCGACGAGCCGTTCGCAGAGGGCAGCACGCTGCCGAAGCAGCTCGAACTGCCGATTGTGGTGCCGGAAGGGCATGTGTTCGTCATGGGCGATAACCGGGCCGTCAGCATAGACAGCCGGACATACGGGCCTGTGCCGCTGGAGTATCTGGAAGGCAAGGTAGAATGCAAAGTATGGCCTTGGTGGTAGCAGGAAGCAGAAGCGGGGAGCGGTTGTTCCTCGCTTCTTTATGTCCGTGCGGGCATGTCTGGAAGCGCGTCGAAGCAAGCTTCGGCGAGTCCGGGCGAGCATGATGGTAAGCGTCGCGAAGCCTGCTTCGGCGAGTCCGCGCGTTCGTGGTAGTTCGCGTAATGACACCCCTGTTATATGCCCGTCGCCCCCTCAAGTTGCATGCCGGAAGGCGGCGCGCTATACTTGAACACGATGAACTAAGGCGTTGTCCCTTCCGGGACGGAGCGGCGAAAGGACTCGAATTCACCACGATGTTGACAGAGAAGAAAGCGTTTAGACGAATCCAATGGGGATTGCTGTTTTTTATTGATTACACGGTGGGAGGCGTAGATCTGCTGCCGGATATCGTCGGCTTGTTCCTCATCTATACGGCGATTCGCGATTTGGAAGGGGTCGACCCCCCGTTCCGGCGCGCGAAGGCCGTGGTTATCCCTCTGATGGCGTTGGCCGTTATCGAAATTTTGCAGCCGTTCTTCATTCAAGCCATCCCGCGGGGGATATTGGCCTGGTACGGAGTCGGGCGATCCGTGCTCGAGACCGGATTGAATATCGCGCTGATGGCCCTGCTGTGCGGCGGGCTGCGAGCGTTCATGCTGCGGACCGGACAGCCCGCGCTCGCGCACATGGCCCGTCGGCGGCTCATCTATTTCATTGTCGCGCTTGGATGCTCGTTGAGCATGATCGGCTTTGCCCTGGCGTCGCCGATGCTGTTCGACGCGATGGCCGTGCCGTTCTTCCTGCTCTATATTATTGTCGTGATCATGCTGATGGGCTTGTTCGGGCAGGCGGCAAAGCGAACGGATGCGATGGGCGGAAGCATGGCATAACAATGGGGTTACGCCGGGGCGGTTGCGGCGCTCCCAGGGGTGGGAGGCAAAGACAGGCGAAGAGTTTCGCCTGTCTTTTGTTATGGGCTTTAGCCCGTTGAGTGCGTGAAACGCACGAAACAAAAAACCACCCGCTATGCGGGTGGAGGGATCGAGGGTTTGACCAACAAGACCATCCCGATAAAATTGAGATGTTCAGGCTCAATGAAAGGAATGGTCTTAGATGGCAAACAAGAACTATAGTCTAGCTCACACGAAGTGGATGTGCAAATACCACATTGTGTTCACCCCGAAGTATAGACGGAAAGAGATTTATAATCAAGTGAGAAAAGACTTGATTGAAATCTTCAAGCGTTTATGTAAATACAAGGGAGTGGAGATCTTAGAAGGTCACATGATGCCAGATCATGTACATATGCTAGTAGCGATTCCTCCAAAAATCTCAGTATCATCATTCATGGGATATCTGAAGGGAAAAAGCTCACTGATGATATTCGAGAAGCATG
>NZ_LDIG01000124.1 GCF_015845845.1 Paenibacillus dendritiformis
GGGTCTGTCAAGAGTTTTGTGTAAACGCATTGATGATGAAGCCCCCTCGGGGGCGGTTCGCCCCTTAGCTTAAATGTTGTCCGACCCGATCCGGGAAGAAGATGGAGAGCTGGAGGAGGATTTGTCCCCAGTTCTGCACGCGCCCCGTCCATTTGCGAGTCACATCCATCGTCGCCAGGTACAGCATCTTCAGCAACGCCTCGTCCGTCGGGAAGATGCTCTTGCCCTTGGTCACTTTGCGAAGTTGGCGATGGTAGCTCTCGATGATGTTTGTGGTATAAATCAACTTACGGATCTCTGGCGGAAACTTGAAGAAGGTCGCGAGCTCATCCCAATTGTTGCGCCAGGAACGGATAATGAGCGGGTACTTCGTTCCCCAGACTTCTTCAAAGCGATCCAATTCCACAAGAGCGGCTTCTTCCGTGCTCGCCTTGTAGATCGGCTTCAGATCGGCAGTGACCTTCTTTAGGTCCTTGTAGGACACATAGCGCGTTGAATTGCGAATCTGATGAATGATGCATTTCTGAATCTCCGTCTGTGGATAGCATGCGGTGATGGCCTGCGAGAAGCCGGTCAGGTTGTCCACACACGTAATGAGAATGTCCTGTACGCCGCGATTCTTCAACTCATTCAGCACGCTCAGCCAGAACTTTGCAGATTCATTCTCGCCGATCCAGATGCCCAGAACATCCTTGTTGCCATCCAAATCGATGCCGATGACCATGTAAGCCGCCTTATTGACGATGGCGCCATCTTGCTTCACTTTAAAGTGAATGGCGTCCAAAAATACAACGGCATACACGCTTTGCAGCGGCCGGTTTTGCCATTCTTTGACCAGGGGCATGATCTTGTTGGTGACATTGGAGATAAGCGTAGGGGACACCTCAATGCCGTATAGCTGCTGGAGATGATCCTGAATCTCCCGTGTGCTTACGCCCTTGGCATAGAGCGCAATGATCTGATCCTCAATGCCGGTCACGTTCGACTGATACTTTTTCACCACCAGTGGCTCGAACTCACCTTGCCGGTCGCGGGGCACCGAAATCTCTTGCTCCCCATACTCACTGGTGATCTTCTTGCGGCTCTTGCCATTGCGTGAATTGGAGGTGGTCTTCTCCGCTTTCTCATGCTTCTCATAGCCCAGATGCGTGTCCATCTCGGCCTCCAGCATTTCCTGAATCGTCTCGGCGAACAGATCCTTCAAGGCGTTTTGCGCATCTTTCGCGGTCATGAGCTTGTTCTCTTTAATAAACGCTCGTAGTTGCTCTTTCGTCCATAGTCCCATGTGTTCTCCCAACCTTTCTATTAGTTCCATTTTAATAGGTTTTGGAGTTTACACAAACTATTTTACAGACTCAAATGTAGTTAGCTAAATCTAACGATTTCCTTTCAAATTGTTGTAATGTCTCTTGTCCACTTTGTTTTAACCAATTCTCATTTCCTTCTTCAACATGCACAATAACTTCAAACTCATGATTTCCTTTAAGAAAGTGAACTTTATCGAGATTGTTTTTTGTAATTCGATCACATATAACATGGTCTCAGGAGAGAATTTCCCTCTGTCCAATAAATCACCAAGCTGCACTAAGATCTGTTTATCGCGATTCCAATGCTCATAAATTAATTTCTTAAAAGTATGAAAACAACCATGCACATCACCAACGACTAATAACGGCTCTTCGCTCTACTGGGTGGGTACAGTGTTGAATATTAGTTTCATAACCCCTTCCGCCTTTAAGAGATTTTCAGATGTAGAAACAGCCGTCAAGGAGAGCGCTTGACCGCTGTTTCTACATCTGAAGCAGGGTAAGAAGGCGGAAAGGGATATTATGCTCGGCGCGCCGCGAGCAACGGCAAACGAAGCTTATTGGCTGTCATATACACCATCGCAATCAAGTTTTCTACGTTCCTGTAGCCTCTGGCCCGACGTTTAGCTGCTTGAACCAGACCATTAATGCCTTCCAACAAGCCGTTCGTCATCTTACTATGGAACCACCGAAGGATCCCTTCTTCGTGCTGC
>NZ_LDIG01000125.1 GCF_015845845.1 Paenibacillus dendritiformis
GGGTCTGTCAAGAGTTTTGTGTAAACGCATTGATGATGAAGCCCCCTCGGGGGCGGTTCGCCCCTTAGCTTAAATGTTGTCCGACCCGATCCGGGAAGAAGATGGAGAGCTGGAGGAGGATTTGTCCCCAGTTCTGCACGCGCCCCGTCCATTTGCGAGTCACATCCATCGTCGCCAGGTACAGCATCTTCAGCAACGCCTCGTCCGTCGGGAAGATGCTCTTGCCCTTGGTCACTTTGCGAAGTTGGCGATGGTAGCTCTCGATGATGTTTGTGGTATAAATCAACTTACGGATCTCTGGCGGAAACTTGAAGAAGGTCGCGAGCTCATCCCAATTGTTGCGCCAGGAACGGATAATGAGCGGGTACTTCGTTCCCCAGACTTCTTCAAAGCGATCCAATTCCACAAGAGCGGCTTCTTCCGTGCTCGCCTTGTAGATCGGCTTCAGATCGGCAGTGACCTTCTTTAGGTCCTTGTAGGACACATAGCGCGTTGAATTGCGAATCTGATGAATGATGCATTTCTGAATCTCCGTCTGTGGATAGCATGCGGTGATGGCCTGCGAGAAGCCGGTCAGGTTGTCCACACACGTAATGAGAATGTCCTGTACGCCGCGATTCTTCAACTCATTCAGCACGCTCAGCCAGAACTTTGCAGATTCATTCTCGCCGATCCAGATGCCCAGAACATCCTTGTTGCCATCCAAATCGATGCCGATGACCATGTAAGCCGCCTTATTGACGATGGCGCCATCTTGCTTCACTTTAAAGTGAATGGCGTCCAAAAATACAACGGCATACACGCTTTGCAGCGGCCGGTTTTGCCATTCTTTGACCAGGGGCATGATCTTGTTGGTGACATTGGAGATAAGCGTAGGGGACACCTCAATGCCGTATAGCTGCTGGAGATGATCCTGAATCTCCCGTGTGCTTACGCCCTTGGCATAGAGCGCAATGATCTGATCCTCAATGCCGGTCACGTTCGACTGATACTTTTTCACCACCAGTGGCTCGAACTCACCTTGCCGGTCGCGGGGCACCGAAATCTCTTGCTCCCCATACTCACTGGTGATCTTCTTGCGGCTCTTGCCATTGCGTGAATTGGAGGTGGTCTTCTCCGCTTTCTCATGCTTCTCATAGCCCAGATGCGTGTCCATCTCGGCCTCCAGCATTTCCTGAATCGTCTCGGCGAACAGATCCTTCAAGGCGTTTTGCGCATCTTTCGCGGTCATGAGCTTGTTCTCTTTAATAAACGCTCGTAGTTGCTCTTTCGTCCATAGTCCCATGTGTTCTCCCAACCTTTCTATTAGTTCCATTTTAATAGGTTTTGGAGTTTACACAAACTATTTTACAGACTCGCCAAGAGCGTTTGAATGTGGAAGTACGACGTCGTGAGCGTGTGATTCGTATCTTTCCAAACCGCGATTCTGCATATCGATTGTCCCGTCCCCTTAGAAGCGGATGGTTCCCACCAGAACCACCAGAACTGCTCTTCATTACATTAAGCTTACTCTGCAACCCTTGCAGGCTTTCCTTCAATTCCTTACTCATGTTCTTGAATAGATCGGATGCTTCATTCCCCATATGCGATGCACCCGCAAATTGGTATCTGGGCGGGGGATTCAAGGTATTTCTAAGCTTCTCCAGTTGCTCTCTTGCATTGCTGCCAAGGTGGCTCAGATCTTTCTTTAACGCTTCCCCGAGCTCCTTTGCGAGACTGGACAGCCCTTTTTGTTCGTTTTGTACATAGATGCGGGCTAACGTGTTGCCGTTTTGACTCAGTTCACCCATGTAGTTGGGAAATGTCGACTACACTATCCGAGATCCATCGCGTCGTATTGCCAATTTGCGTCTTGATCAGTCCGCCTGCCGTCTTGAGCACCTTTGGATCAAGGAGTCCTGCGGTTCCAAAGCTTATCACCGCATCCAACAACGTCGTTTTCCAACTTAGTTCTTCCCCGTCCATCGCTTGTCTCATGAGGCTTTCGGCGGCACCGACCATTCCTTGAAACGTCATACGGCCGCCCATAGAAGCCCAGATCCCGCCATAGGGACCAAATATGGCGCCGGATACGGCTCCTATCGTCGTATCTCGAAACGCATCCCACATATAAGCCGAAGTATCGCTGACTTCCCCTCGACGGATGTCCGAGATCGCTTTTCCCGCTACGGCTGCGGTCCCGGATATGGCCGCCGTCGAAGCAACGGCTGCGATCAAAAAAACCCGTTCGTATTGGTTAAGTGAACGTCGGTGGCCGAATATGGCGACACTGACCGCTCCGAGCACGTCCCTTCACCGCATTTTCCAAAAAGGTGAGTGCGCTGCTCTTTTCGCCCCACGCGAGGTCCGGTGCGGCGGTCCCTACTATGCCTGCCGTCGCGCCGATGGCCGCTCCTACCAGTGCTGCTCCGACGACCGCTCCCGTACCGAAGGCGGCAACTGCCAACGGCCACCGCTACAAGAGCTCCTGCAAGTAGCTTGCCCCAGCTGAATTTCTTCTTAGCTGACGCCGCTTCGGCGTCAACTGCGATATGTCTTCCTCCGCATTCAGCCAAAGCCTTTGTTATAAAAACAGGTCAATTATGGTGCTTTCTGACCATAATCGACCTGTTCGATGTAACGCGATTCCGTTATTAGGTTATAAAAATCAGGCATTGATGTCCGTTACAACGATTCACCGCCAGAACGGTTAATCTGGGTAACTAGTCATTTCTCACTATGGACATCATACCTATATAAAAATGTCTGAAATTGAGTGCCCTGCAGCTAAAGCTAACATTTTTAAACTCTCTATTTCCTGAACCGGTACTACAATTAACACATATGAATCGCTATCAATATCTACGTATGCCAAGGATATTGAGTGTGCCTTTAATCTTTGCGAAACCTCATGTAAAAATTCTGCAGTCGACAATTCATCATAATTTCCTTCGTCAGCCCATTGCCATTCGAGTAGAGAAAACGATTTTTTTTCAAGCAAGACATCAATTATCTCGCAAATTCTATAATTAGATTCCTTCCAATCAACTTCAAATGCAAACCCATTTTCGATTAATTCGTCCACTAATGCTATCCAAGGCAGTTCCTCTGTTAATTCATCTATATTTCTTTCATCAAGTCGATTTCTATTTTCATGAAAATACTTACTTGGGTTATCCACGGCCAACCTTACATTCTGAAGAATTTCGTTAGAACCTAATGATAGCCTCTTGCTGAGATTTAAAAGAGCTATGGTATTCATTTTTTCACCCTTCTAATCTACAAAATCAACGTTAGTGTAAGATATATCATGTTTTTGCAATAAAATTTTTGGTGATATAGCGTCATCAATATTAACTTCAATACCATTGCGAATAGCCAATTTAGCTAAACCAAGTACCGGAATAGCTAATAATTCCTGAGGCGTATCACCGTAATCATCTTTCAATTTTTTATGGCATTCTATCATGTACTTTAACCCTTCATTTACTTGATTATTATCATTTTCTATTATGCCATTTAACACTTGCTGGTAACCATTGTACAACTTCATACTTTTCTGGCCTTCTAGTTTCTTTAATACTTGCACATACTCTTTCGCTTTCTGCCTGTCACCTAGAAGTATATATTTTACAGCATATCCAACAGACTTGTGTAATTCATGGTCTTCCTCTTCTTCTTCGGTTCTTCCGCCAAACAATTCCGCTAAAGAAACAATCAATTTTTCATGGTCACTAATTAATGCCATTAGTAATCTCGTGTATTTATCAGTAGTTATATAATCACTAGATATACCGTTTTGTTTTTCATCATACTTTTTATAAAGTACTTCTTGCATTTTTCCTGCCAAGAAAAAATTTTGTTTAGATTTTATAGCGTCTCCATTCAAAACTATTTCACCAATAGCTATATCCTGAAATCCATCAGCAAGTAGCTCATAGTAATATCCTACATTTTTAGGTAAACCGTTTTCTCTGTATCTCTGTATACGATCGTTGGTGTCTTCTATTGTTTCATTAAAAATCTCGGGAAAATACTGAAGATATCTACTGTTCGCCATGTTATTCCTCCAATTTCGATGAAATAATCGCGATTCAATAACGTACAAAAATTATCACAATTTTTTAAGCTTACATACTGATTCGGCAGAATTTTAGTTTTACGGATAATTTCCTAGCCTTCCCCATTTATTCATCCCATTTGAATTGACTCTATTCAGAGTTTTTGTAATACTATTACCATCCTCAATAAACCTTTGTACGATTTTTGCGGCTTTCCTAACCTCTGGATCAGGAGATTTAAGCATTTTCTTTAAATTTCCTTCTATCCATTTGTTACTCATTTGTTTGCCCATCAATGTTCTTCCAAGTCTTGCTTTACCAAACTTTGATTCATTGATTATTATATCAGTAATTTTTCCGTCTTTTGAATACTTAATATACAATCCATCAAAGCCGTTATTACTTCCTACCTTTGACGGAAGTTTTTTACGTCCTGTTCTTTGCATCACCAGGTCTGCGAAATCCTCACCAACTTGGCCTTTTTCCGCATTGGTTTTAGCTTGTTTGGCCCTATCTTTTAGTTCTTTGTATGGTTTATTTTTTAACGGTTTACCCGTCCGCCCAGAACCCGGAGGCTTCCCGCCAGAACCACCAGAACCGCCCGAACTGCTCCTCATTACATTATCAAGCTTACTCTTCAACCCTTCCAGGCTTTCCTTCAATCCATTACCTGCGTTCCCATGCGGTATACCCGCAAATTGGGTACTTGGTGGAAAACTCAAGCTATTTCTAAGCTTCTCCAGTTGCTCTCTTGCATTGCTGCCAAGGTGACTCAGATCTTTCTTTAACGCTTCCCCGAGCTCCTTTGCGATACCGGCCAGCCCTTTTTGTTCGATTTCTACATACATCCGGGCTAACGAGTGGCCGTTCTCGCTAAGGCCATCCATATATTTGCTGAATCTTCGGGAAATGTCGCCTACACTATCCGAGATCCATCGCGTCGTATTGCCGACTTGCGTCTTGATCAGTCCGCCTGCCGTCTTGAGCACCTTTGGATCAAGGAGTCCTGCGGTTCCAAAGCTTATCGCCGCATCCAACAACGTCGTTTTCCAGCTTAGTTCTTCCCCGTCCATCGCTTGTCTCATGATGCTTTCTGCGGCGCCGACCATTCCTTGAAACGTCATTCGGCCACCGATGGAAGCCCAGATCCCCCCAAATGGACCAAAGATTGCACCGGATACGGCTCCTATCGTCGTATCTCGAAACGCATCCCACATATAGGCCGTAACGTCGCTGACTTCCCCACGACGGATGTCCGAGATCGCTTTTCCGGCTACGGCTGCCGTACCGGATATGGCCGCCGTCGAAGCAACGGCTGCGATAACGACAGCACCGGCTCCCAACGTAGCCGCCGTGGCTACGGCGGCAACCGTGACCACCGCCACCACCGCTAATCCGGCCAACACATTGCCCCACAGCTTGCCCCAATCGAACTTCGGCGCTTCGCCCTCCTGCGGCTCATCCTCAAACGGCGCATACTCGGTCCGATCTCGCCCCAGCACCTCGACATGCTCCCCGAGCAGGTGGTACTCGTTCTCGATCGAGAAGCCGCTCAGTGCGGTGAGCTTCTTGACGAGCACCTGACTTTGTGCATGGATACGAATCCGCTTCGGGGTAAACAGCGAGATATCGTCTTTCGCATTCAGCAGCAGCTTCCGATGGCTTGTCATCGTGACGCCCGTCGCATCGTCAAAGCTGAGTTGAAGCGGTTCCTTACTGCCGCTAACGACGTTGATCGCGGTCGGGGACAGCTCCAGCTCGCTGCCGTGCTCCGTGCCGAAGTAGCGAATATTCGGGTCCCCCGTCTTGGCGCAGCTATCCCCGTTCTTGCGCACGCACCCGGTCACCACCGCGCCGCTTCCCGTGGCGTCGGGCAAGTATAAGGTCGCATGCGTCCCCACCTTCGGCATGCAGTACATGGCGTTGCCCGTGGGCGGAGCGAAAGGAAACCAATACGCCGCGGACGCGGCTTGTTCCTTGTCGATGTCCAGACGAAGCTGAACCTGTTCGCCCTGGACGGCCAACACTTCGCCTTCCAGCGACAGACCGGTCAGCCTCGGGTTCAACAGCCGCTCTTGACGAATCCCCTCCCGCCGAGACAACCGATAGGTATAAACGAATTGTCCCCGGTCCATCCGGGCCGACACCTCGCTGACCACAAGCCGCTTGTTGCGGAACATCACCTCGTCGCCGATTGCGTAACGCGCCCCGCTGTCGATCTCGCAATCGTAGAAATCCGCCGGATGCAGACCGGCTTCGTAGCCGCCCGCCCGTTGAAACGCCGCCAGGTCCCGGCGGGCGATATACGGGAGATCGCCGGGCAACTCGTAGCTCCTTCCCTCCGGCATGCCGAAAGTAAACCTTGGTCTCGCTTCTAATATATCACACACGAGAACGGCATGAACATGGCTGGCGAGCCGTCTCAACAGTTCCCAGTCCGTCTCGTCGTATTGGAAGATCGGGTCCCCGATGCTCGTCTTTTCGCCTGCATAATAGATGACATCGTAGCCGGGATACGTCTGAATGATATCTTCCACGAGCTGGGCATAGGTCATCCCCGCATCCTGGAAGGAACGGCGCTTGCGCTTCAAGTCCATCAAATGGCTGCCTGACGTCCCCTCTACTTGGATCGCATAGACACCGTTCGTATGGGTGATGCGAACATCGGTGACCGAACCTTTAAAAATCGCGGTCTCGCTTTGCCCATTTTTTTCGTACAATTGAATTTCGTCGTGCTCCGCAGCGTTCAAGACCGCTTTCACATGGTCGGTGTCCTCGACATAGCCCCGGACGACAAGCCGTCCGTGCTCGTTCGGCTTCCATGCAAGCCGTACATCCTCGATTCGTTGCAGCCGATACGGCGATTGAATCCGGATGTGATCGAATCCTTTCATCATCGTCAGCCTCCGCCTGGATTACTCATCGTGCTGCCCGTCGGTCAGGAAATAAATCACGCCGCCCCAGTTGCACACGAGCAAAGAATCGGTCGTCAGCGCCGGCTGACCTTCCACCTTCGTATTCTCCTTCGTGTAGACCCATGTCTCCAAAAATTCGGGCAGACATGGCTTACCCGCGATCGTTTCTCCGTTCTCCGCAATAAAATACACGGTTTCACCGCTTGGATTACGTTCTCCCTGACAGGCTCCAAAATGCGGGATATTCTCATGCGGCTTGCAATCCGTTTCATTCATCATCGGCTTGCCGTTTACGAACGACCCATGGCTCCTAGGCAGATTGATCCGCCGCGGGTTGCTGCCGCAGATGCATTGCATGCGCGCCCCTCTGACTATATACCTCGGCGGAGTCCCGGCCCCTTCCGGCGTCGTCATCTCCATACTCAATATGAATCCCCCCTGTCTATTGCTTCTGCCTGCTTGCATCATTTCGCACACCGATGGAATAGGACAGGCACTCATCTCCCACCCTCTGCGTGCTTCTGTCTTGTGCTCGGTTTTTCGGCCATCCGCTGCCCCGTCTTATTCCACAATCGCTTTCTCCAGCCACACGCCTGTGAAATTCCGGCGCAATATGCTCTCCGCCACGTCAAGACGAACCGCTACAAGGGGTGAATCGCTCTCCTGGACGCGGACGATCTTTTTGCCCTTTAGCTTCTCTTCCGCTAACACCGGCTTTTTGACGAAGCGCCTGTCGGGAGACCACTCGCTGCTCGGACTGAGTACCATGTCCTCCGGGAAGATTGGAAGGAAATAGCGTTTCTGCCGCTGCCCTTTCAGGTCGAGCAGCGGCGTAAATATAAACCACGCCTCCGGCTCATATATCGCAAGGAGACGTTTCAGATCCTCGGACACGAGATAAAGCTGCCGCTCCATCACATCGAGGAACTCGCTCTCCGGCCCCGCCGTCACGTAGAATACAATCGGGTCCGGAATCTTATGCGCGCTCCGCCATCGGATGTCTCTGCGATCGATTTTGCTTCGCACCTGCTCCAGCACCGGCACGTCCGTATGACGATCATCTTGCTTCAACCAGAAATAGTCCATGTTACTGTACCGCCCCATCGTTAGTTGCTTCTACATCTCTCATCGTCCCCGCCGGATGTTTCATACAGCAGCTCACATTGATCCTTGTATTCACCAATGAACAATTGCAGGTTCACAGACTTGTCCATCCGGCGATAAGCTTCACTTTCGATGAGCGACGGGATGAAGCCTCGCAGCCATTCCACCGTCAACAGGTGGTACTTGTAGGCTTCGATCAGCTTGATCTTCTCGATATCCATCCGGGTGATCTTTCTCGCATACGCTTTTCGCTTCTCCTCCAACTCCCCCATCCGGCGGAACAGCGGGGCGAAAATAAAATCAGCAGACCAGGAAGATGCGCATTCCTCCAAATCGAGAAACCAATTATCGTCGTAGGCGTCGATCCGATAATGAGCCGTGTTCGCCATGATGCTTGTCCGCAAAAAGGAGATATACACGTAACGAATGCTCCCCTTGCGCCCCTCTGCCTGCAGCTTGGCGGCTTGCTTGCATACCGCTTCGAAGGCCGCCAAAAAACGGCGTTCGATCTGCTCCTTCTCCTGCCGGTATCGTTCGTCGATCTCCGGGAGATCGAACTGCCAACGGTCGAACACATGCTGCTCCAGCAAGTCTTGCAGCGCCTCCTCTTTGCTCATCACCCGAATCATTCGATATTGACCTTCCCGCCGCTTAACGTAACGTGATCGGCAATGTTCAGATTGGCGTCCGCCTGCTTCAAGTCGATCCCGGCTTCGCCCTGCAGCAAGATGCGCGCTCCTCCGGTAATTTCGATGTCATCCTCGGCGGACAGCACGATTTTTTTGTCACTGTTAATCTCAATGCCGCCGTCATCCGTCAGGCGCATCAGCAGATTGCCGTTGCCGATAATTTCAATCGCCCCCGGTTGGAATACGACTTGCTTGCCGTATTTGGTACTGATGCTTTTGACCGACGGATCGCTGCGCTTCACCGGGTCAGAGGAGGCCAAGTCGACCGAGCTTGCGGCAAATGCGTTAGGCTCCCGCTCATCGGGAAAATAGAGCCGAACCTCGTCACCGACTTCCGGCATGCAATACCAGCCGCTTCCGTCCGGCGAAGAATAGACGGTCGAGTACGGAAACCACATGGCCCCGGCATCATGTCCGCTGTCGATATGCAGGCTTACCTTCACTTGGTCCTTGGACACGTCCAGCACCTTGCCGAACAGCGAAGCCCCTGACAAGGCATGGGCATAGGTGGTGAGGCAGCTTACGCCTTCCTTTTCCCGCAGTTCGTAATGGCTGACCAGAATGCCGCCTTCGAGGTTCGTCTCCGCTCGCGCCACATAAAGCGTCCGCTGCCGAAACGCGACAGGGAAGCCGAGCTCAATCAGCTTGTGGCTTGTCACTTCATAGATACCGCTCGCGCCGTCCGCTCCCGGCAGGCCGTTAGCGGCATGTTGCTTGGTGTCCTTCAAATTTTTGCGAATCGTATAATTGTATTCGTCCAGCTTGAGCGGCTCGCCTACATCGGGAAGCCCGACATAGTAGTGCGGCCCCTTATGCGCGCCTATCGGCGTGAGCGGAGCGTGAACATGGGAAGCGAGCCGCTTGGCGAACTGCCAGTCGGTCTCCTGGTACTGCACGATCAACTGTCCGATGCTTCTGCCCCCGGAAGCCTCATCGACGACATCGCCGTTCGGATACGCCTTGGTCAGTTGCGCGAACAGATCGCGGTAAGCCACACCGGCGTTTTGATAAGAACGGTTCTTTTTCCGAAGATCCATCAAGATGGTGGCGCTGGTGGCCTCGATCGTTAACGTGCGCACGTTGCGGTTCGCCTGCACGGCCATTGTCGTAACGACGCCTTGAAACAAGACGATTTGTCGTTCGCCATCTTGTACGTACACTTCCAACTGCGTGTGATCGTCAGCCTCGTCGACGTATTGATCGAGCCTCTCTTCCGGTACAATTCCGCTTACCGACAACTTGACATGCTCGTTCAATTGCTTGATCAGCGTCAAGTCGAGCAGCCGTTCAAATTGGTAAGGGGCAACGACAACGTTCGCACTTGTATACACCGTCTGCTTCTGGCTCATTCTTGCTCCTCTCCCTCATCCAACGGCAACACATGTACCGTGCGCATGACTTGGAACGCGATGTCCCTCCACTGGTCATAATCTGCATAGCGGCAGCTAAAGGTCCCCATCCCGGTTTTGCCGTGAAAGACGAAGAAAAAGAAAAGCTGATACATAAAGCCGTCTAACGCGGAGCTCTTGAACTCGAAATACCCGACCTTATTGCCGTTCGCTTCTTCCACACCATCGGAAAAGAACAGATGGGCCGGGTTCGTCCGCCGGATTCCGGCTTTCATGCCGCTCGTTAATTCCTCAACCCATTCCTCCTCCAGATCGTGGTCAATCCGGTTTAAGGTGAACGCGATACTGCCGGTCTCGTCGGATTTCACGATCGGCGGACGCGCTTCATACGGGTATTTCACTTTCCGTACGTGCTCCGGCATGTCCGTAAAATCCTGCGGGATATACATCGTCAGCTTGCCGTCGAAGAACGGTTGCTCCTCGAACGTGTAGTAGCGCTTTCCCACCCTTACCGGTCCCGTGCGGATATCGTGCGGCTCCTTCGCTTTCTCTGCTTCGTTCAGCAGCGCCTGAATTTTTTCATCCATAAATTCCATATATCCCGTTTTTTGTCTACATCATAAAAAAATGACCAATAAGCGTCAATGAGTCTTCCACACAGGTATATCGCACCGAAATATAGGTATTTGATAGCAAAATATGTCGAATGATAACCATATGTTCCCACATGATATTGCGAGAACCTTATTTCGGCCGCCTCGATGTAACGGTTTTCCATTTCAGATGCTCTTGCTCTTCTGGACATAAAAATACCCATTAGATAGTCATATCTAAAGGGTAAAAATGGTGCACCTTTTATAAGCGGTTCATCTAATTACTCTCAATAATTTGCTTCATCATAAAGTTTGATTAGACTGAACCTGATTTTTTCCAACGCCCTCATCTATCATTATTTTGAAACCACGTGTCAAAATCATCTTCGTCGCCCTCATGCTTACGCATTCCTCCGGAAGAAGCGGATTGATCGCTACGGTTGCAATACCCTGCATGAACGGATGAATTCATATGCAAAATCCACCCTAATGTAAACAGGATAACGGCAAACAGCAAATATTGTGCACAGTTTGTCATGAAGAAGTTTACAATTTCATATCTGTTTTCGCTGCCCACCAACTGGCCCATGGCTATCATCTCGGAAATGTAACCATAACTGCGGGACGCCGACCAGGCCGTATAGAGCGTGAGCAACCCGGCGAGAGCATACAGAACGATACTCAAAATGGGAATCTTCTTTTTTCTCATGTTTTTCTTCTCATTTCGCTAGATTTTTGTAAAAGTGCTTACTGCGTTTCTTCAACTAAAAACAGTCTTCAAGAATCTCATAGGCACATGCCTTCTTATCCTTTTCAGGGCTCTTGCTAATGTTCATCGACAGCACAATATTTTGAACCGCCGTAGCGTTGGTAAGCAGGTTATACGCCTGAAAGATAACGCCGATGCTCTTAGCCCTGTACTCGTCGCGGTCCATTTTTTTCAGATCGTCGCCCCGATAATAAATCTCACCCTCCTGGCAAGTGTCAAGACCTGCCATCAGCGACAGCAGCGTGGACTTGCCGGAACCCGACTTGCCAATAATCGTATACACCTTTCCTGGCTCAAATGCGGTGCTTACCTCTTTCAGAACGTGTTTTTTGGCGCCCTCATATTTGTAGGAGACGTTCTTTAATGTCAATACACTCATATTTATCACTTAATTCCTTTCCATCAGAATTTTGATCGGTTCGTATTTCGTAATGCGACGGATAGAAATGAGACTGGCTGCAGATACAAGCAGCAGCGTGATTCCTATAATTTGAAGAGCCGATTCCATATTTAAGGAAAGATCGATGCTGCTGAGCGGCTCCACGTCTGCACTTGGAAAGGAACTCTGCGAACCCATCATCATCATCATGCCCCCGCTTGGCAGTTGATTGGCTGCCTCTTCTGCCAATTCAATCTGGTTAGCAAGCAAGGCATTGGTGACAGGCTGCGCCGACAAACTGCCTACGCCAAGTCCGACCGCCAGACATACACAGGTGATGATCATGATTTCAGACCATAATCCAAAAGCGACCTTCCTTTTTTTTCATCCCCATCGCCCGCAGGACGCCGATTTCATATTTGCGCTCGCGGATAGACATCGAGGACAGAAGTGCGATAATGATGCCCCCGAGAATTAACACGACCGCCATGAACGTCACAGCAATGCCTCTCAGTCCTTCGACGGGACCGATAATTTTATTATAGGAAGCCTCATCCGTAGTTACGTTAAAGGTCTTTTCCAACCCTTTATCATATACTTCCTCAGCGAACGCATCCAACATGTCGGGTTCTTTCAAATAATAGGTCGCATCAACCTTGATGCCTGACATATCGGGCTGGATTGCCTGCACGACCGTATCATAGCTCGTAAGTATCTCGTTGCGACGGTTAGTGAAAGCATTTTTCATGGAGCCTTCCGCGTATTCATCCGTCGCGTCATTGTTTATTGCATACTAAAAATGCCTAGAATTGCAGCGTAAAAATGCTCAAGTTGAATGCAAAAAAGGCACTTGTCAGCCCCTTAAATTCCTCCTATCGTTAGGTTTGCGAGAACTTTGACGAAGGAGATGGGAAGGATGCTGAAAATGCCTCAACAACACTATATCAGATTTTTACGCGAAGCAGAAGGGTGCTCGATCCGTGACATCGCCAGACAGATGGGCATTCACTGGAGAACCGCGAAGAAGTACGCAGATCAATCCAACTGGAACGAATCGATTGGTAAAAGAAAGAGTAAAAGCCCAGTTATGGGGCCGTATATGGAGATCGTGGACACATGGCTGGAGGAAGATCGCCTGCTTCCCCGGAAACAGCGGCATACCGGGATACGGATCTACCAGCGGCTGAGAGATGAACACCAGTTTACAGGCGGACAACGAACCGTTTTGGCCTATGTCCGGAAGCGAAAAAACGAAATGGAGCTCGAACGCGCTAAAACCTACGAGCGGTTGGAGCATCCACCGGGAGAAGCACAGGTGGATTTTACGACCATGCAGGTCAGTCGAGCGCAGCAGCTACTCACCTACAAGTTGCTGGTGATCTCCTTTCCGTACAGTAATGCTGCATTTGTATACCCGACACCGGCTGAGAATCAGGAATGCTTTTTAGAAGCGATGAAGCAATGTTTCGAGCAGATGGGAGGCGTCC
>NZ_LDIG01000126.1 GCF_015845845.1 Paenibacillus dendritiformis
GAGTCTGTAAAATAGTTTGTGTAAACTCCAAAACCTATTAAAATGGAACTAATAGAAAGGTTGGGAGAACACATGGGACTATGGACGAAAGAGCAACTACGAGCGTTTATTAAAGAGAACAAGCTCATGACCGCGAAAGATGCGCAAAACGCCTTGAAGGATCTGTTCGCCGAGACGATTCAGGAAATGCTGGAGGCCGAGATGGACACGCATCTGGGCTATGAGAAGCATGAGAAAGCGGAGAAGACCACCTCCAATTCACGCAATGGCAAGAGCCGCAAGAAGATCACCAGTGAGTATGGGGAGCAAGAGATTTCGGTGCCCCGCGACCGGCAAGGTGAGTTCGAGCCACTGGTGGTGAAAAAGTATCAGTCGAACGTGACCGGCATTGAGGATCAGATCATTGCGCTCTATGCCAAGGGCGTAAGCACACGGGAGATTCAGGATCATCTCCAGCAGCTATACGGCATTGAGGTGTCCCCTACGCTTATCTCCAATGTCACCAACAAGATCATGCCCCTGGTCAAAGAATGGCAAAACCGGCCGCTGCAAAGCGTGTATGCCGTTGTATTTTTGGACGCCATTCACTTTAAAGTGAAGCAAGATGGCGCCATCGTCAATAAGGCGGCTTACATGGTCATCGGCATCGATTTGGATGGCAACAAGGATGTTCTGGGCATCTGGATCGGCGAGAATGAATCTGCAAAGTTCTGGCTGAGCGTGCTGAATGAGTTGAAGAATCGCGGCGTACAGGACATTCTCATTACGTGTGTGGACAACCTGACCGGCTTCTCGCAGGCCATCACCGCATGCTATCCACAGACGGAGATTCAGAAATGCATCATTCATCAGATTCGCAATTCAACGCGCTATGTGTCCTACAAGGACCTAAAGAAGGTCACTGCCGATCTGAAGCCGATCTACAAGGCGAGCACGGAAGAAGCCGCTCTTGTGGAATTGGATCGCTTTGAAGAAGTCTGGGGAACGAAGTACCCGCTCATTATCCGTTCCTGGCGCAACAATTGGGATGAGCTCGCGACCTTCTTCAAGTTTCCGCCAGAGATCCGTAAGTTGATTTATACCACAAACATCATCGAGAGCTACCATCGCCAACTTCGCAAAGTGACCAAGGGCAAGAGCATCTTCCCGACGGACGAGGCGTTGCTGAAGATGCTGTACCTGGCGACGATGGATGTGACTCGCAAATGGACGGGGCGCGTGCAGAACTGGGGACAAATCCTCCTCCAGCTCTCCATCTTCTTCCCGGATCGGGTCGGACAACATTTAAGCTAAGGGGCGAACCGCCCCCGAGGGGGCTTCATCATCAATGCGTTTACACAAAACTCTTGACAGACCCGACAAACTCTCTATTGGGATTACTACTGTTATGTGAAAGAACATCCCATTGTTGCTTGGAATAATCCAACTTCAATTCTCTATGGTTCAGAAGATAACTTATGTGAGTTTGACGTTGTATCTGAATTTCAAAAACGTTTTAACTGTAATTTGCAAGTAATGGAGAATGGAGAACACTATTTCCATTCTGAGGAACAGTTGCAGTATTTCAGACAATGGCTGAAAAAACATATTTACGTACGTTAAATGATAATAAAAAATGATTGATGTATAAATTTCTTTAAAAGCGAATTAAGGGAAGTCAAAATGGCTTCCCTTAAAAGTTATTTAATTTCAACATTGTTTTAAAACATCGCCCAAAAATAAAATATGGGTGGAAACAAACGAAGAAATGAATCCGAATACCCCAAGTGAAATTACATTTGAAAAATATAATAAAAATGCATTGAAGCTGAAGCCGAGACCTAATTGGTCTGTGGGCAAATAGCGCAGCCCCTGCTGCCAGCAAGTAAAGTAGAACATTCCTGTTAGTCTTTATAACGTTTACGTACATATCGTTCACCTCACTCCCATCGTACGATGGGAATGAGATGTTTTCTGTTGAAAAATTGCTGACTTTGTCAGCAAGATTATGTGATTCGCACATTCTCTTATTCTTCTGTCCGATTGCGGTACCGCTTGTAGGCGAGCGCCAGACACAGGACATGAAGGGCGATGCCCCAAGCGATGCTTCCTGCCGTCCCCCACGGCCCCGAAGCCGGAAATCCGGCTGCGGGCTCCGGCGTAAACAGATGCGTGACCCAATAGGTCGGCAGCCAGAAAAACGCGAGCCGCCAGGAAGCCGGGAGCACGTAAGCAAGCACCGGGAGGAAGACCGCGATCCCGCCCAGCTTGGACAGCGCCAAGCCTTCCACCTTGTTCGAGGCGCAGCCGGTCAGGAACAGAGCCATCAGCGGAACCTCCAGCATCAGCATCGGCATCGCGCCCAGTGCGGCCGCCGGGCTTAAGGGCATCCACCCGATGCTGACAGCCGCAAGCGCGAGATACAGCCCGGCCAGCGCCAGCGGAACAACCATGCGCCGGAGCAAATAACCGCTCTTTCGCAATGGAGTCGCCGCAAAATAGTGCAGTACCCTCTCGTCCCGCTCATCCAGCATGAGCAGGCCGGCCATGACGCCGATCACGAGCGGAATGAGGAGCAGCCCGACGCCGGATATAATGCCGGCATGCTCCATCAGATGGATTCCGGCTTGCCGTTCGAGCAGCTCAGCGGTCCACGGGACGCCGTATGCGAGCGCGGCGATCAGCAGGGCCGGGGCGGTCACGATGAACAGCATCATCGGATCGCGGCCCATGTGCAGCAGGTCATAGCGAAAAAATTGCATCGTTCGACTCATCGTGTACCTCCTTCGTTCAGCAACGGTGCCGGAATAATTGAAGCGACCGGAAGGCCCATGCATACGCCAGGCCGATCCAGACGACGAGACAGGCGGCTCCGAGGAGCAGCTCGCCGTCCGGCGCCGGCCGGAAGGCCGACTGGAGCATCAGCAGCGATCCCGCAGCCGGCAGAGCACGGAGCAAGCCGCCTCCGTACAGGCCAAGAACCTCCCCGACAGGCAGCGTGAAGAAGACGCACAGGGGAACGGAGCAGAAGAAGAACCCGTTCATCGTCCGGCAGCGGGCGGCCAGCCCCAGGCCGACCAGCGTAAAAAATACGGAGGTCAGCGCCACCCCGATCAGGAACCAGCCCAGCCCCCGATGGAATCCGAAGGTGCTGACATGAATCAGGAGGCTGCTCCCCAAGGACAGCAGCATAAGAGATAACGTCTTCGATCCGATATAAGCGGACGGCGAATGCGGCGTCACGAACAAGGCTTCGTGAATATCCTGCCCCTTCTCCAGCAATACGAGCCCGCCGATGAAGAAGAAGCCGAGCATGCTCGGGTCCGAGAAGGTCAGGAGCAGATTCGCCGTCGCCCTGTACCCGGCCGGCAACTGATGAAGCAGGACAATATAGACCGTGCTCACCAGAGCATACGCGGTGTAGAACTGATGGCGCATCTGCAGCCGGATATCGCCCGTCAGCGCATGGCGGAAGCGGCGGACGGCACGGCGGAACGGGGTGAATCCCCGGTACTGAACGGCCGGCTGGTTCATGTCAAAGCCCTCCCGGTCACTTCAATGAACAACTGGTCGAGGGACGCTTCCTGCGTATGCATCGTCTCAATCGCTCCGATCCGCAGCAGCCGCAAAAAGTCTTCATTGCGATCCAGACCGGCCAGCCCGAACTCCGCCCGCTTCCCGGATCCGTCCTCCCGGTACTCCACCCGGACCGTGCGCTTGCCGGCTCTCACCTTCAGGACGCGGGGAGAATCGATAAGGCGAATCTCGCCGTCGACGATGAAGGCGACCCGATCACAAAGCTCTTCCGCCGCGGCCATATTATGCGTCGTGATGATGATTGTCTTACCCGCGGCCTTCTGCTCCAGAATGAGCTCCTTCACCAGAGCCGCATTGACCGGATCGAGCCCGGACGTCGGTTCGTCCAGGAAGAGAAGGCGGGGTCGGTGCAGCAGGGCCCGGCATAAATTGAGCCGCATCTTCATTCCCTTCGAATACTGTCCGACCTTCATGCCGGCATAGCTGTCGAGCCTGACCCGCGCCAGCATGCGCATCGGATCCTCGGTCTTCACGTCATAGAGCGAGGCGAACAGGCGCAGATTTTCCAGCGCGGTGAACCGGCTGTAGAAATTCGGAAATTCAAATGCGACCCCGATGCGATTGTAATAATCCCGGCCCTGCTGTTCCAGCGGCCGCCCCATAACCCGTACGGTCCCTTCATAGCGGGGCAGCGTGCCGATCAGTACTTTTTGCGTCGTGCTCTTGCCTGCTCCCGAGGGGCCGAGAAAGCCGAAAATCTCGCCCGGGGCAATTTCAAAGTCAATCCCCTTCAACGTATAATCAGCCTGGCCCGGGTATTGGTACCGAAGCCCCTTCACCTCAATCATTCGTTCTCCCTCCGATCCGCTTCGATAATGAGCCCTTCGGCCATAAGTTCGATCAAGAGTTCCATCGTCTGTTCATAATAAGCTTCGCCGATCCGCTTCTTCTGCAGCGACAACAGAACGAAGGACCGGATCAGGCTGACTATCGCGTCGGGCGAACCGTTCCGCATCCAGCCTTGCCGCTGCCCTTCGGCCAGAAATGGATACAGTTCGTCATAATCGTCGCCGTAATGCCGCTCCAGCGTCTCGGGAGACAGCTTGCGGAACAGCGATTCCACCAGTTCCTCGTCATATAGCTGCTGCAAAAACGCATTTTGATCCAGCATGCGCAGCGATTCTTGAAGAAAGCGACGGAACCGTTCCCGGGTCATCGGCGAATCAGTCTGCAGATAGACAGCGGATAAATGGCGGCGGACCGCCTGCTCCTCTTCCTCCAGCAGCTCGAAATACAGCTCTTCCTTCGAAGGGTAGAACAAATAAAACGTGCCCTGTGCCACGCCGACCGCTTTGGTCAGATCGGCAACGCTCGTCTTTTTCAAGCCGAACACCGTAAACAGCTGCTTCCCTTTATCCTTCAGATCCTGTCTGATCTTTTCCTTCTCCTGCTTGCTGAAGCGCGGCATAACGATCTCTCCTTGTGAATATATGAATATTTTTATTTTATATTCATAATTAAACGGCATTCCTTTCCTCTTGTCAACCCGGCGGTTCATCTCGCTTTCATCTGCGTCACCTGTGGAACGCGTCCCCTTCCCGTCCGCCATCCCGCCTATATTCAATCCTCTGCTGCTTGAATCATAGGTCTGCATTCCGGGTAAATACCGGACATGTCATGCCGTTCGATGCCCCGAAGACGACATTTTTTTGGAGAAAGGCAAGAAAATTGAAGAAACATGTAACTTTTTCGGGTTATCCACGTTATAAACTAGTAGTAAAGGAGGTTGTCGGTTCAATGCAAGCTACTCTTCGTACATTGGGCATGATTATGTTAATAGGAGCTCTGGTGGCGTCGATCAGCCTTCCGGCATCGGCCGCCAAGGAGAAAGACAAGTCCCGGGCGGCGAAGCTCACGCCCGAACCCGTCAGCGTTCTGGTCGTCGACAAGGATGGCGAACCGATAACAGAGAACGGACTTCTGATCGACAGCAAGACCTATGTGCCCATTATGGATATCAGTGAGGCATTCCAGTTCAAGGTCCGGTGGGAAGCCATCAGCCACACCGTATATATCGATGGCCCCGAGGATGATATCGCCTGGAACTCGCTTACCAATAAGATGAAAGTCAACGGCAAGGATACGAAGCTGACCACGCTTCCCAAAGTGATCAAAGGCAAAACCTATGTGCCGATTCAACTGCTGCACGACGTATTTCTGTTCGATTTCACCTGGGAAGGCAAGTCAAGAACCGTTACGCTCTGGTATGAGCCGCAGCCTTATTATTCCGAATAATCCGTATGCCGCCGACAGCAGGACGGCGGACGCAGAACAGGACCGGACTCTTCCGGTCCTGTTTTTTGGCGTGCTCTTTGCCTGACATGAACCGAAAGACCCGCTTCTGCCGCCGCTCCAGGCCGGGAATCGGCGCTTTCCTTGACGTTCTTCATGAAAATTTATCCCAAATGGGAATATATAGAGACGAGTTGGCATTTTTATAGAATGATAGGGTATACACCGATGGCCGCATCGCTGCCGCTTCATCGTCTCCGCCGGCCAGGTGGACCACTTCATACCAAGAGAGGGGTACGCTATGCGAATGAGACGTAAATCCATGCTGGCCATGCTGACACTATTATTGGTTGTAAGCGCTTATATTAGCGCTTGTGGCGGCAGCGGCCAAGACGCCAACTCTTCCTCGCCTCCGACGAACAATGAAAAGCAGGCTGATCCGTCGTCCGGAGACCAGACCGAAGCGCCGAAAGAGCAAGTCTTCCGCTTCAATCTGCACTCCAACCCACCGACGCTCGATCCCGGACTGGCGCAGGATACGGTGGCGCACGCCGTGCTCATCGGACTGTTCGAAGGGTTAACGCGGAGCAGCGAGAGCGGAGAAGCCGTCCCGGGCACCGCCGAGAAGTGGGAAATATCTCCCGACGGCACCAAGTACACCTTCCATTTGCGGAAGGACGCGAAATGGTCGAACGGAGATCCCGTAACGGCGGCAGACTTCGAGTTCTCCTGGAAACGGGTGCTTGATCCGAAGACCGAGCCGGCGCCGCCGTACGCCTACCAGTTGTACTATATCAAGGGCGCGGAAGCATACAACACCGGACAGAGCACCGATCCGAACTCGGTAGCCATCAAGGCTGTCGATGCCAACACGCTCGAGGTCGAGCTGGAGCATTCCACTCCGTATTTTTTAAGCCTGCTTTCTTTTCAGACCTATTTCCCGGTTCATTCCTCCGTCAAAGACAATCCGAAATGGGCATCTGAGGCGAGCACCATTATTTCGAACGGCCCGTTCAAAATCAGCGAATGGAAGCAGCAAAGCTCGCTGGAGATGGTGAAAAATGAGCATTACTACGGCAAGGATGAAATTAAATTCACCAAGGTGCAGATGTCCATGGTCGCCGATTCGGGATCGGAGCTGAACATGTACGAGACCGACCAGATTGATTATGCCGGCATGCCGACCGGACGCGTTCCGAATGAACAAATTCCGATCTTGAAGGAAACGAAGCCGGACGAACTGGAGATCAAGGGCATCGCCTCCAGCTACTACTATTTGTTCAACAACCAACAAGAGCCGTTCAACAACGTCAACATCCGCAAAGCGCTGTCAATGGCGATCGACCGCCAGCTGATTGTCGACAAGGTGACTCTCGGCGGACAGCTGCCCGCATTCGGGATCGTTCCTCCGGGAATCGTGGGCGAGAAGGACGAATTCCGCAACGAGCACAAGGACGATTATTTCACAGAAAATATAGAGGAAGCGAAGGCATTGCTGCAGAAGGGGCTCAGCGAGCTGGGACTATCCGCCATGCCTGAAATTACGCTCGCCTACAATACCGATGAGAGCCACAAACAGGTGGCCGAGGCCGTCGCCGACATGTGGAGCAAAAATCTCGGCATCAAAGTGAAAATCGAGAATCAGGAATGGGGCGTCTTCCTGAAGAACCGCACCGCGCTCAACTATCAGATGGCCAGGGCCGGATGGCAGACCGACTACAACGACCCGATGTCCTTCATCGATCTGTACACGACCGGAAGCGGCAACAATGATATCGGCTACAGCAATCCGGAATTCGACAAGCTCGTCCGTGAGGCGAAGCAATCGTTGGATAATAAGGAAAGGATGGAATTGATGGCGAAGGCGGAGCACATGTTGATCGATCAGGATCAGGCCATTCTTCCGCTGTACTACTATACGAGCGTCGGGTTGAAGAAGCCGTACCTCAAGAACGTGTTTATCGACTATCAGGGAATGATCAACTACAGCCGGGGTTATTTCGAATAACGGCGCTGCTCGCGCTCTCCCGGTATGAAGTCCGTCCGGGATGCACCTGGCCAATTGCCGGTGCGTCCCGCTTCTTCATATCCCGTGCGGAATGAATGAACCTGACTAGGAGGAGGATGCATCCATGATTCGGTATTCCCTGACCAAGCTGTTCTATCTCATCCTATCGCTGTGGGTGCTGGCTTCCGTCACATTTTTGCTCATGAAGGCCATTCCCGGCGATCCATTTATGTCGGAAAAAGCGGTTCCACCGGAAATTCGCGCCCGTCTGATGGCCCAATATGGGCTGGATAAACCGCTGTATGAGCAATATTTCGTATACTTGTCCAACTTGGCGAAAGGCGATCTGGGGATTTCGATGAAAATGATGGACCGCGAAGTCGGCCAGACGATTCGCGATGCCTTCCCCTACTCCCTGAAGCTCGGCGTCGTCTCCATTATCGTCTCCGTCGTCGTCGGTGTCAGCCTGGGCATGGTCGCGGCGCTGCGGCATCGCAAGCTGCTCGACTCCGCCTCGATGGTCATCGCCGTGCTGGGCGTCTCGGTCCCCAGCTTCGTGCTCGCCTCCTTCTTCCAATATATTTTCGGCGTGAAGCTGAAGTGGCTGCATGTCGTTGGCCTGAACGGTCCGCTTGATTACATTATGCCGACCCTGGCGCTCTCCGCCCTGCCTATTGCCTTCATCGCGCGCCTGACGCGCTCGAACATGCTGGAAGTCTTGACGGCCGATTATATTAAGACCGCCAAGGCCAAAGGCTTATCCCGCGGCGCCATCATCCGCCGGCATATGCTGCGCAACGGCATTTTGCCCGTCGTCACCTATCTCGGGCCGCTCACGGCCAATGTCGTGACAGGCTCCTTCATCATCGAGCAAATTTTCGGAATCGGAGGGCTCGGCAAAATATTCGTGACGAGCATCAGCAACCGCGACTACTCGCTTATTATGGGCATTACCCTATTCTACGGACTTATTTTGATGTGCGCCCGCTTTATCACCGACATCGCGTACGGATTGATCGATCCCCGCATCACTCTTGTCTCGAGAAAGGAGAAGGCCGCATGACCATGTTCCATTCCTCCTCTGCCGATGAACGTCCTCTCGCCCCGGATGATTTCCGCAAGGCGAACGTCAGCGAACATGCGGCGGAAGCGATCGAACAGGAAAGCGTATCCGCATGGCGCGACGCCTGGCTGCGGCTGCGCAGCAATCGGGTTGCCATGACGGGGCTTGTCTTCTTGCTCCTCATCATCCTCATGGCGATTATCGGCCCGATGCTAACGCCTTACGATTACTACTCCAACAATCTGGAGAAGACGAATCTGCCGCCTTCCGCCGAGCATTGGTTCGGCACGGACGATCTCGGCCGCGACATGTTCGCCCGCACGTGGATGGGCGCCCGCATCTCGCTTGCCGTCGGCTTCTCCGCCGCGGCCATCAACCTCGTCATCGGCGTCATCTACGGCGGCATCATGGGCTATATCGGCGGACGGCTTGACGAGGTGATGAATAAAATCTCCGAAATTATCTATTCCATCCCGGATCTGCTGGTGGCGATTCTGCTCGTCGTCGTCTTCGAACCGAGCCTGAGCACGATTATTATGGCGCTGTGCGTGACCGGCTGGATCAATATGTCCTGGATCGTGCGCGGGCAGATGATGCAGCTCAAAAATCAGGAATATGCCCTCGCCTCCCGCTCCCTCGGCTCGTCGGGCATGCGCATTCTGTTCCGGCACCTCCTGCCGAACGCCATGGGCCCGATTATCGTCACCTTGACCTTGGCGGTGCCGGCAGCCATCTTCAGCGAAGCGGTGCTAAGCTTCCTCGGGCTGGGCGTCCAATCGCCGGCCGCATCGTGGGGGACGATGATTAACGACGCGCTTAAAGCGATGATCATTCATCCTTGGCGCCTTGCCTTCCCTGCGCTGTTCATCAGCTTGATGATGCTGTGCTTCAATCTGTTCGGCGACGGGCTGCGCGATGCGCTCGATCCGAAGATGAAAAAATAAGGACAAGGAGGGTTCGCCCATGCAGCGATTGCTAGAAGTCCAAGATCTCCGTGTCTCCTTCCATGTCCGCGGCGGCGAGGTGCAAGCCGTGCGCGGCATCGGATTTCATGTCCAGCCCGGCGAGGCCGTCGCCATCGTCGGCGAATCCGGCTGCGGCAAGAGCGTGACCGCCCAAGCGATCATGCGTCTTCTGCCGCATCCTCCCGCCCGCATTCATCAAGGAGAGATCCGGTTCCAGGGAAAAGATCTGCTGCGTATGAAGGAGCGGGAAATGCAGTCCATCCGGGGCAAGGATATCGGGATGATCTTCCAGGATCCGATGACATCGCTCAATCCGACGATGACGATCGGCCGCCAGATTACCGAAGTGCTGATGAAGCATCAGCGCCTGACATCGCAGGAAGCCAAGCGCCGGGCGATAGAGATGCTGGAGATGGTCGGCATCCCCCATCCGGCCACGCGCTTCTCCCAATACCCGCATGAGTTCTCCGGCGGCATGAGGCAGCGGGCCATGATCGCCATTGCCTTGGCCTGCCGCCCGGCGCTGCTCATCGCGGACGAGCCGACGACGGCGCTTGACGTGACGATACAGGCCCAGATTCTGCGCGTGCTCAAGCAACTGCAGCGCGACTTCGGGACATCGATCATTCTCATTACGCATGATCTTGGCATCGTGGCGGATCTGTGCGATCGCGTCATCGTCATGTATGCGGGCCAGATCGTCGAGACCGGCACGAAGCGGGAAATATTCAAGAAGCCGAAGCATCCCTACACCCGTGGTCTGCTGCGTTCCTTGCCGCGAATCGATCAGAGCAAGGATGAGCCGCTCGTGCCGATATACGGCACGCCGCCCGATCTGGCCAAGCCGCCGGCCGGCTGCCCGTTCTGGGCCCGCTGCAGCGACGCGATGCGCGTCTGCCAGGAACGGCAGCCGGAAGCGACCGCCCTCAGCGGAACCCACAGCGCGAGCTGCTGGCTGCTGCATCCGCTGGCACGGGAGGTGGCCAGATGAGCACAGAGCCATTGCTCCGGATCAACCGGCTGAGCAAGCACTTCCACCTTGGACGGGGCCAGACGCTGAAGGCCATCCATGACATCAGCTTCACCGTCCGCAGAGGAGAAACGCTCGGGATGGTGGGCGAATCGGGATGCGGCAAATCGACGGCGGGGCGGACGATCCTCCGCCTGTACGAGCCAACGGAGGGGGAAGCCTGGTATGGAGGGACGAATATTTACCGGCTGAAGCCGCGGCAGCTCAAGGCGTTCCGCCGCGAGATGCAGATGATCTTCCAGGACCCGTACGCATCGCTGAATCCGCGCATGACCATCATGGACATTATCGGGGAGGCGCTCGACATTCATCGTCTCGCCGACAGCCGTTCAGCGCGCAGGAAGCGGGTCGAGGATCTGCTTCACCTGGTCGGGCTCAATCCCGATCATGCCACCCGCTATCCCCATGAGTTTTCGGGCGGTCAGCGCCAGCGCATCGGAATCGCCCGCGCGCTGGCGGTCGATCCGAAGTTCATCATTTGCGACGAGCCGATCTCGGCCTTGGACGTATCGATACAGGCCCAGGTCGTCAATCTGCTGCAGGATCTGCAGAAGCGCCTTGGGCTGACCTACCTGTTCATCGCGCATGATCTGTCCATGGTCAAGCATATCAGCGATCGGGTGGCCGTCATGTACTTGGGCCAGATCGTGGAGCTGGCCGACAGCGGAACGCTGTATGCGGAGCCGCTGCACCCGTATACGAGGGCGCTCATGTCCGCCATTCCCGTCCCCGATCCCGACATCGAGGCGGGCAAGGAGCGCATCGTGCTGAGCGGCGAGTTGCCGAGTCCGCTGCATCCGCCGAGCGGCTGCTCCTTCCGGACGCGATGCCCGTACGCGACCGGGACCTGCGCCGAGCGCAAGCCTGAGTTCCGGGAAGCGAAGCCGGGACATTATGTCGCCTGCCATCTGGCCTAAGCCGTCCGCGAGCCGCCCGCAGGGACCACAGCAGAAGATACGGCAGGAGGCCGAACGCATTCCGTTCAGCCTCCTGTTTATTAGATAAGAAAGAGAAGGCAGCGAACCTTCCGGCCGGCCTCCCCCGATTCGCGAAGCAGACTCGCCCCTCCGGACGCCCAACGCATAGCGCGAATGGGCCGCTCCGCAGCTTCCCGCATACTACAGCTTCAGGAGGAAGATTACGGCAACGATGCACAGACACTATGCTTACAGCAAATGTGAGGACAACTGAAACAGATCGCCGCAGATGAACCGGATAGGAGGGAAGCTGCCCTGCTTGTTTTTCCGGTTCAGCCAGACCGTATCGATTCCGACGTTCGTCACGCCCCCCACATCGCCGCTCAAGGAATCTCCGATATGAAGCACATCCTCCCGCTTGAGCCGGAACTGCTCCAGAGCGCAGCGGAACATCTCCGGCCGCGGCTTGTAGGCGCGGGCATCCTCGCTCGTCATAACCCCGTCCACCTCCAAACCGTGCAGGCGCAAAGCCGCCTCGATATCGGCCCGATCCGTATTCGACAAAATATAGACCGGATAGGATTGGCGGGCCCGCTCCACGAACCGTCTCGCATCCTCGTAAAGGTTCGGCTGCTCCCAATTGGCGTACTGCAGCGCCAGCAGATCGTCCGGCCGGCTGAACGAATCGAAATAAATGAGCGTCTCGGCCAGGCATTCCCACGCGAGCTGGCGCTGGCTCTGATACGCCCTGCCATAGCTCTCGAGAAGCATCCTGGACAAGCTCTGCCACCAGTAAGTGCCAATCTCCCGGAGACTGCATTCCCGGCGGGAATTCGCCTGGATAGTGCGGAACACAATCTGCAATATGTTCTCATCTTCCCATGCCAATGTTTCATAGAAGTTAATAAATAGGGACTTGTACTTCGCCATGACGTCCCATCCCCTTATCCGTATGACTTCCGGCCGATGTTCCGTATGAATGCGCCGCGCCTGTACCCGACCGCACGGACCGGGCCGGGCTGCCGTCGCTGCACAATCCCGTCGAGAAGCGTCGAGAATACTTCCAGTATAGCAAACCTGTTTCGCAAGAAGAGAGTCATTTCCTGAAAAAGGGACTTGGGGGCCTCCAGGATAGGCTTGCTGAACTAGGAGATCACGGCTGCCCTCATTCAAAGAAATCGCTTACTTCGTTCCACCGCGAAGCTGAGCCGGCGCGCGGCATGCAAGCCGCATGGCAAACAACGATTTTCCGAAGCAAAGGGCGAGAGCGGAATCTCGATTCTATCAATCTCGCATATGGTAGAGAGGAAGGCGGCAAGCGGCCGATCCATTGCGGAAGAACGGGCTTAGGGCTCAACTCCCGAACATCCCCTCGCCGCGGCGATAATGGACCCGTGCCCCGCGCCAGCCGCCTGCGCAAAGCTGCATCGGCGCGGATGCCGCCGCCGCTGCGCGTCCCCGTTCCGGCGCAGCGCCGCGTCAGCCACGCGGACAGCGCCAGCCTGCTCAGCCACACGGACAGCTCCAGCCTGCTTCAGCCACGAGCCCTATCCGGGTTGGCGGGCCGGTTCATTTCGAGGGAGAGGAGGTGCATTGATGAATATTGCCGTATGCGGATATTACGGGATGGGGAGCTTCGGCGACGATTTATGCTTGCGGACGCTGCAGAAGCGGTTCGACGGACATGCCGTCTACCCCTGGCTGCCGCATATGAATCCGGATGAGACCGATGCCGTCATCATCGGGGGCGGAGATCTGATCACGCCGCACTACTTCAATCCTTATTACTTCCCGGCAGCGCTGCGCAATCATCCCACCTGGGTATATGGCGTTGGCATTGCCGATGCCTGGCCGGAAGAAACCTGGCCGGAAGACCAAATGAATCTGTACCGGGAACGGATACGGCAGGCCAACAAGGCCGTATTCCGCGACGCCCATTCGCTTGCTGTCGCTTCCCGGGCCGGATTCCACCCGTATCCGACGATGGCGCCGGACATCGCTTTCGGCTATCGGGAGCCCCGGTTCCCTGTAAAGCGGTTATCCGACAGGCCTACGATCGGCATCGTCGTCTCCGCCTGTTCCGCCTTCCCGTTCGAAGCAATGCTCCGGCTCTTCCTCCGGTTGACAAGCGAAGGCTTCCATCTTGCCCTTATACCCGTCATGAATCATCCGACGAACGGCTTCTCCGACTTCAACGTGTGCAATCGGCTGTACCGGGCCCTGAAGGCCCGCCATCCCCGCGCCTCCGCCGAAGCGCTGCCGCCGCTCATGGAGCTGGACGTGACCTACAGCATCATCCAATCCATGGACATGCTCATCTCCTGCAAGCTCCATCCGTCGCTTGTGGCGCTGCGCGCTGGAAAGCCCGTGTTCGCCTTCCGTAAGATGAACAAGCTCCGCAGCCTGCTCAGGCCGTTCGGCATGGAGGAATATGTCTGCTCCGGTGAAACGCAGGGAGAAGACGATTGGCCGCGAATCGAGGATTTCCTTGAACACGGCCAGGCCAAGGCGCAGGCGGCCCTGCCCCGCATCCGCCAGGCCGAACGCGAGAGCGTGCGCCAGCTTCGCCGCCTGAAGGCGGATATCGAGCAGCGATGCCGGCAGCATCGCTGGTTGTGATTGCCGTCGGAACAGATGGAACAGATTGATCGTTGAGAGAGGAGGAAGCAAGATGGGTTTCTGGTTCGGGTACCGCCGGCTTGTTAACAAGGTTCGACAACTGGAGGGAAAAGTCGAGGAATTGGCTCGCGGCGCAGATGAAGCGGCTTCGGGACCTAATGAAGAATTAAAACGGTTCCTGGAGTTCAAGGTGGCAACGGAGATCGTGGTCTGCACCCCAAGCTCTTCGGTGCGGGGCGTGCTCCTCAGCGTTGGCGCCGGCGTTCTGCAGCTAAGGGAAGCAACCGGCGATCGCGCCGTCATCCCGTTTTCCAAAGTGACCTATGTCCAGTCATCGGCAAGCAGAGAGGAGACCTCGCGATGAACTTACGCCAACTGCTGCGAAGTTATATCGGGAATGCAGTGGAGATTATGACCGCTCATGGCGTGACGGCGGGGACGCTGCAATCCGTCGGCAGCTCCACCCTGACCCTTAAGGTTGCTCTGATTTTAAACGGACCTTCCGGGCAAATCGCCGCCATTCCGCTGCAAGCGATCGAACTCATCCGCATTCCCGCACAACAATGATGACGCCGGGGCGCACGGAGACGCGCGCCCCGGCGCTGTCCGTGAACTCTCTGGCCCTCCCCCCGTCCTATACGGTTGCTCCGGCTCCCGGGGTACGGGAGAGACCGTGCCCCCGCTTAACGGTATCCTTGCACGGGGCGCTCCAGCGCGTATAAATCGTCCTCCAGAGCGGCCATTCGCTCGAGGAACAGCTTCCTTGCATCCTGAATCGCCTGATTGTACAGATGCGGGCTCAATTCCTTGATCATAAAATCAACGAGCTGCTCCGCTCCGATATCTCCAAGCTCCTCCGCGCGCTCTTCCGCAAAGAAATGCTTCACCTGCTCCATAATGTGCTGCTTCTGTTCTCTGGGCAGCTTTATCGGATTCATACCGTTCCTCCTTCATTCCCTTCGTTAAGCTTGAATCAAGCCGGCGTGCGCGCCATCAGCGATCCGGCGGATAGACCGGAGGCTGTCCCAACCTGCTCTCCTTCTCCCGAATGGACAAGTCCAGCCAGCGGATGGTCCGTTGCAGCGCGCGAATGACCAGAATACTGATGTAGATGCCAAGGACGAAGACCACCGCATAAATCATAAGCGGGAGAAATCCAAAAAATGAAACGAATCCGATATCCACCGGAGACACCTCCAACCGTTATGTCTCAGTACGCGCTTCCCCGCCGGCCGCCAGGTCACAAGTTGCGGCTCCTTACCCGTTTTCTTCCTTACCCGTTCGGATAAGGGCGCAGCAGCGGCTTCAGCTTGCGGAAATCATGCATGCCGTTCCGGACAGCGGCCAGCTCCGTTATGTGCTCCATCACAGCATGCGCTTGCTCGGACGCCAGCCGGTACTGTTCCTCCGAAATGCGTCCCTGGCGAAGCGCGTCGTCCAATTCATCTTCATCCAGCAAAAAAATCTTCCCTGACGGCAGCAGGACGACGTCCAAGTATAGATCCTCATAATACGGAATTCCGCGCTCGTCCACTTCGGGGGGCTCGCAGATGTCCACATACCACTGGACCACTTCTTCCTTGTCATCCAGCATCGTCGTCACGGAGTAGCGCTTGCCCTGCGGGAAATGCTGCATCCAATAATAACCGGCGTCCGCCAGCACAAGCTTCCGGCCGTCCATTTTTTTGACAAGCGGCGCACGCACCGCATGGAAATGGAGCAGCGTCACATAACCCGAGAAATCTTCGGTATCCTGATGCATTATAGCAAAATCACGCGATTCAATCCGTTTCCAGTCGCTGCGGTCAGCATGTTTTCGTTTCATGAAGTCAACCTTTCTTCTCTCGTCTCCAAATGCACGTTCTCCGTAAAATCTCTTCCATTATACCGTTTTTCAAGCACAAAATCTGCAAAAAAAAGAACATCGATTCCGATGTCCTTGCTTGGCGTATGAAAAACGGAGCCGCCAGCTCACCACGACACCTCGATAAATGAGGCGTCATCCGTCAGCGCGCCGCCCTGCGGCTGATCCAGCATCCGCTGCAGCTCCGCATCCGATGGTTTTCCGCTGCAGCCGTCCAGCTCGCGCAAGCCGTCCGTATAACAGAGCAGCCGGTACGTCCCGGAGCGGGGCAAGTCCATCGTGAACAGATGCGGCGCCCCGCCGACAGGGCCGGTTAGCGTAGACCAGCGCTCGCCAATGCGTATCTTGTCCTGGAACGGCGCCTTCACTTCCGTGCCGTTCACCCACAGGCGCAGCCGGCAGTCGCCCTGCCAGGCGAGCCACAGCCTGCCCTTGCGAAGCCCGCTGCGGCTGGCGCGCTCGATGCGGCCGCAGATGAACATCGATTCGCTGCCGCGGCTCCGCTTCTCTTCAAGCACTTCCCTCAGCAGTTGCGGGGTGCCATGGGGTATCGGCAGATCTTCTACCGCCTTCGTCGCCGGGCCGGTCAGCCCTCCGATATAGGCATGGAAGGCTTGCTCGCTCGGGGGCGCGCTCAGGTCTGCCAGCCAGCCGAGCAGCCGCTCGCCCAGGAACCGGGCGGCGAAGTCGCCCTGATAGCTCATGCTGACACCGTCGCACAGCACGAAGCTGCATCCGTTGCCCTGCAGGTGCAGGCCGAGGAAGTCCTGCCCGTTCTCGCGCTGCTGGACTGTCTCCTCCGCCCGAGCGTAGCCGTACCGGCACCGGTACGGGTGTTCAATGATCGTTACGGGATGCTCGCTATGCTGGGAGCACAGGATTCGCTGTACCGCGGTGTCATGTCGGGACGATTTTCTTCGGCCAATTCGCATGCGCCATCTCCCCATCTCTACCGAACCGGCGTAGCCGCCGACATCTGGAACCCGATGGACACGAGCTCCGCGCAGCTTCCCGGGAGCATCATGCGCGCGCCGGGAGCGAGATGATAATCCGCCTCGACCAGCATCTCCCGGTAGCTCTCCGGCAGGACGGAGGACATATTGCGCAGCTTCTCGGCATGCTCATCCTTGAATGGCGTATCCGCCATAATCCCTTTCCAGCGGCGCGGCTCCGCGATCGGCGAGCCCATAATATGATCGGATATGAAAATATTCTCCACCAGCACATTGCCGTCCGGCACGCTCATTTGCATAATCCGCTTCGCGATCGGCTCCGGGTCCTCCCCGGTCGCCACCCCGTCGGTCATATGACAGACAAGCGGGGCCGGGCAGTCCTGCATATTCGGCAATTCGGCCTCAAGGATCCGTTCCGCTTGCCGGAACGCTTTGGCCGAATCGGAGAACCGGACCGGCGTCAGATCCGGCAGCGAGCCAAGACTGGCGATTTCGTCGATGCCCTTGATGCCGTTCAGCAGGTCGTACACATCATCGCTGTAGGCCAGTATGGCCAAGCGGTACCGGGGCGTGAGCCGATTGCCCTTGGTGGACCGGAATACCATCTGCCGAATGGCCAAGGACAGCGCTTCGTATACAATGTCGATCCGGCGCTTGCCGTCCATCAGCATATTCATCGAAGCGCTGATGTCAATGAGATAAATAATGAGCGCCGGCGTCCGTTGGGAAGCTTGAATCGTATAGTTCATCCGCTTCGGTGTCACCTCTGTTCTATCATGCTATCCGGATTAAATGATTAAATATCGGGAAGCTCATGCTCGCGATTTTTCAAATATTTATAAATATGTCCCGCCCGGGCGGACATGTCAGGCTTCTTATTGAAATAATCGGGATCCTTCTCGTAGCGCTTCGCGAATTCCAGCGCGCTCTTGCGGGCTTTCTCGTGATTATCCCGCTTGGCGGAATTGTAGGTCATGTTATAGGAGGCCACGAGCAGGACCGCATCCCGCTCCCGAATCCGCTTCAATTCCTCTTGTTCCTTGCGCTTGCGGGCCTCTTCCTCCTGCTTGCGCTTCTGCGCCTCCGCCTGCTGCTGCTTCCACTGGAGATACTTCTCATATTTCGCCTGCTTGTCATACTTTTCCTGAAGCTTCTTCCGCTCTTCTTCCTTCTTCTTCTGCTCGGCCCGCTTCTTCTCGGCGAGCTTCTGCTGCTCCAGCTTCTTCCGTTCCTGCTCCTTCTTCGCCTCTTCCTCACGCTGAGCCGCCAGCCGCGCCTCTTCCTCCTGCTTGCGGCGGGCTTCCTCCTCCGCCTGCTTGCGGGCCAGCTCCGCCTCCTCGCGCTGCTTCGCGGCCAGCGCCTCCTGCTGCTCCTTCGCCTTCAGGGCATCGGCCTGCAGCATGTTATACACAAGCGGACTCGCGCCCAGCAGCAGGACGACGATACCCGCCGCCAGCAGCGCGGCAGTTCGGCGGCGCATGCCCGGACGCTTCCCCGGCGGGGCTTGCGCCGCGCGCAGCCGTTCTTCCAAGCCTCCGATGGCGGCCGCCAATTCAACCTCCATCGGGCTTCCGGCAGAGACGAAATGATGCGCCGAGCGATACACCTCTAGCGCGCTCTGCCATTGGCCCTTCTGCTCGAGCTCCCTGGCCTGGTTGAACAGCCGATCCACCACATTCGGATCGGAACGGCCGGCCGCTTGCGCAGCGGCCAACGGCGGAACCGGGTCTTGCCCGGCCGGTTCGGAATCCAGCTTGCCCGCCGGCGTGCCGCCAGCAGGCGGAGACGGCTGCTGTGGTTGAGGTTGCACCTCGACCGGCTCGTCAGCAGACACGCCGGACAAAATTATGAGCCATTCCCCGAAGGTCGGGCAGCTGCTCAAGTCCTGGCTCTCCCACGCCCGGACGAACAGCTCGGCAATCTTCGTTCCCCAGCGCTCCTCCAGCGAGCGCTTCATCAACCCGTACCGCTCGCAGGCGGTCTGCATTTCATGCTGATCGAAATAGCTCTCTCCCCATGCCCGCCCGATTACTCGGTCGTCGGACCAGCCGAGCATCTCGGCGAGAATGATCGCCCCGGCGAACCGATCCGCATATGCGCTCCACAATCCGCTCTGCACGGTGCGGTGCGCCGCATATCCGGGCGAACCGGCGAGAAGCACGTCCGGCCGGTCCAGCTTCGGGCTGTACATCTGCTCCACGTCGACGAGCTCGATCGTGGAGCCGCTGCGATGCCTGTTAACTTCCGAAAAAAACGGAAGCAATACGTTCGGCGCGGACAAATCGCAGTGAGCCAATCCTTTTTGCTCCATCCCCGAGCAGATCTGCGCAAGGGATGTCGCCAGCTCAAGGCTTTCCCGCCGGGTTAGGGTCCGCTGGGATGCGATAATATCCAACCAGGTAGGGCCATGTACCCATGGCATCAGCACCGCGTACAACAGGTCGGTATGCGCCTGGATGATTCCTCCGTTTTTTTCAGGAGTCAAGATGTGCCGCTTGCATACGCTCAGACCGGGCAAGGCGCTGTACGCATCCAACTGCTCCGACTGATAAACCATGGCCGGTATGCGGTATTTCGGAAAGAACACCTTGAGCGCCTTCATCTCCTGCATGTCGCCGTCATGCGGGATCAATTGGTATACGATTCCTTGCCTTCCGGCCTGCGCATAAGCCAGACCGGGAGCAGCCGGGTGCTCTCCAATGAGATAATCGGTTCCGTACAGACGGATCGAATCTCCCGGATTCGGCTGAAATGACATTCCCATCCCCCCGTGGTGATTCAGGTTACATAATGCGGCATACTGCAAGAAAACCGGGAGTCGCTACAACGCCCGGTTTTCTTATCAGGTTCATGCGCAGCGGCGGCACAGCCCCGCATTCCGTATTATCGCTGTTGGTCGATTGTGCGGAACTTGTTCGCAATCGCGCGCAGTTCTTCGCTGATGCCGTTCAGCGTCTGAACGAAAGCCTGCATCTGTCTGCTGGCTTCCTGGAACTCCTGGAAGAAGCGTTGCTTCGTCATCCCTTCCCATTGACCTTCCATGCCTTGAATCGCTTGCGTCAGGCTGGAGACCACCTGTTGGCTTTGCTCTCCGCCCTGCTTGAATTGATTTGCGACCTGGTCCACTTGTTCAGGTGTAATTAAAATACGGCCTGCCATTATTAACTTCCTCCTTTGGAAATGGATAGGATAAATGCTAGGTCAATTGTACATGAATTCCATTCCTACTCGGTAAGAGGCCCTGGACCTAATTTCCATATTACCTTTTACTTAGCTGGTGAAACTTCCTTAAGTATTTTTTGAAACGCTTCTTCTTCATAGTTCGAAAAACCTACATGGGCGATAACGTCGATATCCTCATGATTGAATAAAAAGGAAAAGTTCTCGTCTATGTACCCTTCCGGATAAACGACGCCCAAATAATCAAACAGACGATTCGTCTTGATTTGCAGCTGCTTGCGGCCATATATCATCAATTTCTTGCTTCCGTCGCGCAGCAACACAACCGAGCCGAGCGGCAGTAACGTCTTTTCATGTGCAGGACGGAGTTGTTCTGCTTGATTCTTCAAATCGCACCCTTCCCTTCTCTGATCAATTGCGTCTCTGACCTGTTAAGAGCCGGTGCCCGGGAACCATTTTCCGAGCCCCCCGAACGTGTCCGAGACGGAATCGGCGATGCGCTTCGCTGTTTTTGTCGTTCCGCTCTTGACCGCCTTCACTCCGTCAGCTACCGTGTCCGAGACGGATTGCGCTTTTGTTGAGAGCGACTTCGCCCCTCCCGACACCGAGTCGGATACGTTGTCCACCGCGCTGTCTACCGCGTCCACCGCGTAGGTTTTCAATGACTTGCCGTTAATCGTAACTTCCGAGGCCATGGAAATGACCGCGCCCGCGGCCAATCCGACGCCTGCCCCGACGATGGTCCCTCCCACCGGGACGACGGAGCCGACATAAGCGCCCACGGCCGCGCTGGCCGCCATCGTGCCCAGGCCGAGCGAACCGTTCACGACGCCGCTCGCCACCGCCCGGCTGGCTCCTCCTGCTTCGTAATCCGTCATGACGGCGGTGCCTGTGTCGTAGGCGAGGCCGGCATAGCCGAGCTTCGCGCTCCATCCCTTGAGCGAGAAGGCTTCCTTCATCGCGATGCCCGGGTCGACGAACTTCCATACGTTGTGATGATTGGACGCGTTCGAAGCGGTATACCGCGTGCCGCGAATCCCTTCGGACAGCGCGTAATCGGAGCGGGCTCCGCTAATGGTGACATAGCCGTCTCCCCGCACATTCACGTTGAATTTGTCGCGGTGCATGCGCACCATGTCATACCCGCCCTTGGCGAAACCGTATAATTGGGCTTCCGTCGGCTTCCAGCTTAACCCGATGGTGGTTCCTCCTCCGTTCATCGCGCGAACGGCCGAATTCGGATTCGAGATCGTGCCAAGCCCTGGCGCAACCCCGGGAAGGATTAGAGACGTCCCTCCCATCATGATGCCGCTGAATATGGCCGTCGCCGATCCGATTTTAGCCCCTGGCGGCAATATGCTGTTCGTCTGCTGATCCGCCGTCTGGAATTGCTCCGCTTTCGTACTGATATGCTTGCCCAGCTCGAACAGCAGCAAGTGAATCTGGGAAGACAGACGCGACGCCTGCTGCCATTCTTCCATGACGGATGTCTTGATCGAAGACTCCCACGTCAACGTGTGCAGCGCCTGACTCAGAGACGATTGTATGGATTGTATTTGTTCCGCCGCAATTTGAAGCTGACGGCCCAAATCACGGAGCGCATCCGGATATACGAGAATACGCATCGTTGTCACCTTCCCTCATCTTTTGCGAGCTGCCGGTCCCACTGCACGAACATTCGGGCAAATTGCTCCTTTGTCGTCGGCGTGGCCGTCAACCAATCTTCGTCACCTTTAGAGCTTTTGCGGATCAGCCAGTTGCATGAATCGCCAATGATAAACGCCAGCCCCTGGACGTCCCAATCCTGCTCATTCCAAACCAGGAAGAGGAATTCTCCTTCCGCAACTTTATTTTTCATGGAGCGGGCCAAGGCGAGCGCCCCTTCTTCCTCTCCGTCGAACGTCATCAATTGGCATGTCATTTGCTCGACCGTCAACTGCGAAGCCTGCTCATACAGCTTGTGAAAATGCCTTTTGGACAAAATCACCGAGGTCATGTCCGTCTCCGGCTGGTCGGCCCAGCCCATCCTCTCGATAAGCTGATGGCAGGCCTCTTCCACCGATCCGATCTCATAGAGCGTATACCTATCCGGATCTTCATTGCACCGCACGCGCTGGATGACCATCTCGTCCGTCATGTGGAGGTACCCTTCGAACGCTTCGCTCGCATGAGAGTACCTGACCCAGCACGACCGCTTGGCCAACCCGGTAACGGCTACGCTGGAAAACACATGCGGGGGCATGGACAACTCCACCCCGTTCGGCTCTTCAATCAAATATCCCTTTTTCAGCAGAGCTGACTTGGCCCGGTCCCATTCTTCCGCAATCTCGTCCGTCAAATATCCGCGAAACGGATCTTCGATGCCCAATAAACGGTCAGAACCGATAATACCGGTCAGAAAGTATAACTCTTTCGCATCCAGCGTAATGCTATCTCTCATCTTTTTCTCTTCTTTTTCAACATCATCTGTCGTCATCAATTCATGCACCCCCCCATCAGACCGGTACATTCCATCGTTCGCGAATTCGTTCTGACCATTCATTTGGAGTCCACGACTCGGTATATGGAAAAGCGGCTTTCAATTTGGTAAATTTGCGTCGCATAAAATATCCTTGTCCCGGCGGCAGCATCTTCGTTCCGGAGCTCCCGCTGTTCGATTCCGATATCGGCAGGCGCAGGAAGGACAGATCATTCGCGTCGATTGTACCGAACAGGAATCCCGATTGGGACGCCTTCACATCGTTGAACCAATCGACGCCGAAGGTCGGAAATTCCGATGGAACTCCCGCCAGCACGACATGCACATTCCGATCCCGGCCCTGCCGCACGATGGCAGACAGCTGATCCTTTACAGAAAAATCAGTCAACTGTTTGCATAAGTCGTCGGCATCGTCCATCACAAGCAAGAGGGCCGGCTCATGCGCTTCTTTCGTCCGGTTCTGTACTTGATCATATATCATCTGCACAAGGAATGGAATCTCTTCTTCCCGCGCAGCGATTCCTTTGACATGGGGAAGACCGGATAACCGGCTGATTCCTTCCCCGCCGAACCGGGTATCGACCGCATAGATATGAAGCCGCTCCGGCGAGACATGATAAGCCAGCGACAGCATCCAGCTCGACAGGAACGATGTCTTGCCGCTCTCCATCGGGCTGGCTACCACGAAATGAGGGCCTTCCTTCAAATCGATAAAGAACGGTTCCAGATCGTCCGAACGGAGGCCGACCGGCACCCGGTACAAGCCTTCCCCTCCTTCCGGCGCCCGTCTTCCCGGATCCGGAAGCAGCTCCGGCAGCCGGACAATCTCCGGCAGGGGCCGAATCGGCGGCGCTTCCTTGCCGCTCCACGCCTCCTTGATCGACTTCATCTCGGCGCGAAGCCGCAGGATCCGCTCGGTCTCGTCGGGTCCGCTGGACGGCAGCGCCGTCTGGAATTCAAGCGGCGGGACGGCTCCCTTCACCAGCCCGCGCCCCGGCGGAAGCTGCACCGGCGCCTTCGTCGGCCGCCCGACCGCAAAATAGTAGTCGCTCGGATCGGCAAGCTCGAACGATACCGCCTGCGGAATATTGCTGCGCACCTTCTCGAAAATATCGGTTACGCGGTTCGCCGTAATGACGAACGTGATGGCGAGGCTTCCGCCTTCGCGCAGCAAGTATTCCAACAGCTCGTTCTCCTCCGGATAGGTCGTCCGGAAGTTCAAATACCCGTCGATGACGACGACGATGTGCGGCACCTGTTCGCGTGCCGCCCTCCGGTAGGAGGCAATCGTCTTGACGCCCGCTTCCGATATCATTTCTTTGCGCTCGGCAAGCTGCTGCGAGAGGTAGCGGAACAGCCGCTTGATGCGGTCATCCTCCTCCGCCAGCATGACCGAACCGACATGAGGCAGCTGGGCGACGTCCTTCATCATCCGTCCCATGTCCACGACATAGCCATGCCACCGCTCCGGCGTGTATTGCTTCGCAAGCGACATCAGCAGCGACTGAACGAAGGTCGTCTTCCCTGTGCCCGGCATGCCGTATACGGCGAGATGTCCCTGCTCCATGCCCAAATGGAGCGGCTCCTGCCGCTGCTGCATCAGATCGTCGACCAAGCCGACGACAGCCTGCAGCTCGGTCTCCGGATGCTCCGTCGGCCATGATTCTGCCGGTTCTTCCCGGCGCAGCGCCAGAACTTCATCCAGTTCCAGATGCTCCGGCAGCGGCGGGAGCCAAGGGCCCGGAAGCCGCGCAATCCCCTCGCGGCGGGCCGTCTCGGCCACATGGTCGATGAACACTTGAAGCTGCTTCGGCGGCTCCTTCTCCATCAGCGCGGAAGAAAGCTCCTCTCCGGTCAGCAGCGGTTCCCGCTTGCCGTTCAGCCGGACCTCATATATCTGGAAAGGCGAGGCGTCTTCGTCCTTGCGCTTCACCAGATAAGGCGCCCCGCTCCAAGCGAACTGCATCTCTTCGAACACTTCATCGCTGCCGACCTGGAAATAGCCTCTCCCGGGATTGGTTATCCAGGCGGCATTCGGTATTTTGAGCATATCCCGGCTGTCCCCTTCGCTCTGAACCCGGAGGCAGATGCGGAAGCGGGTATTGCTCCAAATTTTCTCGTCCACGACGCCCGCCGGCTTCTGCGTTGCCAGGATGAGGTGGACGCCGAGCGTCCGGCCGATCGTGGCGATGCTGATCAGCTCATCCATGAACTCCGGCTGATCCTTTTTCAACTGGGCGAATTCATCGATAATGATGACCAGATGCGGAAGCGGATGCTCCGCACGCCGGTCCGAACGGTAATATTCATCGATATGCTGCAAATTCCCGGCATCGTTCAGGATGCGCTGCCGGCGGATCAGCTCCGCCCGGAGCGACACCTTGGCCCGCTCGATCAAGCTGTCGTCCAGATTCGTTATCGTGCCTACGACATGCGGCAGATCGACGAACGTGTTCGACATGCCGCCGCCCTTGTAGTCAATCAGCATGAACGCAAGCTCATGCGGATGGAACTCGGCGGCAAGCGAAGCGATGAGCGACTGGATGACCTCGCTCTTCCCCGAACCGGTCGTGCCCGCGATAAGGCCGTGCGGCCCGTGTCCCTTGCGCTCGATCTTGTCATGCAGATTGAGCATGATCTTCTTGCTTCCCGCGCGCACGCCGACCGGAACCGGCAGCGAATCGGGATAGCGGTTTTTCCGCCAGCGCGAAGCGACGTCGAGCTGGCCGATCTCCTTCACGCCCAGCATCTCGAACAGCGTCAGCACGGTAGGGATGTCGGACGCGGCCGATCGCTTCAGACGTATTGGAGCCATATAGCGAGCCAGCGTGTCCGTTCCATCCAGAGGCATAAGATCGGCGGAAAAGGCATGCCGAACGATGCCTTCTTCTTCCGTCTTATGCGTATAGGTTCCTTCGGATTCGCCCACTTCCACGATAAGCTGGCACTGCATCGGCAGGCGCTCCTTGCTCTCCGAGAGCACAATCGTGCAGGCGTCGATGCGGCCCGCATCCTCGAGGAGAAGGGGATACAGCGGCTCCTCTTCCACAAGCTGCGTATCGGACAGCAGGACGACATAACAAGGAAGATGCTGCTTCTTCTGGCCGGACGTGCGGAAGCTTATCCTCCGGTTCAGCAGGCTGAACAGCTGGTCCGCCAGCTGATGCGCCCCGCTGCGGCGATCCGCCAAATAACGCTGCGTCCGTTCGTCATCCCACGTATGGGGCAGCCAGCGAAGCCAGCTCCATTCCTCGGCTTCGCGCTCGTCATAGAAGGCGGCCAGCTTCACTTCGTCCGGCGAATGCCGGGTAGACAACTGCGCCGTAATGACGCGAATTGCATTCATTACCGCTTCCCGTCCTCCGACAATGCCGATGACCTTCGCCGGATACAAAGGAAGCGCGATAGGCGCCGGCTCCACCCGCTCGAACTCTTCGGCGACTTCGCGGGCAGCGTCGATCAACGGATCGCGCTCATAGCCGTCGGCGCGTGGCACTTCAATCTCCATATAGAATGGCACCGCGCCGGTGCCGATTCGCACATGCATAAAATCATCATCCGCCGGGCCGCGCTCCCACAAATTGCTGCTCCGGTTCTTGACGATCTGATAGCATACTTCGGGATCGCCATGGATCGCCTGCAGCGCCTCCAATTGCTCCCTTGCCTTCTCCTGCAGTTCTTCCCGATGCTTATTCAATTGGGCGCGGTACATCCGATCGCGCTCCACCTGGCGGCGCTCGTACACCTTCTTATTGTTCAAATACATAAAAAAAGGAAGAGTATACGACGTAAGCATCATAAAAATGGTCAACATCTGGAACATCATATAATTGCTGTTGCCCATCTTGCCTGACATCGACATATATATGTAAAAACCGACACTGACCAACGTCATAATAATCGGAATGATAATCGTAATAATCGAAAATGTAGGACGGGTCGGTTCCGCCGGCGGGCGCAAAATCTCAAGCTTATCCCTGCGCAGCGTAGGCTTGATTCTAGGTGATCTCTGGTACAGTACGTTCACGGCGAACAACTCCTCGTCTGAATCGCTACTTATTCGCTACCCTGTCCTTCTCCGGTTGAAACAGCATTCGTCTGCCATATGCAGGAAGCGAGTCGGTTGTCGTGGAGTAAGCCCGTTGAATGCGAATATGCGCCCCTTCGCGCAGCCCGGCCTCCGCAAGCCGTTGTTGTTCCTGTACGACGAACCACAACCCTTCCGGTTGCTTCGCCTCGAGTATATATTGCACGTCATTGCGCGGCGGCTCGCCGAACAATTTCAATCCGAGAATAGCTTTCAATTGCAGGCCCGTGCAATCCTCCGACACATCGATGTCGAACCACTCCTGGCCCTGTCTTCCTGAAGATACGGTAAGCATCATCGCAAGCGCCCTCCTTCCCATACGGATCAGAGCCGCTCCGGCTCCGCCTGTCTCATTTCACTCTACACCCGCGGCGGATAGCGGTCAATGCAGGCTATGCGTCACCGATTGCGGGGGGCGGACAGGACTTAGTATACATGATTATACCATATCCGTACTTAGTATATATTGGAATTGCCCAGTTGCAATGAGTCATAAGAACGGAATTCGTGACAGAACTCCAAAAACAATGTCAGAGCCATCCCCGGGGACCAGTCGGAACACTTCTTCTAATTATTTTCCCGATAACTCAGTCCTTACCTTCTTATATTGGCTATCCCATTAGGTCAGTCCGTCACTTCTTATACTTGTACTTGCTATCCCATTAGGTCAGTCTGTCACTTCTTATTCTCGCTATCCCATCAGGTCAGTCTGTCACTTCTTATTCTCGCTATCCCATTAGGTCAGTCGATCACTTCTTATTCTGGCTATCCCATTAGGTCAGTCGATCACTTCTTATAATTGCTATCCCATTAGGTCAGTCCGTCACTTCTTATTCTCGCTATCCCATCAGGTCAGTCTGTCACTTCTTATTCTCGCTATCCCATTAGGTCAGTCCGTCACTTCTTATACTTGTACTTGCTATCCCATTAGGTCAGTCTTATCAGCAGTCCCTATGCTTGACTCTCCCCGTCGTTCAGACTGCCTCTCACTTCACTATTCCTATTTAAGATTACGGTTCGACCCTCTGATCCCTTCCTCCATCGATCGGGAGTCTGAACTGTTCCTTCTCCTTGAATCGGGTCCATTATAAAGTGAAATATCGCGCATAATGACTAGATGGGAGACTGCGAAAAAGGAGTTTCCGTTTATACATTTCCTGATGAGTTGGGATATTGGGAAAAAGGAGCTTTTCTCTTCATACTCTCCTGACAAGTTGGGATATTGAGAAAAAGGTGCTACGTTCCGAACTCTTCCTGACGGGTTGGGAGATTGACCAAAAGGAGCTAACGTCAGACTCTTCCTACGGGTTGGGAGATTAACCAAAAGGAGCTAACGTTCAGACTCTTCCTGACGGGTTGGGAGATTGGGCAAAAGGAATCCACGGAACCTTAACCGCTCAAAAAGCTCCCGCCTGGCGGAAGCCTAAGTATGAATTATTCCCATTTCGTCCACTGCGCCCGTATGTTTTCCTTCGTAATTGTTCCTTTTTGCAGCAGCGCATTCGGCACCATCGCGTTGTAAGTCCGGATGCTGCGGTTCAGTTCCTCGATCGCCACATCTTGAGGCTCGCTTCCGAGCTCCTCCATCTGACGAAGCATCAGCTCCAACTGATTTCGAATCTTTTTTTGAAGCTCCAGCCAGGAAGGGAGCACATGCGCTTCCTTCATAACGCTGTGGAGCGCATCCCCGCTTGCCACATCCAGCGGCTTGCCCTTGCCGGGAAGTTCGTTCATGCCGCCTGATTTCGCGTAATTCGAGAAAATCTCATCCATCCAGTCCCCTTGCCGCTCACTCACATCGTTTCCTCCTCTCCGCTTTCAATCCTATATGTATGCCTATGTATGCCGATCCGGCTTCACTGCAGAAGCCAGGCCAGGCAAACGCCTTATACATATGCGGCTCCGCTCAGGATATCCTCCCGCATGCGGGCCAAAATGGCCTGCTCCCGATCGCTCCATTCCTCCGGTCGCTTGCTCGTCCGATGATAAAGATACGAGTAGATGCTTCGATACCGGAGGAAGAAGGGAACCCGCTCCCATTCTTCGGCAGGCAACTTGTCCGCTTCCGCATACCCTTCCGTAAAGGCGTCCAAAAACCGGGATATGAAGGCCGGCCGCTCCTCCCGGTTCCGTACGCTCATCGATGCCGCCTGCGCGGCAATCGCGATATCATACGCGTACCAGTGGCGCATGCTGTCACCGAAGTCCAACACCGCTAACCGATCTCCAACCCGCAGCAGATTGCCCGGATGAAGATCGTGATGGATGAGGCCGTAGCGATCCGCATCCTGAGGGAAGCGCTGCGCCTCCTGAACGCACTCGAGCCACAGCTCCCAGACGGGCGCATCTTCTTCGAGACGGCCGCTGCCGGCAGAAGACAGCGCTTCACGAACGAGCCGGTCGTCCGTCCAATCCAGAAAAGGCGGAGCCCAAGCCGCCGAATAGTGCCGCGCCGACCGGCGCAGTGTTCCCATCGTTTCCCCCCATTGGCGGAAAAGCCGCTCGTTCCACTGCTCCGGATCCCTCGGATGAATGGCAGCCCCGTCCAGCTTCTTCGTGACGACGACGAACCATTCCCCATCCAGCCGGGCCGTCATCCCCCCGTCCTTCGCTCGCACCGGCTCCGGCACCAGCAGGCCGGCTTCCGCCGCCTGCTTCATCCAGGCAAGCTCGGCCTCCACGAAGGCCGGATCTTCGCGATCGAACCGGCAGCATTTGATGACCATGGCTCCGTCTGATGTCTCGAACACATGGTTATAGTATCCTCCGAGCAGTCTCGCGCCTCGCGCATCGATTCCGTATGCCTCATGAATCGCGGGCTGCAAATATTCTATCATTGTTCTCTCCCCCTTCCTTCCAGGCTCCATTTGCTGGTCAAAATGCGGCCGCTCTTTGATTCGGGCATCAAGCAGCGTCCATCCGGCTAATCCGACGCACTTGAACGCGGATGACGCTGCAAGCGCGCGAGGATATCGGGCGTAATGGCTACGCCTATCGATTGCAGCGCCAGGACGATTGCCCCGGCCACGGGGGACAGCGCCGGCTCGATAACCCGGAAGCGCTTTCGACCGGGCGCAGCCGCCTGTCGCAGCCGCTCGGTGAGGAGGCGGCGGATGTACGGATCGCGAATGACGCTGCCTACGAACGCGACGGATATGGTCTCCTCGCTGAAGCGCGAGCCGACAAGGCGTATCCCTTCCTCGAGCGCGGAGGCAGCCTCGTCGCAGACGTGCCGGGCCAGCGGAACCCCTGCCCCGGCCGCCCGCGTAACATAGGGCGCCATCTCGCCGAAGCGCCGCATTCGTTCATGCTCGTCGCGGACGAACCCGTCAGCTCCGATCTCGCTCAACTCCGCTACGCTTGCCGCTTCCCAGTAGCGCAGGATCTCGCCTACCCAGGCTTGATCCGCCTCAGCCGCGTACCCGGCAATGATTTTATACACCGCTTCATAGGCTAAAAAGCGGGCGGCCGTCGCATAGTGGTGAAAATCCTGATTGCGCACGATGCGGCCCGCCTCATTCACCCCGAACACGACGGATCCTGTTCCGGACACAGCCATAATCCCCGGCTCTCCAAGAAAGGCGCCCGCATGCGCCACCATCCCGTCATTGACATGCCGCCGCACGATTGAAGCGGTTGCAGCGCCGAACGCATCCGTGAATTCCTCGGCCCATGCCATATCCTGTTCCGATTCGAGTCCGGCCAAGCCGGCGCACAGGGCGGCAATCGGAGCGCCGCCGGAATGCGCCGCCGCCTCCTGAAGCGCATCTCTGACATGCTGCTTCGCCAGCACATCCTTGTTCGGATTGCAGCAGCCATTCTCGGCGTAGGCGATGACCGTTCCGTCCAAGGAAGCCGTCATGACCCGCGTTGTCGTTCCTCCTCCATCGATGCCGATGACGATGTTGCCCATTCATGCATCCCCCATATTCATATGATGAAGCCGCAGGACCCCTTATTTGGCCAGATAGCCACGCTCGACCGCCTGCTGAACCAGCTTTTCGGCGAGTCGGCCCAATTGCTGCGAGCCCTCCTTGATTCCGCCGATGCGCGCCAGCACCCGTTCGCTGGTGATCCCATGCTCCTGCCACGATTTCCCTTCGGTCGTGTAGTTATGAATCAGCGGCTGCAGCCGGTCCAACGCGGCCGCATATTGCGCCTCCGGCGTCTGGCGCTGCTCGAATTCCATCCAAAGCTGCATCATCTCATTCTTCTGCTCCTCCGGCAGCATGCCGAACAGCCTTTTCGCGGCCTTCGACTCTCGGGCGAATTTGTCTTCCTGTCCTTGCGCATCATAGGCAAACGTGTCGCCTGCGTCAATCTCCACGATATCGTGAATAATGAGCATCTTGAGCACGCGCAGCAGGTTCAGGTTCCGCTCGTTGGCGTACTCATGCAGCAGTATCGCCATCACTGTCAGATGCCAAGTATGCTCGGCGTCATTCTCATGCCGGCTCCGATCCAGCAAATAAGACTGCCGAAAGACCGATTTCAATTTATCCACTTCTTTGATGAATTCGATTTGCATTTCCAGTCTATCCTGCATGGATGCCATGATCGTTCAATCTCCTTCAATGGCTGTATTTCTCCGAGATAGCAAGTTCCCGGCCGCGCTCCTCCCCTTGGGGGCGGCTGGCCCCCGTGTCCCGTTCTCCTCGGCCTTTTACCGTTCATCCCGGTGAATGACAGCGACGCTGGTCTGGCGGTTATTGAACGGATCGTAGCCGTTCAATATCCGGCCATGAATGATGCCGTAGCGGCCCAGACGCTTATGGAGCCACGCTTCCGGCTCTTCGTAAGCTCCGGTCTTCAGCAGAAGCAGCTTCCCCTCCGGGGCCACATGGTGCTCCAGCAAAAAATGAATGTACTCTTCTTCGTACTTCTCCGGCACAATATCGAGCATTGTCGCCACATAATCGAAGCGCCGCTCCGGGATCCAGGCAAAGGCGTTGCCGACATAGAAATGATCCGCATAGGCCGGCAGACGTTCCTTCGCCAGTTCAATCAGCTTCTCGGAAATATCGAGTCCGTAAGGATCAATGGCAATGCCCCGCTCCTTCGTCCACTCGATGACAGATTCCAGCAAATAACCGTTGGCGCACCCGATATCCAGGAAGGATCCGGAATGCTCGACGGCATCGGCCACCGGCTTGCGCAGCGCCTTCCAGCGTTGTTCCGGTCCTGACATTCCCGATTGCTTCCAAGGCTCATCCGCACCATATGACAAATAAACCGCTTCCGTTTCCGCCTTCACCTGCTCGCACCATTGTTCCAATTCTTCGGGAATCGCTCTGTAGGGCATATGCAGTCCTCCTCTAATTAAAATAACGGCGGCTGCGCCTCGCATAGATCCATAATGGCCGGATAAGGAGCAGCCGCCCAACCTGCATGACCTGCACGACGGACAATATATATCGTTTCTTGACAAGAAGCATCGCATATTTCAACCCCCTGCGTCAACTTACGCCCAGCTGCCGTTCGATAAGGCAACCGGATGCGCCGACAGCGGCAGTGCGGGACAAGCGATGATCGGGAAAGAGAAGAGATGAGAAGGGAAGCTTCCGCTCCGATGGAGGTCAGCGGGAAGCGGCACGGCCACAGGCGTATCGCAAGCCAATGCGCAGGAAACCGCATATGGCCGTTCGAGAACAGGGCGCCGCTGGGGTGAAGATCGGGCCGGGGACCCGAGCGGCAAGGATAAGTCTTACCGTGAGCGCGGTATGATGTAGCTTCGCTCGGAACGGATGCATCCGGGCCGGGATATCAACCTTCCACCGCGGCCGCGCTCTCTGCCAGCCGTTCCCGGCGCTCTTGCTCCCGCACCTCGGCGAGGAATTGGCGCACAGCCTCCCGGTACCCCTCCGGATCGGTGGGGTAGGCCGTCGCATGCACGGCATCATCGACGATATGCAGCCGTCTGATGCCCTTCGTCTTCGCGTGATACAATTCGACGCTCATCGAGGTGGGCACGAAATCATCCTTGCCGCCATGGATGAGGAGCAGCGGAATGTCCAGCTCCCGAATCCGGTCCACAGGCTTGACGTCGCGCATGGAGAAGGCCGCCCGGCGCCGCAGCTTCCGATCGAGCATGCCCATGAAGGGAAACAGCGGCACCCGGTTCAAATCCTTCAACTGGTACCGCATCAGCTTCTCCAGGTCCGAGTAGGGACAGTCGGCAATAATGAAGCGGATGTCCGGGTCCATCCCGGCATGCATCAGCACGGTGCCCCCGCCCATCGATTGCCCGTGCAGGCCGATATAGGCGTCCTCGCCCACGCGGCGCCGGACCCATTCGATCCAAGCGTCAAGATCTTCCCGTTCATAATAGCCGTAGGTTGCGTAACGTCCCTCACTCCGTCCATGGCTGCGCTGATCGATAAGCAGCACGTTGAAGCCTTCGTCTGCGAACAGACGGATGAATTGGGACGCATAGCCGTGATTGGCCGTATATCCGTGCACGATAATGACAACCTTCCGGCCTTCGGGGTGGGGTTCGATATAGTACCCCCGGAGCCGGAAACCGTCTTTCGATTCAATGGAGGCTTCTTCCTTCGGCAGCGCTTCGAATTCGCCCCGTGACATCAATCCCATGCCTTCCACCGTGGCGAACGACTCATCGGGAAGAGAGCGCCTGCCCAGCGTCATGCGCCGGAACACATGGCTTCCCAGCAGATTCGCACTCGCAATTACGATAAGCAGGACGCACCCCGCCGCCACATAACTCCACATACGATCATCCCTTTTTTGCTACGATATCATGATGGACAAGCATACAATACTATCCGAAACGCCGTTACTGCCGTTCGAACCGGATATAGCGCGCTCCCCGAACCAGTAACCGCCCGGCCTGCCCTTCTTCCAGCCGGTGGAATTCATTGCGGCTTACCCTCTACTCCACGCACTCCCCATCCTCCAGACGGAATGCAATGTAATGGACAGCCAGCGAATGCCGATGAACATACCCGTCATGGTGCATCCGTTCGTGGCGGAGCTCCATCCGCTTGCCCGCGACGTGAGAGGCTGACGTTCGAACCGGCTGACCGCAACGATGAAGCCACCGCAGCATCCCCCGCAGCACGGCGTAAGCGATAATGCAGACGGCCAGGATCAGCAGCAGCCGAAAAAAGGGGCCTAGAAAGTCTTCAACCGGAAACAGGGATAAGGAGTCCATCTTCTCCCCTCGCTTGCGTAAATCTCGATCTCATTCATGATGGATTGCCTTTACTCCATATTATAACCGGAGCACGGCGGCTATGAGTAACCTATTTTTCCACTCTTCCCCAGATGGCAGCGGGAGATCCCGTCCTTGCCGGCCCTCCCGCTCTAACATGCTCAGAGGACAATCCAATATTTGCAGATGCCGTCGGCAGACCCGGCCAACCGGCCGCCGTTCTTCTCGATTACGCGTCTGGAGGCCATATTGTCTTCATCGCAGGTAAGAAGCACTTCCCGCAAGCCAATCCGTCTCGCCTCGGCCAGCAGGAGACGCAGCATGACCGTGCCGTACCCGCGCCGGCGCGCTTCGGGGCGAATCGCGTAGCCGATATGGCCGCCCCGCTCCCGCAGCGCATCGGTCAGCGCATGCCGCAGCTTGCCGATCCCGACCGGCCAGCCCTGGACATACAGCCAGTACACGTTCTGGGGAACGAGATGCGCGGGAAGACGGCGCCCCTGCGACATCTGTATGCAGGTTTTCAAGTAAGAGCGGAACTGTGTCGGGCGAAGGCCGTATCCGCTGTTGGAGAACCCTTTCTCCCCGGGACCCATCTTCTGCAGCATCTCATAAATATCGCTGCCGTCCGTCAGCGCGAGCGGCCGGAGCTCGATGCCAACGGCCTCCTTGAATTGGGGATACAGCCGCATGATCATGCGCATCGATTCGGACTGAGGCACATGCAGTCGGGTATCCCGATGCAGCGGAACCGCTTCCGTTATGGCGCAGCCGTGCGCCAGCGCTTCGGACAAGGTCGCCCCCCGCTCGATTACGTTCCAGCTCCCGATCGGAATGGACAGCAGTGCCGCGATGTCGTCTCCAGGGGCGAGCGGCTCCGATTCTTCCGCTTCGGCCGCATAGATGCCGTAATAGATGTAGGTTCCGACAGGCAGACCCGGCTTATAAAGCTGCTCCGGCGCCGGATTGGTTGCCCGCTGAAGCAGGAACGGAGCCAGCTCGTCGCGCACCGTGACCGGACGGATGTCACCGGTGTCCATGTCATGAAAATACGTTACTGGCGAGGACTTCAACCGTACCCGTTCGGTTGCCAGCTCCTCTCTCGCCTCCCGCAGCGCGCAGGCGGACATCGTCTCGCCTGGCTCCTGCCCTCCTCCGACGCCGCCGATGCGCAGGACCGGAGCGTAGTGTCCGGCCGGGCTGTTGTCGGCCTCCATATCCGCATTGAGCATCATGACGACGCGATCTTGCCGGATAAGGAAGACGCCTGCGCAGAATGGCTGGTTGAAGGTTAGCGCTTCGATATGAAGCGGCTCCTCCAGGTTAGACATTGCCCGAACCCCCTTTGACGCGAAAGCTAATTGACGAAGGTCGCCTTGACGCGCTTCGATCGGATGAAATACATAATCCAGATGACGCCGAAGAGGGAGCTGCGAACCAATTGGGCAAGAGTGCCCGGGCCATCGGCATCCTGAACCGCCGGAATCAGGCCGCCCAAATAATAGTCGGCAAAGGACGATAAAATGTTCCATATGTACAACACGATAATCATCGTCGGCAGCAGCTTCTTTTTCCGGTAGAACAGAATGAAGACCATAACCAGCAGCATCAGCGTCAACAGGTTGGCGACCGTCTCGAAAATAATGAGCACCGACCACATGGAGTGATAGTATTCCGAATCGGGCGTCGTAAGCAGGCTCCATGTACTCGATTGGTAGATTGGAAAAATTTCCGAGAACAGCAGGTGAAGAATCATAACTAAAGACAGCCACAGCCCGATCTGGACAATAATCAGCCAGCCCGACAACCCTTCATACGAAGGCGCCAGCGGCTGCAGCGGGCGGGGCGGATCGCCGGACGAACCGGCGCGAGGATTCGCGTTCATTCCTTTATTTCCTTTCTCCAATGATATGGACTGGACCCCGCGGTTCAACCTTCTTTAGTCCAATCCGTACTGCTTCATTTTATAGTAGAGCGCGCCGCGGGATATCCGCAGCATCCGGGCTGCCTTCGCCTTGTTCCCGTTCGTTCGCTCGAGCGTCTCGGCGATGCGGGCGCGCTCCCACTCCCCGGAGTGGACACTGAGGGGAAGATCCGGCTCGGTTAATTCATTCAAGGTGGTCAAGCGGGCATAGTCCGGCAACTGGGCGGATGTCACGGCGCCGGATCCGGTCGCGGCCGCCGCGGCGTATTCCATCGCGTTCCTGAGCTGCGACAGATTGCCCGGCCAATCGCAGGCCAATACGGCCGCCAGCGCGTCAGGCGTGAGCTCCGGAGCGGTGATGCCCGCCTTGGCGGCCGCTTGCTGCAGGAAGACCCGGCACAGCTCCGGCAGATCCTGCTTCCGCTCGCGCAGCGGCGGAACCGTATAGAGCTGGAAGGCGTACCGCAAGGAAGGCAGCAGGCGGACCGGCTCCTCCGCGGCGGCTTCGGGCCCGACGGAGCCGCAGATTCGGCACTGCAACGGGACGGAGGCCGTGCCGCCCAGGCGCTCGAAGCGGGACTGGCGCAGTATGGCCGCCAGCTTCTCCTGCATCGACGGAGGAAGCGCGTCGAGATCTCTCAGATAAAGCGTGCCTTCGGCCGCCAGATCCAGCTTCCCTGGCCGCTCTTCTCTTTCCCCCTGATAGCCGAACAATTCGGCCTCCAGCATGCCCTCGGGAATGGTGCTGCAGCTGACCATCACGAAGCGCCCCGTCCGCCCGGCGCTCCGATGCAGCCATTCGGCCATCGAAGTGCGGCCGACTCCGGGCTCGCCAGCGAGCAGCAGCGGCTGCCCGAGGGAGAATGCCGTCTGCAGCCGCTGCAGCATGGCGGAAGGGAAGACGGCAGGCAGCAGCGGCTGGCCTGCCGGATGATGATACATCTCCGCGCTTAATTTCACATAGGACGACACATCCCGTTCAATGGACAAAGCGCCGAGCGGCTGCCCCGCCTCATCCGTGATCGGGGCCGCGTTAATCATGACGTGCATGCCCGGCCGCGGCTCATGATACACTTGATGGACCGCACGGCCGCTTTCCATCACCTGAAAGAGCATAATCGATTCTCTCTGAAAAAAATCTCCTATTTTATGACCGATAATATCGGCGCCGTTGATTCCATAGGTCTCTTCCGCGACCCGATTCCAGTACAGGACCGTTCCTTCGTTGTCAATGACGGTAACGGCATCGTTCATCGCCCCGAGCAGGACGCCCAGCGCGGCTTCCATGATTTCTGACCGACTCATCGTTCATCTCCAAGCAATCAATTTTATTAGATTATGGCAAAACCTCATCCAGATTGCAATGAAAAAGCATTCATTCCCAAGCTTCCGTTTGGCCTAATTTCCATTCGATTCAAAAGAATGTGTTTACATTTCCAATCTTTTGTGATTATATTTAATCATAAATAGAATATGTGTCTGTTTTTTGAACACTTTTTCGTCAGAAGAAGGGAAGAATCGCGGATGGAAAGCTTACTGAGAAATGGTCTATTATTTCTGTCGAAGAATCGGATGGCCAACCGCGCCGCGAAGAAGTACGGCCTGCGCTTCGGGGCCCGCCGCTTCGTCGCCGGCGAGCAGATTGCGGATGCCATCGCGGCGGTCCGGGAACTGAATGAAGCCGGCATCGTGGCGACCTTGGATCATCTGGGCGAGTTCATTCTTACGGAGGAAGAGGCCCTGGAGTCCACCGAATTCTGCATTCGCACGCTGCAGGAGATAAAGAAGAGCGGCGTCCGCTCGAATCTCTCGCTCAAGATGACTCAGCTCGGACTGGATCTGTCGCGCGAGCTGTGCATGCGCAATATGCGGGCCATCCTGGACACCGCCGCCGCTTGCGGCAATTTCGTCCGCATCGACATGGAGGATTACGCGCATAACGAGGCCTCCATCGATATTTTCTGCGAGCTGCGCGAGGAATACGGCGACACGGTCGGTCTCGTCATTCAAGCGTATCTGTACAAGAGCGCCGACGATATTGACAGCCTTCACCGGTTCCGGCCGAATCTGCGGCTCGTGAAGGGCGCCTACAAGGAGTCGCCCGATGTCGCTTACCCGAATAAGGAAGACGTTGACCGCAACTTCATTCACATCATCGAACAACACCTCAGAAATGGCGACTATGCCGCCATCGCCACCCATGACGATAAAATCATCCAGCATGTCAAGCAATTCGTGATCGAGCACAATATCCCGCGCAGCCAGTTCGAATTCCAGATGCTCTACGGCATTCGCACCCAGGCGCAGCGCGATCTGGCCAATGAAGGCTATACGATGCGGATTTATGTTCCGTTCGGCAATGATTGGTATGGCTACTTTATGCGCCGCCTGGCGGAACGGCCGGCGAATGTCGGATTTGTGCTGAAATCTCTTTTCAAGTCGTAGGAGTTATATCACTTCATAATTTATATACTTAGGAGGCGTTATTATGACGATGGTGGAATACCGCAACGAGCCGTTTACCGATTTCAAGCAGGAGCATAACCGCCAAGCGATGCTCGCCGCGCTGGAGCGCGTCCGTGCCCAATTGGGGCGCACCTACCCGCTCAAGATTAACGGTCAGGAGATCATGACCGACAGACGCTCCGCTTCCATTAATCCCGGGCAGCTGAAGCAGGTCGTCGGGTATGTCGCCCAGGCCGACGCCAACTTGGCCCATCAAGCGATCGTCGCTGCGGATGCCGCATTTCTGGATTGGCAGCATGTCGATCCCGAAGTCCGGGCGGGCTACCTGTTCAAGGCGGCGACCATCATCCGCCGGCGCAAGTTCGAGTTCTCCGCCTGGCTCATCTATGAAGTCGGGAAGAACTGGGCCGAAGCGGATGCCGATGTCGCCGAGGCGATCGATTTCCTTGAATTCTATGGCCGGGAAATGATCCGGCTCGCGGGACCGCAGCCGCTGACTCCGCTGCCGGGCGAGGACAACCGGCTGACGTATATCCCGCTCGGCGTGGGCGTCGTCATCCCGCCGTGGAACTTCCCGTTCGCCATCATGGCCGGCATGACCTGCGCCGCCCTCGTCGCCGGGAACACGGTCGTGCTCAAGCCGGCATCGACTTCGCCGGTGATCGCCGCGCGCTTCGTCGAGCTGATGGAAGAGGCCGGACTGCCGGCCGGCGTGCTGAACTTCGTTCCAGGCTCGGGCAGCGAGATTGGCGACCTGCTCGTCGATCATCCGCGCACCCGCTTCGTATCGTTCACGGGCTCCCGCGATGTCGGACTCCGAATTAACGAACGGATCGCGCGCCCGGCAAAGGGGCAGATCTGGATTAAGCGCCTTATCGCCGAGATGGGCGGCAAGGACGGCATCGTGGTGGACAACAGCGCCGATCCGGCCGAAGCGGCAGAGGCGATTGTCGCGTCCGCCTTCGGCTTCCAGGGGCAGAAATGCTCCGCCGGCTCCCGCGCCATCATTCATCAGGACATCTATGAGGAAGTGCTCGGCCATATCATTGAAAAGACGAAGCAGCTGACGGTCGGCCTGCCGGAAGAGAATTATCCGATCGGTCCGGTCATCGATGAGAACGCCTACAACAAAATCCGCGAGTACATGGCGATCGGCGCGTCGGAAGGGCGTCTCGTGGCCGGAGGAGATATCGCCGAAGGCGACGGCTATTACTTGCAGCCGACCGTGTTCGCGGATGTCATGCCGGAAGCGCGCATCATGCTTGAGGAAATTTTCGGCCCGGTGCTTGCCGTCTGCAAGGCGGAAAATTTCAAGCAGGCGATCGATATTTTCAACAACACGGAATACGGGCTGACCGGATCGGTGTTCAGCCGGAACCGCGAGCATCTGGAGTATGCCCGCCGCCATATGCACTGCGGCAATCTGTACTTCAACCGCAAATGCACCGGCGCGCTCGTCGGGGTGCACCCGTTCGGCGGCTTCAACATGTCGGGCACCGACTCCAAGGCGGGCGGACGCGATTATTTGCTCTTGTTCACTCAAGCGAAGCTCGTATCGGAGAAATGGTAAAATAAACAACGGCTTTTCCGCAGAAGCGGAAAAGCTGTTGCTTTGTCATCGCTGGCGGAAAGTCAGTTGGCGGATAGTCAATGGAAGTAGACCATACGGGCGGCCGTTATCCGTCGGCTCCCCTGCTGATCCGGGTTCCCGCCTTGCCTTCCAGGGCGAGATCGGCATTGCGAAGCGACGCGATAATGGCCGTCCCCCCGCTTTCGGCAAAATCGACGGCGGCCTTCATTTTCGGTTCCATGCTGCCTTTGCCGAATTGTCCCGCGGACAAATAGCGGGTCGCGTCCCCGGTAGAAACCGCGCCAAGAGCTTGCTGTTCCGGTTTGCCGAAGTTAATGTACACCTGCTCCACATCGGTTAGCATAATGAACGTATCCGCTCCGATCTCCTTGGCGAGCAGGCTTCCGGTGCGATCCTTATCGATTACCGCATCCACGCCTTCCAGCGTCCCGTCCGCGGCCCGTACAACCGGAATGCCTCCCCCGCCCGCCGCGATAACGATGTGGTTCGCATCGAGCAATTGCCGCATGACCTGACTGCCGATAATGCGGCGCGGAGCAGGAGAGGGAACGACACGGCGCCAGCCGCGGTCGGAATCCTCCTTCACGCTCCATCCTTTCTCCGCCGCGAGCCGTTCGGCTTCCTCCTTATTGTAGAACGAACCGATAGGCTTACTAGGCTGCCCGAAGGCATCGTCGTCGGGGGACACCTCCACGGATGTCACAAGGCATACGACCTGCCGCTCGATCCCCTGCCTCGTTAATTCGTTCAGTAACGATTGCTGCATCATATAGCCGATAAATCCCTGGCTCTCGGCGCTGCATACATGCAGCGGCAGCATAGGGACGGAATCCTTGGCCAATTCGTTCTGCAGCAAAATATGCCCCACTTGCGGACCGTTGCCGTGAGCAAGTATAACGCGATAACCTTTGTGTACGATATTTGCAATAATGGTGCAGCACGTCCGGATATTTTGCAATTGGGTCTCGTAAGTCGCGGTTTGATTGGCTTGCAAAATCGCGTTGCCGCCGAGCGCAATCAGCACGGTCTTCATCCAGGCGCTACCTCCTTTTCTAGTTTGGCAATCGTGCAGTATATGCCCAGAGCGGTATCGATCCCCGACGTGCGGCCCGTGCCGGTCAGCGACCACACGGCTCTGGACACATCGGTTGGCATCCGGCTGCAAAGCGCATTCAGCACCTCCAAAATGCGGCTTCCGAATTGTCCGCTCACAGCGTAATGAAGATACTCGCGGCTAACATCGGTCGTCAGATCCGGATGCCGTGCCAAACGCTCAGCCAGCGTGGACAGAATGACAGCAGATATTAAATATCCTGTTGTGTCTCTACGGCTCCATTTGCTTCGGGAGGCCGGACCTTGGCGACGGAAAGCGGAGTTCGCGTTCAGAGACATGAGAATCACCCCTTGCGTCAATATCGTACGGCAGTTCAAGGCACCCCCCTTCCGGGTTCAAGACAGGTTGTTCGCCTCTTCTTGTAAGCGGATACAACAAATTATAGGCAGGTCTGAGCCGAGGTGAAATGACACGGATGATCAACTTCCTGGATTATATGGTCAAGGAGGCGCGGATTCGTGCTGCCGCTCCGCTCGCGCGCAGGGGAAGCGCCGCGGAACGCCTGCGGCTGCGGGAAGGCGGCCAGACTCGCACGTCGGTAGCCCGATGCAGCGAATTGATATGCGATTGCTGGGTCTATGGGGCGGTAGAGCGCGGAGCCGGAAGCTGGCATACGGAGCAGCAAGGCATGATCGCGCTGCCGACGGGGACATGGTTCATCGTCAAGCCGCAGGTGAAATTCGCGCTGCTTCCTGACGCTGCCGCAGGATGGGTATTGTCTTACTTCTGCTTCGATGGCTCGCGGGCAGAGGAACTGTATCGTTTTTACGCGGACGGGGCAGATGCATTCGGCAGCCCGGAGCCGATGCTGTGGCCGGCCCGGCATGCTCAACTGCGCGCGCTGCTGGAGGCCGGCTCGGAATATTTGCTGGATCGGGCCGGACTGCTGTTCGAATTGCTCGTATTCGATCGGGGAAGCCGGTTGGAGCCGCGGCAGGCTCACGGGAAGGAACATCAATTGCAGGCCGAGCTGCTGGCGCTGCTCGACGATGCGGTGTACGAGCCGATTGAGGATGTAAGGCTGGCTGGCATGGCGAAGATGTCCGTGCCCACGCTTCGCCGCAAAGTCAAAAAATATACCGGCTATACCCTGCATGACTGGGTGCATCGGCTGAAAATAGAAGAAGCAAAACGGCTGCTGCGCGGGAGCGATGCCCCGGTCAAGCATATCGCCGCCTTGCTCCGGTATGAGGATGCCTATTATTTTTCCCGCTTGTTCAAAAAATGGACGGGCCTCTCCCCCCAGCAGTACCGTACCCGGGAATGAGGGCCTTACGGGGATCCGATGTATGCGGATGCCAAGGGCCCGGCGCTCGCTTAACGAAGCGCCGAAGGCGCTATGCTTCTTCCGGCAGCGTCCGCCATGCCGCTTCCAGCAGCTCCTCGAACAGTTCGTCATCTTCCTCCAGCCTGTCGTCCAACGTCAAAATCTCTTCCTCGCTGCCGGAATCGCCGGCGAAGCTCAGACTGTAATCCCATTCCTTGCCCTTCTTGCTGAACAAGGTCACCTCATAGGCGGATTGGAACCCTTCCGGCCGGAACGCCACATGCCCCAGGTAGGATCCGTCCGCCTCCTTCTTCATATCTGCCCGCACAATCGTTACGTTCATGTCTCTCTCCCCTTTGTCGTATCGTTCTCTTGGCGCTCCCGCACACTGACTGCGCCGCTGCCATGCCCAATGATCAGCTTGTCCGCCATGCCAATGAACAGCCCGTGATCCACGACGCCGGTAATCCGCTTCAACCGATGCTGCAGCTCCTCCGGCTGTTCGATGCGCCCGAATGCGCAATCCGCGATGTAGTTGCCGTTGTCCGTGACGAACGGGCGCCCCTCCTTCTCGCGAAGAACGGGACGGCAGCCGAGCCGGCCGATCTGGCGCATCGTCAGCTCCGCTCCGAACGGGACGACCTCGACCGGAAGCGGGAAGCCGCCGAGCCTGTCGACGCATTTGCTGTCGTCCACGATAAGAATGAGCTCGCGGCTGGCGGCCGCGACCAGCTTCTCGCGCAGCAGCGCGCCGCCGCCTCCCTTGATCGCATTCAACCGGCCATCGACCTCGTCCGCTCCGTCAATGGTGATGTCAAGCTCGGTCAGCTTTTCCAGCAGCGGAATCCCGCATTCCCGCGCCAACCGGTCCGTCGCCTCCGAGGTGGCCACCGCTTGGATGCGCAGTCCTTCCGCGATCCGGTCGCCGATCGCCCGAATCGCCCAATAGGCCGTGCTGCCGGTGCCGAGCCCGACGGTCATCCCCTCCCGGATGAACTTTACCGCCGCTTCGGCGGCGGCTCGCTTCGCTTCCATGGCTTCCGCCCCTTCCTGTCCGCCGGGCCCAAGCCGCGCATGCGGCCGGCACAGCCCGTTGCAGATTTTGCTCTCTCCATTATAGAACGAATCCATCCTTGAATGCCATTCCACGGCCGCCCTATTAGACAGACGAGGAGCGAAGGATGAAGAATAGCCTGCTTTTTTACTTCAGAGAAAACGGAGCATCATCCGCCTCATCCATTTCCTCCTATTTTATCCATCAATCAAGCGGTTCTATTCGTTCCGTCCGTCTTCCCGCCAAGAAAACGGGCTCTCTGGGGAGATACTCTTTCAAGAAGCTTGCTTTGAAGTATGAGGTATCATATTCTTGAATAGGATAGTGGTAGAGCAGACATTTTCATAGCTTACATTAAAGGAGCCATACATTGGATGCAAATGTTGAAAGATTTTTTCAAGGGACCGGGCGTGAGAAGGATTGTGACTCTTCTCTTTCTTATCGTCCTGCTATTTTCGGTGAGAAGCATTCTCAATCTTATTTTGCTCACCTTTATTTTAACCTTCCTGATCGACAGGCTTCATACCTTTCTTTATTCGCGGCTCCGGAAATATGTCAACATCGATTTCCGCGTCACCGTCATTCTTCTCTATGCGGCGCTGTTATCCATTTTGGGGGCGGGAACCTATAACTTTTTGCCCAAGGTCATCACCCAGATCAACCAGTTGGTTCAAATTATTATCCGGTTCTACAAGGAAGCGGATGTCTACGACAATGCCATCATGGACTACATTATGGAGTCGCTGCAGAAGATTGATTTGGCCAGCTACCTGAATCAGGGCTTCGGCTTCCTCGTCAAGTCGATTACGGATATCAGCCAATGGGGGACCCATCTGGTTATCGCGCTTGTGTTGAGCTTGTTCTTCAATCTGGACAAGAAGCGGGTGCATGAGTTCACCAATAAATTCAGAGAAAGCAAGGTCGGCCCGTTCTATAACGAATTGGAGTACTTCGGCAGAAAATTCCTCTACTCCTTCGGCAAAGTGATTGAAGCGCAATTCCTGATTGCGCTCGTCAATAGCATGTTGTCCACGCTGGCCCTCTGGATGATGGGCTTCCCGCAATTGTTCGGACTGGCGATTATGATATTCCTGCTCGGCCTGATCCCGGTTATGGGCGTGATCATCTCGCTGATTCCGCTCTGCGCGATCGCCTTCAGCGTCGGCGGACTGAGCAAGGTGGTTATGGTCATCATCATGATTATTGTCATCCATGCCATTGAATCGTATATTTTGAATCCGAAGCTGATGTCCTCGAAGGTGCATCTGCCGATATTCTATACTTTTGCCATCCTTATCGTGTCCGAGCATTTCATGGGCGTATGGGGGCTGATTCTCGGCATTCCGATCTTCATGTTCCTGCTGGATCTGCTGGAGGTCAACGTGTTCTCCAAGCAGCCGAAGGCGAAGGGCGATCCGGATCAGGCGGAGGAGTCGAGGCAGGAACACAAGTCCCGGCCAGACAAGCTCTGATCGGGTATCATGTTATCCAAGAGAAAAGAGGCGATGCCAATGGCGATCTATATCGCTCTGCTGAGAGGCATTAACGTCAGCGGCCATAAGCGGATCAAAATGGCCGACTTAAGAGAGATCTTTGTAAAAATGGGGCTGCAGCAAGTGCAGACCTATATCCAAAGCGGCAATGTCCTGTTCGTCTCCGGCGAGGAGGAAGCCCCGCTGCGCCGGCGCCTTGAGCGAGGCTTCCTGGCGGCCCTCGATATGCCGGTCACGGTGATCCTGCGGACGGCTCCGGAGCTGGAGCGGCTGATCGCGGATTGCCCTTATCCGGAAGACGCTTCGCCCGACAAGGTGAGCCTGTACGCGGCCTTCATGACCGAGGCTCCGGCGGAAGAGCGGCTCGGCCGCCTCCCCGGCGGAGAAAGCGAACCGGACAAGTTCTCCCTTCACGGGCGGGAGATCTATCTCTGGTTCGATCAGAGCATACGGAACTCCAAGCTGGCTAACCAGGTTAACAAGCTGGATGTTCCGTCAACGACGCGCAACTGGAATACGGTCAAGAAGCTAGCGGCCATGGCACAGGCAATGGCCGAGTGACACGCTCTGTACATCTCCGCAAACGGTTATGAAAAATCCCCTGGCGGCTTGAACCGTCAGGGGATTCGTCTGTCAGGCCACCGTGAACCTGCCCGGACACCGGCTTCTGAAACGGATCGGCGGGCTCGCTTCCGCAGACAAGCGGCCCACCGGTATGTACAGCCTCGATTCGGCATACGTATTGCCGATGCGCCGGAACTCGTAGACGACATCCCGGCCGTTCGGAAGGACGATGTTCGGCAAGGCCAGCCCCTCCTTCGGCTTTTCCCCCGTATCCGGAGCGTCCGCTTCGAACCGGGATACCCGGTAAAGACCTCCTTGGAATGAATGGAGCGCGAGCTGCTTCGCTTGTTCCGGGCAAAACAGCGATCGCGCATAGGGAAGGCCTGCAAAATAGTGGCCGTTCATCCCAAGGCCGATGCTGTACCTGCGCGCTTCCGGCGGAAGCAGACCGGAACCGGGCAGGAAGGGCAAAGTACGGCATACGCGCCGCATCTCTTCCAGCGACTCGCAATATTCCCCTACCAGCATAAATGAAGGCAAATGAACGGTACGGCTACACAGCATATAAAAATCCTCCTTCAATTTTCAAGATCGCCGGGCCAAGCATTTTCTAGAAAGCACGGCTGAAAAATAGTTATAAAGGCCCATAAATTCAAAGATGTAACAATCTTTCTTTACTATATCGGAATATTTGATCATTACTTTAAGATTATTTATATAGTTCCAATTATAGGTATTAAAAACTACTCCTCTGATTGCGCTCCTCTGCTGACGAACGAACACGGCTGGCGCTGGCGTTCCGGCCATTCGCCGAGACAGGCCGCGGGATGCCGGAACCCGGATAATATTTGCAGAATGAGGGATAATTTTCTCTATACGATCGTCATCAAGACATGGTTATGACATGACAAGGAGCTGTAGGAAACATGAAGCGACTCATCCGTATCGGGCTCGCCCTCGCCCTGCTGGTTCAGATTCACGCCTTGCCGGCTGCCGCAGACGGGCCTGCCTTTCATTTTGGATTCAAGAGAAGCGTGAACGGCCAACTGCCGTCCATTAACGAGGAAGGGTTCAAGGATATTGTCGATAAGCACGGCGCCATCTTCCTTGGGGATACGAGCAAAAAAGTGCTGTATCTCACCTTCGACAACGGCTATGAGAACGGGTATACCCCGCGTATCCTCGATACGCTGAAAGAAAAGAAAGTGCCGGCCGTTTTCTTCGTAACCGGACACTATGTGAAGAGCCAGCCTGAACTGCTGAAGCGCATGGTCAATGAAGGGCATGTTATCGGGAACCACTCCTGGAGCCACCCGGATATGACGACGGTGTCCAACGAACAAATCCGGGAGGAACTGGATAAAGTAAAGTCTGAAGTTACCCGTGTTACCGGGCAAAAGGAAATGGCATACTTGCGTCCTCCACGCGGCATTTTCAGCGACCGCACGCTCAAGGTGACCCGCGAGATGGGCTACACGAATGTCTTCTGGTCGCTTGCTTACATGGACTGGAATGTAAATGCCCAGAAGGGGGCGCGCCACGCCTATGACAAGGTAACGAGCCAGCTTCACCCGGGAGCGGTCATTCTGCTGCACGCGATCTCGAAGGACAATGCGGAGGCGCTTGGTTCGATCATCGATGCGGCCAGACAGCAGGGATACGAATTCCTCCCGCTGGATCGGCTCCAGCGCCAGCCGGCCCCGGATCCAGGCCCGCAGCCAAAGCCGGGAACATAGAAACGGACCAACGAAGGCCGATGCACTGCCGTTTTCGCGGGCAGGCATCGGCTTTTTCTTTGCGGGAAGCCTTGTCCGAAGCTGGCAACCCCGGCCCGCCTTATCCTTCCGCCGCCCGAATTGAGGATTGGCGACCTTGTCCAATATTTGATAAGGTAAGGGTGTAGTTCTAGATTGCTCTTATCCTTACGACAGGGAAGGAATGGTGACGATGATTAGAGTAGCGATGGTCAGCTTCTGGCACGTGCATGCCAACGATTATGCCCGCCAGGCCGAGGAGCATCCGGATACGGAGATCGCGGCCGTATGGGACGAGATTCCCGAACGGGGCCGGAAGGAAGCGGAGGCGCGCGGCGTCCCGTTCTACGAATCGCTGGATGAACTGCTGAAGCAGGACGGCATCGACGCCGTCATCGTGGATGCGCCGACCAATATGCACCGCGAGGTGATGGTGAAGGCGGCCGCGGCAGGCAAGCATATTTTCACGGAAAAGGTCGTGGCGGCGACGCTCCATGAAGCGAATGAAATCGTGGACGCGGCGAAGAAGGCCGGCATCGTCCTGACCGTCTCGCTCCCGCGGCTCAATGACGGCTACACCGAGGCGATTCAGCAGGTGCTGGCGGAGGGGCTGCTCGGGAAGCTGACGCTCGTTCGAGTCCGCCTGTCCCATAACGGAGCGCTTGCCGGCTGGCTGCCGGAGCATTTTTTCGATGCCGGGCAATGTCAGGGCGGAGCGCTGATTGATCTGGGCTGCCATCCGATGTATCTGACGCGGCTGTTCCTGGGCGAGCCGGATCGGGTCAGCGCCCACTACGGCTATGTCACCGGGAAGGACGTCGAAGATAATGCCGTCGCCGTCCTCCAGTATGATAACGGCGCCCTCGGGCTCGTGGAAGCGGGCTTCGTGAACAGCTGCTCCCCGTTCACGATCGAGCTGCAGGGCACCGACGGAACGCTGCTGTACGGCACGCCGGAGAGCCGGCTGCTCGTGCGCAGCAGCCGCTTGGAAGCGCAGGGCGCCAGCGGCTGGGCGGAACGCGACATTCCAGCCAACCGGCCAAGCGCCTTCCATCAATGGTTGAACCATATCCGGCAAGGGACGACCGCCGATGCCAATATACATATGGCACTTGAACTGACGCGGTTGATGGAAGCGGCCAATCTGTCGGTCCGGCATAGCCGGCCGATCCGTCTGGACGAGCTTCAGGCCTGATTCGCAATCGGATCATCGATTTCATAACAATCTCATTCACGCACAAGGAGGCGAGACGCATGTTGGTCGTTACAAATACGATTCGCATTAAGGCAGGTCACGGCAAGCAGGTCGCCGCACGGTTCGCGGAAGCGAAGGGCGTGCAGCAGATGCCCGGGTTCATCCGTCTGGAAGTATGGCTCGGCGAAGGCAAGGAAGGCGAAGAAGAATTGAAGGTGTGCACGGTATGGGAGAATGAAGAGGCATTCCGCGGCTGGACGTCCAGCGACGCCTTCCGCGAATCTCACCGCGGCGGCGGCGAAGTGAAGGAGTATATGCTGGGCGCTTCGTTGAATAAGTATGAGATGGTCGTCAGTCATAAGGCTTGACAGCAATATGCCTGACGCGATATAGACTTCAAGTGATAGACTGCGGGTTAGACAGGGCAGCGCGCTTCCAGGAGCCTGCCCTGTTCTGTTTCCGCTGTCCCGACGTTCCCCCGGAGACGTCATCGGCATAAATGGGGCCGCTGCCGGGTACACATAAGTAGCGCATCTCAGCGAGGAGGTGGACCGATGTCCGTCAAGAAGAGATATGCCCTCTATGCTTCGGCATTGCTCGCGTCGCTGCTGCTGACCGCCGTCGGCTACGCCTGGAAAAGCGCGGCCGGGTTCGAGCCGGTCACCCGCGCGGAGCTGGGGACGGTCCAGGCGCAGCTCGAGCTGGGGGCGAACCCCGCCGCGGTCCTGCAGCGCAATGAGCTGCGGATTAAGCTGCAGACGGCGGATGGCTCCCCTGTCCGCGATGCCCGGATCGCGGTTGAACTCGCCATGCCCGCTATGCTCTGCGGCACGTACCAGGTGAAGCTGGAGCAGACAGAGCCGGGCATCTATGCGGGCGAAGCGGTTCCGCTTATGCCGGGAACCTGGCAGGCCGAGGCGTCGTTCGAGCTGGATGACGGGACGTTCACGGCCGTGCATCGGTTCGAGGCGGCGCGCTAGGCTGAGCTATTGCCGCGGCGGCTTGGCCATTGGCCGCCCGGCTGCGGAACCCCCGGCCTGCGTCCGCTTACCACAGCCACGGATGGAGAGATGGAATCCAGCCGTTCGCGGACAGTCCGCGCAGAATGCACAGCATGCCGATGACGGCGGCCACGAGTTGCCCGGCCTTTACGAGCCGGACGCGAATGGAGCGCTTGATCGCGGACGCGAACAAGCCGACGGCCAGCAGGGACGGGAACGTCGCGAGGCCAAATGCGGCCATAATCATCCCGCCTCCGAGGGCGCTGCCGCTGGCCGCCGCATTGATCTGCATCGCGTAGGTCAAGCCGCAGGGGATGAAGCCGAACAGCAGCCCGCTCGCCAGCACGGCCCGGAGATCCCCGCTTCCCCGCAGCCGCTCCATCCAGCCGCGGACGAGCGGAATCCGGGCCGGGCTCAATCGCTCCAAGGGCAGAGCCACGCGGCGGAAGGCCCACAGCAGGATGAGAAGGCCGCCCAACAAGCTGGCCAAGCCTTGCAGCCCCGCCCAGCTCCCCGTCAATTCGAGGAAGCTGCCGGCGGCCCCCATCGCGGCTCCCATGGCCGTATAGGTCAACACCCGCCCCGCGTTATAAGCCAGCACCGCCGCCAAGGCCGGGCCCTTCGCATTCAAGGCGAAGTTCATCACGATGCCGCCGCACATGCCGATGCAGTGCGGAGCGCTCAGCAGGCCGGTAACGGCAACCAGCCAGAGGCTCTCTCCGCTCACGAGACCGCCCCCCTGCGGCCCGAGCGCTGCAGACGCAGGGCGTTGCCGACGACGGAGACCGAGCTGAGCGCCATCGCCGTTCCGGCCATCCACGGCTCGAGCCAGCCCATAACCGCAAAGGGTATGGCGATGACGTTGTAGATGAGGGCGAAGGACAGATTTTGGCGAATATTGGCCATCGTCCGGCGGCTGATGTGCATCGCCTCCGGGATGCCGCGCAGATCGCCGCGCAGCAGATGGATGTCCGCGGCTTCTCCGGCAATGTCGCTCCCCTGTCCCATCGCGATGCCGATGTCGGCCGCAGCCAATGCGGGAGCGTCATTGATGCCGTCTCCCACCATCGTCACCTTCCGCCCATCCCGCTGCAGCCGCTTCACCCATTCGACCTTCTCCTGCGGCAGGACTCCGGCGGCTACAGGCTCGATTCCGGCCTCCCTCGCAATCGCTTCGGCCGTCATGCGCTGATCGCCGGTCACCATCATCACCTCCAGGCCAAGCCGCTTCATATGCCGCACCGCCTCGGCCGAGGTCGGGCGCAGTGAATCGCGGATGGCGAGCAAGCCGGCGAGACGGTTATCGACCGCTATGCCGATGACCGTCTTCCCTTCCCGCTCCAGCTCCGCGATGACGCCCGCATCCGCGCCCTCGGCCCGAATCCCCTGCGGCTTCAGCCTGGCATACGCGCCGAGGAAGAGGCGCTTCCCTTCCGCCTCCGCCCAAATGCCGCAGCCGGGAATATTGGCGAAGCGTTTGGCCTCGGGCACGATCAGCCGCTGCCGTTCGGCCGCCGCCAAGATCGCGCGCGAGATCGGGTGCTCCGAGGGCTGCTCGGCAGCGGCCGCCCAGCGAAGCAGACTCCGCGCCGAATGTCCGCCCAGCGGAATGACATCGGTCAGCTCCGGCCTCCCCGCGGTCAATGTGCCTGTCTTGTCCAGCAGCACGACGTCCGTCTGATGGAGCTGTTCCATGAAGCGGCCCTCCTTGAACAGAATTCCTCGCTGGGCCGCCCGCCCGGAACCGACCAGAATCGAAATCGGGGTCGCGAGCCCGATGGCGCACGGACAGGCGATGACGAGCACCGAGACCGCGCATCCGAGCGCATGACCGAAGTCGCCGGGCTGGAGCAGCGCATACCAGGCGGCAAACGTGAGACCGGCGATGGCGACGACGACCGGGACGAAGTAGCTCGCGATCGTGTCCGCAAGACGCTGAATCGGCGGCTTCGAATATTGGGCGTCCTCCATCAAGCGGATCAACCGCGCCAGCGTGGAATCGGAACCGATCCGCCGCGCTTCCACGGCGAGGGTCCCGTTCAAGTTCATCGTCCCGCTCATCACCTGGCCCCCAGCGCTCTTGTCGGCCGGCATTCCCTCTCCGGTGATCATCGACTCGTCGACGGCCGAATGGCCGCGCACGATGACGCCGTCCACCGGAATCCGCTCGCCGGGGCGAATGACGACCCGATCGCCGATCCGCAGCTCCTCAATCGGAATGCGCGTCTCCCGCTGCATCCGGATGACGCGGACATAATCGGCCTGCATCTCCTGAAGGCCGCGCATCGCGTGCATCGTGCGTTGGCGGGCCATTCCTTCGAGCAGCTTGCCGAGCAGCACGACCGTAATGATCATGGAGCCGGTCTCGAAATAGAGCGGAACATGCTGTCCTGCTGCAGCGGGGGACTGGATCGACTTCATGGCCAAATAATGGCTGTAGAAATAGGCCGACGAGGTGCCGAGCGCCACCAGCACATCCATGTTCGCTCCCCGGTTCCGCAGCGCTTGGAAAGCGCCGAAGTAGAACGGCATGCCGACGATGAACTGCACCGGCGTAGCCAGAGCCAGTTGGAACCAGGGCTGGAAGAACAGCTCCGGCACCCATACCGATGAGGTCAGCGGGTAATGGGAGAACATCGTCCAGATCAGGGGCAGCGTGAGCACGGCCGAAGCGATGAAGCGGATCCACAGCCCTTTCACGTCCGTCCCCAGATAGGAGCCGGCCTCCGTTTCCTTCCGTATGCCGAAGCCAAGCTGGACGACTTTGTCCTCGACCTGCCGCAGCTCCAGCCGGGCCGGATCCAGCTCGACCGAAGCCCGTCCGACCGCGAAGTTGACGGACACTCCGCCGGTCCCCTCCATTCGCCGCAATGCCTTTTCGATTCGAACCGCACAGGCGGCGCAGTTCATGCCCGTAATATGCAGCGTATGCCGTTTCCATGTGCCGGAGGAACGATTCGCCAACGAGTTCACCCCCATTCCCTATGTAGAGTACATTTCCGGCTTGCCCTGCCCCCTGCCGCTTCCGCTCCTTAGCCGCGAGAGCTGCGAGTTGCTGTGCCGGGGCGGGCCCAAGCCATTGTCTCATTAATAGAACGTATGCACGTCCCGTCCAAAATAGGATGACCCGATGGGGCTATCCCTGAACTTCCGTCTGACGGAAGGCCGCCCCTCGGCCAGGGGACCCCTCGGAAAAGAGAACGGCGGAGCGGTTCCAGGAGCCGTGAAGGGAGCTTGGGACGGACGCATGCCAAAGAAGCCGGTCTGGCTGACCGGCTTCCGCGAGTGCAGTATGAGGTTGAACGATTTCTTAGGCAAGCAATCGGAACGCATGCGCGATCGGCGCCGGTCCGGCGGCTGCCCCGTCCGGCAGCCGGATGACAATGCCTTCCGCCGTGCGGGTAAATTCCAACGCCCCGTCCGTGCCGATCAATTCGACAGCCGAGACCGGCCCAGTATACGGCAGGAATACGTCCGGCTCGACCGGCGCGTTCTCGTTCGGATACAAATAGAATCCGTACGCGGTGTCCCCTTTGCGGGTGAATGCGGTTCGGCCCGTGAAATACGGCGCGCAAATGCGCGTGCCGTATACGGCTTCCCCGTTCACCTTCAGCCAGGCGCCAAGCTCCTTCATCGAGCGGATCGCTCCCTCCGGAAGCCGGCCGTCCGGCTGCGGTCCGACGTTCAGCGCCAGATTGCCCCCTTTGGCCACGACCTCCAGCAGGATGTGCACCAGCTGCCGCCCCGTCTTGTACTTGTCCTCATAGCGGAACGAGAACGACGTGCCGAGCGTAATGCAGCTCTCCCACGGCACCGTCATCGGTCCGGACGGAATCGTCTGCTCCGGCGTAATAATATTTTCATAAGGCCCCCCGATCGTGCGATCCGCGGACAACAGCCACGGCTGGTGCTGACGGGCGCGTTCGACCGCCTCGCCGAGGCGGATATCCTGCCCTCGCGCCCCTTCGTAGACCCAGCCTGCATCCAGCCACAGCACATCGATGCGGCCATAGCGGGTCAGCAGCTCCATAATCTGTTCGTGGGTGAACTTCACGAATTGCTCCCACAGCCACGGATATTCCCTCGGATCGTAGGAAGGCCCCCGCGATGTCGACGTCCCGCGCTCCATTCCCGGCGCCCAATAATACGGGGAATGCCAGTCGGCCTTGGAGAAATAAGCCGCGACGGCCATCCCCTTTTCCCGGAACGCTTCGAACAGATGCTTGCAAATATCCGCCTTCGGATGGCGGTGGAACGGGGTGTCCGATCCCGTAATCCGGTAGTCCGTCGTATGGGTGTCCCACATGCAGAAGCCGTCATGATGCTTCGTCGTGAAAAGAAGATATTTGAATCCGTTATCCGCAGCCAGCTCCGCCCACAGCTCCGGCTGGAACCGAATCGGGTTGAAGGTTTTGTTCAAATCGAAATATTGGCGCTTCAGCTCTTCGCTGTCCACATCCCAGTCGATGCCGTCGCGCGACCAGTCCGCATCGGCGTCGCTGAGCGCCCATGATTCCACGATCCCCAGTTGGGAGTATGGCCCCCAGTGCATCATGAAGCCGAGCTTCTGGTCCTTGAACCACTCCAGACGCTCCAGCAGCAGCGGATCGGTCGGCTTCACCCACTCTTCTTCCGCGCTGAAATTGTGCACGCCCTGCTGCACGACTTGCTCTTCGTGTTCTTCATTTAAGGTATCTTGCGGCTGTCCAGCCTGTTCACTCATTTGTCTTGACCTCCCGCCTATGATCTCTGCTTTTTGGATTGCCCTATCTGCCTCTCATATATATTACAAACGCTTACAAAGTTCAATTGGTCAAATTCGCAGCGCTTGACCATTTTCGTATGCCGAGCCGTTCCGCCCTTATGCGGCGCGGATCCCGATGTGATCCTGTCCGCATTTGACGTTCATAATCAACATATTGAACGGGGCTCTGAACCATTGCAAAAATCAGGCCGGCGTCTGTTGACTCTGCAGGAATGAGAGGAAATATATAGATGACAAGGCGATCCTGAGGGGAGAGACGGAAGGCTTCCTCAAGCTGCTGTGGAATGGCGAGGGCCGCATCGTCGCTTGGCCGTGAATCGGGAACGAAGTGCCAAGCTTCAGCAGAAGGATCCGCTCTGATCCCTCTGCTGTCCCTCTCAATCGGCCTGCCGCCATGCCGCATGGAATTCGGCAACGGAAGCATAGCGGTCGACACGAATCGGAGCAACGGCGCGGCAGGCCGCCTCATAACGAACTTGCCCTGCTTCCCACCGCGGATAAGAACGGTCGATCCCCCCGCCCAGCAGCGCGAAGGCCATCGCCCCCATATTGAATACATTCGTCCGATCATCAATCGCCGCTCCGAGCTCGAACTCCTCCGGCGACATAAAGCGCGAGGAGCCCCACATCCTGCCCATCATGTTCGTGTACGGCTTCCGAGCGTACATATCGATATCGCAGATCGTTATCGCATGGCGCTGAAAATCGTAGAGCAAGCTGCCGTCATAAAAATCGATTGCGACATACCCGCAAGCCTCTACGTGGGCATGGAACGCCAACACCGCCTCCATCGCTGCCAGCCTGCGCTCGATCGGGAGCTGCCGGAACCGGTAGAAGGGAGATTCCGGGTGGGTATATTTGGCGGGCGGCGGGAAGGATTCATGCGGATGGAGACTCTCCCCCTCCACCCAATCGAATACGGCCGCATACCCGTCTCCCGCGCGAAAATGCTCCCGCATCGCAATCAGATGCGGATGCCGCAATTGTTCATACAGCGGCATCGCCTGCTCCAGCCGGGCAATCGCATCCCGCGGCTCTCCAGCATAGCGAACGGGGCGCGCCCCGGCATACTTCACGAAGCTCCGGATTCCATCCCGTTCGACACCGAAGGACAGATTGCCCGAATCCTGCTGGTCGAATACGCAAAATACGCGGCCCAACTCCCGCAGCCAGGAAAAATCATGCTCCTGCTTCACATGAAAAGAAACGTCATCCATTCGAACCGTCGTTGCTTGTTGTCCTTGTTCAGTCACTGGAATCCTCCCCGGTATGTATCAGCTTGGCCATCATATATTCATCCACGAATTGATCGTCCACCCGCAAAGAGTGGCTTAATGTGCCTTCGATCCGAAAGCCCCGCTTCGTGTATAAATGGATGGCCCGTTCATTATGCGTCATGACCGTCAGTTGGAGCCGATGCTTGCCTGTCGCCGCGGCCCAATTCTCAACTTCTTCCAGCAGCCGTCTGCCCAAGCCTTGGCCCGTATAATGCTGCAGTATGCCAATGACGACAGACACCGCATGTCGGGACCGCTTCAGGCTGGAGCCGATGCCCGCCGCAAACCCGGCGATGCTGTCTCCCTGATCGGTGACGGCCAACAGCATAATCGAATCTTTGGATTCGTGCAAGCTCGCGAACCGCCGGGCTTGATCTTCCGGGGTTAGACTGCGCTCCCCGGGTTCATAGAGCATGAACTTCGTCTCCTGATCCAATCGGGCGCAAAAATCAATAAAGGCCTGAGCATCCTTCGCTTCCGCTTTTCGGATGAACATGGTTTCTCCTCCTTCGTATGATAACAATATTGAAGCTCTGGTAAGATTGAGCAAAAATTAACCATATAGAAATATGTTCAGTGTTCACAAAATGTTCACTTATGTAGGAGTTTTCAGGATCGCTATAATAACATGGTGTTATCAAGAAAGGGTGATGATAGAGATGGCTGACAATTTACGCGTAGAAACAAGACTGCCTAGAAACGCAAAAGAGGGCATACTATTTTTATTGATTATTTCAATCATTTCCGTAAACACTATCCCGCCGATCATAATGGGGTTGGAGCGCGGCTTCAGTATAGAGGTGTATCTTGATACGCTAAAGATGATTCCGTTTATGTGGATTATCGTTGTTTTACTGGTAAAGCTGGTCGCAGGACCGTTAGTCGGTAAAGTGATGCCAAAATTCGTGGGACAGACAGATGGATTTAATGCCAGAGTTTTATGGACTACTTTATTGAATGTTACGGTCTTATCTATTCTTCTTACCATTATAGGAGCTTGGGTCGGTACGAAAAAAATAACCCTCGAACCGTTTCAACACTTTTTCCACGTCTGGCCTAGAAACTTTGGTGTCGCATTTTGGATTGAGCTGTTGATTGCACAGCCAATAGCAAGATTTGCAATGAAAAAATTACATGCAAGACAGGCGCGTCAAGCAGAAAGCGGAAACTCGTAACCCGAAGCAGATAAATTTCTGTTTGCTGCAGAGTGTTCCCCAAAATAAAAAATTTCTTTATTGCCGATTGATTCATATAAAAATATCAATCGGTTTTTTTATGAATCATCCACCACTCATGGAATAATGAGATAAATGTCTGTCAAATAGTGGACACTGTTCCGAGAAAGAGTTATCCTTCATTCTCTCTCCACCACCCCATATATGGTGCCAAGGAGAGCTAGTGAACCTATATATGGACATTTGAGCTTATCCGTTCAATATCCCCCTCATGTCCACATTTGTATGGACAATTCCGTCGCATGTCCACTCAGAGAGTACAAATTACGCGCTAAATGTTTCTTTTGCTATCCTTTCAACATGAAAGGATAAAAATCTGTACAAGCCTATGATAGACTATGATTATTATATTTGGAAAATATGTTCATTAAAAACGGGGAAAGACAGTTTGTTCATCCCCTCCCCAATCTTAGGAGTGAAATATATTCATGATCGTTCCCAAACAAGATTTTGAAGCGGATGGAGTCGCCTATACGATTCGATCGGCCACCGCTACCGATGCGGGGGTGTTATCCGCCTTGCGGGTGCAAATTGACGGAGAGACCGAGTTTTTAGACAGAGAACCCGGAGAAGCGTTCATTGATGTGTCCGGTTTTGAACAATTGATAAGAGCCGATTCCGAAAAAGAAAGAAACTTATTTTTAGTCGCGGTCGCCCAGGATCGGATCGTCGGGTTTTCGCGATGCGAGGGAAGCCAATTAAAAAGATTCTATCACAAAGCAGAATTCGGCGTATGCGTGCAAAAAGAGTTCTGGGGATATGGCATCGGTAAAAATCTGCTAACACTTGGGCCGACTCCAATGGCATTACCAAAATCACGTTGAATGTGTTAGAAACCAATGAGAAAGCTATCGCCCTTTATAAGAAGCTGGGCTTTGAGATCGAAGGGATATTAAAAAACGACAAGATTCTGTCTGACGGTAAATACTATAACACCATAGTGATGGGAAGATGCAGGGAGTGATCGGAGGGGAACCTTGACCGTTCCTCTCGAATCAGCTTTTTTATCATCTCCAGTTGCGGATCGCGTCCCTGCTCTAGATCTTCGAATGTGGTCGGAACGTAGAGATCCGGCTGCAACGCATCTTCATAACGGTTTTTTATCGTCGTATATGGCCGTTCAATCCACTTATAGGAAATCGACAAGCGTAGTTTTGATTCGAGAAGTTCTAATAAAATAATGCTGCCATAGGAACTGGGCTTGCTCCCGGAAGGCTCGCCAACAATAAGCCCCAAGTTATTGTCGTAAATGTTAACCGCAAAATTTGTTGCTGCACTGTATGTTCGAAAGGATGTGATGACATAGATCTTGCCGTGGAAGCTGTACTCATGACTTGGTATGGTAATCATTCGGGAATCCAGACTCTGCATCTCCTCTGTGCCAAAAGGGAAATCGTATGTATATTGGCTAGTAAACGTAGAATACCGATTTACTGTCTTAAAATCACGGTAGGAGTCTACATTCAAAAATGACATTATGTAATTTTCCACTAACGTTGTCCCGCCAGGGTTGAAACGCAAGTCAATGGCCACATGATTCACTTGTTCCCTTTTGACATCGATGAAAAAGTCCCGAATCACAGACTTCGTTGTGTCGTCTAACACAGCGAAGCTATCGATATATAAAACCGCCAGATCATCTTCTTTGGAAATAGTATAATCCAATCGATCCCTGGTCAGATAAGGGCTTGCAAATTTCAGCATTTTTTTCAATTGCAGCTTCCCCTCTATGATCTCATTCCCCCGCTCCACGACGAGTTGAACTTGGTTTCCCTCTATCAAGCCGAAATATTGAAGATAGAGAAGCAAAGTGAATATACTATTCAAATTGACTCTTGACTTAAGAGAGTATACATTGTCAACTGAAAAAAAAGGCACGGAACATCGTGAGTAACTCTTGTTCATTTTTTCCACCGAATTCGATGACTTTGTCCCCCCTATGCAACCAGCCTGAACTCGATGTAACATAGATGCCATCTTCCAGCCACGCATAAGAAAACGGCAAGTTATCCATCCTTGGACCATCAGGGATCTGCATCGTTGTATGCCCATCTTGAAGCGCATTCATCACTTGTTGCGTTAGAAAGTAAAACTGTAGCACATTGTCTATCTGTTCTATTTCGCGATCCGCTTTCTGCAGCGCCTGTTGTATTTCTGGAGGAACACCTTCATAGGTTTTTGGATGAACCTCCGTTATTACTTTTTGCAGATAGCCTAGATCATTTTTCATTTGTTCTTTGGTTAGCTGGATTGGGTGATCTATATCCCGGTACGGGTTTCTGTTTTTTTGGGAAGGGTTTATTGATAAATGAAAAATAATTATTACTAAAAAAGGCTCTTCGCTCTACTGGGTGGGTACAGTGTTGAATATTAGTTTCATAACCCCTTCCGCCTTTAAGAGATTTTCAGATGTAGAAACAGCCGTCAAGGAGTTCGCTTGACCGCTGTTTCTACATCTGAAGCAGGGTAAGAAGGCGGAAAGGGATATTATGCTCGGCGCGCCGCGAGCAACGGCAAACGAAGCTTATTGGCTGTCATATACACCATCGCAATCAAGTTTTCTACGTTCCTGTAGCCTCTGGCCCGACGTTTAGCTGCTTGAACCAGACCATTAATGCCTTCCAACAAGCCGTTCGTCATCTTACTATGGAACCACCGAAGGATCCCTTCTTCGTGCTGC